>CAVPLN010000033.1:0-29910 GCA_963705995.1 uncultured Solirubrobacterales bacterium
CGCAACCGGGCCCGCGTTCGGGCTGACGGCGGTGACCGTCGGCGCGGCAGCGGCAGCGGCCCCAGCGCTGCAGCCCATGAACGTGAGGACGCACGCCGCCAGGAGCAGCGCCCGGCGGGCGAGCCCATTCACCGACCTGAAGTGCGGTCGGGCCACGGCCTGTTCGCCAGGCCGCTTACGCAGCTCGGACATGGTCGACAACCCACTTACCTTTGATCGACACGACCGCCGTCGTTCTGTAGCCGTGACCCTGATCGTCCGCCGCCGGCCCAGTCCCGAAGCTCTCCCCAAGGCGCGGCGCCTGGTCAAGGCCGATGGCTGGGCGCTCCTCCACGACCGAACGGAAGGAAGCCGAAGCTCGGTCCGGCCGGGTCAGGTAGCTCCCGCGATGCACCACCCAGCCCCAGTCGACGGCCAGCGGCCTACTGTTTAGGTTTTCTCATCCCAGGGCACGTACTCGACGTCGTAGCCGAAGGCGCGCGGCCCTGCGAGCGCAAGCCCCTCGGGTGTGCGCCAGCGCGGATCACACGGCATTGCGACAACTGCCACGCGGAAGCCGTAGCGCAGGCTCTCGGTCGGGATCGGCTCGCCGCTGTCGGAGTCGAGCGCCATGATCAGGTCGGGGACGCAAGCCACGAGTTCGCCGTCCCTGCGTGCAACCAGATGCTCATTCTGGAACTCGATCTCCAGCAACGAGCCGCCGTCGTCGTCGAATCCCTCGATCTCGACGCGTCCGAGGTTGAAGCCGCGCTCGATCCGGCGATCGACGGTCACGAGCTTACCTGTGAACAGCAATCGACCGCCGTACTCCCCGAGCAGTGAAGCGACTGGATCGCGCCGCCCCGCGCGCGCCGCCCGGACGGCGCGGCCGAGCTGCTGGGCGAGGCTCAGCGTTCCCGGGATCAGCGTTCGCCGGGCATCCAGGGCTGTCATCGGGTAGCCGGCGCACGCCGACGAGCAGCCCATCGCGACCGTGACCGAGCGGGCAAAATGCTCGACCAGCAGGTTCGACGATTCCTCGATCGTCACAGCGGTGCCGCGCTCATCGATCAAGACGAATGGTGCTGCCGCGACGCCATAGAGCGTCGGTGTCACCATCGCGACCGACGGGAAGGCCCGACCCATCCCGTCGGCATCGAGCACCGGGTACTGCAGAAGCGCCGCGGCGCCGATCGGCGTCACAGAGTTGAGTCCACCCGCCTCGATCGACACCAGGTGCGTAACGGACCGCCCGAGGCGTCGCTCGAGCGTCTGGACTGCCTGCGCCAGCGCTCGTGCACTCGGCAGCTTCTCGACCATCACGCTCGGCGCCCCGACAAGAAAGCAGAACACCGCGAGCGCATCATCGGCGAGCTCGTCGAGATCGACGAGTGGGACCGAGCCGCAGCGACGGATCGCCTCTCGCGCGATCAGCTTTCCGACGTACGGATCGCCGCCACCGCCGGCGCCGAGAATTGCGGAACCCGTCGCGAGATCGTCCAACCCCTCCTCATCCAACCAGCGCATCGCGATCCCTGCGTTCGTCGAGCTCGCCGATCGCCCTGGCGCGGACGCGCAGCGCCGTTCCATCCGGAAGATGGGAGAGCGGTACGTCCTCGAGCTCTACCAGCTCGACGGTGCCGCGCCGTGCACCTGCCGCAATGGCACGCTCGACCGCCTCGGCCTTCGCCTGAGCGAAGATCTGCTCGCGCGAGCTTGCCTGCACCGAAAACACCCGATCGACCTCCCCTCCGATCTGGGCGATCGCCGCTCCGATCGCGTTGGCCACGCCGGCGAGCGCGGGGCGGACCACGTCGAGTCCCGCCAGCCGTTCTCCCACCAACACACTGCCACCGCCGACGACCACCACTGAGATCGCTCCGCGGGTCGTCTTCAATCGATCGACCGCATCTGCCGCCTTCCTCTCGATCACACGCAAGGCGGCCGCGACGAGCTGAGGATCGAGGTCGTCGACGAGGGCTCGGTCACCGATTCCGCCGGCAAAGCCGGCGGCGACAGCGATATCGGTCGCGGTCAGGACGTCCCCGCCGAACACGCGGGCCCGGCTGGTCAGCTCGAATCCGATGCTGTCGGGACCAACGGTGATCGCGTCCCCGTCACGGCGGACGACGCTTCCGCCCCCGAGTGGGACGGACAGCACGTCGGGCATGCGGAAGTTGGTGCGAACCCCTCCGAGCTCAAGCGCAGTGGACGCTGCCCGCGGGAAGCCGTTGCTCAAGATCCCAGCATCGGATGTCGTGCCGCCGAGATCAACGACAGCGCAGTCCCGGAGACCGGACAGATAGGCAGCCCCACGCATGGAATTCGTCGGCCCCGAGGCGATCGCCGCCACGGGGTGATCGAGCGCAAACGCAGCGCTCATGAGCGTCCCATCGTTCTGAGAGATGTACATCGGCGCTCGCAGCCCGGAGCGCGCGATCGCCCGCTCGAAGCCTGTCACGGCCGTGCGAGCCAGTCCGCGCAGGCAAGCATTGATGATCGTCGCATTCTCGCGCTCGAGGATCCCGATCGTGCCGAGTTGATGGGACAGCGTGATGGCCGCGCCCGGCAAGCTGTGCGCCAGAATCTCGTGTGCGCGCAGCTCGTGCTCCGGGTTGACCGGCGAAAACGTCGACGTAACCGCGATCGAGGCCAGGCCGCCGGCCCGGATCTCGGCGGCGATGTGCCGGAGACGCTGCTCGTCGAGCTCCTGAATCGCGCGCCCATCGAACTCGTGGCCGCCGCCGCAGCTGAAGACGGCGCCGCCGACAGCGTCGTGAACACGCTTCGGCCAATCGACCATCGGCGGCAGCTCCTGAGGCTCCCGCCCGATCCGAATCGCAGCGGTCGGATTCAGACCCCTCGCCTGCGCGAGCGCGTTGGTGAAGTGCGTCGTGCCGATCACGATCGCCGTGACCGCTGCGAGATCGGTTCGGGCGTTGGCGATCAGGTCGTCAAGTGCGGCCTCTACGCCCCCTTCGACATCCGCGGTCGTTGGGCACTTCGCCCACGCCACGACCTCGCCACCGTCGATCACGACGGCATCCGTGTTGGTGCCGCCGACGTCGATCCCGATCCGCACCGTCTCAGTGCAGACTCGAAGATGCGGCGAGCGCGTGCTGCACCGGGCAGCCGTCCCTGACGGTCAGGGCGACGGTGCACAGCTCGCTGACCTCCGCGACGAGACGTCCGGCCTCGTGCGACCCAGCGCCCGGCAGGGAATAGGCCACCGAGATGCTATCCAGGCGCTTGCCATCGATCGGCTTTGATCCCCGCAGCGCGAGTTCGAAGTTGCCGATCTCGATCGAGTCGCGCTTGGACACGGTGCAGAGGTCCATGCCTGAGCACCCCGCGATCGCGACGAGCAGGAGCTCGACCGGGGTGAACGAGTTCGGAGTGCCCTTCGGGCCCATCACGACGCGTCCCTCTGTGCCGCCGATGCCCTCGACGATGTTGTCGCCGATCCGGCGAACTGAAGCGGTGAACACGAGCCTGCTCATCGATGCTTCCCTTCGTTGTCGCTTTCAGAGCCGTGGCCTCGTCCGGTGGCCCCGTGAGTGTCGGCTGTCGAGGGCGGCCACGGTACGTTCGACGTCCCCGTCGTCGTTGTACAGATGAAATGAGAGCCTGAGCGCCCCCTGACGCCGCGCGGCGATGATGCGGGCCGCTTCCAGGCGTGGTGCGGCGTCGGGGGCTGACAGGCTGATGATGGCCGAGTTGGACGGCTTCAGGCCGAGCCGCGCTCGCACCGAGTTGACCAGAGCGACGTTGTGGTCCCCGATCACGGTCGGTTCGACCTCGGCCAACAGCTCGAGCGCCTCGGCGGCGGCCGGCCACACAGCCCATGCGGGCGCGACCTGGTACGCACGCGCGTCTGGAGCGAGACGCAGCGGTGGCCCGTAGATGCTCTGCCACGGGTCAGTCCCGGCATACCAGCCGGAAGTGATAGGAGCGATCCAGCGACGCGCGTCGGGCCGGATTGTCACGAACGCGGCGCCGCGCGGACAGCACAACCACTTGTAGGCACCACACGCCGTGACGTCGAAGCGTCCGGCGCCGATCGAGCGCCAGCCTGCGGCCTGGGTCAGATCGACGTACGTGGCGACGCCGTGACGCTCGGCAGCTGCGGCCAGAGCATCGAGATCGAGCACGCGACCGTCGGCCGACTGCACGGCGCTGACCGCGACGACCGTGTGCTGCGGGCCAAGTCGCTCGAGCAGACGATCGAGTGGCACCGTGCTCACCGTGAGCTGCCCTCGCTCCTGCAGCGCAAGGAACGGGAAGAGCACCGAAGTGAAGTCCTCCTCCGCGGCGAGCACGTGCGCGCCGCGCGGGAGTGCGGCGGCGAGGACTCCGGTGACGGCGGAGACGTGGCTGCTGATCGCGACATCGGCCACATCTGCGCCGACGATCTTCCCGTAGGCGCGCCGGGCGCGCAGCACACACGAGTCGAGCAGCGCATCATCACCCGTCCCGGCTTGCCAGTCATCGGTGGCGGCTCGCAGAGCGAGTACCGCCGCGCGCGGGGGAATGCCCGCTCCGGCGGTGTTCAGGTAGGTGTGCGGTGTGGACGCAAAGTGCCCGCGCGCCAGCGCGAGCCGGTCGACACGGGTTTGGGAGGCGACGTCGGGACTCACTCGGCCAGCTGCGGGGATTCCAGACCGCTGCCCGGTGGCGCGATCAGCCGACCTCGAGCGGGCGCGCGGGATCTGCGGCCCAGTCGGACAGCGAGCCGTCATACAGCCTCACGTCTGAGCGTCCAAGCAGGGACAGCGCGAATACGTCGGTGGTGGCTGAAATGCCACCACCGCAATACGCGATCACGGTAGAGCGGTCGAGCGCCCCCACCTGCTCGAGCCTCGCACGGATTTCAGATAGCGGGCGGAAGCGACCGGTGCCGGGATCGATCAGGTCGGCGGAGGGGACGTTGGCGCTCCCCGGAATGCGTCCGGGGCGGGGGTACCCGGCTGCGTCCTCGCCGCGGAACACTGCCGGCGATAGTGCGTTGATCAGGCACAGATCGGGATCACCGCCGCCGATTGCTCGCTCGACGTCGGCGCGCGTGGCGAGCAGCTGCGGCCGCGCCGTTGCGAGGAACGGCGTCGCCGGGTAACCGGACGGTTGGTCGCTGAGTTCGTAACCTCCTGCCTGCCAGGCGGTCAGTCCCCCGTCGAGGACGCTGACGTCGTCGAACCCGAAGAAGCGAAACAGCCACCACAACCGGGTCGCCCATACGGGAGACTGCTGCGAATAGGTCACGACGTGGGTTCCTGGTCCGACACCGAGGCGCCCTGCTACGCCGGCGAATTGATCCGCGCTCGGCAGCGCGTATGGCAGCGACGACCCTCGGTCGGACAGGTCAAGGAGGATGTCGGCGAACGTCGCCCGGGGAATGTGCGCCGAGTCGTAGGCCGCCCGCCCGCTCTCACTCAGATAGCCGGTGCCGTCGGGTGCCCGCCAGCTCCGGACCGTGGCGTCGATGATCCGCAGGGACGGATCGTCGAGATGGGCGCGAAGCGTGTCGACGTCGACGAGCTGCGGCAGGACCGGGTTCATCTCCGGATTAGCCTACCGATTCAATCGACAAGCTGTACTATGGCCGAAGCGATGGGATCGACCGGGTCGGCAACCGTGACAGCGGTGGACATCTACTCGGACGCCTTCGCGCGTGATCCGTACCGGTTCTACGACGTCATGCGAGCTCGGTCCCCGGTCCTGCTCGACCCGGTGTCGGGCCGGTACCTCGTGAGCCGGCACGCGGACGTCAGCCGAATTCTGCGCGGTGACGAGTTCTCGACTCGTGCCTACGATCAGGTCGTCGAGCCTGTGTACGGCCGAACGTTGATGCAGCTGGGTGGCCGCGAGCACAGCCGCAGCCGGCGGTACGTGACCCCGCTGTTCGCCGCGGCTTCGTTGCGCGATCTGTTCGAGCCTGCAGTCGTGCGCGTCGTGGACCGATTGATCAGCAGCTTCCCGCACGACGGAACCGTCGAACTCGTCTCGGCGTTCACCGCCTGGTTCGGGATCGGGGTGGTCGCCGACGTGCTCGGACTCGGCGCCGAGAACGAGCAGCTGATCCTCGACTGGTACACGCGGATCCTGGCATATCAGTTCAACCTCGCAGGGGACCCAGAGGTCGCCCGTGACGGACTCGATGCCGCCGCAGAGGCCCGCTCGTTCGTGTCCGAGGTCGTCGCGAACCGCCGACAATCGCCGGGAGATGACGCGATCTCAAGGCTGCAGGCGGTGCGCGTCGACGGGGAGGGACTCGACGACGAGCACGTCACCAGCTTCTGCGTCCTACTGCTGGTGGCGGGAAGCGAGACGACGGACAAGGCCACCGCAAGTCTCGTCAAGAACCTACTCGAGCATCCCCCTCAGCTCGAGCAGGTCCGCGCTGATCGGCGGCTGATTGCAAACGCGCTCGCCGAGACGTTGCGCTATTCGCCGCCCCTGCATCTGATCGTACGCACCGCGGAGCAGGACTGCGTGCTGTCCGATGTGCTGATTCCGGCCGGCGCCGAGGCGCTCTGCGTCGTCGGCTCGGCCAACCGTGATGAGCACGTGTTCGCCGACCCGGACAGGTTTGACATTCACCGCACCGACAACCCCGTGGGTACGGCATTCACGGCGGCGGCCAATCACGCCGGCTTCGGCTTGGGACGGCACTTCTGCGCCGGAGCGAGGCTGGCAGCGCTCGAGGCGCAGATCGCGGTCGGAGCCCTGCTCGATCGACTCCCTGGCGTCCGCTTCGCGCCGAGCTTCGTGGCACGCGAGGAGGGGCTCTGGGGTCGCGCGCCGCGGCGGCTGGAACTCGTCTTCGACACCACCCCGATGTAGGGTGCGGCGGCGGCGCGCAGAGCGCGACGCCAACACCTGTCACTGATCGCCGCGTGTGGCGGACGCGCCGGCGCTCAACCCCGGCCGTACTCCTCAGCGGCCGCCGCGGAGCTGACGTAGCCGTATTCGACGTCCTGTGCGACGAGGGCTGGGTCGCGGTCGTGCGGGTGGCCGACTGCCCCGCCGCCCGGCAACAGGCAGAGCACGCGCTCGCCCGCCTCGGCGAATCCGATGCTGTGAAGCGGGATCGGCTCGCGGGTCCCGTCTGACCGCAACACGAACTTCTGGTGCACACGAACCTCGCTGTCGCGTGCGGAACCGCCTCCCAAGCGGCTGGCGGCCGGCAGCCGGGTGCCGTCACCCACGTGCGCGAGCTGTGCGCGATGGCCAATCACTTCGAACTCGAGCACGGCGCCGGGGAAGCCCCGCCACCGACCTGGGGACGCGGAGTCGGTCGCCAGCTCATGCCGCTGGAAGTGCAGCGGGGTTCGCAGCTCGAGCAGTTCGATGTCGCCGGTGCTCGATCCGCCGCCGGTGCTGACCACGCCCCACAAGCCGCCGCCGTCGTGTCCGTACAGGGCCCCGGCGCCGCCAACGCATGCGATGTGCATCGGGCTCCCGTAGTACTCGTGCGTACGCGGATCGATCCCGCTGACGCTGAACAGCGCCACCCGCTGCCATCCAGCGCAGGCCCGTTCGGGGACCGCCTTGCTGAGCGCGTCGCAGACCGCATCGAAGACGTTACCCCAGACGTCCGCTGTGCTCATCTGCGCGGCCGCAGGGAACCCCGGGTTCAGCATCGTCCCATGTGGTGGCGCTACGACCGTGATCGGCCGGTACAGCCCCTCGTTCATCGGCAGTCCGGGTTCGATGGCACTGAGCACCGCGTAGTAGACGGCACCGATCGTCAGCCCCCAATACGAGTTGCGGTAGCTGCGGCACTGCGGCGGAGACTCGATCTCCACGCGGAGCTCGTCCCCGCGGATCTCGACGATCGCGCCGATGCGCGAGTCGGGGGTGCCGCGCCCGTCGTCCTGGATCCACTGCTCGCCTCGGTGACGCCCGTCGGGCATCGCGGCGATCTGCGCACGCATCAGCCGCTCGGCCCGGGACAGAAGTGCGAGCGAGGCCGAGTCGATGACGTCGTCTCCATAGCGCTCGTACAGCTCCGCGACGCGGCGGGCGGCCACCCTGCAGGCAGACAGCTGCGCTCCCAGATCGCCCCGTAGCAGCTCGGGTGCGCGGACATTGGCGAGCAGCAGCGCGAGCAGGTCCTCCTGGAGCTCACCGGCGGCGACGAGTTTCGTCGGCGGGATGATCAGGCACTCCGCGTAGAGCTCCTCGGCCTCCGGGTTGTAACCCCCGGCGATCGGACCGCCGAGGTCGGCTTCGTGGGCTCGGCTGCAGGTCCACGCCACGAGCCGCTCGCCACTGAACACGGGCGCGATCAGATCGACATCGAGCAGGTGGGTGCCGTTGAGCTCGGGGTGATTGGAGATGATCACGTCACCGGGCGACAACCCATGCTCGAACCGCTCACCGGCGCTTCGCACAGAGGCGAGCATCCCGCCCAGGTGGCAGGGCTGATCCTGGCCCTGAACAACCATCTCAGGGCGCCCGCCGGCGTGGGTGTAGATCGCGTTGGAGTAGTCATGGCTGAGAGCGACGATCGGCGAGCGCGCGGTCCGCTCGATCACCACCGACATCTCGGCCACGGCCGAGGAGAGCGCGCCGGCGATCACCGCCAACGTGATCGGATCGGCGTCCTCGGCAGGTTTGATGAGATCGCTGGGTGCTGGGACCGTCATCGCAGCACCGGGAGCTCGTCGGGGGCTGTCGTCCATCGCTCGACACCCGAGTCAGAGACGAGGAGAGTGTCCTCGGGTGAGTATCCGGCACTCCCATGCACGTAATAGGGAGCCTCCACCGACAGGACGGCGCCGGGTTCGATACGCTCGCCCCCCGGCGCGAGCGCGGGCGCGTCGTGCACCTGCAGGCCGAGCCCGTGGCCGACGTTGTGGCGGCGGAAGTCAGACAGTCCTGCCGCCCGCCCGGCCGCCACCGCGGCCGCGTGGATGTCGCCGACCGACACCCCAACGGCGACGGCGTCGGCTGCCGCCTCCATCGCAAGCCGCGATGCAGCGTACAGCCGCCGCTGGTCGTCGGACGCCTGGCCAATCGCCACGTTCCGCGACAGGTCCGCGTGATACATGCCATACGAGGCGGTGACGTCGACTCGCAGCACGTCGCCGCGCACGATCACGCGATCGGTGGCCCACGACGCGACATAGGCCCCGCGCTCGCCGGCTCCGACGAACACTGACGTCGGGTGGACCCCGGCCGCCACGAGCAACTCGCGTAGACGGCGATCGACGGCGGCTTCGGTGAGCCCGGGCGCGACCTCCGACAGTGCGGTGTCGATCGCGGCCTCGACTCCGGCGGTGGCTCGTCGCAGTCGCTCGACCTCGATCGGGGTCTTGCGCAATCTCAGGCGCCTCAGTACCTGCGAGGCATCCACCACCTCGACACGCGGAAGCGCGGCTCGGATCCGCTCGAGCACCGCAGCCGGCAACGAATCCAGTTCGAACCCGACTCTCGCCACGCTCAGCGACTGCTCTTCCAACGCGACCGCCAGTGCAGCAACGGCATCCCGAGCCGGTGCGGTGTCCGTCGGCGGCGCACCGCTGATGAAGAACTCACCGAACAGCACGGTCCTGCCCGCCCAGGATGGGAAGTCGTGCTGTTGCGCGGCCGCGCCGAGTGCGACCGTGACCGCCAACTCGGCATCGGGATCGCGCGGGAGGACGGCGAAGCTCTGCACGCGCGGATCCATGATCAGGTCGTAGGCGAAGAAGCCCGAGAGGTAGTAGATGTTTGGCGCCGAGCTTGCGACGATCGCATCGAGCCTCGACTCGGCGAGCAGCCGGCGGGCCCGCTCCAGGTCGATCAGCGGTGCCGGCGCGGCAACGGCGTGACTCGTCATCCGTGGTCCTTTGTCTGGTGTCGGGCGGAACCGGAAAGGCAGGTCACCTTGGTGCCAGCTCTCCGGGGAAGTGACAGGCGAGCGCGTGTCCTGGAGCGTGCTCGGTCAACGCTGGACGCTCGCGCGCGCAGACGTCCCGCTCGCGTCCGATCGGGCACCGAGCGCGGAACACGCATCCCCCGCCGTCGGCATGATGGTGATCGACCTCGCCCGTCAGGACGACGCGGCTGCGCCGGCGCTCAACGACGGGATCGGGTACGGGCGCCGCCGAGAGCAGGCTGACCGTATAGGGGTGAAGCGGCGACGCAAACAGCGTTGCGCTGTCAGCGAGCTCCATGACACGCCCGAGGTAGAGGACCGCGATCCGATCGCACACGTGTTCAGCGACGGCGAGATCGTGGACGATCAGCAGATAGGTCAGAGCCAGCTCACGCTGGAGATCGGAGAGCAGGTTGAGAATCTGAGCCTGCAGCGAGACATCCACCGCCGACACGGGCTCATCGAGGATCACGAGCTCGGGCTCGAGGATCAGTGCCCGAGCGATGCCGACACGCTGACGCTGCCCACCTGACAGGGCATGCGGGCGGCGTTTCAGCTGCTGCTCGGGGATACCCACCAGCTCGAGCGCGCGGCCGGCTCGCCCGAGCCGTTCTTCGCGCGAGCCGATCCGGTGAACACGCAGCGGTTCTTCGACGATGTCTGCGATCGTCATCCGCGCGTCCAGCGCGCCGGTCGCATCCTGAAAGACGATCTGCAGACGACGGCGCAACTGGCGCATTCGCTGGGGTGTGGCCGTCGTCAGATCCTCCCCCGCGAACACGATCGTGCCGCTCGTCGGCGTCGTGAGGCGGCTGACGCACCGCGCAATCGTCGACTTTCCGCATCCCGACTCTCCGACCAGCCCAAAGGTTTCCCCACGCCCGACCTCGAAGCTGACGTCATCGACGGCGGTCAGGGCACTGTCGTTGGCGCGCAGGAGGCGCCGAGCGCCGGCGTATTGCTTGCGCAGGTGGTCAACCTCGAGCAGCGCTCCGGCCGTCGTCATCGGCCGACCGCCTCGACCGCTCCCGCCTGCTCGGCGGCCCAATGGCACGCCACCGTTCGCCCTCCACGGACACCGCCGAGCTCGAGCGCAGCGGGGTCCTGGTCCCGGCAGTCGTTGCGATCTCCAGCCCGAACGCACCGCGGACGAAAGGAACAGCCATTTGGCAGGTCGGCCAGATCAGGCGGTTGTCCGGGAATCGTCGTGAGTTTCCCGCGCTCCGCCCGATCGGGGCGGGGCACCGCAGCGAGGAGTGCCTGAGTGTACGGATGGGCCGGAGCGCCGAAGAGATCGTCCACGGACGCCGTCTCGACGATCCGCCCGGCGTACATCACGTGGGTGCTGTCGCAGAAGCCCGCCACGATCCCGAGGTTGTGGGTGATCAGGACGACCGCGCTGTTGCGCTCCGCCACCAGCCTGTCCAGGAGGGCGAAGATCTGCGCCTGGGTTGTGACGTCGAGTGCGGTCGTCGGTTCGTCGGCGAGGACAACCGACGGGTTATTGGCCAGCGCGATCGCGATCATCACCCGCTGCCGCATCCCGCCGGAATACTGATGGGGATAGTCGTCGAGACGGCGCTCGGCGGAGGGCACCTCGACGTCGCGCAGGAGCGCCAGCGCGCGCAGCCTCGCGGCGCGCCGGCCGATCCCTGACTCATGGATCCGGACCGCGTCGGCAAGCTGACGCCCGATCGTCCGCACCGGGTCGAGCGCCGACAGTGGATCCTGGTAGATGAGCGAGATCTCGCGCCCTCGCACCGCGTTCCATTGGGTCTCGGACAACGTCCGCAGGTCACGCCCGGCGAGCAGTACCTGTCCGGACACGATCTTGCCGGGATCGGGAACGAGGTCGAGGATCGAGAGCGCCAGCGCTGACTTCCCACTTCCGGATTCGCCGACGATCGCCGTCTTCTCGCCGCGGCGCACACTGAGCGAGACGTCGCGGACCGCTTGGACTGCGCCGTGTCGCGTCTTGTACTCGGTGCTGAGCCCGAGGATCTCGAGGATCGCCCCGCCGCTCACATCCCACGCCCCTCGACCCGCACGCGCGGGTCGATCAGCGCGACAACGATGTCCACTCCGAGATTCACCAGGACGTAGGCCGTCGCGGAGAGCAGAATGAACGCCTGAACCACTGAGTAGTCCTGCTCCTGAACGCCCTGCGTGATCAACGCTCCCACGCCCGGCCAGCGGAACACAGTCTCCACGAGCACGCTGCCGGCCAGCAGTTGGCCGAGTACCAAACCGGAAGCCGTGACCGTCGGCAGGATCGCGTTCGGGAGCGCGTGGCGCACGAACGCGCGGGCGCGCGAGAGCCCTGTGCTCTGTGCGACGAGGATGAAGGGCTCGCGCGAAACCTCGACCAGGTTCGTGCGCAGCAGACGCGTGAGGAACGCCATCGGCGTCAGCCCGAGCGTCACCGCGGGCAGGGCGAGATGCCAGAGGGCGTTGACGAATGTCCCGAACCGCCCGGCGAGGAGCGCATCGATCGTATACAGCCCGGTCACGTCCGGAGGCGGTGTCAGGTTCGGACTGAGCCTCCCCTCGGGTCCGGGGAACAGACCCGCGTGCTCTGAGAGGAGGAGCAGCAGCATCAGTCCGAGCCAGAATTGGGGCAGGCCAAGCCCGAGGATCGCCACTCCCTCGACGGCTCCGTCGACAATCCCCCGACGACGATAGGTGCTCACCAGCGCCAGGACGAGCGCGCCGACGAACGCGAACAGGAAGGCGTACAGACCCAGTTCGATGGTCGCAGGCAGTCGCTGCCCCAGGAGCGCTCGCACCGGTTCGCCGACGCTGTAGGAATAGCCCCAGGCACCATGCAGGAACGACCAGATGTATTTCCAGAACTGCACATACAGCGGCTGATGCAGCCCCAACTGACGGACGAGCGCAGAGATCGCGGCCGGCGTTGCAAACTGTCCGAGGATCAACCGCGTCGGGTTCCCGGGGGTAATGCGCAAGAAGACGAACGCCAGGACGGACGCGCCGAAGATCGCTGCCAGTGAGCCAAGCGCGCGAGTGAGTACGAATCGCGCCATCTAGTGCCTCGCCTGCGCCCGAGGGTCGAGATGCGCACGCAGCCTCTCCGCAAGGATGTTCGCCGCGGTCACGGCCATCAGGACGCCGATGCCGGGGAACACTGCGAGCCACCATTGCCCGGTCAGCGCATATTGCAGGCCTTCTGTGATCATGGCGCCCCACTCAGGCGTCGGGATCTGCGCTCCCAGTCCGATGAAGCCGAGTCCGGCCAGCGTCAGGATCGCGTAGCCGAAGACCGCCGCCGACTGAACGAGAAGGGTCGGCATCGCGTGCGGGAGGATGTGGCGCCAGACGATCGCCGGCTCCTTGGTCCCGAGTGCACGCGCCGCATCGACGTGCGGGAGACCTTTGATGCGCTTGACCTCGGTCCTCAGGAGCCGTGCGTAGAAGGGGACGGTGCTCAGCGCGATCCCGAGCACCCCGCTCTCGAGCCCGGGGCCGAGCCCGATCGAGACCGCCATCGCCAGGATCAGCGCGGGGAAGGCGAGGATCGAGTCCATCGCGCGCATCAGGACGCCGTCGAGGAACCCGGGCGTCGTACCGGCAGCGACTCCGATCAGCGTGCCGACGGTGCCCCCGAGCGCAACGACGACGAGCCCGGCGAGTACAGAGATGCGCGCGCCTTCGTCGAACCGCGCCAAAACGTCGCGACCGTTCTCGTCGGTACCCATGGGGTGAGCCCACGACGGGTGTTGCAGGAACGACGGGCCGATCGCCAGCGGGTTCTTGTCCCACACGATCGGTCCGATCGTCGCAGCGAACACGATCAACGCCAGCAGGCTCAACGCCAGCAGGAGACCCGGGTCGTGGCGTAGCGTGGCCAGCCGAACGCCGGCCACGCGCGCCATCGCGGCGGGGTGCGCGAGCCGCCGCTGATCAGTGCCAGCCAGCAGCGACACGCGCAACTCCCGAGCGCGTCATCGCCCCAGGTCGCTCACGAGCCCCACAGGTTGAACAGGGTGTCGTTCTGTCCGAAGACATAGTGCGTGATGTTGCTTTTGAGAACGACGTTGTAGTTCTGCTGATAGATCGGGATCCGCGGCGAGCCAGCGACCCAGATCTTGGCGATCTGGTTCCAGTACGGCTGCTGGGCTGCGGGGCTCGAGAGCAGCGACGCCTTGGCGAGCAAGTTGTCCGCCTGGGTGTTGCAGTAGTTGCTGGTGTTATACGGCGATCCACACTTCATGTCGTAGTCGAGTAGCCACTCGGGGTTGGGGATCGACGGACCGTCCTCACGGACCAGCGAATAGGTCTTCGTCGTGGCGCCGACCGCGTTCTGGTACGCGGCTGAGGGGAGCTGATCGATCGTGACGTCGACTCCCAGCGACTTCCAGGACGCCTGGACGAACGTGGCAATGTGTTCGCCGTCGGTGTCTCCCTCTCGGACGTACAACTTCAGGTTGATCGGAGTCTTCACCCCGGCGCTTGCGAGGAGCTTCTTCGCCTTGGCGAGATCGGTGGTCCGTGGCGCACCGTACGTGGCGTCGTAGGCCGAGAACGCCGGCGGGAACGGCCCGTAGTACAGCTCTCCGTAGCCCTGCGCGACGCTTGCGAGGATCTCCTTGTACGGAACGGCATAGCTGAGCGCTTCGCGCACCGTCGGGTTGTTGAAGGGAGCGAGCTTGTTCGGCAGCGACACCAACACCCACTGCGGCGCCGGAGTCGAGACGATTCGCAGGGACGAGTTGGACTTCAAGCTTGCGACGGACGCGTTGGAGAGACCAAGCGTGACGTCGGCCTGACCGTCGCGGGCCTGGAGCAGCAGCGTCGGGTCGCTCGTGATGAAGTTGATCACCACCTTGGGGACGAGCGGCTTGGGGCCGAAGTAGGTGGGGTTCTCGGTGAACACGGCCTGCGTCCCGGGTTCATACGAGCTCAGCAGGTACGGGCCCGAACCCGCGGAGTGGCTGGCCAGCCACTGGTTGGGCGTGTTGGCGACGACGCCTCCGTGCGCCTGGATCACCGAGGGCTCGACGATGCCGAGGCTCGGCGAGGTCAGCGCCTGGAGGAAGTTCGCCTCGGGGTGATCGATGGTGAACACGACGGTCGTCGAATTCGGCGTCGTGATCGACTTGATCAGCGGCGTCGGATTGGAAGCCGCCGCGAAGTCGGCACCGCAGGCGCCGAGCTTGACCGCGCGCTCGATGCTGTACTGCACGGCCGCGGCGTTCGTGGGCTGACCATCGGGGAATTTGGCTCCCGAGACGAGGTGGAACGTGTAGACCGTGCCACTCCCACTGACCGACCACGAACTGGCGAGTTGGCCGACGATGTCGTTGGTGTTGACCTCCTCGGAGCCGTCGACGCTGGGCTCAACCCCGTGCTTGACGAGATTGACGTACAGCGTCGAGACCAGGCCGATGTCCTGCAGGCTGCAGGCTTCGGCGGGGTCGAGCGTTGCGGGGGGCGTCGAGTCGTCGACGACGAGTTGGCTGAGCTGTGCGCTCGCGGTCGAGGCCAGGGGACGGGGATTCTTCGAAGCGCTCCCCGACGAGGTCAAGCCGAAGAGTGTGAGCAATAACACGGCAGCCGCGAGCCCAGACAAGGCCCAGGACTTCGATGGGAGGCGGGACGGCATGGGGCGATCTCTTTCGCGTCGTTTCCGGATGTTGCCGCTGCCGGTACGCAGCGGACCCCGCCGCCGGGGCGAGGGTATGCCGAAATATAGACCAAGTCGACCAAATGCATCGACTTAGGCGACAAGGCATGTGATTTCGTGCAACCGGCGGTCCGCGTGGACCGCCGAGATGTCGTGGGTGTCAGATGCGGACGCCGTAGTCGGCCAGGGCGCCTGCAACACTGACAAGGCCGTACGCGACGTCGCGAAGCACGGATTCGTGGTCTCGCTCACTGACGAGGCCGACGCCACCGCCGCCCGGCAGCTCGACCAGCACGTGATCCTCGGCGCGAACCGGAACGCGCGAATGGAGCGGTATCGCTTCGCTGACGCCATCGGGACGATTGACCGTCTTTCGATGGACCCGGCGGTCGCCGTCACGCGCAGAGCCGCCACCCAGCCGGCTCGGCGGCGGAAACCGCGTGCCGTCGCCGACGTGCGTGAGGACCGCGTCGTGATCGACCGTTGTGAACTCCACGACCGCGCCGGCCGCGCCGCGCCAGCGCCCGGGGCATGCCGAGTCCGTCGCCAGTTCGTGCCTGGCGAAGTGGAGTGGGAGCCTCAGCTCGAGCATCTCGATGTCACCGGTCGTGGCCGCGCCCCCCGTCGGGATCACGCCCCACAACCCGCCGCCGTCGTGGCCGTGGACGGCACCCGCGCCCCCCATCAGCGCAACGTTCAGAAGGCTTGCATACGGCTCGTCGAACCGCGGGTCACGACCGGCCACTTCGAAGATCGCAACTCTCGTCCAGCCGGCACACGCGCGCTCGGGAACGACTTGGCTCATGGCCGCGCAGACCGCATCGAACGTGACGGTCCACACATCGCCGGTGCTCATTGCGCAAGCTTGCGGATGCTCGGCATTGAGCATCGTCCGAGCTGGTCCGAGGTCGACGCGCAGCGGGCGATAGAGGCCCTCGTTGATCGGGATCCCAGGGGCAACGGCACTGATCACCGCGTAGTAGACCGCTCCCACGGTCAATCCCGGATACGAGTTGCGGTAGCTGCCCACCTGCGGCGGAGAGGCAAGCTCGATTGTCATTCGATCGGCCGACACGATGACCCGACACGCCACCCGCATGTCGCCCGATCCGTGGCCGTCGTCCTGGATCCACTGCTCGCCCTCGTAGGATCCGTCGGGCATCTCGGCGATCTGTGCTCGCATTTCGCGCTCGGCGCGGTTCAGCAGTTCAGCCATCGCTGCTTCCACGGACTCGACGCCGTACCGCTCGAACAGTGCAGCGAGCCGGCGGCCGGCAGTGTGTGCAGCCGCAAGCTGGGCACCGATGTCCCCCTCGAACAGCGTGGGGAACCTGACGTTCGCTGTGAGCAGCGCCCAGAGATCCGAGCGCATCCGTCCCCGCTCGATGAACTTCAGCGGAGGTATGCGGATGCCCTCGGCGAAGATCTCCTGCGCCGCGGGGTTGTACCCACCGGGCACGGGGCCGCCGATATCGACCTCGTGAACACGGCTGCAAGCCCACGCAACGAGGCGCTCCTTGACAAACACGGGCTCGATCACGTCGATGTCGAGCAGGTGAGTGCCGTTGAGCAGGGGATCATTGCCGATGATCACGTCACCGGGCCCGATGTTGTCGGCGAAATGCCTGGCGGCGTGCTTGACCGAGCTGAGCATGCCGCCAAGGTGACACGGCTGGTCCTGCCCCTGCACGACCATCTCCGGAAAGCCGTTGACCACCGTATACACGGCGTTCGAGTAGTCGTGCGAGAGGGCCACAACCGGCGATCTCGCTGTGTGCTCGATCACGGTCGACATCTCCTTCACGACCGACGCGAGCGCGCCGGAGACCACCGACAGGGTGACCGGATCAACGGCCCTCGCGGAGGGCGGAGGCTTCAGGGCGACGCTCAATTCCTCGCCGCCTCGAGCACGTACGCCTGGTGATGGGCGTCGAAGGTCGCCTGCCAGCCGGGCGGCAGGGCGATCGTCGTATTGGGCTCCTCAATCACCGCCGGACTCGCAACAGACGCCCCGGGCCCGAAGTCCTCCCCGCGGTAGATCAGCGCGGGCACCGGCGATGCCCCGCGCTCGAAGCGGACCGTGCGCCGGCCGCTGGGCGCAGGCGCCGCGGACGGCTCCGCCACGCCTTCCGCGAGGCGCAGCGGTGGCGACAGCCCGATCGCAGTCAGCGTCTGCGAGATCACCTCGCACGGGTATCCGGGCTGACTGAATTCGAACAGCTCCTGATGGCGATCGTGGAACCGCTGCTCGACCGCCACCCGCGCCTGCTCGGATGGCCCGGATAGGTCGATGTCCGAAGCATCGATCGCGACCTCCCAGACCTGGTCCTTGTAGCGCACCTCCACCGTTCGCACGAAGCGAACGCGCTCAGCGGGGATCCCCTCCCCGAGGAGCACGGCCCGAGCCTCCCGTTCGAGCTCGGCGAACATGGCTCCCAGTCTCGTGAAATCCATCCGTCGCGTGTCGCCGACATAAGACTGCACGTAGTCGTGGCGTACGTCGGCCACGACTGCGCCAAAGGCGCACAGCGCGGAAGCGATTCGGGGAACCACGACCCTGCTGATGCCGAGTTCCGCGGCCAGCGAGGCAGCGTGGAGCCCGCCGGCGCCGCCGCCGACGACGAGCGAGAAATCGCGCGGATCATGCCCGCGGCGCACCGTGATCTCACGGATCGCCTCGGCCATATCGCGGTTGACGATCTCGATCACTCCGGCAGCTGCGTCATCGACCGAGAGTCCGACAGGCGCCGCGAGCTCGTGCGCGATCGCGGCACGTGACAACTCGGCGTCGATCTTGAAACGGCCGCCGAGCAGTTCGTGCTGGTTGAGTATGCCGACGACGACGTTCGCGTCCGTGACCGTCGGCCGTTGGCCTCCGCGGCGATAGCAGGCAGGCCCGGGGTCGGCCTCCGCGCTTTTGGGGCCGACGCGCAGCAGACCGGCGTCCAGACCGGCGATGCTGCCACCACCGGACCCGATTGCGTGGACGTCGATCAGCGGGGTCCCGATCCGGTACCCATTGACGTCGCTGACGGACCGCATGTCAGGCAGGCCATCGCGGACAAGGCAGGTGTCGAAGCTGGTGCCGCCCATGTCGATGGTGATGAAGTCGCGTCCGGCGAGGGGCGCGAACTGCAGGCCGGCGGCCGGTCCCGCGGCCGGACCGGACACGAGCAGCAGCACGGGGCGGCGTCGTACCTCGGCACCCTCGGCCAGCCCCCCGTTCGACTGCACGTACCGGATCCGTCCGGTGAATCCCAGCTGCCCAAGGATCGACTCGGTCTGGCTCACGTACCGCTCGACGATTGGTCCGACGTATGCGTTCAGGACAGTGGTGCTCACGCGGTTGTACTCGCGGATCCGCGGAAGCACATCGACCGATGCACTGACGTAGACACCGGGAAGCTCCTTGCGGAGAATCTCGACCGCGCGCCGTTCGTGCTCGGGCCGCAGGAACGACCACAGGAAGCACACGGCGACGGCCTCGACGCCGGCCTCGCGGAAACGGGCAGCAGCGTCGACGACCTGCTGCTCGTCGAGCGGAGTCCGGATCTCACCGTCCTTGTCGACACGCTCGGCGACCGTCAGTCGGAGCGGCCTGGGGACGAGCACCGGCGGGGGCTGATACGGGAAGACATACCGCTCCTCCTTGTAGCCGAGGCGGATCTCGAGCGTGTCGCGGAAACCCTCGGTCGCCAGCAGTGCCGTCTTGACACCAGTTCGCTGCAGCACGGCGTTGATCGCGACGGTGGTTCCCTGGATGACCATTCGCGTGCGCGAGAGAAGCTCGGCCACGCTCGCGAGGCCCGCCGCGCTCGCGAGGCCCAGGAGGCCGTTCTCGAGCGCGTGTTCAGGATGCTCGCGGTCGGAGCTGACCTTCGCCTCGAGCAAGGCACCGTCGTCCGAGGCCGCAACCAGGTCCGTGAACGTGCCCCCGATGTCGATGGCTATACGGAACTGAGCACTGGCAGATGTTTGCGTCGCCGTCATCGCTGGAACAGGCCCCGGTCCGAGTTTGTACACAATCTAGATTGATAAGATAGCTTAGATGCGGATTGTGGCCCTCGCCTGATCGGCGACGGCCGCTTCCCAGCCGTCCACAGGGCTCGCGCCAGGCTCGCTCGACGACGAAGACGGCGACTTCGGGTTGGACTTCCAGGTTCTGCGCCTACTCTCTGCCGATGTCCGCTGCCGGCAAGGTCGACCGTTCGGTGCGTGAGCGCGCCACCGGCCGGATCGCGGGCGAGGCGGACGCCGTCGGTCAGCGCCGCACGGCGCTGATGTCGATCGTCGCCGCCGGCTCGCTGGTCGTGTTGAAGCTGGGCGCCGGCCTGGTCGTCGGGAGCCTCGGTCTGGTGTCAGCCGGAATCGAGTCCAGCGGCGATGTGGTCGCTGCGGTCCTGACACTGTTCGCGATCCGCCTGGGTGCCCGGCCGGCCGACGCCAACCATCCCTACGGGCATCGTCGCGCGGAGAACCTCGCCGCGCTGGGTGAGGCCGCGATCCTCGCCGGAGGCGGGGTGGTCGTGGTGGTGGAGGCGATCGGGCGGCTGACGGGGCATGGGCGCCCGATCGACGCCCGCTGGTACGTCTTCGCCGTGATCGCCGTGGCCTTCGTGGTTGACGTGAGCCGCGTGCTCGTCTCGCTGCGCGGAGCGTCTCGGTACAGG
Source organism: uncultured Solirubrobacterales bacterium (assembly GCA_963705995.1). Lineage (GTDB taxonomy): Bacteria > Actinomycetota > Thermoleophilia > Solirubrobacterales > Solirubrobacteraceae > Palsa-465. The sequence continues at coordinate 20,156 of CAVPLN010000033.1, forward strand.
TCCGCCGCGCTGCGCTCGAACGCGTTTCATTTCGCAAGCGATATGGCAGGCTCGCTCACCGTGCTGGCCGGGCTCGCCGCCGTCCGCGCGGGCTATCACCAGGGCGATTCTGTGGCGGCGCTGCTCGTCGCGGCGCTGATCTTCTCCGCCTCCGCGCGCCTGATCGTCGAGAACTCCCGCATCCTGATGGACACGATGCCGGCAGAGGCGCACGCGCGAGCGCACCAGGCGATCACCGAGCTTGACGACGACATCGAGCTGCGCCGCCTGCGGGTGCGTGAATCGGGCGGCCGCTACTTCGCTGATGCCGTCGTGTCGGTACCCCCCGGCCAGGCCGCCGTGGCGGGTCAGAGCACCGCCGACCGGATCGAGGCGGCGGTGCAGGCAGCGCTGCCCGACAGCGACGTCATCGTCCACCTCGAACCCCGCCGCCGCGATCTCGATCTGCGCGACCGTGCGCTCGCGGCGGCGCTGGCAGAGCCACTCGTCGGCGACGTGCACGACATCGCGATCTACAAGCATGGTGGCCGCGCAAGCGTCTCGCTGCACCTCAAGCTCAACTCCGACGTGCCGCTCAGCGACGCTCATGAGGTCGCCGAGCGGGTCGAGGCCGCGCTGCGGGCGGATCCCGAGGTCGACGACGTCTACACACATCTCGAGCCGCTGGAACGGCCGGTCGCGGCCAGCGACGCGACCAACGCGTCCGACGAGGTCGAGAGCCAACGAATCGCGCGGCTGGTCATCGATCGCACCGGTCAGACGCCGCGCGAGCTGCGCCTGCTGCACACGGACGATGGACTCGTCGTATTCGTGTCGGTCGCCACGGCGCCGGGCGTGGGACTGCCCGACGCGCACGAGCTCGCAAGCCGCCTCGAGGACGACATCCGCGACGGGCAGCCGCACATGACCGATGTCGTCGTGCACACAGAACCATGACCCGACCACGAGCACGGCGCATGCGGGACGGAGCGGCCGCGCGGGAGGGGCCGCCTCACCGGGCGGCGAACGCCCCCAGGTAGCGGGCCCCGGCGATCGCACGGCTGCCGTACCAGGAGGTCATCTCGCCGTCGATCAGGGACACGGCCGCGCCCGGGACGGCAGCCGCGACCTCGCCGATGTGCCGCTCTCCGAAGTGATACGGCTCGCTGCTGAGCAGCACGCGATCGACCTGCCCGGCGTAGGCGCCAAGATCGACCTCCGGGTAGCGGTCGGCGGTCGTGGACGGGAGCGTCCGCCAGCCGACGAGCGCCAGCGTACGGGCGATGTAGGTGTCAGGTGAGACCGTCATCCAGGGGTCGCGCCAGATCAGATACAGCACCCGCTCGGGCGCCCACTCGCGTGCCCGCGCCTCCAGCTCCGCCAGCGCCAGCCCGAGGGCCTGGCACAAACGCGAGGCCTCGTGCTCGCGTCCGAAGATCGCCCCGAGCAGCCGGTAGAGCGCGAGGTTGTCGCGCGGGGCGAGCGGGTGGGTGACGATCACGTGCGGCACGAACTCGGCGAGCGCCTCGAACGTCTCGCGCCGGTTCTCGTCGACGTTGACGATCGCGTGCGTCGGCGCCAGCGCGCGGATCCGGTCGAGCTTGACGTCCTTCGTCCCGCCGAGCTTCGGGATCGCCCTGACCGTGCCCCACGGATGGATGCAGAAACCGGTCCGTCCGACGAGCTGCGCCGCCAGCCCGAGGTCGCAGATCAGCTCGGTGATGCTGGGCACGAGGCAGACGATCCGCGCGTCCGCGCCGGCGGGCTCGTGCATCGTCCCCGCGGCGTCGCGCACCTCAGCAGGCATCGGCGGGGGCGCTACATGTTGCGCCGGTATTCGCCGCCGACCTCGTACAGCGCTGCCGAGATCTGGCCGAGCGAGGCGACCTTGACCGCCTCCATCAGCGCCTCGAACACGTTCCCGCGCTGCCGGGCGACGTCCTTCAGCCGCGCCAGGACCCCCGGCCGGCGGTCGGCTGCAAGCCCCTGGAAGGCGCTGACGCTCTCGATCTGCGCCTGCTTCTCCGCTTCGGTCGAGCGCATCAGCTCGAGCGTGTCGATCTGTTCGCCGTGGCCGTCCTTCGGCAGGAACGTGTTGACGCCGATCAGCGGCAGCTCGCCGCTGTGCTTGAGCCGCTCGTAGTAGAGGCTCTCCTCCTGGATCTTGCCGCGCTGGTACATCGTGTCCATCGCGCCGAGCACGCCGCCGCGCTCGGAGATCCGCTCGAACTCCTCGTACACCGCCTCCTCGACGAGGTCGGTGAGCGCGCCTGCGATGAACGAGCCCTGCCACGGGTTCTCGGTGTAGTTGAGCCCGAGCTCCCGGTTGATGATCAGCTGGATCGCCACGGCCCGGCGGACCGACTCCTCGGTCGGGGTCGTGATCGCCTCGTCGTAGGCGTTGGTGTGCAGGCTGTTGCAGTTGTCGAAGATCGCGTACAGCGCCTGCAGCGTCGTGCGGATGTCGTTGAAGCTGATCTCCTGCGCGTGCAGGGAGCGACCCGAGGTCTGGACGTGGTACTTCAGCATCTGGCTGCGCGGCGAGGCGCCATAGCGCTCGCGCATCGCGCGCGCCCAGATCCGCCGCGCGACCCGGCCGATCACCGCGTACTCGGGGTCCATCCCGTTGGAGAAGAAGAAGCTGAGGTTCGGCGCGAAGTCATCGATCGCCATCCCGCGCGCCAGGTAGTACTCGACGATCGTGAACCCGTTCGCGAGCGTGAAGGCGAGCTGCGAGATCGGGTTCGCTCCCGCCTCGGCGATGTGGTAGCCGCTGATCGAGACGCTGTAGAAGTTGCGGACGCGCGTGCTCGATGAAGTACTCCTGCACGTCCCCCATCATCTTCAGCGCGAACTCCGTCGAGAAGATGCACGTGTTCTGAGCCTGGTCCTCCTTGAGGATGTCGGCCTGCACGGTGCCGCGTACGGTCGACAGGGTCTCGGCCTTGATGCGCTCGTACACGTCGCGCTCGACGACCATGTCGCCCGAGACGCCGAGCAGCCCGAGCCCGAGGCCGTCGTTGCCGGCCGGCAGCTCGCCCGCGTATACCGGGCGCGCCGCCGTGCTCGCGCGAAGTGCGGCGTCGAGTCGCCGCTGGGCGGCATCCCAGCCACCCGTCGCGCGCAGGTGCAGCTCCACCTGCTGGTCGATCGCGGCGTTCATGAAGAATGCGAGGATGATCGGCGCCGGGCCGTTGATCGTCATCGACACCGACGTCGTCGGCGCGCACAGGTCGAAGCCGGAGTACAGCTTCTTCGCGTCGTCGACGCGTCGCGATCGACACGCCCGAGTTGCCGACCTTGCCGTAGATGTCGGGCCGCACGTGCGGGATCCTCGCCGTAGAGCGTGACCGAGTCGAACGCGGTCGACAGCCGCGCGGCCGGCTGCCCCTGGCGAGGTAGTGGAAGCGGCGGTTGGTCCGCTCCGGCGTGCCCTCGCCGGCGAACATCCGCGTCGGGTCCTCGCCCTCGCGGCGGTACGGGAACACACCGCCGGTGTACGGGTAGGAGCCCGGCAGGTTCTCCTTCGTGAGGAACCGCAGGCGGTCGCCCCAGCCGTCGAACCGTGGCGGGGCGATCTTCGGGATCGGCGATCCGCTCAGCGAGGTGCGGTAGTTCTCACCCGTGATCTCGCGGTCGCGGACCGTGTAGCTGTACGTCTCGGCGGTGATCCCCGCGATCTGCGCATCGCCAGCCGCGCAGCAGCCGCAGCGCCTCGGTGTCGAGGGTCTCGAGCGCCTCGTTGTACCGGGAGCGGAGCGCGACGAGCGTGGCTTCGCCGGTGCTGGCTTGCGGGCCAGCACCGGCGCCATCGGCGTATGCCTGCAGGGGCGCCGGCAGGGCCGGGTCACCGAGCGCCTTCAGCGCCTCGTAGCAGTGCTGTGCGGTGGCGGCGATCTGCGCTCGGCGCTCGACGCTCGGCGTTGATGCCCCGCCCCTGCTCGGCGATCTCGGCCAGGTAGCGCACGCGGCTCGAGGGGATCAGGACGTTGCCGAGCGGCTCGTGCGAGTCGAGCTCCAGGTCCGGGCTCCAGCGCTCGGGATCGGAGCCCGGCAGCTCCCGGATCCGCCGGCAGAGGTTGACGAACATCCACGACAGGCCGGGGTCGTTGAACTGGCTGGCGATCGTCGGGTAGACGGGAACCTCGTCTTCGGCGAGCTCGAAGGCGACGTGGTTGCGCCGCCACTGCTTGCGCACGTCGCGCAGCGCATCGAGCGCGCCGCGCTTGTCGAATTTGTTGATCACGACGATCTCGGCGAGGTCGAGCATGTCGATCTTCTCGAGCTGGCTGGCGGCACCGAACTCGCTCGTCATCACGTAGACCGGGATATCGACGAGGTCGACGATCTCCGAATCGCTCTGGCCGATCCCGACCGTCTCGACGATGACCAGATCGAACCCCGCACAGCGCAGGAACGAGAGCGCATCGGACAGCATCGCGCTGGTCGACGAGTTCCGCCGGCGCGTCGCCATCGAGCGCATGAAGATCCGCTCGTTGCGCAGGCTGTTCATCCGGATCCGGTCTCCCAGCAGCGCACCGCCGGTCCGCGTCCGGGTCGGGTCGATCGCGAGGACCGCGACCCGCAACCCGGGCAGGTGCGCCGTGAACCGGCTGAGCAACTCGTCGGTCACCGTGCTCTTGCCCGCACCGCCGGTGCCGGTGACGCCGACCACGGGCGCACGGGCGGCGGCCGTCGACCACTCCGCTCGGAGTGCCTGCAGGGCGCCGGACTCGATCGCCTCGTCCTCGAGCGCCGAGAGCATCCGCGCGATCCGCAGGTCGTCAGCGGGGTCGCTCGCGCGCGGTTGCGGCGGGTCGAGCACCGGCTCGTGCGCGGCCCGTGCCGCGACGGTGCGCTGCACGAGGTCGTCGATCATGCCGGTCAGCCCGAGCGTCATACCGTCGCTGGGGTGGTAGATCCGCTCGACGCCGTAGCCCTGCAGCTCCTCGATCTCCGCCGGCGTGATCGTGCCGCCCCCGCCGCCGAAGACGCGGATGTGATCGGCGCCGTGCTCGCGGAGCATGTCGACGACGTAGCGGAAGTACTCGACATGACCGCCCTGATAGGAGCTGATCGCGATCCCGTCGACGTCCTCCTGGAGCGCCGCGCGGACGACATCGGCGACGCTGCGGTTGTGACCGAGGTGGACGACCTCGACACCGGTGTCCTGAATCAGCCGCCGCATCACATTGATCGCCGCATCGTGGCCGTCGAACAGCGATGCCACCGTCACGAACCGCAGTGGCGAAGCTCCCACCGCACGGTCGCCTCGGTGTTGGGGTTCCTGTATCTCCGTGTCCGTCGCCATCGCTCAACCCTCGGGAGTCCGCTCGTGTCGTTGTCCGTCAAAGAATACTTTGAAGTCAAACTATCTGGCGGTCAGGTCCGGTTTGGAGGTGTCGCGCGCGGGAGCTGATCGACGCTGCGGCGCCGGATGTGCTCTCCTTTGATCTGATCCACGAGATGCCCGGACCCGATACGCGCCCCATCCTGCAACGACTCGCCGGCGCCGAGCCGCTGGCCGCCGAGTTCGCGCCCGCCAGCTACGAGCAGTGGGAGGCGCTGGTCCGCGCCAAGGAGAAGGACCCCGAACGGCCGCTGACGAGACTGCTCGAGGACGGACTCGAGGTCAACTGGCTGTACTCGCCGAGGGACGCGCTCGCGCCTGACCCCGGAGGGATTCCGGGCACCGAGCCGTTCGTTCGCGGCTCGCGGACCGGTGGCCCCTGGGCGATCCGCCAGCAGAATCGAGCCCCGGACCGCCACCAGGCGAACCGGGAGATCCTCGAAGACCTGGAGGGCGGCGCGACGGAGGTGCTGCTCGAGATCTCGCAGGACGGCGGCACGGGCATCCCGATCGACGATCTCGACCAGCTGGCGGAGGTCCTCGACGGCGTCCACCTGGATCTGGCGCCGGTGGCGCTCGAGGCCGGGCGGGACCCCGACCACGCCGCCCGCAGCGCCGGGTTGCTGGTGGAGCTGTGGCGACACAGCGGCCACCCCGCCGCCCAGCTGCACGGGTCGCTGCGGCTCGATCCGATCGGGACGCTGGCGCGCGCCGGCCGCGCCACGCCGGACCGCCTGCGCGCCCACACGCGGGCCGCGATCGAGACCCTGACCGAGGTCCGTGCGGAGTTCCCCCGCGTGCGATCGCTCGCGGTCGACGCGACCCCGTACGCCGAGGCGGGCGCCGGCGCGCAGCTGGAGCTGGCGCTCGCGCTGGCCACCGGCCTCGCCTACCTGCGGGCAGCTGACGACGCCGGGATCGAGCCGGCTGCGGTGGCGGCGGGCCTGGAGTTCACGTTCGTGGTCGGCCCCGACCAGTTTCTGGAGATCGCCAAGCTCCGCGCCGCCCGCCGGCTGTGGGCGACGGTCCTGCACCACTGCGGCGTCGCCGCGCAGGAGCGACGCTCGGCCACGTACGCTCGCACCAGCGGCCGCATGGCATCCGCGCTGGACCCATCGATCAACCTGCTGCGCGCGACCACGGCGGCGTTCGCCGCGGCCGTCGCGGGCGCCGACGGGTTGACCGTGCTGCCGTTCGACGGGCCGGCCGCCGGCGCTTCCGGTCCGCTCGGCCGCCGGATGGCACGCAATATCCAACTGGTGCTGCTGGAGGAGGCGTCGTTGCATCGGGTGGCCGATCCGGGCGGTGGCTCGTGGTATGTCGAATCGTTGACCGACGGGCTCGCAAACGCGGCTTGGTCCGATCTCCAGCGGATCGAATCCGCGGGCGGCATCGGGGCGGTGCTCGCGTCCGGCGACGTGGCCAGACGCGTGAGCGAGGCCACCGCTCTCCGTCACGGCGAGATCGCTCGCCGGCGTCGCGCGCTGACGGGCGTCAACACGTTCCCGCTGCTCGGCGACGACGGGCTCGAGCACGAGCGGCCGGATCAGGCGACAGCGGCACCGGCGCCTGCTGGCGAGCAGGCCGATGACAGCGGAGCCCCCCTGGCCCCCCTTGTCCCGGTCCGCGATGCAGCCCAGTTCGAGGAGTTGCGGGCGCGCGCGATCGGACTCGGGCAGCCACAGATCGTGCTCGTCAACGTCGGTCCGCTGGCGGAGCACGTCAACGTCAACCAGTGGGCCAAGGGCTTCTTCGAAGCCGGTGGCGTCGAGACGGTGTCCCAGGACGAGGATCAGATCGCGCTGAACGGCGCGCACGTGGCGGCGGTCTGCGCCGGTCGGGACGGGGATCCCGCGCCGGCGATCGCGAAGCTGCGCGCGGCCGGAGCGGAGACGATCTATCTGGCCGGCGCGAAACAGGACGCGGCGGAGGCGGCCGGTGCCGACTACGGCGTCCGCGATGGCGTTGACATGGTCGCGGTGCTCGGCGCGCTGCTCGACCGTGTCGAAGGAGACGAACGATGAGCAACCGGATTCCCGATTTCGCGGAGATCGCGCTCGACGGCGTGTGCTCGACAGCGGCGGTGGCGCCCGAGACCGGAGCCGAGGAGCTGTGGGAGACGCCCGAGGGCATCGCGATCCCACCCGTGTACGTGTCCGCCGATCGCGACGCGCTTGACTTCGTGAACGGGATGCCCGGCATTCCCCCGTACCTGCGCGGACCGTACCCGACCATGTACGTCCAGAAGCCGTGGACGATCCGGCAGTACGCCGGCTTCTCGACCGCGCACGACTCGAACGCGTTCTACCGGCGCAACCTCGCAGCAGGTCAGAAGGGACTCTCGATCGCCTTCGACCTGGCGACCCATCGTGGCTACGACTCCGACAACCCGCGCGTCGCCGGCGACGTCGGGATGGCGGGGGTGGCGATCGACTCGATCCTCGACATGCGCCAGCTGTTCGACGGGATCCCGCTCGAGCAGATGAGCGTCTCGATGACGATGAACGGCGCGGTCCTGCCGGTTCTGGCGCTGTACATCGTCGCCGGCGAGGAGCAGGGCGTCGAGCACAAGCAGCTGGCGGGGACGATCCAGAACGACATCCTCAAGGAGTTCATGGTCCGCAACACCTACATCTACCCGCCGGCGCCATCGATGCGGATCATTTCCGACATCTTCGGCTACACCTCGCGGGAGATGCCCAGGTTCAACTCGATCTCGATCTCCGGGTACCACATGCAGGAAGCAGGCGCGAGCGCCGACCTCGAGCTCGGCTACACGCTGGCGGACGGGGTCGAGTACGTCCGCGCCGGAATCGCCGCCGGGCTCGCCGTCGACCGGTTCGCGCCACGGCTCAGCTTCTTCTGGGCGATCGGGATGAACTTCTTCATGGAGGTCGCGAAGATGCGCGCGGGGCGGCTCCTGTGGGCGAAGCTGATGCGCCAGTTCGATCCGGGCGACGACCGCTCGATGTCGCTGCGAACCCACTGCCAGACATCCGGCTGGTCGCTGGCCGCGCAGGACGTCTACAACAATGTCGTTCGCACCTGCGTCGAGGCGATGGCCGCCACCCAGGGACACACCCAGTCGCTGCACACCAACGCCCTCGACGAGGCGCTCGGGCTGCCGACCGACTTCTCAGCCCGGATCGCCCGCAACACGCAGCTGTTCCTCCAACAGGAGTCGGGGACCACGCGGGTGATCGACCCCTGGGCCGGCTCCTACTACGTCGAGCGGTTGACCTACGAGCTGGCGCGGCGAGCCCTGGCGCACATCGACGAGATCGAGGAACTCGGCGGGATGACGAAGGCGATCGAGGCCGGGATCCCAAAGCTGCGGATCGAGGAGTCGGCCGCCAGGACGCAGGCGCGGATCGACTCGGGCCGGCAGGTCGTCGTCGGTGTCAACCGCTTCCAGCCCGAGCACGACATGCAGATCAACGTCCTCAAGATCGACAACTCGGCCGTCCGCGCGGCGCAGATCGCAAAGCTCGAGCAGCTCCGCGCAGAGCGGGAGCCCGCGGCAGTCGAGGCGGCCCTGGCGCGGCTGACCGCGGCCGCGTCGAGCCCCGGCGCCGGCAATCTGCTGGAGCTGGCGGTCGATGCCGCCCGGGCGCACGCGAGCGTCGGCGAGATCTCAGACGCGCTGGAGAAGGTCTACGGTCGCCACGCCGCCGAGATCCGTTCGATCGCCGGCGTCTACAAGCGCGAGGTGGGAGAGCAATCGGTGCCATTCACCCGCACGCGGGAGCTGATCGAGCGGTTCGAGGGCCTCGAGGGCCGGCGGCCGCGGATTCTCGTCGCGAAGATGGGCCAGGACGGACATGACCGCGGCCAGAAGGTGATCGCCACGGCGTTCGCCGACCTCGGCTTCGACGTCGACATCGGGCCGCTGTTCCAGACGCCCGAGGAGGTCGCCCGGCAGGCGATCGAGGCGGATGTCCACATCGTCGGCGCCAGCTCGCTCGCCGCGGGCCACCTGACACTCGTGCCGCAGCTGCGCGCAGCGCTCGACGCCGCCGGCCGCCGGGACATCGTCGTCGTCGTCGGCGGCGTGATCCCGCCGGCCGACTTCGACGAGCTGCGTGCCGCCGGAGCCGACGCGATCTATCCCCCGGGGACGGTGATCGGCGAAGCCGCCTACGCGCTGCTCGAGCTCCTGCTGGAGCGACTCGGGCACGCGCAGGCCGTGGCGACGAGCGGCCCATAGGCGTGTCTCGCGGGCCTGTACGCCCGACGCTCGAGGACTTGTGGGCGGGCGTGATCGCTGGTGACCGCGGCATGCTCTCCCGGGCGATCACGCTGGCGGAGAGCAAGCTCGACGGCGACCAGGAGCTCGCCCAGCACCTGCTGGTGCGGCTGGCCGACCGAACCGGCCACGGCATCCGGCTCGGGCTCACCGGGGTCCCCGGAGCAATACGTCGTCGGC
>CAVPLN010000034.1:0-6231 GCA_963705995.1 uncultured Solirubrobacterales bacterium
GCTGGACGCCTATTCGGGCCACGCCCACGTCGTGATCGCTTCGATCAGCGAGCGACCACCGGGACGGCGTCGAGCTCGCTATCGAGATCGTGGCAAAGCTCTAGCCGGCGAGGCCGGGCCCTGCGAGTGGAAGCGATCGCTCTGGCAGCCGCCATCGCGGCTGCGTTCGGCGCGATGCGGAAGCGGTGCAAGCTGCCCGACCACCGGCCCCGGTGTTAGCTCACGCCCGGGTCCTCAGCTAATTCCGGGCGGATCGCACGCGATCGGTTGGGGGTGAAGCGGAAGTCGGGCGTCGCGTGCGCGAACTATCCCCTGGGCGTGTGTATAGTGTGTGTATGGCTCGCGTGAATGTCTATCTCCCGGATGACCTCGCGGAGCGTGCCCGTACCGCGGGCCTCAGCATCTCTGCGGTCACACAGGACGCGCTGCGCGGAGCGCTCGCTGCGACGGACGCCGACCGCTGGCTTGACGGGCTCGAGCGACTGCCGAGCGCCGAGGTCCAGCCCGACAAAGTGATCGACGCGATCGACGCCGCGCGTGACGAGTTCGGCTCCTGAGCCCGCCGCCTCATCACTGGTCGTCGATGCATCGGCGTTGATCGAGGCTCTGATCGGCACGTCCGCCGGCAGATCGGTGCGCCAGCGGCTACGCGGGCACGACCTCCACGCTCCGGCGCACCTCGACGCAGAGGTCCTGTCCGCGCTCGGTCGCCTGCATCGCGCAGGCGAGTTGTCGGCGACGTTCGTGAACACCGCGCTGTCCGAGATGGCAATCGCGCCAATCACGAGGCATCCGCTCGCCGACCTGCTGGCCGGTGCATGGGCAGTTCGCGGTCAGCTCAGGCTCGTCGATGGGTTGTACGTCGAACTCGGCGCCAAGCTTGGCGCACGACTGCTCACAACCGATGGGCGCCTCGCGCGCGCATCGGCGATCGCCGACCTGGTCACGGCAAACTAACCTCACGGCCGGGTGGGAGGGTGTCCTCGGAGAGCTTCCGCTTCGACCTCCTGAAGGGTCGAGGGGGCGCTCAATCCGCCTCGTGACCTTCCTCTCTGATCGCAGCTCGAGCATCACGGCAGCGCGTGGTGTCCGAAGTGCGGGCGTTCATGACGGTCGACCGTCATCGCGACCGGCTGGGAGAGGTCGAGCACCTGTTTCTTGGCGTTGAGGCTGCGGAGCGTGACGATGTAGCGGCCGGGCGCGAGCGCTCGCCCGTCGACGAGCAGCTTGTAGGGGATCGTGTTGCGACCCTTGCGATGTGGCCCGAGCGGGATGTGGCCGACGTTGATCAGCGTCGGGACGGTGCGCTTGACGAGCTTGGTGCCGTTGCTTGTGTTGATCTTCACCTCGACGCGGCGGGGTTTGCCGCGCCGCTGGATCAGCAGCCCGACCGGACTCGCGGTCGGCTGGTCTTCGACGAGGTTCGTCGACCCGATCGTGACGATCTGCGGTGGTGTCTGGTAGAGCACGAACAGTCCGCTGCCGTTGCCGGGATCGGTGTAGGCGATGTCGTCGTAACCGTCGCCGTTCAGATCGCCGACCTGCATGTCGGTGACCGAGACGCACGTGGTAAGCAGTGGGCCGGCGGTGAACGTGCCCCTGCCGTTGCCCGTGTCGATCGTGATCAGGCAGCCGTTGGACAGGTGCTCCGCGGTGGCGAGGTCGGCGGCCGAGTTGCCGAAGAACCCGGTGGTCATCGCCGTCGGGAACTCGGTGCCGCTGCTCGTCGGCAGCTGACCGATGCCCTTGTACGTTCCGTTGCTCTCGCCGAGATAGTCGCTGAGCGGCGAGAAATCGGGTCGGGCGACCGCACCGACGATCAGGCCTGGGAAGGCGTCGAAGGTCGCGGCCCCGTCGATCAGGGCGGGAGTGATCGCGCCGGGGATCTCCTGCCGCACGAGCGGCGCCTCTGGCGACAGCGCGTAGCGGCCGGCAGCGCCCGACGGCAGCAGCGTGACCAGCCCGACCTGGTCGTTGCTCGACAGCGTCGTCCCGACGATGTCAACGCCGCCGGCTGTGGAGTCCGGGACCGTCGCGATGGCGGTCACGTTCCCGGGCGAGAACGTCTGTGAGACGACCCACGTCGGGTTCCCCCCGGACGGTTCGGGCACGACCGCCAGCCTAACCGCCAGCGCGACCGCGATCGTGCCGCCTGAGCAGAGGACGGCGAAGTCCTCGCGGCCGCCCGCCTGGCCGGTGAGATCGCCGGTCGCGATCTGTACCGGTGCGCACTCGAGCGCCAGCTTCTGCACGGTCTGGAAGCCGTTGGGGGTGAGGAGTCCGATGTCGATCAGATCGTTCGCGTGGTCCGCGATCGCGGCGTAGTCGTCGCCTCCCGGGTTGGTGAGCGTCGCGATGTCGCTCAGATCAGAGTTTGGGAGGTCGGTCACGACGGGCGGCGCGAACGCTCCGCCGCCTTCCCCTTGGATCAAGGAGACGGCATTGGTGTTGATCGCGGCGAGGTCCTCGTGTGAGGTGTGCTGGAAATCCCCGAGGGTGAGATGGAGCGGGTCGGTCAGTCCGGAGGTGATCGGGACCGGGCTGCCGAACTGGCCGGCCGTCGCCGAGACGACGTACGTGTTCGTGACCGTCGTGGCCTGCCCGTCGATGCTGGTCGCGGTCACCGTGAAGCTGTGCACGCCCAGCGACGAAGTGTCGATCGCAGTCCCGTCCGCGACCGTTCCGATGCATCGCGCGATCCCGGGCCCAACGGGGTCATCCGCGCAACTGTAGTCAGCGTCGACGACCTGCCCGGGCGCGTAGACCGCCCCGAACGGCGGCGTCGCGATCGTCACCGACGGCGGCCCGGCCCTCAACACCGCCACCGTGGAGTCAGGGTCCGGACCGTTGCTCGGCTCTGAGTTCGTGGCCGCCACCAGCCCAGCTGGGCCGTACGCAATCGAACCCGTTTCGCCACCAGTCGCAAACGGGGAGCCGCTCACCTGCGTCAGCGTTCCGCTGGCGCCGACCGAGAGCACCGACACGCCGGTCTCGCCCGTGGCCACGGCGAGCAGAGCGCCGTTCGAACTGAACGCGAGCCCGGGCGGATTGCCGGAGGTCGTCACCGGCGAACTGCTGACCTGCGTCAGTGCGCCGCGCGAGCCGACCGCGAACACCGACACGCCGTTCAAGTCGTCAATGACCGCGAGCAGCGTGCCGTTCGGACTGAACGCAACCGCGGATGCGTTCAGTCCGCCCGTCTCGTTGGTGATCTGCGTCAGTGCCCCACCAGATCCGACCGCGAACATCGACACGCCGTTGGTGCTGTCTGCCTGGGCGAGCAGAGCGCCGTTCGGGCTGAATGCGACCGGCCCACCGGTGTCCGACCCCGGCGATACGACGTCGCCGGCCACCGCGAGCTGCCCGCCCGAGGAGACCGAGAACATCGACACCCCGCTCAGAGCGCCAACGGCGAGCAACGCCCCGTTCGGACTGAATGCGACCCACCCGCCGGCACCCGCGCCGGCGGGGAGCTGGAAGGGTGAGCCCGCCACCTGCGTGAGCGCGCCGCCGGAAGCGACCGTGAACACCCACACCCCATTGAGGGGGTCTGCGACTGCGAGTAGCGCTCCGTTCGGACTGAATGCCACCCCGACCGCATCGCCGCCCACCCCAATCGGCGAGCCTGTCACCCGGGTGAGCACCCCATCCGAGGCCACCGAGTACATCGATATCGCCCCGCCAGTAGGCACGCCAGCTTGGGGCACAGCGCCGTCGTCTGTGGTCGCGAGCAGCGCGCCGGTCGGGCTGAAGGCCACCCCTTGGGCGGTTAGGCTGTCATTTGGGAAGGGTGAGCCGGGGACAGGCGTGAACGACGCCGACGCCGGCGAACACAGCACCAGACATGCCAGCACCACCGACAGCGCGGCCGCCGCTCTCGCCGACGGCGACCACGCAGCCGGGCATGGGACATCCGGTGAACTGGATCGGGTCACGGGTTCGTCCTCCCCTTCCTCGCGGGCCCGGCGCCGGCAAGCCGCCGGGCCTGTTCGTGGTGATTGGTCCTATGCGGTCGCGGGAACGCCGGCCTGGAGTGCGTGCACGGCCTGGGTGGTCAGGCATTGCCCGCCGATCGCCCAGTCGCCGCTGCTCACCTCCTCGATCACGCACCAGGTGACCTGGCGCATGCTCTCGCCCTCGATGCTGACCATCGCATCGGTAAGACGCTCGGCGATCTGCGTCTTCTGCTCCTGGCGTGAACACGCCCTCGATGACTTTGACGTTGATCAGTGGCATGGGACCTCCTTGTGGTTGGGTTTGGATCGAGTGCGCGAAGCTGGCCGGATGACAGGCCCGCGTGTAGCTGCGTGAGGTTCTCGATTGCGTCGCCGACGTGAGTGAGGTATCGCGTGATCGCCGTTTGCGCTTGGCGGTTCGGCGGCGTGGTCTGGGAGCGCGCGCACGAGGTTGAGCCGGCTGCCGGCCACCCAGGCGAAGAGGTCGGGCTCGGTGAGCCAGCGCGCCTCGGTTCTCCACGTCCGGCTGATCATCCGCGGCCAGTCCTCGATGCTTGTCGGGTACGGGTTGGGTGGGCAGAGCCGGTTCTTGTCGGCGTCCTCCTCGCGGTGCGCCTCGACGAACGCGATCAGGGCGGCGTTGAAGCAGGGGGAGAGGTGCCGTACCTGCTGGAGGACGATGCGGCCGGGGGCGAAGATCGGGGTGGCGGGGGCGTCGCGCAGGCCACGCGCGGTGCAGTCGACGTGCAGCACGTCGGTGCTGCGTCGGGGTCTCGCCGCGCTCGAGCACGATCCGGTCCGCCTCGATGCGGACCACCCGGCCGAGCCTGACGACGTCCTCGATCTGTCGCACAGCGTCGAGCTCGCCGGCGCTCAGCATCGTGCCGCGGTACATCACGGCCGGGTAGGAGGGGTCGATCCGCGCGAGCCGCCCGGAGGCCTCGAGCCGCTCGAACAGCTCCTCGACGCTCGCTGCCTGGGCGCCGGCCTCGGCATCGAGGGAGATCCCCTCCATGATCGCTGCGACCTGCTCGAGCGGCTGGAAGTGGCGGCGGTCATAGAACCACGCGTCGCGAGGCCTGACCCAGCGAATCCGATCCGGCGGAACGTCGTTCTCCAGCAGCCAGACGCACGCGTCGACCGCGGTCTTGCCGGCACCGAGGACCGTGTAGGAACCCGCCGACCCGATCGCAGCCGGGAGGTCGCCGACCGGGACGCCCGCGCCGACGGGGCCGCAACAAAGGAGGGGCGGTGGGTCGCCGGGAATCGACGCCTCCAGATACCGTGCATCGACGACCCTGCGGCGAACCGCGATCTCCCGGACCTCACCGGTTCTCAGGTCTCTGACCTGCTCGCCGGTGCTCGTGGCGCCCAGGTGCTCGTGGCCGGTCGAGCACGCGGACCCGGCCCGTCTCGCGTGAGCGTGGCCGCCGCCTGCGCAAAGTATTCGCGGACCTCAGCCCCGCTCGCTCGCTCGTAGAACCCGGCGTTCTCGCCGTCCTCGTCGATGCGATCGAGGCCAAGCGCGAGCGAGTTCACCCCATAATACGCGGAAGGCGAGTGCAGGCGAACGAACGGATACGCATCCAGCCAATGACCGCCCGGGGCATCGCGGCGCTCGATCAAGGTCACCTCCACGTCCGCCTCGGCCACCAGGGCGTCGGCGAACGCCAGGCCGCTCGCGCCCGCTCCGATGACCAGATAGTCCGTGCTGTCCGACACCTCGCCTCCGTTTCGCTCTAGCCCGAGCTGAAAAGCACGAGTCGTTCTATTCGACGGACGAGAGAATAGCACGATCGTTCTTCTATGCTTCGATCGAGATGGCGGTCGAGACCGAGGAGCAGACCAAGGGCGAGCGAACCCGCACAGCGATCCTCGACCACGCCGCGCGCCTGGCGACCGTCGACGGTCTCGAGGGCCTGACGATCGGGCACCTCGCGCTCGCGACCAGCATGAGCAAGAGCGGCCTCTACGCCCACTTCGGCTCCAAGCAGGAACTCCAACTCGCCACGATCGACGCCGCCCGCGCAACCTTCGTGGAGGAGGTCCTGCGCCCCGCGCTCCGCGCACCCAAAGGGATCAGGCGACTGCTCGCGGCGTGCGACGCCTACCTCTCACACATCGAACGCCGCGTGTTCCCCGGCGGATGCTTCTTCTCCGCCGCTGCCGCTGACGTCGGCACGCGGCACGGCCCCGTCCGCGACGCGATCGCCACCCAGCAACGCGAATGGCTCACGCTGCTCGAGCGACTCGCCCGCGAAGCCGTCGAACTCGG
>CAVPLN010000035.1:0-330916 GCA_963705995.1 uncultured Solirubrobacterales bacterium
TCTGCGGGCGCGTGTGACTCTGGGAGGGTTCGCGGTGCGGTGATCAGCATCACGAGGCCGATCGGGACGTTGACGAACAGCACCGACTGCCAGCCGAGCAGGTCGGCGAGAATCCGCCGGCCAGGACCCGGCGGCGGCGCCGCTGCGCGGTCGCGGACCAGACACCGATCGCCCGGCGTCGTTCGGTCATGTCGGTGAAGGTGGAGGTGAGCAGGCTGAGCGAGGTCGGCGCGAGGACGGCGCCGCCGAGCCCTTGGGCGGCGCGCGCGGCGATCAGCCAGCCGCCCGATTGCGCGAGCCCCCGATCAGGCTGGCAGTGGTGAACAGCGCCAGGCCAGCGAGGAACACGCGGCGGCGTCCGAACAGGTCGCCGGCGGCGTCCGCCGAGCATCAGGAACCCGGCGAAGGTGAGGGTGTAGGCGTTGACGACCCACTGCGCAGCGGTGAGGGCGAGGCCGAGGTCGTGGCGCATCTGCGGCAGCGCAACGTTCACGATTGAGACGTCGAGGACGACCATGAACTCGGGACCGCGCAGATTGCGAGCACCCCTCGGTGTGAACTGGCGCGGCGGTCGACGGAAGGGAAGTCATCGGCAACTCTCCGGATCTGGGACAAGCATGAGCTACATCTTTTACAGAACGACTCAGCGCTGTTCTGCAAAGTATCACCGTTGAAATCAGAACGCAACAGATCTGTTCTGATAATTTGGGGGCATGACCACAACCCAGCGCCCGGTCGGCCGCCAACGCGACCCCCACACGGACCGCGCCGCCGTCGATGCGGTCCTTGACCTGATCAGCACCGGCGCAACACTTTCGGGCCTGTCACTCGTCGCGATCGCCGAGCACGCCGGCGTCTCCCGTAACTCCCTCTACCG
Organism: uncultured Solirubrobacterales bacterium; assembly: GCA_963705995.1. GTDB lineage: Bacteria > Actinomycetota > Thermoleophilia > Solirubrobacterales > Solirubrobacteraceae > Palsa-465. Next base: position 878 of record CAVPLN010000035.1, read on the forward strand.
CCGCTGGAAGACCAAGGACGAGCTCTACCTCGACGTCCTCGCCGCCATCTCCACGCCACTCCCCGAGTTCGACAGCCCGACCGCCGTGAGGACCTCACCGCCGACCTTGACATACTCCATCGCGCGCGCCCTCGATCATCGCGCGAGCAGCATGTCCGAGCCTCTTCCTCGCGAAGAAGCCGCCACGTTCCCAGAGCTCCACCGCCGCTACTTCGCGGAGATCGACGACCGACGCCGGGAATCGATGTACCAGATGATCCGACGAGGCATCGCCAACGGCGAGATCCGCCCCGACATCGACGTCGCCCTCGTCAACCAACTCCTCGTCTCACCGATCCTCGCCCGCATGAGCTCCGGCGCCACCCACGAGCTCGATCCCAACACGACCAGCCGCAGCATCGTCGAGGCCATCTACAACGGCATCCAGACTCGCTGAGCGCTACCGCTTGCGAGATCGCTCAGCAGTCGACGGGGCGATCGGCACGTCGCGACGCTCGCGCGCGAGATCGCGACAACGACGGTCTCCATCCCTCGGCGTGGCGCCGGGCGGGTAACGGGGCGGCCGGCGACGTCCAGCAGCACGGATGCCACGAATCCTCCCTTGACCTCGACCGCATGCGCGTCACTGCACGCGGTCGGGGCGGGTGCTTGCGACCTAGCCGCTTCACCGCCCACCACAACGCGAGTAACGACCCGACAAAGTCCTATTTAGCACCCTGTGGCAGACACGCATATAGAGTCTGCGGGTTCGTGACCGTCGCTTTCGCAAGACGAAGAGAGTATCCGGCGAAGGAGCTCGGCACCACCGCTCGGAGCGACGACCGCCGGCCTCGGCGACATCCTCAGATGCTGCCTCTCCCCGTGAATACGGCGGCTCTCGGCGGCGACGCGAAGTGGCTCGGTTCGTGCGAACGCCGACGGCTCGGCGGCGATGTGCTGAATAGGCGTCAGCGATCCGCCAGGGCAATCTCGGCGTTTGCCGCCACCGCCGTGGCGTTATGCCGCCGCGTGATTGTTCAGCAAGCGTCGCTCGCGGCTGCCGTGTGCGTGCTCAGTCTCAGCGCCGGCACACTCGTTCGCGCCTGGTCGCATGACGCGCGCGCGAGTGGTCCGGCCGCGGAAGAGACACCAGTGAGTCTGCCGTTGAGCACTTCGGGTCGCTGGATCGTTGACGCCGCGGGTAGGCGGGTCAGGCTCGCGGCGGTCAATTGGTACGGGACCGAGTCGCCGGAGCATGTGGTCGGCGGCTTGGACCGCGCGAAGCTCGCGGCGATCGCCGACTGGATCAGGGCGCAGGGCTTCAACGCGGTGCGTATCCCATTCTCCAACCAGATGTGGGAGACCGACCCTGTCGTCCAGGCCAAGTACCTGAGGGCCAACCCCGCCCTAATCGGCATGGACGCGCAAGAGATCCTTGATCGAGTGATCGACGCACTGGGCGCGGCTGGCTTGATGGTGATCCTTGACGATCACACCACTAACGCGGGCTGGTGCTGCCAGCTCAACGACGGCAACGGGCTGTGGTACGGCGAGAAGTCCTGGGGAGACGGTCAGTTTACGGAGAGCGAGTGGATCGCAGACTGGGTCAGTATCGCCCGCCGCTACGCGGCCGACCCGTGGGTCGTCGGCGCCGAGCTTCGCAACGAGCTGCGAGAAGACGCTGGCGGCACCCCATACTGGGGCGACGCGAGCGCGACCGACTGCGCTGGCACGATCACGTCCGACCGCAACGACTGGCCCGCGGCCGCAACGTGCGCGGGCAACGCCGTGCTGGCGGCCAACCCGAGGCTGCTCGTGATCGTCGACGGCCTGGACTACTCGACCGACCTGACCGGCGTCTACCACAATCATGTGACGCTCGCCATTCCCGACAAGCTCGTGTACGCGGCGCACAACTACGTCAACGAAGATAACGGGCTGACCGACACAGGAACAGGCAATTATGCCGCCTTCAAGCGCCACCTCGGCAGCGAGTGGGGCTACATCATCGCTCAAGGCAGACCGTATACCGCACCAGTATGGGTCTCTGAGTTCGGAGCTTGCCTGACGGGCTCGTGCCGCACGTGGCGCCAGCAGATGTACTTCGCGTACATCCGCCGGTACCTCGGCGATGCCAGCTTCGACTGGGCATACTGGCCGCTAAACGGGACCCAATCCAACGGCCAAGATCTCAGCCAGACTCGACACAACGGCGCACTCGAAGCCTACGGGCTGCTCAACACGAGTTGGGCGGGGCCCTCGGATCTGGGTGCGCTCGACGACCTCAGGCAGCTCGAGGGTCCGACCACGATCTGCACATTCTCGCAGACCTGCGCCGGGCTCTCCCTGGAGCAGGTGCCTGACGGTAAGCAGGTCGTGCAACTTCCGGCCGGCGAGGGCCTATACGTGGTCTGCTATCGCGCGGGACCGAGCTACAACGGCGATCCGTGGTGGCTATACATCAACTGGACCAGCTCCCACCATTGGCGCTACACGGGCTATCTGCCAAGCGCCGCAGTCAACACCTACCACAGTAACTTGTCATTCTACTGGCCGTCCTGCTGACCAATCCTCAGACCGGCACGCACGATTCCTCGGGACGGGTCTGGCCGCTTCGTTCACGGTGCGTGCGGGAGAGTTTTCCGGCGGATCGCACGCACGTCCACGTGCCACTGGGACGTGTAAGGCTTGAGCTATCATCACCGCGGTCGGGAGCTACGTGCGAGAGCGACGGCGGCGAATCGCGGCCGCCGAACTGCGCGCCGAGGAAGCGGAACGCACCAAGGAGACCGAGGCACGCCGCCAGGTCAGGGCCGAGCGACTTCGGATCGCGCGCGAGCTGCACGACTCGCTCGCGCACCACATCAGCCTCGTCACCGCACAAGCCGGCGTTGCGCAGTATCTCCTACGAACCGACCCGACCGCCGCCGAGACCTCCCTTTCGAGGTCAGCCCGCCAGCGAACGGGATCGCGGTCGGGCCGTCGACGAAGCCTCGGAACCAGGAGCCGGCCGTTGAGACGGACTGTTCGCTGAAAGAGTCGGCGTCCGTGACGCGTGATAGGCGCCACCGGTGCGAAACGGGGAGATTCCGCGGGTTGTGTGGGCGCGCGATCTGAGGTCTGCGAGACTGCTGCGGTGATGCCGGTACGTCGTACCAAGATTGTCGCCACGCTTGGCCCGGCGTGTGATGCACCCGGGGTGCTTGACCGGTTGCTCGCGGCGGGGGTAGCGTGCGTCCGGATCAACTGCTCGCACGGGACGGCTGCCGAGCAGCGCCGCCGTGCACACGACGCTCGTGCGGCTGCCGAGCGTGCCGGGCGCCCGCTCGCAGTGCTATTCGACCTGCAAGGACCGAAGTTGCGGTTGTCTGAGGGCACCGCTCCCGTGCACGTCCGTGTGGGGGACACGATCACGTTCGTCGGCTCGACGCGACCTTCGCGCAGCGGGGAGGTGGTCGTTGACTTTGCAGAGTTTGTTGATCTCGTAGCGGACAGCTCCCAGCTCGTGATCGGTGATGGCGTCCCGCGGTTCACGGTCGAGACGATCAGTGGTGGCCGCGTTCTCGCGCGCGCGGTGATGCCAGGGCCGCTGTCGGCGCGTAAGGGGATCACGGTCACGCGTGCGCTCCCCAGCCTGCCCGCGATCTCCGACAAGGATGTGGCCGATCTGGCGCTGGCCGCCGAGGTCGGCGCGGACTTCGTGGCGCTGTCGTTCGTTCGCTCGGCCGCCGATTTGGAGGACCTGCGCGACCGCCTGCGTCGCCTGAGTTGCCCGGCGCGGACGGTGGCAAAGATCGAGAGGATTGTGGCGTATGAGCAACTCGACGAGATCCTGGAGGCCGCGGACGGCGTGATGGTCGCGCGCGGTGACTACGGCGTGGAGGCTGGTGTTTCCCGCGTCCCGCTGATGCAGAAGGACACGATTTACCGGGCAACGCAGGTAGGGAAGGTCGTGATCACAGCGACCCAGATGCTCGAATCGATGATCCACTCGCCGGAGCCGACCCGCGCCGAGGCAGCAGATGTGGCGAACGCCGTGATCGACGGCACATCCGCGACGATGCTCTCGGCCGAGACCGGCATCGGCGAGTACCCAGTCGAAGCGGTCAGCGCGATGTCGGAAATCGCCCTGGTAGCCGAGGAAGCGCCGTCCATCCACGGCCGAGCGCGCCGAATTCACCCACAGACGCCCGCGGCCGCGGTCCTGCACGCCGCGGTGGAACTCGCTGCAGAGCTTGACGCCGCTGCACTGGTCATCCCGACCGAAACCGGCGGCGCTCCGCGGGCATGCTCGAAATATCGGCCCGACCGGCCGATCATTGCACTTTCGCCCGACCCGACGGTCACCAATCAGCTCATGTTGGAGTGGGGGGTCTATCCCGCGACCATGCCTGCGGCAAAGTCCGTTGACGAACTCGTCGAGGCATCGCTGGTCGCGGCACGTGAGATCGGTGGAATTCCGAGTGGCGCACGCGTCGTGCTCACCTCGGGGCGTCAGACGGGAATACCCGGGGCGACGAGCCTGATCATGGTGCGCGAGATCCCCTGACTTTGGGGCGACAGCGTGCCGTTCGCATGTGCGGACGCCGCCGATTGCCGCGCAAGCGAGACCGAGCTCGGCTCTGAGAGGGGTTCCCCATCCAGTCGGAGTTGCCCTGTGGGTGGCCGTGATAGCCCTGGCTGACCAAGAAGCCGGCAGGCACCTCGGTTTCGCCAACCGAGCGCTCTATCGGACCGCCCGAAGCCGGGCCTGCCACCGGGCCTTCCACGACGTGGTTACGGGCGACCACTCGATCCTCTGGCCGACCAGCGTCTTCGTTGGTTACAAGGCAGGGCCGGGCTGGGACGGCCGCCGACACGCCTCGAAGCAGAAGGTCGCGCCGTGTGGCCGAGTCGGCGACGAAGGAGAAGCCGGTGGGTGCGTGCTGCCTGCTTCGTGGTGGTGACCGCTCCCGTCGCTCAAGGAGCCGTGCGTCGTGACGACCGGCTCGGTGGCGCCGTCTGCGAGAAACGGCGGCCGCCAAGCGATCAAATCTCAAGCAAGAAACGAAGCACTCGAGCGATCTCGAACATGACCGCGGCGGGCAGCACGCCAAGGTGCGCGATCAGGCGCTGCTCGGAGATGGACTTCACGTCTTCGCACTTCGCGTAGCTGATGTCATCGAGTCCAGAGCCGCTCGGGTCGATCTCGAGGTGAGAGGGAAGACCTCTCGGCGTGGTCGTCGTCGGTACGACGATCACCACGCCCGCGCGGCTCTCGTTCAGCGGGTCCGCTGAGACGACAACCGCGGGCCGTCGACCTGACTGCTCTCGACCGACAGGCTCGCCGAAATCGACAAGCCAGACCTCGCCTCGATGCGGGATCACGACGAGCTGTCGCGCACGGCCCCGCCCTCAACCGCACGCTCCGCGACGATCTCGCCCCACACGGCGGGATCGGAGCGCAGCTCCTCATAGCGAGCGCAGAACTGATCGAAGAACACCCGACGCTCCAAGGCATCCGCAGCTTCGTCGAGCAGCTGCGTCATCGGACGACCTGTCGCGTCAGCCAACCTGGCGAACCGGTCGCGGGTCTGCTCGCTCACCCTGATGGTCGTGCTCATAGGATGAGTCTACACATTGAGCGCCCTGGAGATCTACAAGCCCTACCTCTGGCGACGCCTCAGATTGGTCCTGCGCTGAGGAGCGCCGGAACGAGTAGGGCAACCACGCCGCTGAGCGTCTGCAGCGCGTCGGCGAGGCGCCAGCGGGCGCGATCGCTCTCACTGACCGCGTTGGAGATCACGCGAACCTCGAGAGCGGGCACGCCCGCAAGCGCCGCAGCGCGGAGCACCCCAAAGCCTTCCATCGCTTCGACCTCGCAGGCGCTCCCCCCACCCACTCGAGCGGACGTCGCGATGGGAAGCACATGGGCGTGCGGGACCGCACGACGCGCGGCCTCGATCAGACTCGGCGCTGCCGGCAGGCGATGCACGCGCGGGAGTGTCGCGTTCGGATCGAGCACGTCGCAGTAAACCGTCTCCGAGCCGATCACTACCGCTCCCGGGTCAAGCTCGATCGCGCCGGCGATGCCGACGTGCAAGACCGCGTCATAGCGCACCTCTGCAAGGGTTCGCGCCGTGTGGACCGCGGCTTCGACCGGTCCGATCCCGCAACAGAGCGGGTCAGCCCGCTCGACAGCGAACAGTTCGCGATCGGTTGCAGCAACGAGCAACAGTCCTGCCATTACGCAACAAGTATCAAGTTCGTGCCCTTCGGGACGTGAGCCGCGTACCCCTCAGTCGGCGGACGTCTGCGTCCGCCTCTCCAGACGCAGAACCGGAAGCGAGACCTTCACGCCCCGTGCGGCGACGATGCCGACGGGGGCTGTCGCCCGGTCTTGGACGCTGGTGCTCGTCGATCTGAGCGGAAGGCGTGTCAATTGGCGCTCGAGGTGACCGGCGGTCGCACCCGGCGAAGCGGTCGCCACTCCGCATTCTGGACCACGGCGTTTGGGTCACACATCCTGACTGGCTGTACATCCCACGGCCGTGCCAGTGCTGCGCTGAGGCTTCGTGGCATGAGGGTAGGCTTTCGCCGGGTCGTGTCGTCCTCGCTTGACAACGTACCGGAGCAGGATCGGCGGCTGCTGGAAGGTGGTCTGCCCGATTCGGCACAGCAGCGGCTGGCGGAGCTGTCGGGCGGTTGACGACGTCGTTCTTTAGCGCGGCCGGCTTCGCCGTCGCGGTCGGCGATGGTCTGGAGCCAATCGGTCAAGTCGTGGGCGCTTCCGCGTGCCGAATGGCGATCGGGGTGATCCGTCGAACTCGCGGTCCGGTCGGCAGGCTGCCGCTCGGGAGCGCGGACTGGCGGGAGCGAGACGGACCGATTCGGACGTGGACGACCTCTCGGCAGCGGGCGCTGGATCGGTTGGCGACGGAGGCCTCGACGCTCGGAGCTGACGCCGTACTCGGAGTCACCCCGTCCTTCACTGTTCGACGCGGCGATCCTGGGGTCGTGGAGGCCGTGTTCACCGGTACGGCCGTGAGGATCGATCCGCCTTCCAAAACATCGAGCCATACTCCGGTTTTGGCGATGGTCTCGCCTCAGGAGTTCTGCTTGCTGAGGCGCTCGGGCACGGAGGTCAAGGGCATCGTTGGTGCGTGCTCGAACGTTGAGATTTCGGCCGGAATGGACACGCGCCGGGTGCTCGGGCGGTGGCGGTCAGGGTCAGTCAACCAGGAGCTGGAGGACCTCACAGTGGGGGTCTACGAAGCCCGCCGGCTCGCGATCGAGCGACTGCGGAGCGACGCGAGGCGTGTCGGCGCATCGGGCGTGATCGGGGTCAACCTATCCCCCTCACTGGCAACGCACGAAGGTGACCTGCGCGAGATGCACATCACGGTCCATCTCGTCGCCACCGCCGTCCGCAAGCAACACGGCACCGGAATTGTTCCGAACGCCATCATCGGCAGCGGCACGTGGCGATGAGCCCCGATCGTCCGCCAACCTCGGGAGATGCGGCCAGCCGACAGCGGTTGCGCGACGGCAAAGACGGCCTGTTTACCTCCGATCTCACGGTCAACGAGTACATGCTGGTCGAGGACGCCGGTTTTGAGCCGCCCGGCCTCGCGCTCGGGAGCTCCATCTACCACATCGGCTACCAGCGTCGGCGGATGCGCACCAGCCATGAGCTGACCGTCGTCTCCGAGGCGATCTACCACGCCCGCGAGCTCGCGATGGAGCGCATGACCGCCGAAGCCGAGGAGCTGGAGGCCGACGGTGTCGTCGGCGTTCGGCTCGCAGTCAAGGGGTTCGAGCGCGCACGCCACGTCGCCGAGTTCCTCGCAATCGGGACCGCCATCCGCCATCGGTCAGACAGCGGACGCCGGCCTGAGCATGGCCGTCCGTTCACCAGCGATCTCTCAGGCCAGGACTTCTGGACGCTTCGCCGCACAGGCGCAAAGCCGCTCGGACTTGTTCTCGGCAGCTGCGTGTACAACGTCGCGCGCCCCATGGTTGCCGGCAGCGGTGGCCCGATCCGGTTCCGGAACCTCGAGCTCCCCCACTTCACGCAAGCTCTGTACGACGCGCGGGAGCTCGCCATGGCCAGGATGCAGCAGGAGGCCAAAGCGCTGTCCGCAAACGGGATCGTCGGCGTCCAACTCCAAGAGCACCAACACGGCTGGGGCGGACGAGCGATCGAATTTCTCGCGATCGGGAACCGCAATCACCCGCGAGACCACCGACGAGCGACCGACGCCACCGACACCAGTGCTGGACCTCAACGACCGCACCGCCACCTGAATGCCCGAGCAGTCTGCTGGCCGTGGTTGTGGTCGTGGTCGTGGTCGTGGTCGTGGCGGTGCCCCTCGCACCCGTCACCCGCGCGAAGCCGACTGCTGCAATCACGAAACAGCAGCCACGTCACGAGGCCTGCGGACAGCCAATCAGGCTTCCGCAATCGGCGCGAAGCAGACGCGGGAGCAGTCGACCCCGACGGCCATCAGGCCGCTCGAAGCGGCGCACCTCGCGATCGCCTCCGAGGTCGCCGTACGTAGGTAGGCAAACGAGAATTTCGCACACCCGAGAGTCCGCCCTACCCCGTCAGACGCGTAGCGGTGGCGATCTCAGCTTGCATAGAATCGTGCTCCGGGTGGAAGCGATGGCCTGCATGGGGCCCCGGTGCAAGCGCATCACTCCCCTCCGGGGCTCGGTATCGGACCAAGGTTCTGAAGGGTGCTCAGCACAGAGGAGAAGACGAGTGCAAGGCCACACCAGACGTTCTTTCTTGGCAGGAGCGGCAGCTGTCGCGGGCAGCGCGGCGCTCCCGGTGGCTGCGAGCGGCCGCCCGACGAGTGCGTGGCTGCGCGCGAAGACGATTCCTGTGACGCGTTCCCAAGAGCGTGCTGTCGTGATCGGTTCCGGTTTCGGTGGGTCCGTGGCGTCGCTTCGGCTTGCTCAGGCGGGCGTGCCGGTGCTGCTCCTCGAGCGCGGGAAGTGGTGGCCGACGGGGCCGAATGCGGACACATTTCCGCATTCGGGCGAGTGGGATGAGCGCGTCTTCTTCTACACCGTCCCGGCGGCCCTGCGTGACGTGGTGTCAAGCCAGCCCTATGTGGGCATGCTCGAGCCGATCTTCGGTCAGAACATGATCGCGGTCGTGGCCGCCGCGGTCGGCGGCGGCTCACTGGCCTACCAGGGGATGACGCTGCAACCCAGCGAGGAGGACTTCACCGCCTGGTTCCCGGCTGGCCTGGACTACGGGGAGCTGAACGCGACCTACTACCCGCGCGTCGCACAGATGCTGCAGATCGCGACCGCGCCGGACGCCTTGATCAACAGCCCCACCTACTTCCCCTCGCGGGTCTTTGCCCGTAACGCCCAGAACGTGGGCTACGAGGTGGCGAAGGTGCCGATGCCCGTCGACTGGAGCTATGCCCTTGACGAACTCAAGGGCGAGATGGCGCCGTCCTACACCGACGGTGATTGCGCGTTGGGGGTCAACAATGGCGGCAAGCACTCGCTCGACACCAATTACATCCCCCAGGGGATGGCGACCGGGTTCCTCACGGTCGCCCCGCAGCACAACGTGACCGATATCGCCCGTACCGGCGACGGAAGCTGGGAGGTCTACGCCAACCAGACCGACCAGTCCGGAGCTGTGCTGCAGCAGAAGATCATCACGACCGGGGCGCTGATCGTCACCGCGGGGACGATGAACACGGCCAAGCTGATGCTCCAAGCCCAGGCGCACGGCACCATCTCGGACCTCCCGGAGAGCCTTGGTCAGGGATACGGAACCAACGGCGATCAGATCTACTTCTGGTCGGATTTCGCTGAGGACCTCGGCACGCCGGAGGGCTCGCCGATCATCTACGCGAGCTTCGAGTGGGACTCGGGCAGCACCCCCTCCAACACGCTGATCCAGTCGGCGCTCCCGCCGATCCGGGACCGCGCGAAGGCCCTCGCCGCTCTGATCCCGGGTGCCGCCGGGGCTGCCGGCCCGTACATCGACCTCCACTCGACGATGCTGATCGGATACGGCATCAGCGCCAGCCGCGGCCAGTTCGTCTGGAACTCGCAGACCGATGAGGCCGAGTTGCAATGGCCGAGCAACGGGGATGCGGAGCTGAACCAGCGCATCCACGAGCGGGTCAGCGCAGTAGCCGGGAAGGAGAGCCTGTTGATCAACCTGAGCGGCGTGGTCAAGAACACCTGGCACTCGATCGGCGGCGCGGCGATCGGCGAGGTTTGCGACCTCGAGGGCCGGGTCAACGGCCAGCAGGGCCTCTACATCCTCGACGGTGCCCTGATGCCGGGCACGACGTGCGCCTGTAACCCGTCGATGACGATCGCCGCGATCGCCGAACGGGCGCTCGACCGGATCGTCAGGACTGATGTCGGCACGGTGTTCTAGAGGCAGCGCCAAACGGACGACCACTCACTCACCGAGAAGCAACGCACGAACACGGCTGGCGCCTCCTGCTGTGGCCCGCCGCTGTCAAGTCAATCGACGAGCACAAAGGTCTTCCTGTCGCGGTCGTCGCGGCGCTTGCGCGTTCGCGACTGCTGGCGCATGCTTACTCGTTGCGCTGGCGCCCGCCGAAGCGGATGTCTCGCTCGCCTCAGTGAAGAGCGGTCACGCCGAGCCTCCCGGCGGCGGTTGCCTCGGGACAGAGCCTGCGGAGCTCGAGAGCAACGCGATCGTTCCGTGCCACAGCGGCACTCTGGATGCCACGCCGCAGCACATCCGCGGCCTGTTGCACCGCCGGCCAGTCGTCGGGATGCCGTTCGAAGTTTCGAGCTCTGATCTCGAAAAGGGAGGATGGGCCGGCCCACGCGAGAGCCGGCCCATCGGCTTGCTCAGCGCACCCGGAACCTGTCCGTTAGGAGCAGCTTTCGGCGCTGCCCGTGACCGGTGCTGACGATCAGCGTGTAGCGGCCGCGCGAGAGCCTTCCGATCGACTCATCGGTGATCTTCCCGGTCTCGGCGGTGATCTTTCCCGCGCGAATCCGGCGGCCCGAGCGCTCGATCACGACGTCGGCGTGGATGATGCGCGGCTTCACAGACCCGCCCTGGACGGTGTAGGTGCCAGGAGCGAACTCGAGCGTGCACAGCACCCGCGCCAGCAACGTGTCGCGGCACACGACTTGCCCAGCCGGGCCCGCGGGACCCTGCGGCCCGGCGGGACCCTGCGGCCCAGCGGGACCGGTCGGAAGCGGACCGCCGGTACCGGACAGGTCGATCGCGGCGGGCTGGGTCGCCGCGTTCGTCGTGAGCGCCATCGTCGCGGACAGGACCCCTTGTGTCTCGGGATCGAAGCGCACCCCGATCTGGCAGCTCGAGCCGACCGCGACAGGCTGCTGGCAGCCATCGTCGATCAGGAAGTCGCCGGGGTCAGAGCCCGCCAGCGCGACCGCGGAGACGACGAGCGGAGCGGAGCCGTTATTGGACACGGTCTCGTCCTCCTCGGCGCTCGCCAGTCCCTGCGGCTCGGTGTCCGCGAACGTGATCGCCGACGCACTCAGATCGGCGGTCGGGGCGTCAAAGCTGATCGTCACGCCCGCCGGGGCGCTTGTCAGAGTCGGACCGCTCACGCTGCTCGCCGACGCCACGACGAAGCTCGCGCCACCACCCCCGCCGCTGCCCTCTCCGTTAGTGCCACCGCCACCGCCACCGTAATAGCCGCCACCGCCGCCGCCACCGCCCTCGCCGCTGGGCCCTCCGCCTGCCCCGCCGAATCCCGAGGAGCCCGACAGGCCGGCGACGACGTCCCCGCTGCCGCCAACCCCGCCCCCAAGGACCGTTCCGGCCCCTCCGCCCGTCGACCCATCACCCACACTGCCCCCGGGAGCGCCGGCGTTACCGCCAACCGCCCCCTGGCCTTGGGCGGCGCCGCCGCCACCGGCCGCGACCACAAGCGCACCAAGACCGGCCAAGGGCGACCCGATCCCAACGACCGACGCGCCACCACCACCGGCGCCGTTGAACGCGCCAGCTCCGCCCGGACCACCGCCGTCCACGCCGGCCGTCCCATCCGCGCCGCCGGCACCACCGACGCCCACGAACAACTGCCAACCAGGCATCACCGCGACCGTCGCGGACACCGCCGCACCCTGACCCCCCGCCAAACTGCCCTCCGACCCCCCGGCCGCGCCGACCGCAGACACGCTCACGCTCGAGACCCCGACCGGCACCACAAAGGTGCTCACCCCAGCCGCGGAATACGACACCGACTCGGTCACCACCGCAGCACCCGCGCCGCTGACCGGCACCCCCAACCAGACCAACCCGACCACCAAACCAACGCTCCAGCGCCGGCCGCTCACCACCGCACCCACGATCGACCCGCGCATGCCCTCACTCCTTCTGCTGCGTTCGCTTGCTGACCAGAACCCCGACACACCGATCATCGCACGCTCAACAACAAAAATGAGTAAACCCTGCAACTGAGCATCCGCACGCCCCGGAGGCCGGCAGGCCGAGACGGCTCTCCCGGGTTCCCACCACGACCGTCCTCACGTTCAAACGCCCACGCGGGAGGGTTCCTCAGCGCCCGCCGCTGGAACAAGCAGTACGCTTCAGCGGCCCTGGGCGCAAGGTCTCGGTGCAAGCTGTCGCCGCAGGCGAGGCGGTGCTTTCGCTCGCGGGCCCGAGGCGGACGAACACGTGTTTCGGACGCCACCAAGTCGCTATGAACAGCCCGCGCCGTTTCGCCCATCAGCCCACAACCCGACCCCAGCGCTCTACCACGTCGTCACCCCAGAGCCGCTGAGAGCGTTTTGTCGTCAGCGTATTGATATCGCGGATCAGGGCGGCCCGCACCACTTGTTCACTCCAGGTCTGGAATGCAGGGACTGGCGTACCTTGCTCCTGTGCCGTGCGAAAGAGCACAGCGTCAGTGCGCTTCGTCCTGCGTTCGAGCTTGTTCGAGGTCACGATCGCGAAGTCTTGGAACGATCGGATCAGGTCGCCTTCTCGGAGCTGGTCGCCTTTGACCTTTGAGGGCAGGGGTGGGCGCTCCCTGGGGGCCGGAAGCGGCTCGAGCTCTACGTGCTTGCCCTTCTTGCCTCGCGCGTCGGCGAGGATGCCGCGCATGCGAAGGAATTCCTCGCTTTGCCGGCGACGCATCTCAGTTCTGTGGTCGCACCACGCCCCGTAGGATCCGTACCGGGCTTCAGTCGGCCGCCGCCGGAGCTTCGACGCGCTAACCAGCGATCCTGATGGAGAAGAGTAGCCAAGGACGCGCACGCACTCGAAATCGCGACGCTCGTAGGGTACCGACTCCTTCTGAAGCAGCCTGCCGCAATAGTCAAGTCGCTGGGCGGAAAACCAGCCATCGTCTTCGATCTGCGACGTGAGGAGCAGAGCTCCCTGGTCTGAAGAACGTTGCCTGCGACGGAGCACACCTTTGCGCGGCCCAGGAACAATGCTTTCGATGACCAGACCGGCCGGAAGGAGGAGCCCCGGCTCCGTAAAATCCCGTATCGACGTGGTCACTGGGTCCCACCACTCGACTTGTGCGTAGCGCCATCGCCGTACCGCTCTGCGGAGGCGCGGGAGTGATGCCCATGCTGTCAGCAGCAGTACCAGCACCGGAAGTACGATCGTCAGATGGTGCACCGTGCCTGGCACGGGCCGCGTTGAGTGGTACTCGGGTTCATACGTTGTTGTCGAGAGGAGAATGTCGGCAAGCACGAGGCCCACAGGTACGGCTACATAGCCGAGCTTCCCGAAGAGTCTGGGCGCGACTGGTGTCCGCGAGACGGGTGACAGATCGACGTCGGTCATTGGGTGTGCCCCTCGTCGTGTTGGATCACCATAGAATTGAAGTTGAACGACCGCGTATGTGTGCGCGGCGCAGTCGCTTCCAGCTGCCACGAGGCCGGACTCGTCCGGGCATTTTGTCGGACTCGTCCGGGCATTTTGTTGTTCTTCGCTTGACGGCGCGCATATCTCGTGCCACCTGACCGGGTTATCGTGTATTGATCAGCCTGCGGAGCCTGTCGGGTCGCCGGACGGCTCCGACACATCGCGCATCCTTCCTCGATCACGACCGGCGTCCAGCAGCACGATATTGCGGTTGTCAAGACCTCAGTTTGCTGTCCGTGTGCTGGCATCGCGAACATCTCTTCGGTTTTGCATTTCGACCATGACCGCCACACGTGAACTAACCCCTACGGCCTGGCCGAATATCAATAGCGGCCTTTCGCAAGCGGCCGCGGCCACTCGGTGCATACGCTCACGCCTCTCATTGTCCCTCCCATGATGTACACGACTGTGTCGACGCCGATGCGTCACTCTCTCGCTGGCAGCTTGACCCGCTGGGGCCCGATTCAGCGCTTGGACTGGTTGACTTCTGAACGGTCAAGGTCGCGGCCAACGGCGCGCCAAGAATTCGCCAAAGGCGGCCTGGCAACGGGATTCGCACGTCGCAGCGTCCGCGACCTCTGACGCGGTGCTGGAGCCATCACGCACCCGTGGCCGCTCTTGCCGGTGCCGGCTTCGAAGCGGCCACCGCCGTTCATCGCCGCGCAAGCGGCGCTTTGCACCGACGGACTTGGCCGGATCATCGTCGCTGCTTGCGGCACCGATAGGGGAAGTCTCGTCGTGGCCGATTTCGGTACGCGAGGCTTCTGTTCGTTCGTGAGAGCGGCCACGCGGCTTGGTGGCGCTTTCGACATCGTGGATGCCGTGTTCGAAGCCGGGGAAGCGTTTGTCGATGGCCTCGAGTGCCGAGAGTACCGGAGGAGGGACCGTTGAGGGTTGAGATGTCCGCCGCTTCAACTCCGCCGCGCCCGGACGGAGCGGATTCGGTCTGCGAGACGCCGTCAGCCGGGGTTGGTCGTGAGCGTTCGTGGGGCGATTCGTTGCGATGATGGCAACCGTGTCGGGTGTAGGTCAGCGCACCGCGATCTCATCGGACAGAGCGAATGGGTGGACCAGCTGCAGGCGGTCCCCGCTCCAAAACCGCCCTGGGTCATACCAGCTCGCGGGCCGCTGGCTAGGGAGCAGGCCCATGTGTTGGTAGGTCGTGGCGACAACCTCGGCGCAATAGACGGTCTCCGGCGACGACGCACGGCGCAGGCGGGCCTTGGCCCATTGCCCGATCAGTCCGGGGGTTGTCGGAAATGCCCGGCCATCGAGGCGGGCGATCACCTCCATGAGCCGATCCTCATGGTCTCGTTCGATTGTGCCCTGGAGCTGGCGAACCCAAGCCCGTTGGTTATAACGCTCGTTCCAGGTGACGACAGCTTCGCGAAGCTGGTGCAACTGGACGCCCCGATGACGCTGCCCGGTCCACACGTCAGGGAGAGAGCGCCCGAGCTCGGCATGCCACAGCAGCGGCGGCAGGTCGTCGATCGCGACGACCATGCCGACGTGATTGACGGGACTGTTGGTCAGGGCCCGGATCGCCAGGTCCGCGGCTGAGTGGCCGCGAAACAACCAGATGTCGCCGGTTGACGCGATCTCGACGGCCTCATCGAGCGTCAGGGCTGGGCGGTCTATCACCTCGAGGTAAGCTACGCGACTCGTGCGACCACGGTGGAAGATCATCGGTCTCGCCGGCATCGCAGGAGTCGCGGCAACCGGCGTCGTCGTCGCCCGCAAGCGCCGCGAGCACCGATCCTACGATCCCGACGAGCTACGCGAACGGCTACACCGCCGCCTGGCCGAGACCTCCGCGAGCGGCGGTGCCTCTGCAGCGCAAACCAGCGAGCCCACGGCGACGCGCCGGCGGCGACAACTTCGCGGCGCACGTCTGCGGCCTGCGGTCGAACGCTGCCGGGACGGCCAGAGCTCGTGCGGCACCGGTGCCTGAGCCGCAGCCCTGCGGGTCGGATCTGATGCGCCCGACACCTGTCAGCGCGGCGTGACCGACGCGGCCTCAGGTGTGGCACAACCGACATCGACTTGGTGGGTGAGGTCGAGGATCGTCCGCGCGGTGATCGGCGCGTCGTCGAGCATCGGGCAATGACCAACGCCGGCGAGCTCAACCCAACGCGCCCCCGGCACCATGCGCCGGAAGCGTTCCGCGTAGCCGGGCCAGCGCAGAATTCGATCCCTCGTGCCCCACACGATCTGCACCGGTGAATCGATCGCCGCCAGCTCCCCAAACCCGGCCGCCGCCAGATGCTCCAACAAGGGCACGCTGATCGCACAGTCGGCCGCCGCCTGGGCCATCTCGACGGCGAGCGCGGCCGGCACATCGGCCGGATGCGCGACAACGTACCGCAGCGCCAAGGCACGGAACCGCCGACGACGCATCAACGCCACTGCTTCAGCACCCAGCAGCTTGCTCAACCGGTCGTTCTGTCGAAACATCCGCACCAGCCGCGCGGCCTCGGCCCCCTCCTGGTTCCACCCGCCGGCGGGTGCCAGCGCGGTCGTCGAGAGCGCCCGGCCACGCACCGCAAGCTCAAGCGCGAGCCAGCCGCCGAGCGAGTGGCCGACGAGGTGAGCCCGCTCAAAGCCCGCCGCGGTCATGTCGCCCTCCAGCGCATCGGCGATCGCCGACAGCGTCGCCGGCGACCCCACAAGATACTCAGGGCCACCTCGGTGCCCGAGCAGCGTCGCGGCCAGGACGTGATGATGTCGCACCAGCGCGGGCAGCAGCGGACCCCATGTCGCCGGCGTCCCCGACAAGCCGTGGATGAGAAACATCGGCGAGCCACCGCCAACTCGGTCAAGACAGACAGCCGCCATCCTCACACGCTAGCGGTGTGTGGCGATCGTCGACTTTGGATCGGAGGCTCGCCCAGGGCGATCAGCGAGCGGGTGGCGTTCCCGTCGACGCCGGTCCCACGCACGTGGGTGATGGTCCGCGATGCCCGGGCGGCGTCTAGGATCGGCTGGGTGGGTCGGGTTGACTGAAAGCATCGGCGTCGGGCATCTGGAGTCCTATCGGCGAGAGCTGATGGGGTACTGCTACCGGATGCTCGCGTCTCCGCACGACGCTGAGGACGCGGTACAGGACACGCTGCTGCGGGCGTGGCGGGGGTTTGAGCGCTTCGAGGATCGCCTCGAGGATGGCGGCGGGGCGCGGCCGTGGCTGTTCCGGATCGCGACCAACGTCTGTCTGGACATGCTCAAGGGCCGGCGCCGGCGGGCGCTACCGGTCGAGCTCGGGCCTGCTGGCGTGGGCGAGTTCGCGATGGGCGACCCGATGCCCGAGGCGACGTGGGTACAGCCGATCCCTGATGCGCTGCTGATGGGCGACGCCGGCGATCCGGCGGCGGTGGTGATGACGCGTGAGACCGTGCGGCTGGCGTTCATCGCTGCGCTGCAGCACCTCGCTCCGCGCCAGCGCGCAGTTCTGATCCTCCGCGACGTGCTGAGCTGGCGCACCAGCGAGGTCGCGCAGCTGCTCGAGACGACTGATGACGCCGTCAACGGGACGCTGAAACGAGCCCGCATGGCGCTCGCCTCCGCGGACCTCGACACAGAACCGCCCGACAGCGTCGAGGTTGAGCGCGAGCTACTCGACGGGTACGTCGACGCGTTCGAGCGCTACGACGTGGACGCGCTGGTGGCGCTGTTGCACGAGGACGCAATCGTCGCGATGCCGCCGTTTGAACTGTGGCTACAGGGCCTCGCGGACATCCGCTCGTTCCTGGCCGGGATGCAGGACGAGGGAGGTCACGACCGGCTGCTGGCGATCACCGCCAACCGCTGTCCCGCCGTCGCCGTGTACCGGCCCGACCCGGCCGGCGCCTTCCAGCCATACGCGATCATGGTGCTCGAGATCACGCGCGATCGGATCGCCGCGATCCACGCGTTCCTTGATACCTCCCTGTTCTCCGCGTTCGCGCTTCCGCCCGGAGAGCAGATTCCGCTCCCTCGCGACCAGTTTTCGCCGCCGCCGCAGTTGTAGGGGTGAGGACGGCGCAACATGCCGCCCAAACCCGACTACAAGCACACTCGGAGGTGGCAGAAATGCAGATCGAAGGCAGCACGCTCCTGATCACGGGAGCCAACCGCGGGATCGGCCGCGCACTCCTCGACGCGGCGCTGAGCAGGGATGCAGCGCGTGTGTACGCCGGCACCCGAGTCCCGTTCGAGCACTCCGACGAGCGGGTCGTCCCGCTCCAGGTCGACGTCACCGACGCCCCGCAGGTCGCCGCGGCGGCGGCACGCGTCGAGCAGCTCGACATCCTGATCAACAACGCCGGTATCGCGCAGTACGACGATCTCAGCGACCCGACCGCGCTCGAGACTCACCTGGCGGTCAACCTCTACGGAACCCACCGCGTGACTCAGGCGTTCCTGCCGGCGCTTGAGCAAGCCGGCGGCATCCTGGTCAACAACGTCTCGATGATGGCGCTCGCGCCATTTCCCGTGACCCCCGCGTACGCGGTTTCCAAGGCTGCAGCGTTCAACCTGACGCAGTCGCTGCGTGGCCTGCTGGCGCCGCGCGGAATTGGGTCCACGCGGTGCTGACCGGACCGACCGACACTGACATGACGCGCGGCTACCAGATCCCCAAAGCAACCCCGGAGTCGGTCGCCGAGGCGATCCTCGACGGAATCGAGGCCGGCGAGGAGGAGATCTTCCCCGACCAGCTCTCAGCAGAGCTCGCCGACAGCTGGCGCAACGGCCCCGCAAAGGCGTTCGAGCACCAGTTCGCGACGGCCGTCGCCGCGTGAACCCGGTCCAAGCAGATCAACCACACAAGAAGAGGAACGTGATCCCGATGCAGAGCTTCAACACCGAATTCACCGTCCAGCAGACACCGGAGCAGGCGTTCGCGGCGATCACCAACGTCCGCGCCTGGTGGTCCGGCGACATCGAGGGCGCAACTGACGAGCCAGGTACCGAGTTCACCTACCGCTACCAGGACGTCCACTACTCCAGGCAGCAGATCACCGCATTGATCCCCAGTCGCCGGGTCGTGTGGCAGGTCCTCGACGCCTACCTCGGCTTCACCGACGATCCCCGCGAGTGGGTCGGAAGCACGATCGTGTTCGAGCTCACTCCCGAGCAGGACGGGACCACCGTCCGGTTCAGCCACATCGGGCTGACCCCTGACATCGAGTGCTACGACAAGTGCTCGGCCGCCTGGGGCTTCTACATCAACAACAGCCTCAAGCACCTGATCACCACCGGCGAGGGCACACCCAACCCCAGCCGGAACCAGGAACCCGAACCGGCGCGCTGAGCAACAACCGAAGCCCGGACGGCTGGCCAGTGCCAGCCGTCCGGGAGGTTCGCCAGGTGACCGCCAGAGCCGCCCAGGCGAGGGCAAACACCGCCACGCTCGGTCCTCGAATCGGACCGCCAGAGCCATGGACCAAGCCGGCGAGCGAGGCGCCGCAATGAGCGCCAAGCAGTAGCGAGCCGGCTCAGCCACGATGCCGGACACAGATAGCGGGGACGTTGCGTAGTCGGTGGACACGGTCGCTTCGTTCGGTCGCTTTCTCATCATCGGCGTCGCAAGCTGCGGCTGCCGAACCTCGAAGCCGGCGAGACCCTCCGGATCTTTGGCGACGACGCTGACCGGCTCCCCATGCGGCGGCCCGTTGCGGCACACGCGATTGCCTCGCGTACGTGTCGCTCAGGTCCCTGCAAGACGGCCTCGACAGAGCGGCACGGCCGCGACGCCGCAGCCAAGCGGCGGACAGAACTGGTCCCGCGTGGTGCAGCGTGAGCGGTTCTTCGGCGCTGGCCGCGCACCGCGTCTGGCTGGCAACGCTGAAGTCGCGCGGGCTGCGACGGCTGGCTGCGAGATACAGTCGCCCGGTGTCCAAGCGGATCGCCGACGCCGAGCTTGAGGCGTGGCTGCGCGAGCAGCCGGCCTACTGTGAGCCTGATCTTGCCGCGTGGCGGGTCGGCATCGCTGAGCGCGCTGCGCGCCGGCCGCGCGAGGTCGAAATGGAGCGGGTT
Source organism: uncultured Solirubrobacterales bacterium (assembly GCA_963705995.1). Classification (GTDB taxonomy): domain Bacteria; phylum Actinomycetota; class Thermoleophilia; order Solirubrobacterales; family Solirubrobacteraceae; genus Palsa-465. The sequence goes on from CAVPLN010000035.1 coordinate 20,724, forward strand.
GCCGACTTGGACGCTGATGGCGTGCCGGTCCGGCTGTATGTCCCGTTCGGCGAGCCCGCTGCGCTGCTCGTCTACCTCCACGGGGGTGGCTGGTCGATCGGTTCGCTTGACAGCCATGATCCGCTGTGCCGTGCGATCGCTGACGGGGCCGGCGTGCGTGTCGTGGCGGTCGGCTACCGACTGGCCCCGGAGCATCCCTGGCCGGCGGCGGTCGACGACGCCGTCGCGGTCCTGCGCTGGGTGGTGGCGGGCGCATCCGAGCTCGGTCTCCCGCCAGCCCAGTCCGGGGTCGCCGGCGACAGCGCCGGTGGCGCGGTTGCCGCGCTAGCCTGCCAGCGGCTGCGCGAGGTTGACCCCGTTGCGCTGCCCGACGTGCAGATCCTGCTGTGCCCAAACGCCGACCTGGCCGCCGACACCCCGTCGATGCGCGACAAGGCCGTCGGCTTTGGCCTCGACGCCGAGCTTGTGCGCTGGTTCGCGCGCCAATGGATGCCCGATCCGGACCGCTGGACCGATCCGCGAGTAAGCCCGCTGCGCGCCGAGGACCTCTCGGGGCTGCCGCGCGCACTCGTGGTTACCGCTGAGCACGATCCCCTGCGTGACGAGGGCGAGGCGTACGCACGACGACTCGCCGAGGCCGGGGTCACGACGACGCTGCGCCGCGATCTCGGTCTCGTGCACAACGCGATCATGCTCGCCCACGTCTCGCCTGCGTGCGCGGACGCGTTGCAGCGGGTGGTCGCCGACGTGCGGATGCTGCTCGGCGGCTGAGCCGCGGCGTCGGCGTGAGCCGCGAGAACCAAGCGCAGGTACCGAGGTCGTCAGGGGAGCGAACGAGGGCGTCCGCTCGAACCGGCGAAGTGCTTGTGTCCAGCGCGAGCTGGGGTTGGCGCTCCGGCGGCACGACCCCGGCGATGGAGCGGATGGCGATCGTGACAGCCGCCTCACGGGATCATCGCTGCGAGCTCAGTCGGGATCGTTCCACCCGTCGGATCCTCGATCGTTCGCAGCCCGATCTGGCGCGCCGTCGCCAGATTCGCGGGGCGGTCGCGATGAACACCGCCTGCCGGGCCATGACCCCGAGCTCATCGACGCAGGCGTGGTAGATCTCGGGATCAGGCTTCATCACGCCGAGCTTGGCCGACACGGTGATCACGTCGAACAGAGCATCGACACCGTCTCGGTAGAGCAGCTCGATCTCGCTCGCGCCGGCGCTGCTCAGCAGCTCGATCCGGTGGCCCCTCCGAAGCTTTCCGATCAGATCGAGCAACGCGCGATCAGCTTCCCACGCACAGGCAATCTCGGCACGTGCCTGCTCGGGTGAATCGCCAGGATCACGCCGAAGCAATTGAAGATGACGGATGCCACGACCACGGATAGCGAGGCTATCCGTCGAGGTTCGGGACCGACCCGGCGAGTACCGCGCCACTCACACTGCAGTCGCCTGCGCGGGCGAGTCGCCTCCAGGATGCCACGATGCTCGAGGCTGCGCGCGCCTTCCTCCGGGGGACTATGCGGAGCGTCTCGGCTTCTGTTTCCGCGCCGCCGATCGAACAAGCGGAAGCGCGAGCGGCGTGTCCGCCTTGGCGACCAAGCGCAAGCCTGCTGACGGACAGGCACGCGCCGGCGTTGGCTGAGGAGACCGGGTCCGCGAGCGGACCCGGTCTGTGCGTGCTATCGCGGTCGAGTTCAGTACCAGGTGGCGCCGAGGCTGCCTTCCTTGACGTAGTAGGTGTCGGTCGCATCGGACTTCGGGGCGTTCGTGAGCACCCCAATCAGCGGACCATTGTGCTGGTCGCTGGCGACAGCCACTTGTGTCGCGTTGGATGCCGAGTCGGACGCCTCGGTCACCCAGCCGCCGGTGAGGGAGCCGCTTTTCACCTGGTCGGTCCCGTTGCCGAGAGCCACGGCGATGGTAGGACCGTTAGCGATATCGCTTGCGAGAGACACACCACAGGCGGTAGGACCGAAGTATCCATTCCACTCGTCGTTCCACGCCGCGCTCAGCGAGCCCTCCTTAACGTAGAGATCGCCCGACGGGGAGACGACGCCGATCAGCGGGCCGTGGTCAGCATCGCTGGCCAGGTAGATCCGCGCTTCGCCCGGGTCTCCTGCAATGGCCTCCTGATCCCATCCTGAGGTTAGGCTTCCTTCTTTGACGGCCGCGTTGCCCTGGCACACGACCCCGATCAGGGGGCCGTTCGCGGCGTCGCTGGCGACGGCGATCGACGCCGAAGTCGGGCAGTTGATCTCGTCGTTCCAGCTGGCCGTCAGGCTGCCATCCTTGACAAGGAACGCCCCGTTACTGAGCAGGATTCCGATCAGCGGGCCGTGAACAGGATCACTGGCGACCGATACCGCGACCACCCCGATCCCGTCGAACTGCCCGTCGGTTCCAACGTACTCGGTGTTCCACTGCGCACCGAGGCTGCCCTCCTTGACGATCAGCGTTCCGTTGCTCAGCACGGCCGCGATCAAAGGCCCGTTGGTCGGGTCGCTCGCGACCGCGACCTGGGTTACGTTGCTGTACTCGTCATTCCACGCTGAACCCGCGGCGCCCTCCTTCACGTCGAGAACGTTGCCGGTCGTGACACCAGCTATGAGGGGCCCATTGGTTGGATCGCTCGCCAGCGCAATATCGCTGAACGTTCCCGTCAGACTGCCCGCGACCGTTCCGATGGGTGCGGCTTCGGCCGCTGGCACGCCGGTCGTGATCGCCACCGCGACTGATGTGCCCAGCACCAACGCTGCAGCTCTCAATCTGCTCCGCAGACTACGAAGTTCGGTCCTGCAAGCCATAGGGATGTGCTCACTTTCGGTCGTGTCGGCCACCTGCCGTTCCAGACGAAGAGTCCGCGGCAGGGGCGTAGATACATCCCGCTGGAGAGCCCCGTCCCGAGCCCTCGTCCAATCGCGCGGACGGGGACAGAGCGGCGCATCATCGCTTGCTGCGGATCCGCCGTGCGGTCGTGCGGGTCGACGCGCCGCTGGCGATCGCGTCGGTCGTACCGCGCAAGGCGGCGCCCTCCCCTGCGACAATCGCCGAGCGCGGGCTCGCCGGCGGCCAGCCAGGGAGCTCTCAACACGCTCCGCGAAAGCTGTTTCAGCGGCGTTCGAGCCGCGGGCCTCGACCCTATTTCGCCTGCCGATGCTCGTGTTTGCGGCATGCGGCAGCGCAGCGGGTCAGTCGTCGGCTGTGGCGAGGTTCTCGGCGATGATAGGCCCCTCGGAGAGCGCCGGACCGAGCGTTCCGCGTGGCGGCGAGCAGGCCTGTATCGCACCGGATGTGCATGTATTTCGCGGCGCACGTTGTGCTCTGTAACCGCGGTTCCAGCGGATGCCGGACCGGTCTCGGCGGCTGCGACCGAGACGCATTTCACCTACTCAAGGAGTCCTGATGCTCAGACGTCAACAGTCGCTTCGGCTCATAGTCGTGACGCTCCTCGCGCCCGTCGCTTTGCTCACGGCATCGGCGACGGCGGCGATCGAACCGATCGCGATCGTTCCCTCCGTATACACCGGATCGACCTACGCCGTCCGCCCCGCGACGATCGTCCTTGAGTCAGCCGCCGGAGGAGAACTGATCATCCATTGGCAGACCTGGTCGGCAACCGCCGCCACTGGAAGCGGCACCTCGAACCCCGACCATGGCGTCTACCCAATCAACGTGCGGCTGTCCGAACCAAAGTACGGCACCTTCCAGGCAATGTCGATCACAACGCTCGCAGCGGGAAAGACGTACCACGGGCAGTTCAAGCTATCGCTCGCCGGCCCGACCTCAACGATCGTCCTCTGGTCGAACGCGTCCGAGCTGAGATCTTCGGGCGCCGTGAACTACGACCCACCAGGCGATGGCAGCTGCCCGAGGGACCGCGAACAGAGCATCTCCGGCGCACACGGCATCACTCTGATCGACGCCTGCCAGATCGCCGCGGACGCCGCAAACTCGAACACACCCGTTCTATGCGTACCCGGGGCCGGCGGCCATGTGCTGGTCTATAACCGCAAGAAGACGACCTACGACGGCTACGCGGTCACGCCAACCTCAGGCCTCTACGTCTTCCAGCGAGGACCTGTCTACTTCTCGCTCGCTACGGTGTGCAACTAACGGCCCGCGGCTTAACGCTATGCGTCGCTGGCGCAACGGGCTAACCGAAGCAGCGGACGCCCGGCACCACGACGTGGACGCTGCAGTCGGACACCGCTTGTGCTTCCCAGGTCGCCGGGCTTAGAGCGGCAGCCAAGCCCTCGCGCCTCCGTAAGCGACGAGGCAGAAGCCGTGGCTACCGCGCCCGAGGCTCCGTGCCGACACTTCGAACGTTAGGATCGCCATGGGCTCGAGCATGTTGAGTTTCGGTCCAAGGATGGCGCGGAGTGGCGCATCGGCACCCAGCACGACGTCGCGTGGATCGGACGAAGCGCTCCCGGTGACGTCGCCATCACCGCGGCGATCCCGCCGATGTTCGAGGCCTACAACTCGAAGAGCACAGAACTGCCCGACCTCATGTTCCCTGCTGACAGGTGCTGGCTCGCGTCGATCCTCTGGGACGACGACTTCACCTGCATCGGCGGATGCTCACGTCGTGACGACAAGGCGCCCCGAGAGCGAAAGCCTCAGGGGGGCGAGCAGGTGCCAGCTCTCGACGAATACGAGCGATCTGCCAGCCTCTCCCGCTCGCAGCCGGTTTGCCGCTGTAGCGGCTTGAAGCGCCTCGCCCAAATCGCTGCTCCGGGCCGAAGGGAGACACCTGGCCGGCTGCTCGTGGCGCGCGCTCGTCAAGACGACGCGTGCACGACGATCACTTCGGCGACACCGCATCGCCGCGTCAACTCGGCCTCGTCCCGTCCGAACAGCCGCGCGATCCGGCCCCCGGGCTGTCCCGGAAGCACAACCGTTTGCGCTCCCCGCTCAATCGCGAGTTTGCCGATCGCGCGCACGAAGCTGCTGCCCTTCGCGACCACGAACTCGACCGTGTCACAAACCCCGACGTGGGTGGCGGCCGATGAGATCTCCTCTCTGGCGATCTCCTGCATGTGGCGGTTATAGAGCCCGGCGGTGCTGCGGCAGATCGCGCAGCCCCCCTGGTTGGCCTCTTGCCGAGCGACCGCGACAACGGTGAGCCGAGCGCCCCGCCGGTCCGCGAGAACTCGCGCGTGCTCGAGCGCCGCGAGCCCGAATGACGTGTCCTCGTACCGGACGAGGACCTGCTCGACCCCAGCGGTGGCGGGTCCGGACGGCGCGCGCCCCTGAGCCAGAGTGCCGGAAGGAGCGACCGATATCGTCAAGTCACTCGGCTGACCAGCCGGTCGCCGCTCGCGATGCGCAGACATGCTCCGACCATAGCGCGAGCGACGACTGCTATCAGGGGAGCGAGACGCCCCGATCCGTGTCCAGGCCAATGCACAGACATTTCGTAGGAACGGCGCAATTCCGTCCGGTTTTGGGGTAGACGCGGTTCGGCGTTCAGGGTCATTGCGACCGTCGTCAGCGAACTCGCCCTCGACAACAGATATCGGGGCCAGGATTCGAAGCTGCGACCATCGGCCATTGTCCGACGATCGGTCTTGGTGAGCCCCGGCTGCGGGTTGGCCGGGCCTCAAGCCTCACCGCAGGGTCACGGTCCTGCTGACGTTCGTGCCGTCTCCGAGCGTGAGCTTGAGGGCGTAGCGACCCGGCCTCAGGCGGCGATCCTCGTGGAGACTGAACCGCTCTGCTCCGCGAATCTCTTGGAGAACCAGCGTCGCGTACGGTCGGCCGTCCCGCGTCAGCGTTGCGCGGCCGGCAACGGCGTCGTTCCGGCGTCCGGCCGGCAGCAGGCGCGGCTCCTTGGACCCGGATCCGAGCTCGATCGCCACCGTGCTCGCGATCGAGGGGAGGTACTGGCTGTTGCCGGCGAAGCTGGCGCTGTAGTGGTTGGTGAGGAGGACGACGATCTCGCCGAGCAGGGTCGGCGAGCAGCTCGCGACGCCCTGTGTGTTGGTCTGCGCCGTGCACAGCTGGAGCTTGCCGGCCGCGAACGTGATGTTCATCCCGTCGACGGGCGCGCCATCGCTCGTCAGTGTGGCGCTGAGGTGTGTCAGCCCGACCCCGGTCGGGGGTGGGAAGAACACGACCTGGGGCGCGGCTGTCAGGGTTGTCGGCGCTGGAGGTGCTGCCTGCACTGTGTAGGTGATGCTCGCCGTCGCGGTCTGCCCGTCGCCGCTGGTCGCGGTCACGGTGTAGGTCTGTCCTGCGCCGATCGTGCTCGTGGTCAGATCACCGGAATCCGATGTCGAGCCGTTGCTGTCTTCGCACAAGGTGATTCCGGGGCCGCCCGTTCCTTCGGTGCAGGAGAAGAGCGTTGGGACGACCTGTCCGACCGTGTAGGTTCCGCCTGAGCTCGGCAGGCCGATTGTCGCCGTCGGTGGCAGCGGCGGGTTGACCTGCTCGCTGAGGTTTGCGTTCGATGTCGCGTAGTTGCTGTCGCCGGAGTAGGTCGCGGTGATCGACCTCGTTCCGTCGGCCGGCGTCGTCAGGCATGTCGCCGTGTCGGGGCTCGCGTCGCTGAGGGCGACGTCCTGGCAGCCGCTGATCGGGTTGGCGTCGTCGTCGAAGTCGACGGTGCCCGTCGGCGTGCCGGTGCCTGGGCTTGGGACCGTGACCGTATCGGTGTAGGTGACCTGAGTGTTGTCGTACACCGGGCTCGCTGACGTGGCCAGCGAGCTCGCGGTCCCGACCGCTGGCGAACTCGACGAGCTCAGCGTCTCGGTCAAGATGTTGCGATACAGCGCCGGGTCCGTCTCGGTGATGACGGGCGTCGTGCCGTCTTGGCAGCCGCTGCTGCTGCTGGTGCTGGTCGTGGTGGTGCCTTCGCAGTACAGCGAGGTGCTCGTCGACGCTGTCGGGTTGATCCCGAGTGGCGTGCCGGCGGCCTTGACCGGGTTCGGCACGCGGTAGCCGGCGAAGACCAGCGTCGCCGTGCCGTCCGGATTCTGGACCACGGTCGGGTCATAGGCACGGCCTTCGTAGTAAGCCGAGACACCGAGCGCCGGTGAGGAGCCGCCGGCCAGGGCCTCATCCTGGGCGATCGATGCGGAGAACGTGTAGTCGGTCGACAGGACGACTGTGGGCGCGCTCCAGGTCTTGCCGCCGTCCGTCGACTGCGTGTAGAAGATCTGGTTGAAAGCATCAGAGTCGCCGTCGGACGCCCAGGAGCCGGACAGGAACAGGCCGATGCTGCCATCCGGGTTGGTCACGATCGTCCCGCGCGCGCCCGGCCAGCGCAGTTCGACCGTATCGGGCGAGCCGCCTACGAGGCTGGTGGGGGAATCCCCCTGCGGGTTGCTGGGGTCCAGCGCGGCGGTTGTGCCTCCGGTCGGCGCGTCCTGCTGGTAGGGGTTGGAGATGTCGGTGTAGGAGCCGCTGTCGTTGCCGGCGCTGGACGTGGAGCCGACCGTCGGCGTCCCGGAGGTGGAGCCGCTGATCGCACCGAGGTCAGTGAAGCCGAGGCCGTCTGTGGTGTAGGCGGCGCGAACGACCTCGTAGTCCTCGTTGTTGCCGAACAGCTTTTGGGCGTTCTTGGGGGTGATCGCCTTGCCCTCACCGATCTGCTGCAGGACGGACACGCCGTTGCTGTTTTCGGTCTCGATCGCGGCACCGGGACCGGCGACCCAGTTGCCCTGATGGCCGGCGTTGAGCACATCGGTGCTTGGACCCCCCGTGCAGCTGAGCAGGTCGATCGTGGGCAGGTTCGGGTTGTAGAGGTCGTTGATGTGGGTGTTGACGTCCCAGCCGGTGCAGGTCAGCGTGTCGAGCTCGGCACCGCCCCTGTTCGTCTCAGCGCCGACGTAGACGTTGAAAGAGCCGGTGCTGGGAAGCTGCTCGCTCTCGGTCGGGAACGGGGAGATGTTGTAGTCGGTCGCGGTCGAGCCCGGGGTGTTCACGTACCCGGTTTCAAGTGTGGTGGAGCTGCCCGTCTGAGCGCCGCTGAGCGTGTAGGGCACCGCCGTCGAGAGGGTCTTGTAGTTGCTGTACGTGGAGGACTCGGCGGTGCTCGTTGTGCCGTTGATGCCGCCCTCGATGAAGTAGTTGGCGATCTTCTCCGTGTACAGCACGACGTCGCCGGCGGTCGGCTGGCTCCAGGCGGAGTTGGCCTCGGACGGCAGCGGGCCGATGATCCCGTCGGGCGAGATCAGTCCGTTGGTCTGGGCGACCGGCCCGCCGGTGTAGTTTGGGCCCGCGGACGGGATCACCGGGTCAGCGATCACGGGGGTACCGGTCGAGGCGCTGCCCGTCGTGACGCCGACGCCGCTGGGATCAGTCGTCGTGCACGTCTCGATCTTCGTCGTCGGCTCGGCATTGGCCTGCGTGCAGTAGACGGTCTCGCCGTTGATGTAGTAGCGGTTTGGCGCGTTGGCGTTGAGTAGATAGGTGAGCGTGTTGGTATTCGTGCTGGTCGCGTTGAGCGTGATGTCGGTGCCGAGCGTGTCTGCCTCGTTTTGAGGGCCGTACGGGACCGACGTGGCTGCGGCGCTGGTCGAGTCGGTGACCATCTTCGACGCGGTTCCGATCACCTCGACGAGGTCGTCGTTGGCCCCGACGGTGATGCCCGCCGGATTGGTGCACCCGGTCAGTTCCGGCGCGTCGCTGTTCGATCCGGTGGTGCCGGTGCAGGCGATCACCGGCGGCTGCTGGCCCGCCGTGCCCTGGGTCAGGTCCTCGTACTGGGCCGCGCCCGTGGGCAGTGCGCTTGGATCTGGGACGGTCAGCGTGTTCCCACCCGAGTCCGTTTCGCTCGTCGAGTTGCCGTTGGCGCTGTCGCCACCGAGCGTGCTGACGGGGATGTCGGTGCCAACGGTCGTCAGCGGCGTGGACGACGTGGCGAAGGTATTCGGATCGACGCCGACGGACGTCGTCGGCTGCACGCCGGAGAGCGGGTCGGACGCACCAGGATCGACGGGCATGGCATCAAGGTCGGACCCGGGGTAGTCACCGACAGCGCGCTGCAGCGTGTACAGGTAGCTGGTCGACCCCAGTGTCGCCACGTACGGGTGGCCTTCACCGTCGTCGTTCGTGTCAGTACTCGGGCAGTAACCGGGGTTCTGCTCCAGCGCCTCGCCTTCGACGGTCCAGGTCTGACCACCGTCGATCGATCTGGCGACGACGATCGCCTCATCGGCGTCCTTGGGCCGCCAGTCGAAGTAGCCGGTCAGGCTGCCATCGGAGTTACGGACCACGTACGGGAAGTAATACGGGGAGAACGGCAGGGTCTCCCCCACCGGCTGGGAAACCGGGGTCTCGGTCTCGTTCGGGTCGGTTCCGGGTGTGGCGATGTCCCAACTGTCGCTGTAGGAGGCGCCGCAGTAGCCGGACAGCGGGCCTGGGCTGCCTGCGAAGCCGCTGACGAACGGCTCGTCGCCGGACTGCGACGGGTAGACCGCGACGTTCGGCTCGGTTGTTGAGCCGCCGTTCGACGCCGGCGTCGAACTCGTCGTCTGGCCTGCGAAGCTGAACGTCGGCAGGAGGTCGCCGTAGGCCGAGATCGGGAGGCTGTTGAACGACGTGATGCCCTGCGAGGTGTTCCAGGGGGCATTGACGGAACTGCTGCCGCTGATGGTGTCGACCGTCGGCTGCGTGCCGGGCGCCGGCGCATAGGTCGTGCCGGCTGTGGCAAAGCCCGGGAAGATCGCCGCGAGGGCGACGGTCAAGAATGCGGACACGAGCGCACAGAGGCGCGCAACGACAGCAGGGCGCGGTGGCAAGACAACCCCCAAGATCTGTGGAACAAGTGACGCCAAGCGGGCGTTTGTCCACCGGGCCAACGGGCCTTCTATCACCGGCGGGACCCGGAGGGCCGTTCTTCACAATCTATTTACGACACGGTCACGAGCCGGACACGCTCGTTAACAAACCGTAGACGAGAGCTCGGCGCAGCGACCTCCGGGCTAGCCGCCGCCCCCGCGTGTGCCGTTGCGCCTGAGCTTCCCCGGCGATGCGCCAACGCTCCAGCTTCACGACTGGTCCATGGGACGTTGACTCATCGTCAGCGCGAGAAGGGTGAGGACCACCATCGCGGCTGCGGCGCTGACGGTGGTTCCGGCGGTCCGTCGATCAGCATCCAGCAGTGGTCGAACACCTTGATCACGGTCAGGAGGGCCGGAAACCCGATCGCCGTCCTCACCACGGCCTGTTCAACCACCGATGACCAGTGCAGCCCGAGCGCGCTCGTAACGGCAAGCTGAGACACGTAGCCTGCCACTCCCCCCAGCCAATCCCGCACGCCAGCTATCCAGCGCGGCTTGCGGCGGAGGCGCAGGAACGCCTTCACATGCGCGCCCAGCGCGTGAACACGATCGACAGGAACGTCCGTCGCCAGATCACGAATGGAATCCACAGGATCAGTCCTACCTTGGAAGCGATCCGCCGCCATGCGAAGCGGCGCCTAACGACCGCGTCAAGCGCAGCCGTTCAGCGTGAGGAGGAGCGCTCGTGCCAGTGCTCAGCGGAGGTCCCAGAAGTTCCGGTGGCGCAGTTCGGGGTCCGGCGGGTTTTGCTTGAGGTAGCGAAGGCGCAGGCGAACCACGCCGACCACCAGCACGAGCAGCACGACCATCCCGAGCCAGACCGAGACGGCGACCATGATCAGCCCGACGACCACCACGAGCGGGAACACCCACGGCAATAGCCATTTCGGAACGTCCGCCGTCACACATTCAGGCTACCACCACCTCCGCGCGGTCCGAACTTGGCGATACCCGACAAACTCCGCGGTGATTGCGGTCATTCAACGCGACAAGTGGGAGTATGGGCACTCAAGGGATCGTGCTTCTTGGTTCGTCTGGGCAGCGGTCGAGGCCGACCCGTCGGGCGTACCTGCCTGCCGCGCTCGGACCACTGCGTCGCCCCCAATCGCTCCTCGAACACGCCGAGCCGAGACCCGAGCCACTGCTGCGCTGACACCGGCCACGCGACTGCATTGGTCGGGCAGGCTGGACGCATTGCTGGGTCCGCGGACCGGATAGCCTGGCCGGCCGGCGCCCGCCGCTTCCCGGCGGCCAGTCCCTCACCCCGCTCCAACATCCGACCGTGCGGGCCTACGCTTGACGAGGCATCAACGTGCGCTTGGTGCGATTCACCCGTCCGGTCTTCCCCTCGCCTGTAGCCGCCCGGATGGAACGGGCTGCCCTTGGGCTTTCCCCTGAGCTTCGCACCCCGCCGACCAAGAGCCAGCGACACATGCCAGGGAGGGGGTAGGCTACCGAGCGCGGACCTGGAACAACACGCTCAACCTCACAGCAGTCGATCCGCCGATCGTGCAGCTCACTCACTCGCACCGTGTGACCTGGCGTCGCACGGCTGACAGCACAGCGGGCATCCCGAGACCGCGAGGCTCGCGGTCGGGCCACGGCTCCCCCTCTGAGCGGATGCGCGCGCAGAGCAGAAGCGATCAGCGCGCGCTTGCCGGGGCCATCCTCGTTGACGGTGCCCGTCGTGTTGCCAAGCTAGCCGCGCGCCCCGGCGACCTTGCCCCGGCGACGGTTCGCTCATCTGGGAGGAACTCGCGCCCGCGTTCGCGCCCGCATGACGGACGAACCGGCCCAACGTCGCCGGCTCTGCAGAGAGCAGGCCGGCTCAAATCAAGGGGGGAGCCTTCGGCAGTCATCTCAACGAGGACCGATGGCCCTCACGGTCTGGGTGGTCAGAGGTGGCGCTGGTTGAATTTGTCCAGAGTCGTGTGGCGGAGGTCGTCGCTGTCGATGTCGCCGAACACGCCCGCGCCGCCGAGGGTGCGCAGGCGCTGCTCGAGGGTCGACATCGCCGCCTCGGCCATGCGGTCCTGGAAGAGCGCCATCTGGGCCGCGTGCTTGTAGTGCTCCATCGCGTCCACGAGCATCGGCTCGATCTTGCCGGCGGCGTCAGCGAAGAGGTAGGCCTCGGCGTGCTGGGCGGTCGTCACGGGGAGGGCCAGCACGGCGCGCTCCTTCTCGCCGAGTTCGGCAACGAGCTCGCGGTGGCGCTCGTCGAGCGCGTCGATGGCCTTGTCGATCGATTGCCGGGCGGCGTAGATGTTCGCCTCGATGCCGAGGAACATCAGCTGCCGCTGATAGAGCTCGTATTGGCTGTTCCAGTCCAGCGGGTCGGTGTCAGCCGAGGGCATCGCCTGACGCAGGTCCATGTCGCTGTATTCGGAGTCGACCTTCTTCGCGGCGGCAACCGCGTCCCGCGCGCCGTTGACCGCCCGCCAGTACGGCGTGCCCTCCGCGAGGGTGGAGGTCGCCATCTCGCCGGCAGCCGCGAACTGCTCGATCAGCCCCACCAGGTTCCAGACGCCGAGGGTGATGTGGACGGCCTCGGTCAGTCGGGCCAGCCGGTCCGAGCTCTCGCTGAAGCCCAGGATCTCCCGGGCCGAGGCCTGGGCCTCGGCGGCTTCGATCGCCGCCGTGTCCGGCTGGGCCGGCGCCCGCGCCTCGGTTGGCGGCTGCGCGGCGACGGGCGGCGTCGGCTCGGCTGCCGGCACGGTGACCTCGTCCGGCTCATCAACCGCGCCACCACCCCGCCGCGTGTCACCCCGGTTCCCGCCCGCGCGCAGGTCGCGGTTCTTGGCGTTCGTCGACCCGCGCCCGCCGAGGCCGCGGGCATCGTCGTCGCGCCGGCCGCGGGCGCCGGAGCCGCCGGCCTGCTTGCGCCGCCAGCGCTCCTCGCGCTTGTTGGGCAGCTCGGGACCGTCGTCGAGCACCACGGAGACGGTAATCCGTCCCTCGCGCACGTTGCGCAGCTCGATCTGGCAATCGTCGCAGACCCGCCGCGATGTGACGATCGCCTCCAGCACGGCGTCCTCGCTCTCGGCCTGGAGCACCATCAGCTGCTCAGCGTGCTCCTGGCCACCGACGCCGGGCGGCGGACCGTCGTGGGGCCCGTGAGCCACGGGCGGGGCCGAGGCACCGGACCCTCCGCTCCGGTCCTTCGGCGGACGCTTGTTGACGATCGGGTCGGGGTCCCAGAGCGTGAGGCCGAGCCGGTCGGCCGCCGCCCGCAGCGCCTTCGACGCCTTGTTGCCGTTGGTCGTGTACACGAGCCGGGTGACGCCCCTGGGGTCGTGCGGGTCGCGCACGATGCCGATAGCAACCGTCGCGTCGCCGCCGCTCGCCTGCAACGCGGCCCGGTCGGCATCGGGCAGCGCCGCATACAGCTCGCGCATCTTGCCCTCCAGCAGTTCCATCGCGTTGTCGTGGACGCGGTCGCCGCGAGCGGCCTCTTCGGCGCGCTGGTCCGCGGCCGGGTCGCGAGCAAGGATGACCTCCCCGGCAGCGGCGCGGCTCAGCAGACCGGCGGTCGCCCGGTTGCCGAGCATGCGCTGCACGGCCTGCACCGCCTGCACGGGCCGCGCCCGGCCCGCCGCTACCCCCCGGGCAGGTCTACAGTCGCCAACGATCGGCCTGGCCTGTCGATCCTGATCCCCAGACAGCACCTTACGTCCAGATTACCGATGCGATCAAGCGCCCGACGATCAACCAACAAGCCTCTGACCCACTCACACCTCAGCATCGTGCGAGATCGACAAAGCGGCGCGTCACGTCCACGGCGCTCGCGTGCCTATCAGAGGCGCGCTGACACGCTCGGACGCGGACGCGCTGGAGCGCGCGCTCCCCGAGGGGCTGCTGACCCGCGTCGGCTGCGGTTTCACCGGTGGGCGCGCTCTCTCCGGCGACCACTGGCAGCGGCTGACCCTGGCCCGAGGTTTGATGCGCACGCGCCCGCTGCTCGTGATCCTGGACGAGCCGACGGCCAACCTCGACGCCGCCAACGAAAGCGCCCTGTTCGACCGTTACGTCGGCGCCGCCCATGGACTGGCCGCCGCCCAGGGCACCATCACCCTGCTCGTCTCCCACCGATTCTCAACCGCCCGCAGCGCCGACGTGATCGTCGTACTCGACCACGGCAAGGTCCCTCGAGATCGGCAGCCACGAGCAGCTCATGCGAGCCGGAGGTGCCTACGCGGGACTGTTCGAACTGCAGGCACGCGCCTACGCATAACGGAGCCGCAGACTTCGTCTCCGACCGCCTTCTGCCGCACGGTCGAGGCGCCGCCGGCGACGTCGGCGCGTCCTCCCCGGCCGGGACGGATGGCTAGCCGGGGCCGTGCGGCGGGACGAGGGCCCGGTCGGGCGGGTCGAGGTCGCCAGCGGCGATCGGCTCGTAAATCCGCTTGCGCCCGCTGCCGACGTCAACGAATCGGCCGTCCTCGAACCGCGCCAAGTCGACCCACGCGCCGTTCGGGGCCTGGTAGGTGAGCTCGCCGTCGGCGAGGCGTGCGGGCAGTCGGAAGACGTCGTCGGGCGGCCGCGGCTGCCAGCGGTGGACGGTCCGCAGGCGGAGCGCCACAGTCGCGCCGTCGAAGGAGAAGATTGGAACGTTCGCGGCCGCACGACCGCCATCGTCAGCGACCGGCTCTTCGCGGCTGACTCGCCAGATCCCGATCGGGTCCACAGTCATCGGATCGGCGAACTCGGAAACTTGGCCTTGAGCGCCGCGACGTGCTCGGGGAGCAGAGCCCTCACCTGGCCGGCCCACTTCAAGAAGTATCGGTCCGGCTTCGACTTGCCGGTCGCGATATCGACATCCTCGAGCACGAAGTAGTCCACCCGGTAGACCGGGCGATCGCCCTTGACCGCATACGCGGAGAACGTATCCCGCGTTGTCACGACCGCCGACCCCGCACCCGGTCCGGACGCCGCGAACGCCTGCGCTCCGGATACGTTGCTGTCCTCGCCCGGTTCGTCGAGCATCGCGACTTGCGCCCCGGCCTTGACCCGTGCCGCACCGCCGCTCACATCGTAGAACGGGCTCGGGGCTGGGTCGGTGGGGTCGGCGGGCACCGAATCGAGCGTCCAGTGCGGAGTCGAGGGGTCCGAGAACGTCATCGGCCCGTTGGTCGTCTGCAAGGTCCCAGTCGCAAACACCGGTGCCGCCGCTCCTGGCGGCGTCCCGAACTCCTCGGACGAGATGAACTGCAGCCAGTGGACCGAGTCGGCGTCGGCTCCGACGTACTCCATGCTGACGGCGTTCTTCAGACCGAAGCCCTTCTCCACGTCGCCCATCCGGACCGTGACCGCGCCCGCGGGCATATCGTCGGACCCCACAAATCCCTGACTGGTGACGCTCCCCTGCGTACGTAGCGACATCGACCGCAGCTGGAGCCGCTGCGCGGCGCGGCGAAGTTCCGTCCCCCGGGCCGGGTCGCCGAGAGCGTCGGCCTCTGCCGTGATCTCCGCCGCGAGCGCCCCCGCCGTCTTGGCCCCGAGCATCCCATCCGCCGTCAGTCCATAGTCGGCCTGGTAGCGGGCCACCGCGAGCGACAGTTCATCGTCGATGACCGACGGCTCGCGCGGAATGCCGAGCACATCTCGTACCGTGGCGATCTCCTTAGCGTCCGTGAACAGCACCTGGTTCCACCACCGCGCTCTCCGGAGCGCCCCAGCCGAAAGGTCGACGGGCGCCGGCGCTGCGACCTTCGGCGCGATCAGGAACTCGCGTGCGAGGACCGCACGTGTCAAACGGTTGCCGACAAGACGCTGGAGCACGAGCGCCCGCTCGGCCGGCGTAGCCGCCGGGGCCGCGAACACAGGGGCCGACGGTGTAGCCGCTTGATCTCTCGCCAACTCCATCTCGACCTGCGAATAGTCGGGTCCCACGCTGCGGCAGCCTACTCCGGCGCCGTCGGCTCGCGGGGTCAGAATCCTTGGCGGACTCCGGTCGGCAGTGGTGATCACCGGATGCGGGGCTGGCGAGCCGGCGTGCAGGGTCCCGGATTTGCCTACCTAGACCAGTCTCCGGATGTTGGGTTCCTCGTCATGCCGCCTGGGTCGCCGGTGGCCCTTGGCGGGGCGCGGGGCGACCCTCGTCGTGGCCGCGCTCGTCACTGTCGTGTCGCCGTCGCCGTCGCGCGCCGTAACCTGGACGCGCAGGCGGGCCTGCTCGTCGGCCGCCGTGGGTGTGAATGTGGCTCCGTGTGCGCCTCGGATGTCAGTCCACCGCAGGCCGCCGTCGCTCGAGCGCTGCCACCGATAGGTGTATGACGATGCTGTCGGGTTCCACGTGCCTGGATCGGCGGTGAGCTTGTCGCCGACTTGTGCCCTTCCGGACACGCGGGGCGCGACGCTGTCTGCGGGCGGGGTGCGACCGCCGCCACCACCGCTCGGGTCGCCGCTCGTGGAGCCGCCGCCGCTGGAGCCGCCACCGCTGGAGCCGCCGCCGCTGGAGCCGCCGCCGCTGGAGCCGCCGCCGGAAGGGGATCCGCCGCCGCCGGGGGCGCCGGCTCCGGAGGCGGTGACGGGGCCGACGGCGGCCGACGCGGCGCTGCCCTGACCGCCTGGGTTGGACGCGGTCACCTGCACGCGGAGAAGCGCGCCGACGTCGGCGCCGCCCGGTTCGTACGACGAGCTGGCCGCGCCGGCGACGCTCGACCACGTGCTGCCGCCGTCGGTCGAGCGCTGCCACTCGAACGTGATTGAGGTCGGGGCTGGGTTCCACCCGCCACTCGACGCAGTCAGCGTCTGGCCCTGGCCTGGCATGCCGGCGATCGCGGGCGCCGTTGTGTTGACCGGCTCACCGGGGGACGGAGGGCTAGCGGAGGGAACGACGGCGACGTCCCACGGTTGCTCGAACAGCGGATCTGCCTGGTTGACCGCCATCAGGTTGGACGCGATCTCCGTCTCGGCACCAGTGGCGGGATCGACCTCGATCACGCCACCGCAGCCGAGCGTGCACCAAGAGCCCTCGTCGGTGACGAAGATGTTGCCGCTCTGGTCGAGAGTGATCCCGTCGGGCTGACCGAAGTACTGGCTGTTCGCGTTGACCGCCAGGGAGTTGGAGGAGAAGATCGACTCCTTGCCGGTGCTCGGGTCGACCTCGATGATCTGACCGTGATGGGCGCCACCGCCGCCCCAGTCTGCGGCGAGGATGTCGCCGGCCGGATCGACCACGAGGCCGCCGATTCCTGTGAAGTACTGGCTCGATTCATTGACTGGCAACTCGTTGGATGACACCTCGGTCTGCTTGCCGCTCACCGGGTTCACCTCGACGATCCCACCGCCCCGACCGAACGCGATCGCGTCGGCGACGTAGATGTCGCCCGCTTCGTCGACGGTCAGGCCCTGCGGGTATTGGAGGAACTGGCTGTCGGCGTTGATCGCCATCGTGTTGGACGAGATCAGCGTCTGCTTGCCGTTCTCCGGATTGACCTCGATCACCTTGCCACAGCCGGTGCAGCCACCCCAATCCGACACGAGGATCTGGCCGTCCTGGTTGAACGTGACGCCGTTGACCTGACCGAAGTACTGGCTGCCGGCGTTGATCGGCATCGTGTTGGACGACAGCAAGCTCTCCTGCCCGGTGCTCGGGTCGACCTCGACGAGGCCGCCGCAGGTCAAGTCGTTCGGGCATGATCCGCCCAGCCCGAAGGTCTCGCCCACGATGATCTCTCCGTTCGGGGCGAGCGCTAGCGTGAATGGCGCACCCATGAGTTGGCTGTCGAGGTTGATCGCCATGTTGTTGTCCGACAGCGCCGTCTGCCGGCCGGTCGCTGGATCGACCGCGATCACACCGCCGCAACCCTGCAAGCACGGCCCGCCGAACGCCGAGGCGTCCGCGACGATCAGCTCACCCGGATAGAGCGTCGCCGCCGTGGCAGGGGCGGCCAGCCACGCGCCCCCGGCCGCGAGCAGCAGGGCCGTTGCCAGCACCGCGAAGGTCCGTGGCGCCCGCGCCCCAGCCGATGCCCAACTTTCCGGCCTCACAGGATGGTGGTCGACAGCTGCTGCTGAACACGAAACATGGGGGGCGCGGCTCTCGAACGGCCGTCGAGCCGCAGCCGGCCAGCGACGATGATGGGAGCCCGCACATGCGCCGCTCTGTGCTGCGGCATCATCGCCGCAGCGGCACTCTCCGGCAGGCATTGACACGGCGTCCGGGACGCGGGCCGCTCAGCCACCGCCGAGATCAAACGTGCCGCCGATCCCAACCATTGGGATCGGAGTTCCGTCGAGGGTGGTGATCGGCGAGACGCTGCCCCAGCGTCCGGTGTGGGTGATCGAGCCTTGGAAGCCCGCGAAGAACTGCACCCATTTCCAGCGCGGGCTGTCGAACGGCTGGAAGACGACCTGTACCTGACCGGCGAGTTGACCCATCCACGGGCTGCCTTGGAAGATGGGTCGGATCGTGACGTTGCCTTTGGTCTCGGTGTCGTAGCCGCGGGCCGTGCCGGCGACAGCCTGCACGATCGTCTGCAACTGCCAGTGTTTTGAGAATAGGGGGATGACCCATGCGGCCTGGGCACCCGCGACGAGGCTCTGGAGCTTGGCGTCAGTGATGTCGAAGTTCCAGTCCTTACCCGGGTCGGCGAAGAGGGTTCCTTGCACGAGGCCGGTCACGTCGATCTCCGACCATGATGCCCCGACATTCTTGAACTTGATCGTGTACCCGACCGCGATCTGGTGAGCGGGATTGTCGGCGTTGGTTCCCTTCGTGCCGGGCACCTTGTGCACGGTTTGCGGGACGAACGTGTACTGGAGCACGATCTGGTTCGGGTCCGGCGTCGCGCGGCCCTTCATCGTCGCTCGGTGCTGCTCGACCACCGCCTTGACCGCATCCGCGGCGATCGTCCTGCCGGCCAGCGCGGCCTGCTCGGTGGTGATGTCGAGGACCTCGTCGAGCGGGTGCACCGCGTCATTGAAGTAGTAGTTGTCCTCATCGAACGGGATCCACCTGAGGTTGAAGTAGTCGAGGAACCCCCAGATCCAGCCGGCGTCGTCGATCGTCTCGGCCCACGTGCCTGGGGTGCCGGCGGGATGCTCGAACGGCCTGCCGTCGTCGGGCTCGCCGGCGGCGTTCTTGAGCACCGACTTGGTGGCCGGGATGTCCGAATCGATGACGCGCCCGAACAGGAACGAGCGCACGACGTCGGCCTCGGCGGGCACGAGGTCGGCTAGCACCTTCTCCCAGCGCCCGCCGAGATGCCCGCCGGCGGTCAGCATCGCGGCCGTGATCCTCGAGCTGGCCGGCACCGTGATGATCGCGCCGATCATCCCCTCGAGCTTGTCATCGGCACGGACAACGTCCAGCGCCCCCAGCAGTAGCGGCATCGATAGCGGCTTGAGAGCCTCGATCACGCCGGAGTAGTCCTTCTGATCGAACTTCGCCTCGACGTTCTTTGCGAGCGCGGTGGCCGCGACCTGCTCCTTGAGGTACTCGTCGACGTAGACGCGCGACTCGGTCGCGTCCATCAGGTGGGTCGAATGGAACAGCGCCTGCTCGGCGACGAAGAAGGCAACGTCGGTGAGAGTGGAGGGCTGGCCGTCGAGCGTGCAGCTCTCGGCGCCGGCCGGTCCTGACACCTCGCTCGCGGGCGGACCGACGTGCATGAACCGCAGCAGCGCCCGCGCCCAGCTGCGGTTGTCCTTGATGCTCGCGGGCGGGTCGAACGCGACTCCATCGGATCGCTTGGTCGCTTCGATTTCGGGCACCGGTACCGGGTTGGGGTCGGGATGCTTCTGAAGCCACGCGTCAACGGCGCGCTCGTCGACGGCGTTCAGCGCGAGTCGGGTGGCCATCTGCCGCTCGACCGAGGCTCGCTGGACGACGGCGACTCCGGCCGCGAACCGGGTCTGGGCGAGCTTGCTGAGCCTCGAATCCTGGTTGGCCGCGATCCATGTGAGCGTGCCCCGATCCTCCAGGACCGCGAGTATGTCGAGCAACGGCCCCATCCGCTGGCCGGCGATCAGTCCCGAGACCCTCCTCCAGTCCTGCTTGTCGGCCGCAGCCGCGATCCGCTCAGCGGTCGACGGTTCCCGCGCGAGCAGCCTCGCGGCGGCCCGATTACCCACGGATCGTTGCAGCACGAGGACGCGGTCCAGCGGCGACCCCGGCCTAACCGGCGCGGCCGCCGGCTCCGCGCCGGCGGCGCGCTGTTTGGATGCCTCGTGCGATACGTGCTGCCTGTCATCGCCGATCCCCACGCCGCAAATCTACTGCGGCGCAGAGCCGTGAACCAGGACACCGCGTGAGCAGTGTTCCCGCTCGGCAATCCACATCAGGCATCCATCCAGCGAGCCCATGGTCGAGCGCGGACACTGACATCAGGACAATGTCGCAGTGATATCATGTGACACCTGATGGCGGAAAGCAAGCGATTTCTGTTGCGCCTTGACCCTCCCCTGTTTGATGCGCTGCGTCGCTGGGCCGACGATGACCTGCGCAGCATCAACGCCCAGATCGAGTACCTGCTCACCGACCAGGCGCGCCGCGCCGGCCGGTTGCCTCAGCGCGGTAAGCCGCGACGGCCGCCCGCCACGGACGCACCAGAAGACGATGAAGGCCGCACGCCCGACCATCGACGCCCGGCCGCAACCCCGCGGAACATCTGATGACGATGATGCTCGGCACGGGTCCCGCGCTCTCGGTTAGTGAGCTGGGCAAGCGGTTCGGCAAGCTGGTCGCGCTCGACGGTGTCGGGCTCTCCGTCGGCCCTGGGGAGATCGTCGGTCTCGTCGGCCGCAACGGCGCCGGCAAGACGACGGCCATGCGGGCAGTGATGGGCATCCTCGACCCCGACCGCGGGACGGTCACGTGGCATGGGCAGCCGATCGGCGGCCGTGTTCGGCTCCGCTTCGGCTACATGCCAGAGGAGCGAGGTTTGTACCCGCAGATGCGGCTGCTTGACCAGGTCGCGTACTTCGCGCGGCTGCATGGACTCGACCGCGCCGCGGCGGTTGCCTCCGCCAGTCGCTGGCTCAACCGGCTCGGGCTCGGCGACCGCGCCGGCGAGAAGCTCATCGCGCTCTCCCACGGTAACCAGCAGCGGGTCCAGCTCGCGGTCGCGCTCGTCCACGACCCGGAGCTGCTCGTTCTTGACGAGCCGTTCGCCGGCCTCGACCCCGAGGCGGTCGACTCGCTGTCGCAAGTCCTGTTCGAGCGGGCGGCGGCCGGTACGGCGGTGCTGTTCTCAAGCCACCAGCTCGAGCTCGTCGAGCGAATCTGTCGGCGGGTCGTGATCCTCGAGTCGGGGCGGGTGCTCGCGGCCGGGACGCTCGCGGAATTGCGCCGCGAGCTGCCCGCGCAGCTGCGGATCAAGGTCGACGGGCCCGACGAATGGGCACACGGGCTACCGGGCGTGAGGATCGAGGGATCCGACGCTGACGGTGTCCTGCTCGTGGTGCAGCCGGGTACCGATCCGCAGACGATCCTGCACGCGGCGCTCGCGGCGGGACCGGTCGAGCACTTCGGGTTCGAGAGCGGCGGCTTGCTCGAGCTGTACCGGCGGATGGTGTCCCGGTGAAGCGCGGCGGCGCGATTCGACTGGTCGCCGAGCGCGAGGTTCGCGAGCGCGTCAGTGGTCGGGTCACGCGCATCGTGACGGTCCTGACGGCGATCTTGGTTGTCGCGGGGATCGCGATCCCAGGGCTGGTCAAGTCCTCGGCGTCATCGACGAAGATCGGGCTTGTCGGGAGCCGGTCGCAGGCGCTCGTGCCGGCACTCGAGCACGCGGCGAAGGCGGCGACGGTCACCGTCAGGCTCTCGGACGTCGCCGGCGTCGCGGCGGTGCGGGCGCTGCTCGACGCCGGCAAGCTCAACGTGGCGATCGACGTGGGCGCAAGCTCGGTGACGATCGTCGTCAAGCAGTCGCTGTCGGCGGGGACCAGGGCGGTGATCGCTGCCGCCGTCGACGAGGCGCACTTCCGCACGGCGCTGGCGCAGACGGGCGTACCGCTCGCGAAGGTGCTGTCGGCGGTGACCCCGGTACCGCTGAGGACGGTCGTGCTCAAGCCGCAGCCCGCAGACCAGGACGCGCGCTACGTGGCGGCGATCTTCGTCGGCCTGTTGATGTACCTCGCGATCACGCTGTACGGAACCGCGGTCGCCACGGGCGTCGCGCAAGAGAAGACATCGCGCACGGCCGAGGTGCTGCTGTCCGCCGTCAGGCCACAGCAGTTGCTGGCCGGCAAGGTCGTCGGAATCGGCCTCGTCGGCCTCGGCCAGCTCGCGATCGCAGCAGCTGCAGGCCTGCTTGCCAACGCCGCTGTCCACAGCGCGAAGATTCCCGGCAGCGTGTGGGTGCTGATGCCCGCGTTCCTGGCGTTCTTCATCGCCGGGTTCGCGCTGTACGCGTTCGCCCTCGCAGCCGCAGGAGCGCTCATCGCCCGCCCCGAGGAGGTCCAGTCAGCGACCCTCCCGCTGATCATGCCGTTGCCGATCGGCTACGTGCTCACGTTCGTGGCGGTCGGCTCCCCGAACGCGACCTGGCTGCGCGTGATCTCGTGGCTGCCGCCGCTCACGCCAACGCTGATGCCCGCCCGAATCGCGCTCGGCACCGTCGATTGGTGGGAGTACCCAGTCGTCGCAGTGATCATGCTCGCCTCGATCTACGGCATCGTGAGGGCCGCGTCGGCCGCCTATGCCGGCGGGCTGCTGCGGGGCGGCGAACGGCTCAGCTGGCGCGCGGCGGTACGTGGCGAGGACTGAGCCACGATCCGCGCGCTCGCCCACGCGAACCAACACCTGGTCCGGCTGAGCCAAGTCGGCCTGGAGGTCACGAATGATCATGCCAAGCAGGCCCGAGGACGATAGTCCAGGGCCGAGCGGACCCGACGAGTCCTCACCGACCGATGGCAGCCGTTGCAGAGCAGCTCTGACGGCAGGCTGCTGATCGGTTGGCGTGTGGCAGGGTGATCAGCTCAAGGTGATGCCCAGAGGGATCGTCGAAGTAGGCGCCCCGGCCGTCGTGGTTGGTGTTGATCACGCCAGGCGTGTGACCGGTGTGCGCGCTGCTCGTTGTGATGGTGACGGCGGCTTGCTGCGTGCATCTGTCTGTAATGGAATGGGGACGGCTCTCCAGCGTCTATGTCGGCAGCCAGCCGAACGCCACTTACGCACAGGCTGTCACCCAGGCGCGGGACCGCTGCACATCGGCCGCGCCTCGTTGACCATCCACTACAGAGGAGTTATCGATGCGGATCCTCGTCGGCCGAGCCGGACCGCAAGGACCCCAAGGACCCCAGGGACCCCAAGGCCCAGCCGGAATCTCGGGCTACACGGTCGCGACCTCGAGCGGCCAAATCGCAACCGAGCCCGGCGCGACCTCCCAATACGAACTGCCGGCCCGTTGCCCAGCCGGCACGATGCTCCTCGGCGGCGGCGCCGACGCTTCCACCGACGAGGTGATCCTCACGAACTCCGGCCCCTACACGGATTCGACGGGCACCGATTACCAAATCTGGGACGCACGCTGGCTCGTGCGCTCCGACGCAGGATCGGGCGACACGATCAACGTCAGCGTCTACGCCGATTGCGCCAACGTCAACTCATAGCTACGCCAGCGGGTCGATGATCAGCCCGAGCGCCGCTTCGGCTTGACGTACGTCAGACGTAGCGTGACGGTGTGGGCGTACGACGAGCTCCCCGGCGTCCTGACAGCCACGTGCAGCTTGACGGTGAGGGTGTGGCGAGCGCGCAGCAGTACTATCCCGCGCGTCGTCAGCTTCAGGTGCACGACTGCGCTGTGTCCTGGGGCGACTGTCAGCGAGCCGCTCCCGATCGTCACCGTGTGCGCGCGTGACCTGGCGATTCGCCGGCCGACGGCGGCGTGAGCGATGATCTCCGCACCGATGGAGCTCACCGACGTCAGCCGTGCCCGACGGACGCGGGGCCTTGTGGTTCTGGAGGGCTTTCACGCGATCACGCACGCAATCCGGTTCGGGGGCGAGATTCTCGGAGCCTGGACCGCAGACCCGGGTGAGATCGAGAGTTTGCTCGAGCGGCTCGCTCCGGACGTGGATCTCCCGGTCGAGGTTGTGGACATCGAGGCGCTCAAGAATGTGGTGCCGCGCGGCCAGGTGGTTGCCGTGGCTCGGCGCCCCGATCAGGCGAGTCCGGACGAGGTCCTGGCCGGTCCTGGGCATGTCGTACTGCTGGAGGACCCGAGACATCTGGGGAACCTGGGAGCCGTGATCAGGGTGGCCGCGGCGGCCGGCGCCGGGGGGGTGATGAGCACCGGACGCCAGAACCCGTGGCATCCTGATGCGGTGCGCGGGAGCGCCGGCCTGCACTTCGCGGTGCCCGTCCATCACATCCGCGCCGTGAGGACCCAGGGCCGCGAACTGGTGGCGCTTGACCCGGGTGGAGAGCCGCTCGTGCCCTGGGAATTCCCCGCCGCGGCGGTCCTCGCGTTCGGTGCCGAGCGCGACGGGTTGAGCGACGTGCTGCTGGCACGGGCCCAGCGCCGTGTCGCGCTCCCGATGTCTGCGGGGGTGTCCTCGCTCAACTTGGCCACCGCGGTTGCCGCCACCCTCTATGCGCTCAAGCTCACACGATCGTGAGGATCGCGGTCGTGCCGCTCCGACCACGCCACCCCT
Source organism: uncultured Solirubrobacterales bacterium (assembly GCA_963705995.1). GTDB lineage: Bacteria > Actinomycetota > Thermoleophilia > Solirubrobacterales > Solirubrobacteraceae > Palsa-465. Next base: position 45,108 of record CAVPLN010000035.1, read on the forward strand.
GCCAGTTCGTCGCTCGCGCCTGGACGGGCTCAGACCTTTGTTCGTCACCCGTCCGGCGTCCAAGTCAGGCGCGGCCGCTGGTGGGCGGTTGCTCAGGCGACAAATCGCGGATTTGTGCACGAGCTGGGGATCGCCCAGGCTGCCCCATCAGTCGCAAACAGGCTGGGTTCGGGGTGTGTCAGATTGAGATGTCAGGTAGTTAGCGTTTTTCGGTGAGTCTCCTGCGAGCGGCGAGTTGCTGTGTCAGCTGGACTGGTGTGGATAAGGCGGGGCGGGTGCGATCTCCCAGCAGTAGCCGGCGGGCTCGCGCGCGACCGCGACCGCGCCGAACCCGTTCGCTCTTGCCCGGCCGTCATTGAGCTGGCACCATCGGGCGTTCAGCCGCCGCTGGGCTGCCGGTCGTGTACTCGGAAGGAACGATCCCGAGGTAGGCCGAGAGCTGGTCGGGATCATCGACGCGCTCCCACGCGCCGATCTCGGCACACACCCCCAAGGTTGAGTTACGGCCAACGCTTCGCATCGAACCTATACAGTCCAGCGCTCGCGATGATCTCCTCCTTCGATCACAGCGTGTTCCCGGCCACCGAAGCCGAGCGAGAGCGGGTCGCGGCCGAGCTCGAGTCGTTTGGGTTCGAGGCCGAGCAGTTGACGCTCGTGCTCCCCCGGGTTGGGGGTCCACAGCGGCAGCAGGAGCTGCACCGACGGCGGCTGCGTGCAGTTCGTCCGCGAGGACGTCCCCGGCTCCACCGGCTGGAACGGCCTCCCAGACGCCTGGCGGATGGAGGAGCACCACACGCTGCCGACTGGCGCCGACCCGCGCATCCATGCGGCCGGGCCACGGCTGCACCGTCCGACGTCTACGCGTTCGTGATGGAGCGCGCCGAGAAAACGCTCGAGTTCCACTTCGACTCAGACGGCGGCGCCCCGGCGCGGGTCGGGCTCGCGGCCGGGGCGATCGAGATCGCCCCGGCGGGAGCGGGGTCCGGCGGCTAATGGCCATCCACGAGCTCGACGATTCGCAGCCGCACGCGTTCTGGGACCGGACGCTGCCGCCCCGGATCGAGATCGACCCCGGTGACACGGTCGTCTTCAGGACCCTCGAGGGGACCGGCCAGGTCACCCCCGACAGCCGCAGCGAACACCTCGCGCGGCTGCGTCCCGAGCTGATCCACGCGCTCAACGGTCCGGTGTCGATCCGCGGCGCGCAGCCCGGCGACGTGCTGGTGATTGAGATCGTCTCGCTGGAGCACAACGGCTGGGGCTGGAACGGGGTGATCCCCGGTTTCGGGCTGCTGGCCGACGACTTTCACGTCCCCTACATCCACCACTACGAGCTGGACGGGGACCGCTGCGTCTTCAACGACCGGATCACGATCCCGTACGAGCCGTTCTGCGGGGTGATGGGAGTCGCGCTGGACGAGGATGGCCGCTTCGACACAACGCCGCCGCGCCGCAACGGCGGCAACATCGACATCCGACAGCTGACGCCCGGCTCCCAGCTGCGGCTGCCGGTGCTGCACCCGGGCGCGCTCTTCTCCACCGGCGACTGCCACGCCGCCCAGGGGGACGGCGAGGTCAACGGGACCGGGATCGAGACGCCGATGACGGTGACGCTGCGGTTCGACCTGCAGCGCGCCGGCGAGTGCCCGCCGCTGCGCGAGCTCCAGTTCCGGACGGCGGCGAGGCCGCTGACGGGCGCCGACGGCGCCGGCTACTTCGTCACGACCGCGCACGGCCCCGACCTGTTCACCAACTCGCAGAACGCGGTGCGCTACATGCTTGACCACCTGGTCACGGAGCACGGGCTGACTCGCGAACAGGCCTACTGCCTTAGCGGCGCCGCGGTCGACCTGCGGATCAGCGAGATCGTCGACGAGCCGAACTACATCGTTTCGGCGCTGCTTCCGCTATCCATATTCGCGCACTGAGCAGCTTGACACGCAGCGCGGCCCGGCCTCCGCGGAGTCGGCGGGTTCGACGATCCTCAGAGTGGCCGACGAGGCCGGCGTCTCGATCACGACCGTCTCCGCGCACGTCTTCGGCGGTCAGCGACTGTCCGCCGATTGCCCACTCGCCACTGGGCGTTTCGGTGATGACGGTGTCGGTGAACGCGCGCAGCGGTTCGCCCTCGACCGCGATCACGGCCTCGGAAACCTGCTCCACCATCTGGCGCTTCTCCTCGTGGGTGAACGCCCCTCGATCACCTTGATCTCAATGAACGGCATGCTCTGCTCCTCCTTGCTGGTCGTGCGCCTGTGTCTGCCAGCGAACCGCGACGGGGGTGCCGTGGCGCAGCGTGTCGAGCGTCACGCAGAGACGCTCTGCGCTCGCCGTGAGCGCTGCGAGCCGGCGCTCGTCGGTGCCGGCCGCGGGCGTCAGGCGCGTGTCGACCGCGAGCCATCGGAATCCGGGGCGCACCGCGGGGTCGATCGCCATGCAACCGCGGACGTCGACGTCGCCGGTGACCTCGACCTGGACGTCGGCGAGCTCGATCGCGAGGTGGTCGGCGAGCATCCGAACGATGTTGTCCATGCACGCGGCAAGGGCTGCACAGAGAATCTCACCGGCATTGGGTGCGTCGTGCGGGCCGCCGAGCTTGCGGTCGGTTCCATAGCGCCAGACAACGTCGTCATATTCGGGCGAGGTCGCCACGACGCTGCCGTGCATGACATCCGAGTCGGGCGCGTTCACCGCACGCACCCGTTTGAACGCAATCGCCTCCGTCGCGTCCTCGATGTACCGGGCGCGCAGCGGCTCCTGTCGCCGCCGCACGGTGGACCCGCCCGTGGTTCCGGCGCTCATGATGCCGCGACCCACTGAACGCGGGAGCACCCCGCGACGGTATGAGCGTCGGCCGGTGAGCGCCAGCTACGTCGTCTCGGTCCTGCGTAGAGCTGCATTCGCTGTCCTCCTATCTCCACTGTTGAACGTACGATCGTGCAAGGACTGTACGTACGATCGTTTATGCTGTCAAGCGTGAGCACGCAACCCGAGCAGGCTGCCGAACAAGGGCCCTCCCCCGGCCGTCGTACCCGTGCGCCGGGTGACCGGTCCCGCGCGCGGATCCTCGAGCAGGCAGCGCGGCTCGCGACGATCGAAGGGCTCGAGGGCCTCTCGATCGGCCGGCTCGCGGAGGCGACCGGCATGCCGAAGAGCAGCGTGTACGTGCTGTTCGGCTCCAAAGAGGAGTTGCAGCTCGCGACCGTCGACGCCGCCCGCGAGCAATTCGCCACCGAGGTCGTGATCCCGGCGCTGTCCGCAGCGGAACCCGGCCGCGAGCTGCTGCTGGCGCTGTGCGAGGGATACCTGGACCACGTCGAGCGGCGCGTGTTTCCCGGCGGCTGCTTCTTCGTGGCCGCCTCCGCGGAGCTGGGCGCGCGCCCCGGCCGGCTGCACGACCGGATCGCCGCCTACCAGAACGAGTGGCGCACGCTGCTCGCCACGCAGGCAAACGCCGCGTACGAGCACGGAGCGCTGCCCACGCGCACCGACCCAGGCCAGCTCGCGTTCGAGCTCGGAGCGATCCTCGCCGGCGCGAACATCCTCAGCGTTCTACACGACGACCAAACGGCGATCGACCGGGCACGCACCGCAGTGCGAACGCGGCTCGCGGGAGCCGACTAACCAGGCCCGACCGCAGCCCCACAGTTCGTGTGCCTCGAGCACACTCCCGTGCAAGTACTCGCAACCCCCATCGGCACGAGGCTGCTGGCCAAGCCGACCAGCGTCATGCGCGTCGGCTGGATGGCCGGAACAGGCTGTGGACCGGGTTCGCAGAATCCTGTCCAGGGGGAGGCTGGGGCCCATTGTTCAATAATTCAACACTTCGCTCCAGGCTGGGTCCCGGTCGAGGCTCAACCGACTCGCAGGCCCGGACCGGGGATATTCGAACGGTGACAATCCGAGCCAACCCAAGCCCATGTGCGCGACAGCCTCGCGACCAAGCGGAAGCACGGCGATGACGCCGTCGGAGCCAGGCCCGGGTCGGACGGCGATCGCATTCCGGAGCCCCCAGAACTAACTTGTGACGAGACTTGCGGCAGGCGTACTTGTCTGAGAGATGAACCCGATCGCGACCCCAGGTCCAGGCGCAAGGTGGGCGGCATCCGGCCGCCGCCCGCAGTTGCGCACATGGACGACGATTGGCGTGATCGCGACCGCCATGGCGGCAGTCGCGGGCTGTGGCAGCGCGACGCGCGGGCTACAGGCGAGGGCTACTACGCCGGCGACGTGCTTACAACGCGCGCCGGCGATGATCCCAGCTGCTGGCTGGAGCGCCGCGCGGGTGCAGCTCGCGCCACCTGGCGCCAGCGAGATCCGCCTTTGCCGCTACTCGGGCTTGAACGCCCGTCCGCGCCTGGCGCTCGTCAGTTCCCGGCTGCTTGAGAGCCAGGAGCTAATTCGCCAGCTCTTGTCCGAGTTCGACCGACTCCCTTCGATTCGTGGGGTTACTGCTTGCCCGATGGACGATGGTTCGCAGATCCTCGCCTTGCTCGCCTATCCCGGCGGTCGCAAGCTGAGCATCAGCGTCGGCCTGACCGGGTGCGCGCTGGTCACCAACGGCAGTGTGCATCGCACCGCATCCGGGTTCGGCTCCCCACCCGCATTCGGGCGACAGCTGATCGACGTGCTCGAGCAGCTCCTCAGCACGCAAGCCCGGTCGCAGTCGGGCAGCGCCGTCGCGCTCGCGCACGGCCACTGGTCGATCCTCGCGCGCTCACCGCTCGGCCGCCGATACGGGCCGACATTCGTTCGGGACGGGCATCAGCTGCTCGAGCTCGGCGGCACCGCCGGCGGTCACGTGGGTGGCTCGCCCAGCGACGGCGCCGCCGCCTACGACCCCACCGATCACCGGTGGCTGCGCTTGCCAGACGCGCCTCGCGCGGTGCTCGCCGCCGACGCCGCATCCGTGTGGACCGGCCGCCAGGTCTTCATCTTCGGCGGACCGACCGTCCCCAACGAAGCCAGCACAGACGTCGCCGAGGCCTTCGACCCCACCACGAACCGCTGGACGGTGACGAGTAAGGCCCCCGTGGGCCCGTTCAACGCGCCCTCCGCGGTATGGACTGGCCACCGCGTGATCCTCGCCGGCATGACCGCCGGAAACCCGCGCCTCGAGGTCGCCAGCTACAACCCCGCGACCAACACATGGACGGCGCTCCAACCCCCGATCAGCGCGCAGCACCCAGCATTGGCGATGGCAATGGTCGCCACCAACGACGGCGTGCTGCTGTGGTCACTCTGGGGACGCTCGAACCAAACCGGAGCGAACACCTACACCTACTACTCGGGGGTCGATGCCTTCCGGCTCGAGCCTTCCGGCGCATGGACAAACGTCACCGACTCCTGGCCTCAAGGCCACACAGTCGATAGTCCGATCTTCACCGGCAGGACAATCCTGGTGGCACCCGGTCAGATCTGGTGCGGCCTCTGCTCGCACCCGCCACCGTTCGACGAGCACGGCTATCAAGTGGACCCGAAAACGCTGCGGATCACGCCGCTCCCGCACGGCCCGCTCGATGACCTCGGCCCACAAATCATCTGGACCGGCGCCGCCGAGATCTCATTCAACCCCACAGGCGAAATCGCCGGCCCGCACATCACCGTCCTTCCCGGCGACATCGCGATCTGGAACCCCAACACCCGAACGTGGAGCCGCGGACCACGAGCCCCTCAACAGATCGACGACGCGCCGGCAGTCTGGAGTGGCGACCGGCTGTACGTGCTCGGCCGCAACGGCACCCTTCTCGCCTACGGCCGCTGAGGCGTCGATCGCAGTGGAGCCCCACCGACAGGCCTGACTCCGGTCGACGCACGCTTCGACAGCGGGCTGCGACGAACGGGAAGGCGGGCCTTGCCTCGTGCCCAGGCTCGCGCCGCCTGGTGCCAGCTCGACGATCGCCAACCGATCAAACCTCAGGCCGTACGAGAAACCCTGGCCGGTGCTCCCTGAGCGGCTGGGGCTCTAGGCGGTCTGTCGTGCAATGCATTTGATCGCGGTCGGCTGCGGAAGACCGTGCGACCAGCGTCGCTGGACCGGCTTTCCATTCGACACATACACTCCGAGACGGTGAGTGAGCGCTTTGAACAGGCGTGGGCGGTAGCGACGGGTGCGCTTTGCGTGCTGGTCATGGTTGGGCTTGCGTTCACTGGCCCCTTGGCGCTGATCGGAGTTGCGGTCATCTTCGCGGTGAGCGTCGGGCTCCGCTGGCTGGTCAGTCTCATCGTGAAGCACCGACACGCGCCGCGTTAGCACTTCGGGCCTACAGGAGAACGCCGCGGCTGGTGGCAGGCGCGGCGACGAATCGGAAGCGAGGCGGCGGCAACGGCCGGGCAGAGTGTCGCTCATTGTGAGGTGCGCGGGGTCACCCTGACCGGGCGATTTGTCGCGGTGCTCGCGACCGCAGCGAGAGCGTCGCCAACGAGCGCGTTGACAGTTGCCGCGGCTGCTGGCGGCCGCCATCAAAGCCCTCGACGAGCTTGGTAGTCGCAGAACAGGGCGCCGGCGGACTTTCCCCGGGACCCCTCAGGCACCGCTGTGCAGGTGCGCGGCCCAGGTGGACGGCCGCGTGGCGTCGAGCGCCCGAGCGCGGCGCACCGCATCGTGCAGGACGAGCGCGGCCGCGTCAACTGGGGCGGCCTCCAGCTTCTTGTAAACGTCCGTGGCCAGGCCGAGCGCGACCTCGTCGCCGATCGGCCAGAGCGTGGCGATCACGTGTCGGTAGCCCGCCAGCTGGAAGGCGGCGGCGAGCTGGATCGCCTCGTCGGGTAGCCCCGCGCCCGTCCGGGCGGTGGCGCAGGCAGACAGGAAGGCGAGTTCGGCATCGTCGAGCCGCTCACGCGCGATGTCGACGACGGTGAGCGGCGACTCGCGGTGGTCGTGGAGCACGAGCCGGCTCTGGGAGGGATGCTCGGCGTCGCTCTGGGCGTGGCACGCAAAGTGCACCCACGAATGACTGGGCAGCGCCGCAAGCACGGCGGCGTGCGTCGCGGCCGGGCCGCTCAGCACATCGGTCACAGACCCGAACAGGCGCTCGAGGGTCGCGATCTCCTCGGCCGCTCCGGGAAGATCGGGCGCGTCGGGAGTCTGGGCCATCTCGACGGCCAGGATCCGCGCGGCCGCGGGCTCGTCCTGCCCCGGCAGAGGCGCACGGACGCGCCGGGCATAAAGCAGCGCGCGCACGGTCGGGGTGTAGGAGGAGACGACGCGGTCGATTACGGTGCTCGGAGCGTCCTCGAAGCGCGTGTCGTGCCGGCCGGCGGCGTGCAGCGGCAGCAGCGCCAGCAGCCCCGAGGGGCACCACCACACCGGCTGCACGGGCCCCCCGGCCGCGAACTTGTCGAGCACCGGGCCGGCGACGGCATCCCACAGCCACGCGAGCGTCGCGGCCAACTCGCCCTCGGCGTCGTCGCGCGTGGTGTCGTCGCCGCGCGGGTCGCGCGCCCGCTCGAGCGCGTCCAGGAAGGCCTCGACCTGCCCGCGAACGGCCTCAGGACGGAGTGAGGGCAGCGGCACGACATCGACGCCGCCCGGCCCGAGCACAAGCGCATCGGAGCGAATCCGGCTGACGTTGACGAGCACCACCGGCCCGCCTGCGGCGGCGCCGAGCAGCTGCTCGAACCGCGCCGGTTGCAGGAACCGCTCAAAGCCTGGCAGCGCGCGGATCCGCGCCACCGCCTCGTCGAAGCGCGCGGCCATCCGGCGCTGGCTGTCGACGTCCAGGGGCGCCGAGGCGCTGGGCGAATCGAGGCTGTCTCGGGCGGCAATGAAGGCCGCGGCCAGCTCTGGGTGGGCCGACTGAAGGTCGGTCAGATCGGTGCGGCTGTCAAGCGCATGGCTCTGCAGCACCCCGCGCCCCTCCTCCCACAGCTCGACAGCCCGGCTCGGGTCTTCCAGCTGCAGGCAGCACGCGGCCGCATCGGTGGCCAGGCCGGCGAGGCCGGCGAGCCAGTACTCCTGATCGCCGCGCGCCAGGCTGCGCGGCGCGACCCGGGCGAGCGCGTCCACGGCCGCGCCGTAGCCGGCCACAGCGGTCGCCCAGTCGCCCGCGCGCGCGGCCGCCTCGCCGAGGCTCCGGCCCGCGAGCGCCCGGACGCTCGGCGCGACCCCAGGGCTGATGAGCACCGCCCGGTAGCTGTCGATCGCCTGGGCGAGGTGGCCCGGGCTGCCCAGCTCGTAGCGCTGCAACTGCGCCCGCCCCAGGTTTGACAGGTACCAGCCGCGTTGCGGATGATCCGCCGGGGTCGCCTGCACGGCGGCGGCGAGCAGGCCGATCGCCCGCTCAAGCTCCGGCAGGCTGCCGGTCTGGGCGGCGTGCTCCTGCAGCGCCAGGGCCAGGTTGGAGCTGACGCCGGCCGGCGGCGCGGGCTCGGTCAGCGCCAGCGCCTGCTCTCCGGTCGAGATCGCCTCGTCGAGATCCCGCGCGCCTCCCGTCAAGCCGAACCGCTGCCGGTGGGCGATGTTCAAGTTCGTCAGGTACATATAGCGATCGGGGGTGTCGGGCCGGGCGGCGCCGAGTGCCTCGGTGAAGCAGCCAATGGCGGCGTCGAGGTCGGCGACCGCGCCGGTGCGCTCGAAGCGCGTCAGCAGCGTCCCGCCGTGGTTGGCCAGGACCGTCGCGCGGTCGGGGTGCTCGGCCGCCGTCGCCCGGACCGCGGCGTCGGCGGCCCCAACCGCCTCCTCCAGGTCGCCCGTCGCCGAGCTCGAGCGGAAGCGCGCCTGCAGCGCGTTGGCCAGGTTGGTCTCGCACTGGCCGCGCGCGGGATGGCCCGGCGGCGCGGCCGCCACGGCCAGGCGGCCCGCCGCCACCGCGTCGTCAAGGTCACGCTCGGAGCCGAGCGCCACGGCGCGGGTCTGGTAGGCGCTCGCGAGGTTCCCCAGCCGGCCTGCACGGTTTGGGTCCGCTTCGGCGGTGGCCGAGATAGCCTCGCCGAGCAACCCGATCGCGCGGTCGAGGTCCGAGATCCCATTGTTCGCCTCGAACCGCCGGACGAGCACCACCCCGAGGTTGGTCAGCGCCTCGAGCCGCCCCTCCTGGCCGGGTGCCATCTGCTTCAGGCACTGATCGAGGACTCCCACCGCCCGGTCGCGATCGGCCGCATGGCCGGGGAGCGCCGAGCGCGAGGCGAGCAGCCGGCCGAGGGCGGCAAGCCGCATCGCGCGGTCGGGATCGGCCGGCGGCGTCGCCGTCAGCGCGAGGTCGAGCACCGCGATCGCCTCGTCGAGGTCGGCGGGCGTCGGGCGGCTGTCGAAGCGGTCGGTCAGCTGCATCGCCAGCAGGGTCAGGTCGCTGGGTGTCGCCGCCGGTCCCTGCGCGCTCAGTCCGGCCCGGAAGTCCCCGATCGTCGCGTCGAGGTCAGCCGGGTCGTGGGTGCGGTCGTAGCGCAGGCGGAGGTGCAGGCCGGCCACGAACGGGAACCACCGCCCGACCTCATCTCCCGGTGGGATCAACGGGAGGAGTGCCCCGTCGGCCGCGATCACGCGGTCGAGATCGTCGGCCGCCTGGGTCATGTCGAAGCGCGCGCCGTGGCCGAGCGCCAGCCAGTACAGGAGCTCGGTGCGAAGCGGGCCGTCGGCCGGCACTCCGTCCAACCCGGCGTCAAGCGCGCGGATGGCGCGCTCCAGTCCCGCCGGGTCCGCGCTCTGCCGCACGCGGCCGAGCAGCTCGCGGCCGAGGGTGAGGCCGGCCCTGGCCCGGTCCACATCGCCCGGCGGCGCCGCGGCGAGTGTCTGCTCGAGGACCTCCGCGCATGCCTCCCAGTCGGCGTCGGCGTGCGTCAGCGCGTAGCGGCGATGCAGGGCCTGGCCGAGGTTGTTCAGGATGCTCACCTGCGCATCGGCCGGCAGGGCGGGATGGCCGAGCGCCTCGCGGCTGAGCTCGATCGCCGCGTCGATCAAATCCAAATCGTCGCCGTTGACCGCGGCCGCGAAGCCCTCGGGTCCGGCCGCGAGCAGCCGCTCACGTGCGCTCATCTCCCCTCGAGCCTACTCCGGCACGACCGATGCCGGCGATACATTCGGGGTGCAGTGGCGGTCGACGACGGGATCATCGAGGCCGGGCGCGCGATCCGGCCATACCTCCAGGAACTGGTCGGGTCGAAAGTCGCGCCCGAGCTCGACGGCCGGATCGCCGCGCTGCTGTCCGCCGCGGGCGCGGACGAGGTGCCCGGGTCGCTCCGGGCGCTGCTCGGCGAGCGGGAGGAGACCGCGGCCTTCCTGGAGGCCGTGCTGGCCGACGCCCCGCAGTTCCGCCCGCCGCAGGTCCGCCGGGCCGACGCGCGCGGCTGGGCTCTGCGTGACATGACCGTCGGCTTCGAGGCTCCCGCGGGCGACATCCAGCCGGTCGGTCACGCAGCCCGATTCGTCTGTCCGCACGGCGACTTCGCCTGGTACCGGCCGGCGCTCGGCACTCCGCTGCCGCCGTGCCCGACCCACGGGCCCGGCCTGATCCGAGGGTGAGCGGATGCTCGCGGGCTTCTGGCAGTCGGCCGGCGGCAAGCTGCTCGACCGCTACGGGGCGGTATCGGCGCCCGCGCTTGTCTTCTGGCTCGGCGGCCTGGTGGCGTGGATCGCCGGCCACCACGGTCTCGGCCAGCTGAAGACGATCACCAGCTGGCTGCACCGCCAGTCCTCGCCGGTGCAGCTGATCGCGATCGCGCTCGTTCTCGTCGCGCTCCTCGCCTCGGTGCTGTTCGTGAAGCGCCTCACGCTTCCCGTGCTCCGGGCGCTGGAGGGCTACTGGCCGCGGCGGCTGGACGGGCTGCGTCGGCGCCTGGTGGAGCACGCCGCGGACCGGCTGCTGGCGCCCGAAGCGCGCTGGCAGGAGCTCTACCCGCGAGTGCAGCCGCCGCAGACGCCGACCTGGGCCGAGCTGACCGAGTTCACCCGGCTCGATCAGGCGCGGCGGCGGCGTCCGACCGACCCCAACCGGCTGATGCCGACCCGCATCGGCAACATCCTGCGCGCCGCGGAGATGCGGCCGAACGACCACTACGGCCTTGACGCCGTGATCGTGTGGCCGCACCTATGGCTGCTGCTTCCGGACAGCGCGCGCCAGGAGCTGGCGGCCTCCCGGGCGTCGCTGGACGCGACGGTAGCGGCGGCGATCTGGGGGCTGCTGTTCTGCGTCTTCGCCGTCTGGACCCTGTGGGCGATTCCGGCCGGTCTGCTGGTCTGCCTCGGCGCGGTGGGGTGGTGGGCGCCGGAGCGAGCCGCCACCTTCGGCGAGCTCTTCAGCTCCGCCTACGATCTCTACCGGGCAAGCCTGTACCAGCAGCTACGGTGGCCGCTGCCGGCCAATCCGTCGCTGGAACCGGAGCAGGGCAGGGAGATCACCGCGTACCTGTGGCGCGGATGCGACGACACGGAGCCGACCTTCGTCGCCCCCTGACGGTCGTTCTGGCTCCATGCGCCGTACGGTCAGGTGCCTCCTATCAATGACCGCGCCTCCGCCGGGCCGACTACGAGATCATGAAGGTCGCCGCCGACCTCGAGTCGACCGGACTGCTCGACGCCGCCGACCTTCACGGGCTCGAAGCCGGCCGTTCGGATCAACCGTTCGACTTGCCAGCCGGCACGCTTGTCGTCCGTGGCGTAAAAGAGAGCGGCCAGCTCCGGTGACCGGTTGCCAGAGGATTCGAGGAGATCGCCCGACATGCTGCCAAACGCCATCGCCAGGCGCGCCCCCTCCGGCAGCCACTCAGCTACAACCTCGCCAGAGGATTGCTGTTGCGGCAGCAGGCGCACGATGTTCCCTTGTGCATCGAGGCCAACCGGGTTGCTCGGAACGACCACAAGCTCGTCGGTTAGCAAGTCGGCGATCTCTTCGATGACGCCCTTCAGCACGCCAAACCGCAGCGCGAGGATCACGGCATCGGCGCCCTGCAACGCATCGCGGTTGTCGGTGGCAGTAGCCGCACCTCGCCCAATTGCCGCAGCCAGCGTTCGGGCCGACTCTGTGTCAGCGCTCGAGAGACGCAGGGTCTCGCCGCCTGAGGCGAGCCGGCGGGCGATGACCGACCCGAGCCCCCCAGTGCCGATGATCGCGGTGCTCATGACCGAACCCGTCGCTCAAATCATCCGCTCGGATGGCCAATGAGCGGGAGTCCAGTCCCCGTCCGGGTCCGTGGTTTGTCCGACTTCGATGATGTGTCCGTCGGGATCGCGGATGTAGCAGCGGATCTCGTACTCGTGCTGTTTGGGCGGCGTCAGGAATTCAGCGCCACGGGCGCTCCATTCGGCGTACACAGCCGCGATGTCCTTGACCCGGATATTCAGGAAGCTGCTGACCCGGTCGGGATCGCGTGGCGTCTCCACGGTGACCGTCGGCTTGTCGTCCGTCGGTCCACCGCCAACGCTGATGACGATCCAGCCGTTGGAGAGCGCGACATTGGTCGGCTGTCCGGACGGCTTTCCGGAGAAGACGACCCTGCCGCCGAGGACTTCGGTGTAGAAGCGCCGAGAGCGCTCGACATCGTCTGCGACGATGAAGCGGGTCAGCACGAGCCCCTCTGGGTGCGTACCCGAGGGCCAGTGAGCGGGAGTCCAGTCCCCTTCTGGGTCCGTGGTTTGTCCGACTTCGATGATGTGTCCGTCGGGATCGCGGATGTAGCAGCGGATCTCGTACTCGTGCTGTTTGGGCGGCGTCAGGAATTCAGCGCCACGGGCGCTCCATTCGGCGTACACGGCCGCGATGTCTTGGACCCGGATATTCAGGAAGCTGCTGACCCGGTCGGGATCGCGTGGCGTCTCCACGGTGACCGTCGGCTTGTCGTCCGTCGGTCCACCCCCGACGTTGACGATGACCCAGCTGTTGGAGAGCGCCACGTAGGTCAGCCCTCCGGGGCCGGAGAAGGCCACTTTGCCGCCGAGTACTTCGGTGTAGAAGCGCCGAGATCGCTCGACATCGTCCGAGACGATGAAGTGGGCCAGCACAATCCCCTCCGGGGGCGGCGGGAGCTCTGCCATGCGGCACCTCCACTCGTTGGGCCTCACACCACACTTCACGACCAGGGGCCGCAGCGGGTGTCCTATCGAACGCGCATTCCATCCCCTTTCAGGGCATGCGTCAAGAACCCGTTCGATGCGCGTCTGCATCGGGGTGGATACAGGTCCCCGAGAAAGGTCCCCGAGAGCCGACAGCCCGGTGCTTCGGACTCAGAGCGCCGGCACCAACATTGCGTTTGGCGACGAGAGCTCGCCGATCGAAACCCCGCGCCTCGCACTGGTGGTGCCGGTCCCGGCGAACCGCTGGTCGGCTCACTGCGCCGCTCGTGTAGGCGCGAGCGTGAGGCTGGCGCAAGGCCGGACGCCAGAGGTGGCCCGGGGGGCCCGGGGAGCACCGCACGGAACTAGACTTCGCGGCGTGTTGGGATGGCGGGAAGCGCTTTGAAGGCCGCAGCATGATCAAGGTGCACGCCTTGGGCGTGACGCCGGACGTGGATCTTCGCGAGCAGATCCGCTCCATCGACGCGGCGGGCCTTGACGGGTTCTTCGCGACCGACCATCTGTTCGTCAGCCACGGCAAGCCTCGTCGCGAGGCTGTTAGCCTCGATCCTCGGTCAGGAAGTCTCGTTGAGGTTTAGCGGGGTGGGAAGCGGAATCGGAGTTCGCGGTCGTTGAGCCAGGGGATCGGGGTTGGTGTGTCGGCGAGGCCAGCGGCGATCAGGACGGGATGGTAGGTGCGGATGTTGAGGTCGACGGTGAGCGCGTCGGTGGTGGTGTGGATGGTGCCGGTGGCGTCGAGGAAGTGGCGCCAGAGCTTGTCCGGGGTGGCGGTTTCGTAGCGGGGCAGACGTTGGGCGAGGAGGCGGTAGAGGTTGCCGGCGATGACGGTGAGGGTGGCGTCGAGGTCGACGTTGAGGGGGAGGCCTGAGGCGAGCGCGTTGAGGTGAAAGCCTTGGATGTAGGCGTCGAGTTCGTTCTCGATCGTCATGCGCTCGGCGTAGCGGGCAAACAGTTGCTTGGTCGTGAGATCGATTGCGTTGGTGATCAGCATGGTGGGGTGCTCGCGGCCGATGTTGCGCACGGCGAGTTGGCGCACGGGCGCGTCGATGCCTTTGATCTGGATCAGCTCGTCGTGGATCTCGGGTTCGCGGTAGCGGCCGCGGCGGTCGACGCGGACCTTCGTCCACTCTGTGTCGGGGAGCGCTTCGAGATCGGCGATCAGTTTCGGGCCGCGCTCGCGCAAGGTCAGCCAGCGGATGCCGCGCGCGGTGAGCTCGTCGAGGATCTTGTAGGTCGTCAGTTTGGAGTCGAACACCAGCAGGCCCGGGTCTGAGCCTGAGACGTTCTGCCAGTAGTCGGCGAACGCGATCACCTCACGTGCCTGTTCGGCTTTGGTCAGCTCAGCGTTTGAGTAGACCATCTCCTGGGAGGCGTGGTCCTGGGCGAAGAACGTCAGCACCGCGCGGGTCCGTTGTGAGCGGGCCGGGACGTAGTGCTTCTCCAGCGGGACGTCGGTGCCGTGGTGGCGGATCGCGTGGAAGTCGAGGTTGAACCCCTGCTCGCCGGTCGCGAGCCCGAGCTCGCGCATCCGGCCGGTCACGCCCGCCAGGAGCGTCTCGCTGGCGGCGCGCCGCGCACGGTAGGAGTAGCTGGTCAGGTGCGTGGCTTTCGGGAGCGCGGTCAGTCCCATCAGCAACGCGAGGCCGGGGTCATCAGCGAGCGCGTGCGCGTGGCTTGCGCGGGGGGTGCGCGCGCACTTGTGCAACAGCAGCGACCCGAGCGAGTGCCACGCTGAGAGCACCGTCGTTGACGGGTAGCCGCACGACGCGACGAGCTGGGAGAGTCCGAGCTCGGCGATCGCCGGAACGAGCAGGAACAGGCCGGCGTGATCGCAGCCGATCGACGTGCCGGCCGGCCAGTCGCTCAACGGTCGGGCTTTGACCGCGGCCAGCCGTGGCGCTGGCCCGCGCGTGGATGGTGCACGGCGCGCCAAGCGCTCGATCCCTTCCGCTGCAAGGATCGTCCAGACCGTTTGCGCGGACACTGGCGTGCCCGCGACTGTCAACTCGGCGGCGATCTCCTCGACCGAGCGGTCCAGAGCACGCAACTCGAGCACGCGGTCACGCACCCGGTCGGCCTTGCGCGCCGAGCGGGGCCCTGGCTTGGAGGACCGGAAGTACTCCGCGCTACCGGTCCGCAGCTCGCTGGCCATCTGATGCACGCTGGCCGGCGAGTACCCAAACCGCTCAGCGACCTCGCCGGCCTGAAGCCCCTCGACGAAGTACGCGCGCATCGCCTCGTAGCGCCGCTGCGCCGGTTCGGACGGCTCAAGAAAATACGCCGCCCCGACCCGCATACCTCAACCGATCTTCCTGAACAGCATCCTCACAGGGTAGAGCGGTTATCGGACAGAAAGGCACGCCCGACACTCCGATCTGCCTCCGCCGCCCCGGAATCAGTGCATTCTGGCTCCTCGCGAGTCATCGCCGTCAGCGCCCCGTCAGAAACAACTCGGCCTGAACCTCGCGATCGTTCAGAGAGTTCCGTTGAGGTCAGGCGCGCCGATGATCGCCAAACCCCCAAAACAACGGCAAAACCGCGCCCACCCGTCCCGGACAGCGCCGCGCCTACCCCTCCCGAGGATCGAGGTTAGTGGCGGCGATCCGTTCGTGCGGCTCGCAATGGCTGGGACGCTGTCGGAGCGCCTCATGCTCGGGAGCAGCGTGGTCAACATCGGGCTCGTCCATCCGGCGCTGGCGATCAGATCGTTCATCGAACTGGCCGCGCTGTTCGGTGGTGGGCGGATAATCGCCGGCATCGGCGGCGGCTGGAATCAGGAGGAGTTCGACGCCTTGGGTCTGGACTTCCCAGCGTTTGACAGGCGGATGGACCGTCTGGAGGAGGCTGCGGCGATGGCGCGCGCTCTGTTCCGCGAGGGCTTCGCCGACCTTGAGGGCGTGTACGTGACGGCGCGGGAACTAGCGCTTGGCCCCGTGGCTTCGCCCCCACCTCGCCTGCTGCTTGGCGGGGGTTCGGACCGCCTGCTCGAGATCGCTGGTCGGCATGCCGACATCGTCGATCTCAACGCCTCCTCCCGCCGTCTGAAGCTGGGCGGCTCACACCCGGTCTTCCGGGACGTCGTACGCCGCTTCACCACGACCGCCGACGACCTCGAGGATTCCGTGCAGCGTCTCCGAGCCAGTGCCGCGGCCGCGGGCCGCGACCCTGATTCCGTCGAGCTCTCGATCCTTGTGAACGCGGTCCGGTTCTGCTCCGAGCGGGAAATCGCGTCGGTCGAGGGCGATCTCTGCCGGCAGGCCGGCATCGATCAACAGTCGCTCGCGGACTGCCCCTACGTGTTCGTGGGGCCGCCCGAACGGATGCGTCACCAGCTCACAGAGCACGCAGAGCGGCTCTCCCTACGCCATCTCATCCTCGCCCCAGCCGACGCCGGCGTCCTGGCCCGCTTCCATCAGGACGTCGTCGCAGCGATCGAGTACTAGCGTTAGCGGTCTGTGTGGTGGCGGGCAGGGCATCGCCTCGATGCGGCTGTCCTCAGACTCGCCAGTCGAAGGTAACCATCGCGCCGGCTGGCAGCGTGTAGGTGAAGAACAAGTCATGCCAGGCCACGGCGAAGGTGATGGGCTGAGAGGCGTTGTCGTAAGCGATCAGCACTCTGGTGCCGTCTGGGTTTACGAACGCGACGTCGTCGAGGCCGGCGGCGATGAAGTTCACTCGGGGTTTGACGTAGGTGTATGTGACGAAGTTGTTGGACGCAACTCGTTGGGCGCCTGGGTCGACGAACCGGCTCGCTTGTCCGAGCTGGTAGAAGGCACGGGTGAACACCGGCGGGGCAGGCTTCTCGCTGATCGTGACGAGCCCGTAGCAGCCGTAGCAGCCTGTATTGGGCTGCTGCACGGGCCCGCCGTCGGGTTCGAGCGCGAGATTCCAAAGTGCGACGGTGCTGGCCCACTCACGCAGCGAGGAGATCACGACCTCGGATGTCGGGATCGCGCTGATGCCGGGCGAGCACTCATCGACGATCTCGTCGTACTCCGGCGCCTGCTGGTGGAGCGAGGCCATGACATCGGGGCTTCCGAAGTAGCAGTGCCACGCGAGACCGGACAGGGCCTGATGGGCGGGTCCGTTGATCGCCTCCTCCGCGAGCGATGGAGTCCCCCATCCGTAGTCCTCGCCGTACAGCTTCAGATGCGCTTGAGCCTCGGCGAGCGCCGGCACGAGATCCTGGTTGATCCAGATCGCGAGACTCGAGGTCGTGATGTTCAACCCGGGGTAGTTACTCGGGTTTCCGGGCTCGTTCGCGGGTGTCAGCGCCTCGATCGGGACGCCGGCGGCCGCGTATGCCTTGATGAACTTGACGATGTACTCCGCCCACGGCCAGTACGCGCTCGCGTTCAATGTGCCCTTGCCGCCGAGATCGTCGAGCGCGTCGTTGCCCTTCATCCACGCGGGCGGCGACCACGGGCTGGCGAGGAACTCGATCCGGTGGTCGACCGTCAGCGCCTGTGTCAGCGCCGGCAGGATGTACGCCTTGTCGTGCGCGATCGAAAAGTCCCTCAGTTGCGGATCGGTCTGTCCCGGCGGGAGGTCGTCGTAGCTGTAGGGTCTGCCGCCGACCGTGAAGTCGGAGGCACCGATCGGCACCCGCACGAAGTTCAGGCGGATCCCACTCGCCCCAAACAGCGCGCTCATCACGGCCGGGCGCTCGGCGGCCGGCAACTTGCGCTCGATCAACCATGCCGAGCTGTCGGTCATCGCCGCACCGAACCCGGTGATCTTCTGGTAATCCACCGCGTCGTTGACGGTGATCACCGGAAGCCCGTTGGCCGGTGCGGCATGTGCGAACTCGAGCTCCGGCAGCAGGGTCATGTGCTGGGACAAGGTCGCGTTGGTCTGCACCACCTCGACCGCGGGCGGCTCGACGGTGTAACGCTCGGCGGAGATCGGAAGCGCTCCGAGAGCGAAAACTAACATCGAGACGGCGACGAGCCTCGCCAACCGAAGACCACCGGTACCTCTCCAAAAGGGCCGCACCAACAAGCCTCTCACCTGCTCTCGGTCAGGACGCCCGCGCTGCACGGCACGTCTCCGCGACCCTGTCCTGCGACGGAGCCGAGGTCCTTAAGAGGGCCTAAGGCGAGCACGCTAATCGACGGCCCGTCAGATCGGCGTAAGCGGCGGCGAAGCCAAATCCGCTGCTACATCCCGATCCGGACCGCCGCTCATCGAAGTGAGGCAAATCACGGACCGGACGTGGACTGGGCGCCTCCACACTGGCGGGCGAGTAAGTGGTGTGCGCCGAACCCGAGCGAAGTCCGAGCAGCGTTCCGCGAGAGCGCCTCCTCCGCGAGAGCGCCTCTGGCGTCAAAGCAGAGGGGTCGTCCGCGGCCATCAGGCCGTCGAAAGGACTGCGCAGCTTCGGCGGCCCATCCGGGCGGCGAGGCATCGTCGGCCATCGATCCCATGACGGCCGGGCGCCCTCCTCGTACGCCTGAGCACTGCGCCAGTTACGTATCCTCGCCGAGCTTGGCGCGCATAGCATCTGCGCATGGCAATTCGTCCCGAACGTCGCGATGATCGAGGGGCCGTGCGCAGCGTGCATCGCTGCGCGTTTGGCGATCACGGCGCCGTCGTCGCCGAGCTCGTCGAGGATTTGCGAGAGCTCGTTGCCGGCGACGATGGGCTGTCGCTGGTCGCCGAGCACTGCGGCGGTATGATCGGGCACGTGATGTTCACCCGGAGCCTGCTCGACGCTCCGCGCCGGCTCATTGACGTGCAGGTACTCAGTCCCGTCGGGGTGCAGCCCGAACATCAGCGACAGGGGGTCGGATCGGCGCTGATACGTGCCGGCCTTGAAGTGATGATCAGACGGTGCGTGCCGGTCGTGTTTCTCGAGGGTGGGCCTGACTATTACTCGCGGTTCGGCTTTCAAGCCGGTGGCCCTCAGGGAACTCCGCAAGCCGTCGTTGCGCATCCCGGATGCCGCGTTCCAGGCGATTCTGCTTGCCGCCCACGAGCCGTGGATGACGGGAACACTCGTCTACGCCGGAGCGTTCTGGCGCCACGATTGCGTCGGGCGGCGCGACTTGACGGACTGATCATGTGACATCTGCAACCACCGGCCGGCGTCGCTTGCGCATTTTCGCCGGAGCGGCACTGAGATCAGCGCCGCTCCTTCCACAGGCGCGACCCCGGGGGCGATTCGAACCTTCCTTGGCAGCCCGGCATCGAGGTCGTACGCCGCCCGCGGTATCGTTCGATGGGCGTGCAGGACGCATCCGGTCCGCGGACAGGGCTTCAAGCCCATCTGACAGCGTTGTGATCGAACCTGGTGACGGACGTGTATCTCCGGCCCCGGCGTGCGGACCCGTCGGGTAACGGTGAGAGGAGTTCGCATGTCCAAGTCACTACCACCCCGCCCGGACCTGCGGTGGCTTCGCGACGAGGCCAAGGCTCGCCGCCGCAACGGCGAGTTCCCGTCACTGGCGCTCGCGCATCTGGCGATCGCTCGCGAGTATGGTTACGCCTCGTGGCCGCGTTTGAAGGCCCACGTCGATGCGCTGACGCTGGGCGCGGCCGAGCGCGCCGCGATCCTGATCGCCAGTGCCTGCTCGGATAACCCGCGTCGAGCGGCCACGCTCCTTGAACTCGACCCGACTGTCGCGCGACACGACCTGGCGACCGCGTGCGCGGCGGGCGAGGCCGACGAGGTCGCACGGCGGCTCAGGGAGCGCCCGGATGCAGCTCACGAGCCAACCGGGCCGAACGGCTGGCAACCACTTGTCTACGCCTGCTTTTCGCGGCTGTTGCGAACCGACCCGGAGCGTGCGGCGGGGATCCGCTCGGTGGTCGCTGCGCTACTGGCTGCGGGCGCTGATCCGAACGCCTCGTTCATGCACGGCGACTGGCTGCAGGCGCCGATCTATGGCGCCGCAGGGATCGCCGGCGACAGCGCGTTGACGGAGTCGCTGCTCGCTGCTGGTGCTGATCCGAACGACGCGGGCCCGAACCACAAAGTTGGCGAGGCGCTGTACCACGCCTGCGAGCATCGCGACCCGACCTGCGCCCGGCTGCTGATCGAAGCGGGCACCGACCCGGAGGTTGTCGTCTACTGCCTCGGGCGCGCGCTGAATTTCGATGCCCATCCGATGGTCGCAATGTTCTGCTCCCATGGCGTGCGGCCGTGGGCCGCTCATCTGCACCAGGCGTTGTGGCGCCGGCGGCCGGTCGAGACGATCGCCGTGCTGCTCGACGCAGGCGCTCCGCTTGCGGAGCCCGACGAGCACGGATTGACGCCGTTGCAGATCGCGCTGCGCTGGGGCGACGGGCCGGTCGCCGCGCTGCTGCGCGACCGCGGCGCCAGTGAGGCGCAGGCGCCCGCGAACGCCACCGCCGGACCCGAGTTGCTCGACGAGATGGCGATCCTCGCCGTCCAGCGCGGAGACCTTGCTGCCGTCCGGGAACTGCTCGCCGCGGGCGCGCGTGTCGACGGCAACCCCGACAGCGAGGAGAACCCACTGGGGCAGGCGTGCTGGCGTGGACAGGTCCACGTCGTCACGGAGTTGCTCGCCCGCGGGGCCACGACTGATTTTCGCGACGGGGGATGCGCGATCGGCGCCGCCCTCCACGGCTCGCGCCATTGCCAGGACCCGGAGGGCGGCCCGACGATGGCGACGGTCATCGAGATCGATCCCGAGCCCTACGCCGCCATTGTGCGGATGCTGCTGGCGGCTGGCGCTCGAGTACCGCAGCGAGTCGGTGGCGAGCACGGTCCGCAGGCGGCGATGCTGCTCGGCGAACTCGGGATAGGCCCCGAGGAACTCCTGGCGTTCCGCTGACGTCATGACTCAGCACGGCACCGATGCCACGCCGCAGAGCGACCGCACCAGCGCGAAGGAGCGGCGCAACTGAGCGGATCACCCGGGGCCGTCTTCGACCCGACAGCAGTCACCTGCGCGGCGGGCGCGATGTCGCTCCGCTGTCGGACGTAGACCAGCGCGGGAGCGTTCGGGGCGGAGCTGGGTGACGACTAATAGGCTTGGCTAGTGGAGCGTTCATCGGCCGTGGCTCGGTTTGATCTCACCGCGGCACGGGCTGTCGCTGAAGCGGCCGCAGCTCATTGGGGACTGGAGCTGGCTCCACCGTTCGCGATGGCTGCCGTGTCCTATGTCGCTCCTGCTGGTGTTGACGTCGTAAAGGTCGCATGGGAGGGCGATGACGAGTCGATGCACGAGCCGGACGCGCTGGAGCTGTGGGACGGGAATGGGGCCGTGCGTCTCGTGGGCCGTTTCGGCCGGGCTCTGCTCCTCGAGCGAGCGGTCCCGGGCATAGATTTGTCCACGCTTGCTGAGACCGATGCGACGACCGTGGCCGTCGATCTCGCCCATCGCCTGTGGCGTCGGGCACAAGAGCCGTTTCGTCCGGTTGTCCCCGCGGTCCGGGAGTGGATCGCTCGCGCGGGGCGTGAGGGAAGCGAGTTGGCGCCGCTCGCACGGGAGCTGCTGTCCGAGCTAGACCCCTCACCCGACTGGATCGTTCACGGGGACTTTCATCACCACAACATCCTGCAGCACCGCGGTGAGTACGCAGCGATCGACCCGAAGCCGTATGTGACAGAGCGTGAGTACGACGTTCCGTCGTTCCTATGGAACCCGATGAGCAATCAGTTGGATGACCCTGATCTGCTCGAGGAGCGGATCGCAGCTTTCGTCGCGACCGGCCTCAGCGATTTCCGGATCCGCGCGTGGGCCGTCATCAGAGGCTCGTACCTGCGGCCCGCGCTCGCGAGCCCTATTCGCGCGCTGCTGAGCGGGCAGCGCTAGACCCAGGTGCTCGAGCAGATGCGCGACCCCCGCCTCGTCGTCGCGCTCGTGCCGGGCTCCAGCGGGAAACAACACCGACATCGGGAGGCGAGCGGAGCGTCGCCTCCCGGCCACAAAGGAATGCTTTCCAGAAATCACTTGCTATTTCCTGAGGCCGGAGTAGTGTCGGCCGCGGTAACTCAAGCCCGGGTGTGGAGGAAGGCAATGGCTTCTCCGGCCTGAAACCGACAGAGAGGGGCAGCCATGACCGCGACTTCCAGCGTGGACGCGACACCTGTGGCAAGCCGCCACGAGACGTCGTCTTCAGCGGCGACAGATTGGCAGCGCTATGCCTGGGCGGCAGGCATCATCTACGTCATCGCGCTCGTTGCGGAATCGGTTGTGGCAATCGGGGTCGGGCTGACACAGAACGACTCAGCCGGGAAGATGGCAACCGCGCTGTACGAGCACCGCACGCGGTTAGTGGTGATCGCATGCCTGTCGGTCATCTACGCGGCCAGCTTTCTGATCTACCTCTGGAGCCTGTACAACCAGTTGCGCGCGACGCCCGACCGGCCGCGGATCCTCGCCCCCCTGCTACTGGCCGGCGGAACGCTCTTCGTGGCCCTGCACGCCGTCAGCGACATCGGCATCACCGGCCTGGTCGGCGCCAAGCTCGCAGCCTACGGCGCACACCACGACCAGAGCGTGTCCTACTCCCTGTACCTAATGACGTATGCATTCGACAGCGTTGCAGACGTGTTCGGCAGCCTCTTTGCTTTGGCGACCGGGTTGATCGTGCTTGGGAGCGCCGTTCTACCACGCTGGCTCGGATGGATGTCGATCGTTGCCGGACTCATGTTCTTTCTTCAGGCCTTCGGCCTCGGCGGCGTCATCGCCTCCTTTGGGTTGGTCTTCGACATCGTCGGCTTCGTGCTGTTCCTGATCTTCGTTCTCGCAACCAGCATCAGCTTCCTAAGACGACCAACCGCAGACTCCAACACTGCCGCCGCTGCGATCAGCTAATGCACCGTTCTCGAAATTCCTTGCATCTGCCGTCGTCTGCTGGAGACGTGAGGACCTCGGCGTCCCGCCGTGTGTGAAGGTACGCCGCAGCCGTACGGCTCTGGACGAGGATGGGACGGAGACGAGAATAATTCGCCAATCGGCCCCAGCCTGGGCCCAAAGTGCGGTGGACCCCACGTCGTCGACGGCGGTCGCGATCGGGCACGACCATCCGTCAGGACCACGACCGCCACGGCCGCCACGACCGCCACGACCGCCGAGCGGGTCCTCGATAAGCCCCGTCAACGACAAGACACGTCAGACACGCTGCACTACTGAGGCTAGGTCCTGAGTAGAGCACACAATGAGAGGGCCACTCACAATTTCGCTGCGGCGCAGCAGGTGAGCCACAGACCGCGCCGGCAGGTGCGCCGCCTGGACCGCGGCCGAGAACAGCCGGACGAAGCAAGGCACGGAGGACCAGACCCGCCCGTCGGCGGACCGACATAGTCACCCGCCGTCGCTTCCGGAGTCTGCGGTTCGCCGCGTGGACAATCGCTGGCTCGACCCGACGCCAACCCCGCTCGCCAACTGCCGGTGGCCGCCACCGCCCCTGCGCCGTCGTATTCGCCTCGGCTCGGTGTTCGCGTCCCCGCTCCGAGCTCCTCCCCCTTCTAGCCCCTTCACACCAAGTGGCTCAAGCTGAGCCCGCGCTCGTCCGACCGGTCCAGCACCGTGCAGAAGTCGTCATTTGCGTAGGTTTGTCGCGGCGGCGGCTCGGCGCCAGGCGCAGCCTGTTGGGGGCGCAGCGCTGGCGCTCGGCCGTCGTCGCCAGGATGTCGGGTCAGCCATGCGACGCGAGGTCGCACACCACGAGTGCACACGCAGGATTGAAGGCTGGGTCGATGACGTGGCGCGGAGTTCCAGGTCCATGCTCGAGGAGCGCAAATGAGCACGAACATCGGCGACCGCCCCCGCCAGTCGATCTACGCCGGCCTGACACCGCGCTCTGTTGCGGCCCGAGGTTAGCTGATATCGCGCCGTGCGATGAGAGCAACACC
This sequence comes from uncultured Solirubrobacterales bacterium, assembly GCA_963705995.1. Lineage (GTDB taxonomy): Bacteria > Actinomycetota > Thermoleophilia > Solirubrobacterales > Solirubrobacteraceae > Palsa-465. Next base: position 68,942 of record CAVPLN010000035.1, read on the forward strand.
GATGGCGACGAGCGTGGCGGCCCAGGCAATGAGAACGATGGCTGCGGCGCCTGGTGAGAGGAGATGATGAACCCTGAGGCCCATCAGCCCGTCGGCCGCGCGCGTCGGCACGAAGCGTCCCACGGAAGGTACGAGGCCGAATAGCAGGTTGTCGACGACTAGCCCCCAGGCGAGCAGGGTGATGATTGCGCCGACCTGGTTGTGGATGATCGCGCCGACCCCGACGCCGATCGCGCCCCACAGCGCGACGCCGGCGAGCCCCCCAAGGGTGAGTAGCAGGACGTCGCTGCTGGTGAGCACGATCGTGATGCCACGCCCATCCAGGATCGCGTAGCCGATCGCCCAGCCGATCGCTTCGCCGAGGATCCCGAATGCGAGTCCGGCTAGCGCGCCGACGACGACCTTGGCGGTGACGACGTGTGAGCGTGCTGGGTTGAACAGGATCGTCGGACGGATCGTGCCGTAGCGATACTCGCTGGTCACGAGCAACACCCCGGCAAGTGCGGAGAACACGCCCGCGAGACTGCCCAGACTCAGCAGCTGACGCTGGTCCTCCTTGCTCGCAAGCCCGCTCGGGTGGGTGAGCAGCCCGGTGAGCAGCGTGAAGAGCAGGATCAGTACGACCATCCCGAGGATCAGCCCGACCGTGGTGCGGGTTGAGCGGATCTTCACAAGCTCCGCCCTGATTTGGGCAATCATGCCCGCGCCTCCGAGGTCAGTTCGAGGAAGATCTCCTCCAGCGAACCACCGTCGGCCACCAGTTCGTGAACCGGGATGCCCGCCCCGAACGCGATCTCGCCCACCCGCTCACTCGAAGCGCCATGAACCAGAAGTGCATGGTCGGCGCTGCTCGTGACCTGCAGATCCTCGTCACGCAGCGCGGCGGCGAGTCGCCGTATATCGGTACTGCGGACACGGACTGTGCCGCCAGCGCGTGCGGTCAGCTCTGCCAGCGGGGACTCGATCACCAGCCGTCCGCGACTGATGATCAGCACCTGGTCAACGGTTTGCGCAACCTCCGCGAGTACGTGGCTCGAGACAAGCACCGTGCAACCCGCCGATGCCAGTCGACGCAGGAAGTCACGGAGCCAGCGCACGCCCTCCGGATCAAGGCCGTTGGCCGGCTCGTCGAGGATCAGCAACTCGGGGTCCCCAAGCAGCGCCGCCGCAAGTCCGAGTCGCTGGCGCATCCCCAGCGAGTACCCCTTCACGCGCCGGCGGGCCGCCTCGGTGAGCTCCACCAAGCTCAGCACCTCATCGACGCGAGAGTCAGGAACATCAACAGCCCGTCCAAGCATCCGCAGGTGGTCGCGACCTGAGCGACCAGGGTGAAAATCGGTCGCCTCCAAGACAGCGCCGATCCGCAGTGCAGGATGCTCAAGCTCGGTGTAAGGGCCGTCGAACACGAGCGCCCGCCCGGTCGTCGGCGACGCCAGGCCCAGGACCATCCGAAGCGTCGTCGTCTTACCGGCCCCGTTTGGTCCAAGGAAGCCCGTGATCGTCCCCGCCTCCAGCACGAACGACAGATCGGTGACCGCCATCACCTCGCCAAAGCGCTTGGTCAGCGACTCGGCCTTGACGACCGCTGTCACCTGCGGCCCCGTGACTGGTCAGGTTGAGCGAGCGCGGATGCGAGCTCCTGCAGCGCGTCAGACGTGTTCACGCCGAGAGCGCCAAGCAGCACTGCTGCAGGATCTGGTGGTTGGAGAGTGAGGATCTGGGCGAGCACCTGCTGGGCCGTGATCTGGAGCCTCCGACGGTTGGGCTTGGACGCTTCCTCAAGCACCTTCTTTGCCGCGGGGGTCATGCGGAGGCGATCTTTTTGCATGATGTCTCTGATCGTCGGCTTCTTCGGCACGGCGCGCATCGGCAGTGCGGGAGCGTCGGTGCCGGAACCCAGGCCCACGGCGGCCATGGCTTCGCGATCGAGCGACTCAAGGGCCTCGCGAGCTTGCTGGCGGCTCACGCCCAACACGACTTCGATCGAGGGATCCTCGAACAAGGCGAGCAAAACGTGATCGGTGCCCGTCCGGCGATCACCTCGGCGGCGAGCCTCCTCACCGGCCCGCAAACAGATGGCCCAGGCGTGAAGCACCTCTGGCGCCACGGATTCGGTCATCATCAAGTCTCCTTGTTGTATTTGGCGTGGACCGACTGGCGGGTGACGCCCAAGGCGTCTCCGATCTGCTGCCACGACCAGCCCTGCCGGCGGGCGGCGGCGACGTGGTCCGCCTCGACCCGTTCCGCGAGCCGGTGCAGAGCTAGAGCTGCGCGGAGCCCCAGCGACGGGTCGTTGGACGCGATCGCGGAGGCGATGTCGTCAGCGTTCATAGGCGTCAGTCTAAACTGACGCCTATATTTTGTCAACCAAAACTGACGCCGCGCGGTGCTTCCACTCGAATGCAGTCGTCCGCCACGCTCCGGTCCGCGAACGCGCTGGCGTGGATCGCGGACTTCGTCCGACTCGACTGAGCGTCGTGGGGTGGCGAGGCGCTGGCTGCAGCAGTCACAGGAGACCGGTGAGAAGGAGGATGGCGGTGCCGAGTACCGCAAGCGTCGGAAGCGCGCCCGCCGGCGTTGAGGTGACGGTCGCGCCGTCCAGCGGCTTGACGGGTGTGAGCATCGAGGCGGCCATGACGAGCGCCGATGCCCCGAGGCTGCGCGTGAGCGGGACGTTGGTCCAGGCCGAGAGAAGTAGAAGGATCAGGGCCAATCCAGCGATCGTTGTGGGTCCCGCCCAGTGCACCTCCTTTGCTCTCGCTCGGACTCGTGCCACGGGCAGCGGCGTCCACGGCAGCCCGGTGATCGTGAGCACGAGCCCGAGCCCGACGGCGGGCAGCCACGTCTCCTGTGTCACTCGCGTGTGGGCATGGAGTGCCGCAAGCTGACGCACTCGTGTGACGACCGCGACGAGGATCAGCACCCCGAGTAGGTAGGCGACCTGCTCGGTCCATTGATCAATGGGTGCTGAGCGCAGCGGCCACAGCAGATAGAGAACGGTGGCGGTGATCGCCAGCCGCGGGTCGCGAAGCGCCCGCGAGCGGGGCTGCCGGCGTCCGAACCGCGCCAGGAGCGAGAGCCGCTGGGCTGCATCCGGGCTTGTCGCTTTGGACGAGAGCGCTCGTGCCAGCCCGACGACGACCAAGAGCATCGCCGACAGACCCGCGGCCGCGACCGGAGCTTGGATCTGCGAGCTGGCAAACGTCCACCTCGGCGGTAGTGGTTTGGAGAGGTCCAGGCGCGATTGGTAGACCAGGTTGTCGAGGAACGCTTTGGGCACTCGCGAAACCAGGGCAGAATCAAGCTTGCGCGCGCGCGCGAAGCTTCCCTCGGAGGCGAGCAGCCGCAGCGGCCCCTGTTGCCCGAGCGCAACTCCGAGGTTGAACCACCCGGTTGCGTAGCTGCGGTCGGCGCCGACCGAGCGTCTGAGGGCCGCGATCGCCAGGCCGCTGTGTCCCTGCTGCAATAGCAGCACGCCGAGGTTGTTGGCTGCCGGGAACTCGGTTGGGTCCCGGGCGAGGGCGGCGCGGTAGTCGGCGATCGCCGCCTGTGGATGCCGGTCGCGCTGCTCGGCCTGTGCGAGCGTCCACCAGGGGATGCCGTCGCCGGGATCGAGGCTAATCGCCCGCCTGGCCAGCTCCGCGCCGGACGACGGATCGCCGGCGGCGATCTGGGCGATCGCGTCGTTGTTGTCGAGGACCTCCGGGCGCAGGCTCCCACCTCCCGCCGTGAGCGGCGTGTTCTGGCCGACGATCGCGTCCGAACTCGCCGCCATCGCGTAGTCGTCGACGGCATCCTGGAAGCGTCCCATGCCGAGCAGGATCTGGCCCTCGAGCTCCTGCGCGAATGCCGCGAGCTGTTGCGCCGCTCCCGACGTCGTGTTGCCGCTCGCGGCCGACCACAGCACCGCCGTCTGCGCCGCTTGTGCGAGGGTGACCAGAGCTTCGTGCCTGCGCCCGGACTCGTCGAGCGCAGTACCCTCGTCGAGCAGCGCGAGCGTGGACGCCTGAGTGTCGGGATGCTGCCACCCGTACCGGTCGGCCGCAACCGCGAAATCCACACCCGCCCTGTCATACCGCCGCTGAAGGAATGCGATCTCTCCCTCTTGGAGAATCGCACCGGTGTCCCACGGAAGCGTTGCCGCCCATTGCGCCGCTGCCTGCGCAGCGTGAGTGAGTTCCCCCGCGTAGCGCCACAGGTTCTGGCGGAGGTCCTCGAGTGTCGACAGCGACATCGCTGTCAGCGCCCGGGAAGCCCATTTCCGTGCCGCAGCGATGTTCCCCAGCTCCAGATCGGCCACCCCGGCCAGCGCCTCCGGACCGTAGCCGATCACGCCGCCCGGCTGGAGACTGAGCAGAAGGTCAGCCTGGCAGTCGTCGCCACCCGGGCGCAGATCTCGGAACCTGCCGTGGTAGCCGGTAAGGACCGCCTGCGGGTGGCCGGACAGCAAGAGGTCAACGAGACGCGACCATCCCGGACACCAGCGAGCGTCACCGCCGACCCCGGACATCGGAACGTACGTCGGGATGTATGAGAGGTCGTTCGTGGTCGCGGGGCTCAAGAACGGCTGCGGTGGGCTGATCGGGAGCTTGACCGGCTCGGCGACGCCGGCGCCGATCGACAGCGGATCCTCGAGATCCTCAGATGTCTGCTCATCCTCACTTGGCTGGAGGTCGCCGAACGGTTCGGCGAACAGCTCAGAGCCGTCCGGAAAGCGGTGCACGCGGGTCAAGCGGGCCGCGACCTGAGCTGCCCGCGGGAAGGCGTGCGCGCGCTGGAGGTAATCCAGCAGCCGGGCTTGCATCTCCGCAGAATTCGGGTCTCGTGCCAGCGCCCGCCCCTGCGTCGCGACCGCCGCGTCCTCCTCACCAAGGGCCGCCTGCCCCCGAGCGATACCGGAGAGGATGCCCGCGCTCGGGTCGAGGGCGTCGGCTCGCCGGTACAGTGCGACGGCCCGTTCGAACATGTGCTCGGCCGTGAACGGCTCACCCGGAACCCCGGGCCGTGGCTGCAGAAGGTAGCCAAAGCGCAGCTCGGCGTCCCCAGCACCAGCCCACCCCGCCGCGCTGCGCGGAAACCGCTGCTGCAGGACCGCGAACGTCTGCAGCGTCGCGTGTTCGCTGACGGAGAAGGGCGCCAGCAATGACTCAAACTCTCCAAACGCCCAAAGCGCCGTGGGATCATGCGGGCAGGCCGCGATAGCGGCACGGTAGGCGGCGGTCACCGGCCCCACGAACGGCCCGCCCGTGTCCGCCGACAGCGCAAATGCGAGATTCAGGCGAGGAGCGCAATCTCCATTTGCAGCAACGCGTCTCAACAACACGACAGCCGCCGCGCCCCCTGCGGGAACGGCCCCCGTGCCAGAGCTGCTCGGCGTAAGCACGGGAACCGCTCCCGCGATCATCAACATCGCCGCCAAATCGTTGACGCTCGCGACCTTGCTCGGCTCGAAACGCGTCACCCCGAGCCTCGAGAATGGCACCCTCCCCGCGAGCCAGCCGTTGAACACAGCCATGCGGTCGGGGCCGAACAGCCGACGCGCGAGTAACGCGATCGCCGCCTGCTCGGGCGCCCGGCCGCCCGCGACAAGTGCAGCGACCCGGCCCTGCGCCAGGGTCATGAACTCCGGCAGGCTACGCACGCGGCCGCCCACCCCGCCAGCACGATTCGGCGGCAACCCGACCCCGAGCCGCGGCGCGATCGGCTGAACGTCGGCGGCAACCCGCGCGCCGACGGGCGCCAGCAGCAGCACAACGATCCCCACAGCGAGGACCACATCTCTCCACCCAAACGCCGCCCTCAGGCCGGCCACACGACCACCCGACCGGGCCGGCCCAATCGCAAGCTGCTTCCGCGGCAACCCGTGTGCCTCCGCAGACAGACTAGGGATTCCCAAGCTCACCCGCAACCAGCAGAGGCCTGGGCTGCAATGCCGCTACCGGAGATGCGCCTCGCGACCCACAGCGATGCGCGGATGCGTTCAAGTCATGCCGGCGTCAACTCGATGGCAGTGGCTGTGACGACGCCGGCCGTGGGACGCGGGATCAGCCCGAGCCCGCACAGCGCTGTACCGAGGACCGCTAACGCGCAGAAGAGGTACACGTGCTCAAACGGGGCGGCCGCACCCGCGGTGCCGGCCCTGAGCAGGGTCGCGAGTGTCGCAATCCCGAGCGCGCCGCCAACCCGCCGGGCGGTCTGATTGAGGCCGGTCCCGGCGGCGCACGAGGCAGGCGGGACCGACAGCGCGGCGGCCGTGGACGTTCCCGTCGTCACGAGTCCCATACGGGCGCCGAGCACCAGACAGATCGGCAACCAGCGGATGCTGCACCGCCGCTCACAGCTGGCCGTGGTTCGGAGGGAGAGCGCCCCTCAGCAGGTAGTTGCCGACATGGTGGTACTTCCAGTCGGCCGGGTCGTGGCTGGCGTGGGTCCGGGCGTTGCGCCAATGGCGATGCAGGTCGTGGCGCTCGTCAGCGGCACTCGCACCCGTCAGCGAGAAGATGTCGCTCGAGACCTCGACGGCGGTCTCGCCCGCAAACGCCTTGGCGCGGGCGACCGCGATCGATCCGCAAGCGGCTGCCTGTGCATCGGCAGGCTCGCGCCCGACCTCGTCGAGCGTCGCCGCCGCATCGCGCAGCAGCGCCTCGGCCGCCGCCACCCGCGTCGCGAGCCGGCCGAAGCGATTGATCGTGTGTGGGTCCTCGGCTGCGCTCTGGGCCCACCCGGCTCGTGCGGCCTCGAAGAACGGCCGGCCACGCTCGACGACGAACTTCCGGGCATCTCGGAGAGCGCCGCCGGCGATCCCCACCTGGATCGCTGTGTGATAGAGCTGCGCTCGCGCACCGAGCTGCTGGGGGCCCTCGAAGCAGCCCGCGTAATCGAGCACCAACTCGGGCTCGACAACGACATCCTGGAAGTGGGCGCTGCCGCTGACCGTTGCGCGCTGCCCCATCACGTCCCAGTCCTCGTCGAGGGACACGCCCGGAGCGTGGCGTTCAACGAACGCGAGCGCCAGTCGGCCCTCGGGGTTGAGCGCCGTCACAGCGATCCAGTGGGCAGTCAGCGCGCCCGTGGCGTAGTACTTGCGCCCGTCCAGGCGGAGGCCTTGGCCGGGGGTGGCTTGCGTGCCACCCCCGGCGCCCAGCCTCGTCCGGAGGTCCTGCGCGTGGTTTCCGCCACGCTCGGCCAGCGCGTTGGCGATCCGCCGCCCGGCGAGCACATCGGCGAACAGGCGCCGGCGCTGCTCCGGCGAGCCGAACGCGGCGAGCACATCGACGAACAGGAAGTGACCCTGCGGCGCCTGCGCGATCGCGGGGTCGACGGCGGCGATCGTCCGCACCGTCTCCGCGAGCGTCTGCGCACCGAGCTCCGAACCGCCGTGCGTCGCCGGAACGGTGAGCCCGAGCAGCCCGCTCGTGTCGAACTCGGCGAGTTCGGCACGCGGCAGCGAGCCCGCGCGGTCGCGCTCGATCACACCGGGCGCAATCCGTTCCGCGAAACTCCGAGCGACCGCGATCGCGTCCTCGTGGGAGGCGATCACCACAGGCCGCGCACGCTCGGCGACGCTCATCGGACCGCCCCGGACGGGGCGCCCCAGGCCGCGATTGTGGCTTGCATGTTCAGCCCCCCAGTCGACTCAGCAGGAACACGAGCATCGTGGCCGGCCGCGGCGCGGTCAAATCGACATCGATGATCGCGTGATAGGGTATTTCTACTATCTAGATAGAATTTTGATACTTTATGCGTAGCGAACAACTGGAGTACATCGCGGCGATCGCTCGTCACGGATCGTTCCGCCGTGCCGCCGAAGAGCTGCACATCTCCCAGCCGGCACTCAGCGCGACTGTGCGAAACCTCGAGCGGGAACTCGGTGTGACAATCCTCGAACGGGGTCGATCCGGTGCACAGGTGTCGGACGGCGGGCGGGAGTTGCTGCCCCACATCATCGGCGTGATCGAGGCCGTCGACCGCCTCCGTCAGGCTGCTGACAACCGTCACCAGATCAGTCGGATGGTTCGGCTCGGCACGGTCAACGCAGGCACGGTGCCGCTGCTGACAACCGCGGTCGCGGACTTCCGCGGGTTGCACCCGAGCACTCAGGTCGAGATCGTGGGGGTGCAGGAGGCGGCGATCGACGCCGGGCTGCGAGAGGGCAGCTTCGACCTCGGCCTGGTGACCTGCCTTGCAGGAGACGACATGCCGCCCGAGTTCGACACGACCTGCCTGCTGCGCGGCCGCGCCGTCGTGTGCATGCGCGTTGAGAGCCCGCTGGCCGCGCGTGCCGCGGTGACCGTCGCCGAGCTCGTCTCCGAACCGATGATCCTGATGCGTGCCGGATATCTGATGCACCGCTACGTCCACCGACTGCTGCGCGGCGAGGTGCCTGCGATCTCCTATACGACCGACGGCGCAGAGATGGGGAAGCTGATGGCAGCCGAGGGCCTCGGCGCGGTCGTGCTTCCCGACTTCAGCGTGATCGGCGACCCCCTCGTGCGGAGTGGGTTGATCACGTGGCGGCCGTTGATCGACGACAAGACCGAGGTACAGCTGTCGATCCGCCGCCGGCGCTCGGGCGTGCACCCGCGCGCGGTCCGAGACCTGCACGAAGTGTTCGTCCGGCAAGCGGCAAGCTTCAGCGCAGCAGTCACGTGCCCCCCGGCTCAGGGCACTGCGAGAACGCTGGAGCCATCCGGGCGGGTGGCTCATGCCGGCATCACGACCGAGGACACGTCGGGTGCGCCGAGCAAGCCACGGTTGCGCAGTACCGGGATCAGACCTTCGCCGACCCTGTAGAGCTCCTCAAGATGGGGGTAGCCGGACAGGATGAACTCATCGATGCCAAGGTCGTGGTATTCGGCGATGCGGTCGGCGATCTCCTCGTGGCTGCCGACGAGTGCCGTCCCAGCTCCGCCACGGACCAAGCCAACTCCTGCCCACAGATTCGGCGATACCTCGAGTTTGTCGGTCCGGCCGCCGTGGAGCGCCTGCATGCGCCGCTGCCCCTCCGACTGCGAGGCGGCCTGGATCTCCTGTGCGCGCGCGATCGCCTGCGGGTCCAAGCCATCGAGCAGCCGCTGGGCCTGAGCCCACGCCTCCTCCGAGGTGTCGCGGGCGATCGCGTGGAGTCGAATCCCGACTCGAACCGTGCGCCCCAACTCATCCGCGCGCTTCACGACCCGCTCGACCTTCTCGGCGACCTGCTCCGGCGGCTCGCCCCACGTCAGGTAGACGTCAGCCTGGCCAGCGGCCAGCTCGACGGCGTCGTCGGACGAGCCGCCAAGGTAGATGTCCGGCCACGCCGGCGTGGCGGGCAATCGCGCGTCCTCGACGAACAGATGGTCGCCGTGGAAGGTCACGGTCTCACCCGTCCAGAGCTCGCGAAGCACGTGCAGGAACTCGCCTGCCCGCTGGTAGCGTGCGTGCTTGCCGAGCGAATCGCTGAAGCGCCGCTGCTCGGCGTCGTCGCCACCGACGACGAGGTTGAGCAGAAGCCTCCCACCGGAGATCCGTTGGTAGGTGGCGGCCATCTGTGCTGAGAGCAGCGGCGCCTGAAGTCCCGGCCGGAAGGCCACGAGGAACTTGAAGCGCTCCGTGACCTGCGTGAGACCCGCTGTCATCACCCACGCCTCCTCGCACCAGCTGCTGGTTGGCGTCAGTGCTGCCGCAAACCCCAGTTGCTCAGCTGACCTCGCGATCTGACCGATGTAGCCGATCGACGGAGCGCGCTCGGTCCCACCGTCTTCACGAACGCGCGAGCCCGCCACGCCAACCGCGTTGCCGAGGCTCATATCCGACCGTGAGTCGCCGTTGGTCGGAAGGAACCAGTGCAGGACTATCGACATCGTTCGCCCTGCCCACGTGGCAGTCCAGCCGCGCCGGTCATCATCGAGCGGGCGCGACCGCGACGTTGCTCTCGTAGGTGGTCAAGCGGAACGGCTCGCCGGCCGCCAGCCGCTCCTCGCGCTCACGCACGAGCGGGATCACCTTCTCTCCGAAGTTCGCCAGATCCTCCTCGTAGTGCAGGAACCCGCATTGGATCAGGTCGATTCCGGCCGAGTGCAGGGCCTCGATCTTGTCAGCGATCTGTTCGGGCGTGCCGATCATGTCCGGGCGGAAGCCGTCGTTCTGCTGGACGAAGTCGGTGCCCTTGGAGTCCACCCACATCCCGACCCCCTCGGCCGAGGACTTGCCGGCGCCCGTCTTCACCTGGTGCTCGAACTCTGCGATCGCCTCCCAGTTGGCGTGCGCGACGATCTCGCGGAACACCTCGCGCGCCTCTTCCTCGGTGTCGCGGCAGATGATGAAGCAGTTCATGCCGCAGCCGAACGGGCCAAGCTGGTCGTCTGACCTGGCGCCTGCGGCAGACGCGGCGACGCCCCTGACGACGCGCCCTTCGTCGAGTGCCATCGACTTGACGTTATGCGCTATCGCCTTCGCCTCCTCCAGCGTGTGCCCATTGAGGAACAGGAGGTTGGAGACGCGCGCGGCGACTCGCCGCGAGGCCATGGAGTTACCGCCCTGGAAGATTTCCGGGCGCGGCTTGGCGAGTGGCTTGGGTCGCAGCGGCGCCTCCCGGATGCGGTAGAAGTCGCCAGCGAACGTGAACACGTCCTCCGTCCACAGCCCTGTGAGTACGCGGATGAACTCCTCGGAACGGCGGTAACGCTCGTCGTGTTCCAGCCAGGGCTCGCCGAAGCCGAGGAACTCCTCCTTGAACCAGCCGGTGGTGATGTTCAGCCCCCAGCGACCGCCGGACATGTGATCGATCGTTGCGCCCATCTTCGCGACGATCCCGGGATGCCACAGCCCCGGGTGTAGGGCCGAGAGGATCGTGATTCTGTCGGTCACCTGTGTCAGCCCAGCACTGGTCGTGACGGCCTCGAACTGCGACGGCCAGCCATGGCTCACGAAGTAGCGCGCGGGCATCAGTGCGTAATCGAAGCCGGTCCGCTCGGCTGCCTGGATGTAGCGAACGTTGGCCTCGAAGTTGAACTCGGTCCGCTGCTCGATGTCGGAGACAACGAAGCCGCCACTGCCGAGCGGCGCCCAGTACGAGAACTGGATTGGGTGGGTGTACTCGATGTCGAGCATGCTTCTCCTCTCAGGGTTCGGATTCGGTCTGGGCGTCGGGCTTGCGGCTCGGGTGTGACGCAGCGGCGACATCGCCGACGCGACGGCTGTCAAACCACAAGGCGATGGCGCGGGTGACATCCCCGCCACTCGCCGTCAGAGCCCTGCGGCATTCGTCGTGACTGGCGCCCGTCTCGTCTCTGACCGCACGGACCGTCAGGTACGAGAACTCACTCTCGCTCATGGGACGGTTACTCCTCTCTGCCGGCGCTGGGTGAGGGCCGGCTGATCGTGACCACCGAGGTCGGGCTCGAGCAGGAGGTGGCGACGCACGAGCTCGTCGTTGTCGGCGAGCGCGCCGCCCGCGATCTGGGCGCTGATCCGGCCGTCGGTCATCAGGTACACGGTGTCCGACACGGCCGCGACGACGTCGAGGCTCTGCTCCACGAGCACGACGGTCACGCCGCGCTCTCGCAGCCGCCCGATGTAGGCGATGACAACCTCCACGTAGTGCGGGCTCAGGCCCTGGGTCGGCTCGTCGAGCAGAACCACCGAGGGGTCCCGCACGAGCGCCCGGGCGCACGCGACCATCTGCTGCTGCCCGCCACTCAACTGCGAGCCCTTCGCGTGACGCCGCTCGGCGAGCGCGGGAAACTCGGCGTAGGCCTGATCGACATTCGGCTTGCCCCCGGCGGCCAGGCGAATGTTCTCCTCGACGGTGAGGTCGGGGAAGACCCAGCGGCTCTCGGGAACCAGCGAGATCCCGAGCTTTGCGACGGCGTGCGTCGAGCGCCCGATCAGCTCGTGCTGACCTAAGCGGATCGAACCCGACCTGGCCTGTACGAGGTTCATGATCGTGGCGAGCGCGGTTGTCTTTCCGGCGCCATTGCGACCGAGCACGCTCGTCACCTCGCCCTGCGGCGCGACGAGGGTCACCCCGTGCAGGACGTGGCTCGAGCCATAGAACGAGCTGACCCCTGTCAGCGTCAGGTCGAACTCCGCGTGGCGCCGGTTACCTCGCGGGCTCGGGTTCCTTCGGCTCGGGGGGGCATCGACCGCGACGGGCTCGATCCCGGTCGACTCGGACGTGGCGCCGCCTGCGCGTCCCAGATAGGCGTCCTGCACGCGCCGATCGTTGGCGACGGCGGCAGGCGTGCCATCGGCCAGCACCGATCCGAAGGCGAGCACGGTCACGTGTTCGGAGACCTGCCGCACGAGGCTCATGCGATGCTCGATCAGCAGCACCGCCATCCGCTCGCCCAGCCGCCCGATCAGCTCGGCCAGCTGCTCAGCTTCGCCGATACCGATCCCGGCAGTTGGCTCGTCAAGGCAGAGTACTACCGGGTCGCACGCGAGCGCCATCGCAACCTCGACCGCCCGGCGATCCGCGTGCGAGAGGCGGCCCGCAGGGAAATCCTGTCTGTGCGGTCGAGCCCGACATCGTGCAGTAGCTCCCAGCAGCGATCCTCGACGGCGACGGCGCGTCGCGGCGCTGAGCCACGCTCCGCTCCGCCGGCCGCAAGTGGCGCTTGTAGAGCGCCAGGCGCACGTTCTCCGACGCCGAAAGCGACTCGAAGATGCGGCTGACCTGGAAGGTGCGGACCAGGCCAAGGCGGACCCGGCCGACCACTGCAGCCGGGTGATGTCGTGGCCCGCGGAGGGAGACCGATCCGGCGTCGGCTGCGACCGCCCCGGTGATGCAGTTGAACAGCGTCGTCTTGCCGGCGCCGTTGGGACCGATGATCGATGCACGCCGCGATCCGCCACCGACAGGTCGACCCCATCGAGCACGGGCAGTTCGCCGAAGCGCTTGCGCAGCCCGGTGATCTCGAGCGCGGCGCTCATCGTGTCTCGCTCCGTCGCAGCGCCCGGCCAAGCGCGAGTCTGACCGCGCCGGCCGCTCCTCCGGGCATGACCAGCACCAGGACGACGAACAGGCCGCCGAGGTACACCTGCCATGTGCTCGCGAAGCTGGACGTCAGGTAGTTGGATGCGAATACGTAGATGAACGCGCCGATCACGGCGCCGTAGATGGTCCCCGAGCCACCGATGATGAGGATTACCAGCGCGAGCCCGGACTGGGTCCAGTCGAACTGCGAGGGACCGATGCCCGCATTGAGCACGACGAATGCCGCTCCACCGAGCGCACCGATCGCGGCGGCGATCACGAACGCCAGCACTTCGTAGCGTTCACCTCGACTCCGATCGCGCGGGCGCGGACGCGGTCGTCACGGATCGCAGCCAGGAACCTGCCCGCCGGTGAGCGGATCACGATGCGGAGCAGAGATAGCTGATCACGTCAGTGCAAGTGCGAAGAGATACAGGCTGCGCTCGCTCCCGAGCACGCCGAATCCGGCAATCTTCGGCAGTGGCACGCCGAACAGGCCGATACCCCCGCCAAGGAAGTTGAGGTGCAAAATGATCGTGTACAGGACGACGCCCTCGGCGAGGGTGATGATCGCGAACGCCAGCCCGCTCGTCCGGGTCGCGACGAAGCCGAGCGGCACGGCGATCATGGCGGTGATCGCGATCGTCGCAGCGATCGCGGGACCGCGTCCCAGCCGTGGAGCCAGGTAGCCGAACGCGTAGGCGCCGGTGGCGAGCCACGCCGCATGCCCGAAGGACACCAGCCCGGTGAACCCGACCAGGAGGTCAAGTCCCATCACCCAGGTGCCCATCGCCAGCGCGTCGCCCGCCAGCTGGAGGTTGTACGCGTCGTTGGCCAGGATGAACGGGAACGCGATCCCGACCGCGAGCACGGCGGCCAGCACGCGCAGCGCTCCGGCGGCTGTACGAGCCGACGGTCGCGGGCGGCCGGGGCGAGGAGGGCGCGGGTGCGGGTGGCCAGCCCTGCTGTCTGCCCGGACCCGGTGATCACGTGATCACCCGCCCCTCACGGAAGATGCCGGACGGCCGGGCGAGCAGGATCACGATCACGAACACGAAGGACACCGCCGTGGCGACGTCTCCAGTCATGAAGGTGAGTGACGAGGTTGTCGGCCAGGGCGACGAGGTAGGCCCCGACGATCGCGCCGCTCACGCTCCCGAGTCCACCGATCACAACCGCGAGGAATGCATCGATCAGGAAGTCGATGTCCATCCCGGGCCGCACCGAGAAGATCGGTCCGGCAAGGCCGCCGACCAGTGCCGCGATCCCGGCCGACGCCGCGAATACAATCGGTCATCAGCGAGCGGTCGTGTCGATGCCCAGGAGCTCGGCCATGCTGGCGTTCTGGCTTGCGCTGCGCAGCACCATCCCGACTGATGTCCGGCGCAGCAGAGCGAAGATCCCACCGCAGAGGAGCATCGCCAGAGCGGCGGCGACGAATGATGAAGGTGGTCATGTCCTGCCCGCGCGATCGACACGCTCCCGCCGACCGGGCTGCCGACCATGAACGTTGAGGTACCCCACACAACCTGCATCAATCCATCGAGCAGGATCGTCAGGCCGAACGTCGCGAGCAGCGTGCTGATCTCGGTTCGCCCGCGCAGCGGCCGGATCGCGATGCGCTCAACCCCACCAGCCAACGCCGTCACGCACAGCGCCGAACAGACAATCGCCGGCCAGTAGCCGAGCGGACCGTTGAACGCGTACGCACAGTAGGCGCCCAGCGCGTAGAAGGTGCCGATCGCGAAGTTGACGACTCGTCCGAGACCGAACACGAGCGTCAGCGATACCGCGACGGCTGCGAGCAGCGAGCCGTACAGCCAGGCGTCGACGAGATTCACGAGCACGAGGCTGGTGGTGATTGCGCTGAGACCGATCATCGCTGCTTGCTCCCACCCGTGCTGAGGGAGGGGACCCGGGTGGATCCCCTCCCGTACGCAACGCAGGCGGAGATGCTCAGCCGTTCGAGACGCGGCATCCGTACGAGCCTGCCGACCCGACGACCTCGCTTGGCGGCATCACGAACAGCACCTTGTTGGCGTACTTCACGCCGTACTGAGGTGTTGCCAGCTTCTCGAACCTGGTCGCAAACGCGGGGACGCCTAGCTCTCTTCCGCTCGCCTGTACGCGCAGCGGCTGCGTCCAGTACGGCGTCGGGAAGCTGCCCGTGACCAGCTCCTGCATCAGCTTGTGCGAGTCGCTGGTGCCAACCGCCCTGATCGCGCTCAGCAGGATCCATGTATCGACCATCGCGACGTTGGCCTGCGTGGTCGGCGGGTAGTGGTAGGACTGGTAGAACGCTTGGTTGAACTTCTTGCCGAGGGGCGTCTGCTCCGTGTACGTCCACGAGCCGCCGTACTGCGAGAGCACCTTCGTCTTCAAGAGCGCGGTCACCGTCGAGCTGCTCGCCGGGAAGCCGTAGCCGGGGACCAGCGAATTCTCGGGGAAGCCCACCGGAGCGACGATCTGCATCTGCTTGAACAGCCCAGCCGCGTTCGCCTGCTGGAGGAAGGCGGCGTACTGGACGCCCCACGACACTGCCAGCAGCACCGCCTTCGCTCCGCTCGCCCGCAACTTGGCGATGTAGGGCGCCCAGTCGACCGTGCCGAAGGGAGCGATCTCAACGCCGGCGTGCTTGGCGCCGGGGATGCTGTCCCAGTACTGCGCGACGCTCTGGCTCCAGCCCGGGTCATCGCCGATCACGACCCACTTCTCGCCGATCAGGCCCGGGAACTGCTTCTCGGCCGACACGGCCATCGCCTTGGCGTCCACCGCGGGTGATGGTGCGCCGTTGATGAACCAGTAGTTGCAGTTGGAGCCGACGACGTCTTGGATACTGCAGCTGTTGCCGATCATCGGGATCTGGACGCGATTCGCGACACTGATCGCGCCTTCGCACTCGCTCGAAGCCATCCCGAGAATCGCGGACGCGTTGTACTCAGACTTCAGCTGAATCACCTTGGCCGCGGTCACCGATGCGCTGAAGTCACCACCATCCTCGATCACGAACTTCACGGCCCGGCCGTCGATCGGCCCAAACACCTTGGCGGCCGCTTCCGAACCATTGATGAACTGGTCGCCGATCGTCTTGGTCGAGCCGGTCGTGTCGGCAATGATCCCGATCGTGATCGGTGAGCTCGAACTCGCACTCGCAGCCCCGGCGACGGCGGCGGCGAAAGCTGCCACCGTGGCCAGGAGCGCGACAGCGGCTGCGGGGCGGGCGATGATCACCGCGCGCGAACGCCGCTCGCGGGTCCAGAAGTTGACGCGAGGATTCTTCATGTTTCGTGTCCTAATAAGGGATCAGGGTGGCTGAATGGCTTGACCGGGGACCGTCTATCGACGTATCGGCCGAGTATATTCGACTAAATCGATCGACATTGTTCGGCCACGGCATGATGCGGTCGGGATCGCCGGCGGTCAAATCGATATTCGTGATTGGCCGATAGGCTTTCCCTTGGCTGAGCGGGTGCTCGGCGGCAGCCACGAGGGCGCCCCGGCCCCAGACACCCGAAGCTCTTGACAACGAAGTACAGTTACTCAACTGATTTAGTTGAGCCATGGTCGAGAAAGGGAACGGAGTGTCATTCACTGAACTGATCGAGGCGAGCCGCCGAGCGGTCGCCACCGATCCGGCCAATGCGCGTGCCACCTTCGTCTCGCGTGGCTCGCTCGTGGGTCCGACCGAGGTTTCGCTCGAGGCAGGCCGGCATCGGATCACCGTCGACGAGCCGGCAGCGCTCGGCGGAGCTGACGCAGGCGCGAACCCCGTCGAGCACGCGCTGATCGCGCTCGCCTCCTGCCAGGCCGTCACCTATCGCTTCTGGGCGGCACAGCTGGGGATCGCGCTCGACGGGCTGGAGATCGTGGCCGAGGGGGACCTTGATGTTCGCGGCTTCTTTGGATTCGATTCGTCGATCCGGCCCGGGTTCACGTCGGTGCGCCTGACCGTGACTCCTGTCGGCCCCGAGCCGGCCGAGCGTTACCGAGAACTCAGCGACGCCGTGGACGCCCATTGCCCGGTGCTCGACATCTTCAGCAGCGCGACTCCGGTCAAACGCACGCTCTCGGCTCCGGTTTTTAGCAACGCGGCTGCGTAGGCCGGCGGCGACGACGCCATCACGGAGGTCACTGAATCTAGAATCTGTCGTTCGCAGTCCCATCAGAGACAAGCGGGAGGCTCCGGCGATGACCGAGCACCAGGACGATGGTCCGGACCAGCAACAGGTCCCAGAGCGCCAGGACGATGGCCCGGGCCAGCAGCAGGCCCCACAGGAGCAGGACGAAGTCCAGCACCAGCCAAACGCTCACTGGAATGCCGCCGACTGGCATGGCAAGCTGCTCGTCGATCGCGACGGCGAGAGGATCGGAAAGCTGCAGGACGTCTACGTCGACGTGGAGAACGACGAGCCTCAGTTCGCAACCGTCAAGGAGGGCTTCATCGGCCGCCATCTGACGTTCGTGCCGCTGGGCGGGATCACGATCGGTCCCGATGACTTACAGGTGGCGGTCACGAAGGATCAGGTCAAGTCGGCGCCGAACATCGAACTGAAGGGTGATGAGCTCTCCCAGGCCGACGAGTCCGCGCTCTATCACCACTACGAGCTCAACTACACGCCACCTGATACCGAGAGCGGACGGCGACTCGCTCGCCGCTGACCCGATTCGACCGTCAGATCACGCGGGCAGCGACCGGCGTCCTGCCTTGCGTCAAGGTGGCGCCGCAGCCGTACGGCTCTGGACGACGATGGGACGGAGACGAGAATCATTCGCCAATCGGCCCCAGCCTGGGCCCAGAGTGCGGTGGACCCCACGTCATCGACGGCGATCGCGACCGGGCACGACCAACGACCATCCGTCTGGACCACGACCGCCACGACCGCCGAGGGGTTCTCGAGAAGCCCCGTCAACGAAAAGACGCCTCAGACACGCTGCACCAGCGGATGGCACCGTCGTCCTCGCTGCGGCCGGAACGCGTCGGTCGTCGTGGATCGGAAGCGACGTTCGGTCGCTCCCCAGATGGTTTGCCGGAACCGGGACGATCGTGGGAGGCTGGCGGTGGCCGCGACCCAGGTCGGTTCGAGCGCGCCCAGACGCGACCGAGTAGGCTCGGGCTCCCGTCCGCTCGAGCGCGGACTTCTCGAAAGGATTCGCCGTGATCCGTTTCCCTCGGCTGCTCACTGGGCTGATCGCCTTGGTTGGGTTCGCCAGTTCCGCCGGTGCAGCGCAGGCATGCACGGTTTCGTGGGCGAGCCCTACCAGCGGGTCGTGGGGCACGGCGGCCGACTGGTCGCCCCAGCAGGTTCCGGTCGCCACCGACAATGTCTGCATCACGCTTCCGGGGACGTACACGGTCACGCTGGGCGCCACGGATACGAACGGTGGGGGCGCGAATGTCGCGTCGCTCACGCTTGGGGCCTCGAGCGGCACGCAGACGCTTGATGTCGCGGGACAGGATTACAACTACGGAGGCGAGACGTACAACTCAACGACGCTCTCGCTCTCAGCCGCCAGCTCGATCAACACCGGCGGCAAGCTGATCCTTGACGCGACCAGCGGCGGTGACCCCGTCGGCGGCGGGAACCAGCTGGGCGGTAGCGCCATCCTCAACAGCGTGGCTCTGACGAACGCCGGCCAGATCGTCGCTCAGTCCGAGGACTCCGCTTGGCAGGAGTTCTACGAGGGGACGCTCACAAACGAGTCATCCGGCTCGATCGAGGTGAACAGCGGCAAGCTCACGCTGCCCTCACCGAACACGGGAGGCGTAGCTCCCTCATTTTCGTATTCGCTGACGAACGACGGTGCGGTTGGAGTCGGTTCGGGAGCGGCGATGGTTCTGGCGGGCGGGCTCGGGAACAGCGGAGCGTTCGTGAACAACGGGCCGGTGAGCAACAACGGGGCGATCACTGCCGTGGACCAGGGCGGGCAGATGACGTGGACTCAGAGTGGCGGCTCGGTGTCCGGGAACAACGTCGTGATGCAGGATGGCGCGTGGCTGGTCGACTCGGTCGGCTCGGGTTCGTTTCTGTTCAACGATGCGTCCGGCGCTCTGTCCGGGACGATCCCTCTCGGTCAGACCGTGACCGTGCAGGGCGAGGCGTACAGCTACGGCGGCGAGAACTACAACTCGACAACGCTCGGCCTGAACGCCAACGGCAACACGTCGCCGGTCGTCAACGACGGGACGCTCGTGCTCGACGCCCCGGGGACTGGCTCAACGAGCGGCGGCAACACCTATCTGACGAGCGGCTCGCTCGTCAACAACGGCACCTTGGTGACGCAGGTGGAGGACTCCGCGTGGGGAAACAACCTGCAGGCGAGCGTCACGAACGCGAGCGCGGGCAACATCGACGTCAACAGCGGCGCGCTGACCTCCAGCGGATCCGTGACGGCGACCAATAGCGGGACCGTGACGGTGGCACCGGGCGCGCAATGGGCGCTCAACGAGGGCGCAGCGCTCGCCAATGCCGCCGGCGGCACGATTGTCCCGGAGATCGCCAGCGCGACGAGCGTAGGGACCTTCCAGGTGACGAGCCCTTGCTGTTATGGACCGGGCTCGATCGCCGCCGGCGGCACGCTGGCCCCCAAGCTCGTGGGAGGCTTCACGCCAGCCGCTGGCCAGGAGTTCCAGGTGTTCCTGCTCAACGGCGGCAAGTTCACCGGGACGTTCGGGACGGTCGGCGCGGGATTCACGGGCGACTACACGAGCGAGGCCGCCTCGCCCGCGTTCGTCGGAGTGCTGTACGGCAAGCCGGCATCGATCCTCACAGTCGGCGCGATCGGTGTCGCGAAGGAGAAGCTGAGCGTTGCGTTGAGCTGCTCCGCCGGTTCCGGGGCCTGTCCGACGGCGAGCATTGTCGGCACCGTGACCGAGCACTTCCGCGGGCGCAAGCTGACCGCCGTCACGGCTCGCTCGCACCCGACAACAAAGACCAAGCACCCGACAAGAAAGACAAAGGTCGTCGTCGTTGCGACCGCCGCGAGCTCGCTCGCGGCCGGTGCCGCCACGCCCGCCTCGATCACCCTCAATCGCACCGGCCGCGCGCTCCTCGCGCAGTTTCACAAGCTGACGGTCACGATCACCGTGACCGTCAGCGGCAAGGCCGCTGAAACAGGGGTCGTGGTCGTGCACGCGCCGGCCAAGCCGCAGCACAAGCACAGCAAGAAGCACGTCTAACGGTAGCGCGGCCGAACGTGCCCGGCGGCCATCCGCCCGAATTCGAAGTCCGCTGTTCCGGTCGTCACGACCGGGTCGCGCGAGGCGAACTCCCGAAGCGCGTGCTCGTCGTCTGTCTCCACCACGGCCAGGCCGTACGAGTTGTCGTCGGTGAGAACTGGGCCGAACACGACCATCTCGCCGCGCTCGCGGTACGGGGCCCAGTGGGCGGCGTGACGGCTCATGATCTCCCGCTCCGAGTCCGTCAGCGTCTGAGCGAAGTTGGGGCGTGGCGCGATCAGGCGCAGGATGAATGCTGGCATGGTGGGCACTCTACGCCGGCGAACCGGCGCCTATGCTCGGTGGGTATGGTCGCCGTCCGCACCCCATTCGCCGCCGCCCGTCTCGCCGCAAGGTGCGGCGCCGCATAGATGCCGCTCGTCGACGAGGCGGCGCTTCGCGAGCTGACGCTGCGGGACGAGCAGCGCCTTCGCCGCCAGGCTCACCGGCTCCGTCGGGCCAATGAGGGCGACGGGGCGCGCTTCGAGCAACAGCTTGCCGAGGCGCGAACGCGGGTGCAGCGGCGGCGCGCGCTGGTCCCCGAAGTCTCCTACCCACCGCAGCTACCGGTTTCAGGCGCGTCGTGACGACCTGCTCTCCGCGATCAAGGATCACCAAGTCGTCGTCGTGGCCGGGGAGACGGGCTCGGGCAAGACGACCCAGCTGCCCAAGCTCTGCCTCGAGCTTGGGCGGGGCGTGCGCGGAGCGATCGCCCACACCCAGCCGCGACGGCTCGCGGCGCGGACCGTGGCGCAGCGAATCGCGGACGAGCTCGACGTGCCGCTCGGCGGTGCCGTCGGCTACGCGGTCCGCTTTGACGCTCGGGTGTCGGAGGACACCCTGGTCCGCGTGGTCACGGACGGTCTGCTGCTGGCCGAGATCCGCCGTGATCCGCTCCTGCGCCACTACGACACGGTGATCGTCGACGAGGCGCACGAACGTTCGCTCAACATCGACTTCCTGCTCGGCTGCCTGCATCGCATCCTGCCGCGGCGACGAGATCTCAAGCTGATCATCACGAGCGCGACGATCGACCCCGAGCGTTTCAGCGAGCACTTCGGCGGCGCCCCGATCATCGAGGTTTCGGGCCGCACCTACCCGGTCGAGGTCCGTTATCGGCCTCCAGCAGAGGGCGAGGACCTGCTCGACGCGCTGGCGGAAGCCGTCGAGGAGCTGCTCGCCGAGCAGGACGGTGACGTGCTCGCGTTCTTCTCCGGGGAACGGGAGATCCGCGACGCCGCGGAGCTGCTCGGCGGACGGCTCGGGCCGGGCGTTGAAGTGTTGCCACTGTACTCGCGGCTCGCGGTCGCCGATCAGCAGAGGGTCTTTGCCTCGAAGCGGACCCAGAGACGGCGCGTCGTCCTCGCGACGAACGTCGCCGAGACGTCGCTGACCGTCCCGGGGATCCGCTGCGTCGATCGACACCGGCCTCGCCCGGGTCTCCCGCTACAGCGCCCGGCTGAAGGTCCAGCGGCTGCCGGTCGAACCGATCTCGCAGGCGTCGGCCGACCAGCGCAAGGGCCGCTGCGGGCGCCTTGCCGACGGGATCTGCGTCCGGCTCTACTCAGAGGACGACTTCAACGCACGGCCGCAGTTCACCGACCCCGAGGTCCTGCGAACGAACCTCGCGAGCGTGATCCTCCAGATGGCCGCGCTCGGGTTGGGGGAGATCGAGGCGTTCCCGTTTCTCGAGCCGCCCGACCGCCGCCAGATCCGTGACGGCGTCGCGCTGCTGCACGAGCTGGGGGCGTTGGATCCGTCGGCCGCCGAGACGCTCACGCCGCTCGGGCGCAATCTCGCGCGGCTTCCGATCGACCCGCGCCTGGGTCGCATGGTGCTGGAAGCCGACAAGCTCGGCTGTGCCCGCGAGGTGGCCGTGATCGCCGCCGCGCTGTCGATCCAGGATCCACGCGAGCGCCCCGCCGAGCAGCGCGGCCAGGCTGACCAGCTCCACGCCCGCTTCACGGATCGGTCATCGGACTTCGCTGCCTACTTGAACCTGTGGGACTACCTGCGCTCGCTGGAAGGCGAGCTCTCGCGCTCGCAGGTCCGCAAGCGCTGCAAGGCCGAGTTTCTCCACTACCTGCGCATCCGCGAGTGGCAGGACCTCGTCGCCCAGCTCGAGGATGCGGCGCGGGAGGTCGGGGTGACGCTCAACGACACGCCGGTCGAGCGGGAGGGTGGGGCTCAAATCCACACCGCCCTCCTCTCCGGGCTGCTTTCGCACCTGGGAATGAAGGACGGCGCGACCCGTGAGTACACCGGCGCGCGAGGGGCGAGGTTCGCGATCGCCCCGGGCTCCGTGCTCGCGCGGCGCGGGCCGACGTGGGTGATGGTCGCCGAGCTCGTCGAGACCACGCGGCTGTGGGGCAGGACAGCGGCGGCGGTCGACATCAGGCAGGTCGAGCCGCTCGCCGAGCACCTGATCAAGCGCTCATACGGCGAGCCGCGGTGGGATCGCCGTCGCGCCGCGGTCGTCGCACCCGAGCAGGTGACGCTATACGGTCTTGCGATCGTTGCCTCGCGGACGGTCCAGTACGGGCGGATCGACCCGGCCGCCGCGCGCGAGCTGTTCATTCGCCGCGCGCTCGTCGAAGGCGATTGGGACCAGCGCCACGCATTCATGCGCGAGAACGAGCGCCGTGTCGAGGAGGTCGAGGCGCTCGAGGCGCGAGCCCGAAGGCGCGACCTGCTCGCAAGCGAGCCGGTGCGCGCGGCGTTCTTCGACGCGCGGGTACCGGACGACATCGTCAGTGGGCGTCATTTCGACCGCTGGTGGAAGCAGGCGCGGCAGACCCAGCCGGCGCTGCTCGACTACCCGATGGAGATGTTGATCGAGGGCGACGTCGCGCCAGACGCCGATGACCGCCCCGCGCGCTGGATCCAGTCCCACCCGCCCCTCGAGCTCGCGCTGTCCTATCGCTTCGACCCCGGCTCGGCGGCCGACGGCGTCACGGTCCACGTCCCGCTCGCGTCGCTTGCGTCGATACGGGAGACGAACTTCGAGTGGCTCGTACCCGCGTTTCGAAGGGAACTCGTCGTCGCGCTGCTGCGCATGTTGCCGAAGCGACTGCGCACGCCGCTCGTTCCGATCCCCGATGCCGCAAGCGCGATCCTCGCCGACGTCAAGCCACGCTCCGGCCCGCTGCTCGAGGTGCTCGCCGAGGCGATCGAGCGGCTGCGCGGTGTGCGCATCATCGCTGGCGACTGGTCACTCGACGATCTGCCCGCGCACCTGCGGATGACCTTCTGTGTCGAGGACGAGGACGGGACGGTGCTCGCGTCGGGCCTGTCCCTCGACGCCCTGCGCGACGAGCTGCGACCGTCGCTGACCGCGCGCCTGAAGCACGCCGTGCCGGCGCTCGCGCGCCATGGAATGCGCGGCTTCGACATCGATTCGCTCCCGCACACGGTCGATCTCCCAGGCGGCCTGCGCGGTTTCCCGGCGCTCGTCGACGAAGGCGACGCCGTCGGTATCCGCGTTTGCGAAACAGCCGCCGAGCAGGCCGTGACGATGGCCCGGGGGACCCGGCGGCTGCTGCGGCTCACGGTTCCGTCGCCACGCCACTGGGTGGCCGGTCAGCTCGGCTCGCAGCTGACCCTCACGCTCGCCGCCGCGCCCCACGACACTCTCGAAGCGGTGATCGAGGATGCGACGACCGCGGCGCTCGACGCGCTGACCGCGAGTGGCGGGGGCCCGGCGTGGGACGCCGAGCAGTTCTCGGCGCTCCGCGAGCACGTCCGCGGTGAAGTCCGGCCGACGACGCTCGGCGCGCTGGTCGCGTTCGGCCAGATCCTGGAGGCGGCGCGAGCCATCCGCGAGCGGCTCGACGCGCTCCCGGCGAATGCCGTCTTCGGCCCCGCGCGGGAGGACGTCGCCCGCCAGCTCGGCCGGCTCGTCTACCCCGGGATGCTCGCGGCGGCCGGCGTCGCGCGGCTGGGGGATGTCGAGCGCTACCTGCGCGCCGCGGCGCAGCGCCTCGAGCGACTGGCGAGCCACGCCGTCGCCGACCGCGAGCGAATGGCTCAGGTCCACGCATTGGAGGCTCAGGCCGACGGACGCAGCGACGTGATGTGGCTGATCGAGGAGGTGCGCGTCGCCCAACTCGCGCCAGGCCCGCACGTCCGCCCGGGCGCGACGGTCAAGCGCGTACGAGAGGCCCTCGCCGCGAGCCCGTCCACCAGTCGGTCGGAGGCGGCGGCTGTGATGGAAACAGTCGGTGCTGACGACCGTCGGGACTGAGCGCAGCGCAGTGGTATCCGCGAGCAGCTACAGGGTCGAGGTGTCGATCACGAAGCGGAAGCGGACGTCGGAACGCAGGACCCTGTCCCACGCTTCGTTGATCTGATCGGCGGAGATGATCTCGATCTCAGCGCTGATCCCGTGCTCGGCACAGAAGTCGAGCATCTCCTGCGTCTCGCGGATCGAGCCGATCGCCGATCCGGCGAAACTGCGCCGCTGCAACAGCAGCGGGAACACCGGGACGGGTAGCGGCTCGGGGGGCGCGCCGACGTTGACCAGCGCGCCGTCGGTCTTCAGCAGGCCGAGAAAGCGGCCGATCTCGAGCTTGGCGCTGACCGTGTTGATGATCAGGTCAAAGCGACCCGCGAGCTCGTCGAAGGTCGCGTCATCGCTGGTCGCGTAGTAGCCGTCGGCACCGAGTTTGAGGCCGTCGTCGCGCTTGCGCAGCGACTGCGAAAGCACGGTCACCTCGGCACCCATCGCGTGAGCCAGCTTGACCGCCATGTGCCCCAGGCCGCCGAGACCGACCACCGCAACGCGCTTGCCCGGGCCGGCGCGCCAGTGGCGCAGGGGCGAGTACGTCGTGATCCCCGCACACAACAGCGGCGCGGCAACGTCGAGCCCGAGTTCGTCCGGGATCCGCAGCACGAAGTCCTCGTCGACGACGACATGATCCGAGTAGCCGCCGTAGGTGTTCGTCCCGTCGCGATCGACCGACCCGTAGGTCCCGGTGTTTCCGGGTAGGCAGTACTGCTCCTCGCCCTTCCGACAGTTCTCGCATTCGCGACACGAGTTGACCATGCACCCGACGCCGACCCGATCCCCGGGCGCGAAGCGCGTCACCGCGGCGCCGACCGCGTCGACCACACCGGCGATCTCGTGGCCCGGAATCGCAGGATAGGGAATCGCGCCCCACTCACCGCGGGTGAAATGGATGTCGGAATGGCAGATGCCGCAGAATCTGATGCCGATCCGAATGTCCTTCGCCCCGAGCGGCCGCCGCTCGATGTGCACCGATTCGAGCGCGGCGTCGACCGCTGAGGCTCCGTATGCGCGGGCCGTTGTGCTCTTCGACAAAGTACTGGCAGCGGAATCCGTGATCTCAGTCATACGATCAGCGTAGAGCGCCACGACTTCAACTGTGTGGCCGCGTCGTCACCCGCACCCGCTGCCGCGATCCGATGATCACCGAGAAGGCGAAGCGCCGACCTCGCCGAGCCGGCGAGCTCGACGGTGGACGATCGTCGGTAGGCTGTCCGGACAGGATCCCGTGCGGATTGAGAGGAGAACGGGGAACAGGCCTTCGCGGCCGGTACCCCGCAAGCATCAATGCAAGGTAGGACAGCTCGACCTGGCCGGCGTCGGCTGGTGCGATGACGAGCGCACCGTCGACGCGACGCGACGGCCCCGCCGGCAACACTGGCGGCGGCGCCTGCTTGCAAGGTTTGGTGAAGTCCTACAGGGGGCCGCAGGGCCCGATCCGTGCGGTGCGCGGCATCGATGTTTCGATTGCGGCGGGTGAGACGGCGGCGCTGTTGGGCCCCAACGGCGCCGGTAAGTCGACAACGATCGACATGTTGCTCGGCCTGTCCACGCCTGACGAAGGCACGGTGTCGGTGTTCGGTCGCACGCCCCGCGAGGCTGTCGACGCCGGCCTCGTCGGCGCGATGCTGCAGACGGGCGGGCTGATCCGGGACCTCTCCGTGCGCGAGCTCGTTGCAATGATGGCCTCGCTGTATCCGGATCCG
This sequence comes from uncultured Solirubrobacterales bacterium, assembly GCA_963705995.1. Classification (GTDB taxonomy): domain Bacteria; phylum Actinomycetota; class Thermoleophilia; order Solirubrobacterales; family Solirubrobacteraceae; genus Palsa-465. The sequence continues at coordinate 95,107 of CAVPLN010000035.1, forward strand.
ATGGACGTCACGGAGGCGCTCGAGGTCACAGGACTGGCGACGATCGCCAGCCAGCGAACGCACAGGCTCTCGGGCGGTCAAACGCAGCGCGTCCGATCCGCGCTCGCGATCGTCAGCAACCCTGACCTGCTGGTGCTCGACGAGCCGACTGTCGCGCTCGACGTCGAGGGTCGCCGCGAGTTCTGGAGCATCATGCGTGAGTTCGCGGCCCGTGGAAAGACCGTGCTGTTCGCCACCCACTACCTCGAAGAGGCTGACGCCAATGCCGATCGCGCGATCCTGATGGCGCACGGGCGCATCGTCGCCGACGGTCCCACGACCGAGATCAAGGCACGGGTCGGGAGGCGAACGCTCCGCGCGACGTTGCCGGCGATCGACCCGTCGAGCCTGGCCACGCTGCCGGGAGTCGCCTCCGCCGAGCGCCATGGCGACGCGGTGATCCTCAGCTGCATGGACTCTGACCAGAGCATCCGGGCGCTGCTCGAACGCTATCCGGCGGCGAAGGACATCGAGATCACCGGCGGCAGCCTCGAGGAGGCGTTCCTGGAGCTGACTGGCGAGCCGGACGCCGACGCGCAGGAACCGGGCGCGCGATGAACGGCTTCGCCTACACCCGCTTCGAGCTGCTGCGCACGTTCCGCAACCGGCGGTTCCTGCTCTTCTCGCTCGGATTCCCGCTGGTGTTCTTCTGGCTGATCGCCGCCCCTCAGCACAACAAGATCATCAGTGGCACCGGGCTCACCTATGCGACCTACTACATGGTCTCGCTGGCGTCATTCGGGACGATGATGTCGATGATCTCCACCGGAGCCCGCATCGCCGGCGAGCGCCAGAGCGGGTGGATCAGGCAGCTGCGGATCAGCCCGCTGACCGTGCGCGCGTATTTCCGCGCCAAGGTCCTGACGGGATACGCAATGGCGCTGTCGAGCCTGCTCGTGCTCTACATCTCAGGGTCGCTGCTCAGCGTCACCCTGCCCGCCGGACGCTGGCTGGAGATGACCGGCCTCATCATCGTCGGGCTCCTGCCATTCGCCGCACTCGGCGTCCTCGTCGGCCATCTCGTGAACACCGACTCGGTCGGCCCGCTGATGGGCGGCCTGGTGTCGATCCTCGCGTTCCTGTCCGGTACCTGGTTCGCGATCACGAGCGGCTTTCTGCACGCGTTCGGGCAGTTCCTCCCCTCGTGGTGGCTCGTCCAAGCCCGTAACGTCGCGCTTGACGGCCACGCGTGGGGCGCCCGCGGCTGGATCACCGTCGCGGCGTGGACCGCGATTCTCACGGCCGGCGCAGCCTGGGCGTATCGCCGAGACACGGCCAGGGTTTAGCCTCGATCCTCGGTCAGGAAGTCTCGTTGAGGTTTAGCGGGGTGGGAAGCGGAATCGGAGTTCGCGGTCGTTGAGCCAGGGGATCGGGGTTGGTGTGTCGGCGAGGCCAGCGGCGATCAGGACGGGATGGTAGGTGCGGATGTTGAGGTCGACGGTGAGCGCGTCGGTGGTGGTGTGGATGGTGCCGGTGGCGTCGAGGAAGTGGCGCCAGAGCTTGTCCGGGGTGGCGGTTTCGTAGCGGGGCAGACGTTGGGCGAGGAGGCGGTAGAGGTTGCCGGCGATGACGGTGAGGGTGGCGTCGAGGTCGACGTTGAGGGGGAGGCCTGAGGCGAGCGCGTTGAGGTGAAAGCCTTGGATGTAGGCGTCGAGTTCGTTCTCGATCGTCATGCGCTCGGCGTAGCGGGCAAACAGTTGCTTGGTCGTGAGATCGATTGCGTTGGTGATCAGCATGGTGGGGTGCTCGCGGCCGATGTTGCGCACGGCGAGTTGGCGCACGGGCGCGTCGATGCCTTTGATCTGGATCAGCTCGTCGTGGATCTCGGGTTCGCGGTAGCGGCCGCGGCGGTCGACGCGGACCTTCGTCCACTCTGTGTCGGGGAGCGCTTCGAGATCGGCGATCAGTTTCGGGCCGCGCTCGCGCAAGGTCAGCCAGCGGATGCCGCGCGCGGTGAGCTCGTCGAGGATCTTGTAGGTCGTCAGTTTGGAGTCGAACACCAGCAGGCCCGGGTCTGAGCCTGAGACGTTCTGCCAGTAGTCGGCGAACGCGATCACCTCACGTGCCTGTTCGGCTTTGGTCAGCTCAGCGTTTGAGTAGACCATCTCCTGGGAGGCGTGGTCCTGGGCGAAGAACGTCAGCACCGCGCGGGTCCGTTGTGAGCGGGCCGGGACGTAGTGCTTCTCCAGCGGGACGTCGGTGCCGTGGTGGCGGATCGCGTGGAAGTCGAGGTTGAACCCCTGCTCGCCGGTCGCGAGCCCGAGCTCGCGCATCCGGCCGGTCACGCCCGCCAGGAGCGTCTCGCTGGCGGCGCGCCGCGCACGGTAGGAGTAGCTGGTCAGGTGCGTGGCTTTCGGGAGCGCGGTCAGTCCCATCAGCAACGCGAGGCCGGGGTCATCAGCGAGCGCGTGCGCGTGGCTTGCGCGGGGGGTGCGCGCGCACTTGTGCAACAGCAGCGACCCGAGCGAGTGCCACGCTGAGAGCACCGTCGTTGACGGGTAGCCGCACGACGCGACGAGCTGGGAGAGTCCGAGCTCGGCGATCGCCGGAACGAGCAGGAACAGGCCGGCGTGATCGCAGCCGATCGACGTGCCGGCCGGCCAGTCGCTCAACGGTCGGGCTTTGACCGCGGCCAGCCGTGGCGCTGGCCCGCGCGTGGATGGTGCACGGCGCGCCAAGCGCTCGATCCCTTCCGCTGCAAGGATCGTCCAGACCGTTTGCGCGGACACTGGCGTGCCCGCGACTGTCAACTCGGCGGCGATCTCCTCGACCGAGCGGTCCAGAGCACGCAACTCGAGCACGCGGTCACGCACCCGGTCGGCCTTGCGCGCCGAGCGGGGCCCTGGCTTGGAGGACCGGAAGTACTCCGCGCTACCGGTCCGCAGCTCGCTGGCCATCTGATGCACGCTGGCCGGCGAGTACCCAAACCGCTCAGCGACCTCGCCGGCCTGAAGCCCCTCGACGAAGTACGCGCGCATCGCCTCGTAGCGCCGCTGCGCCGGTTCGGACGGCTCAAGAAAATACGCCGCCCCGACCCGCATACCTCAACCGATCTTCCTGAACAGCATCCTCACAGGGTAGAGCGGTTATCGGACAGAAAGGCACGCCCGACACTCCGATCTGCCTCCGCCGCCCCGGAATCAGTGCATTCTGGCTCCTCGCGAGTCATCGCCGTCAGCGCCCCGTCAGAAACAACTCGGCCTGAACCTCGCGATCGTTCAGAGAGTTCCGTTGAGGTCAGGCGCGCCGATGATCGCCAAACCCCCAAAACAACGGCAAAACCGCGCCCACCCGTCCCGGACAGCGCCGCGCCTACCCCTCCCGAGGATCGAGGTTAGGGTGCGGCTGCTCGACCGTTGACCACCTGCATGGCGCCGTCCGGGCACGGGGGCCATGGCGGCACGGCGTTACGCGCCGTCGACGCGCCCTCGGAGCTATTCCGGCTTGTCGTCATCGATGTGCTCGCTGAGGAGGTCTCGCTCCCGTCCCGCTTCACGGCTCCCGGTCAGGTTCTGCCTGACGGAGTCGAAGATGGTCAGACCCTGGCCGACGAGTCCGGCGGCGATCTCGCCGAGACCCTCGGCGCCGTTGAGGACGTTGATGTTGGCGTTGGCGAGACCGGCGGCAGCCTCTCTGACGATTTGGGGCAACTGGTCGATCAACATCCTGTCCAGCGCAACCCGGTTGTACGAGGCGGCCGCCTCAGCCTGGATCTTCATGCGCTCCGCGTCGGCCTTTGCGATCACGCGGACCTTCTCAGCATCCGCCTCAGCAGGCTTGACGACCTCCGCCACGAGCTGCTGCTGGCGAAGTTCGGCTTGACGCTGGGCAAGCTCGGTCTGTGCAGCGATGACCTCGCGCTGGGCGCTGGCCTGCGCGAGCGGTCCTGCCTGTGCCGCCTCTGCCTGAGCCTTGTCAACCTCGGCCTTGTATTGCGCCTGGACGATCGCGGTCTGCCGTGCGTACTCGGCCTGCTGGCGCTGGGACTGCTGCTCGGCTTCCGCCGCAGCCTGGTCGGCCTGCGCCTGCGCGATCTTGGCCTGGCGCTGGATCGCCGCGTTATGCGGTGCCGCCATCGCTGTGATGTATCCCGCACCGAGATCATCGATGGATTGGATCTGCAACGAGTCGACGATCAATCCCATCTTCACCATCTCGGCCTTCGACCCGTCGAGCACCTCGGTCGCCAGTTTCTGTCGCTCGGTGACGATCTCCTCCACAGTCATCGAGCCGACGATCGAGCGCAGGTGTCCGGCGAAGATCCTTCCGGCCAGGATCTGCATCTGATCCTGATCAGACAGGAATCGCTGGGCTGCGTTGACGATGCTCTCCTCGTCGTTGCCGACCTTGAACGCGATCACCGCCCTGACCTCAAGCGTGATCCCCTGCTTGGTCACGCACTGTTCGGCGACCTCCGCCTCACGCATCGCCAACGTCAAGAACGACACCGAGCGCGTAAACGGCATCGCAAACGCACCATGACCGGTCACAACCCGAAACGGCGTTCCGTCCCGCCCCGACTTGCCGCCGGAGATCAGCATCGCCTCATCTGGCGCAGGGACCCGGTACCCGAACATCATCTCCTCCTCAGTACGACTGCTAGGTCGGCTCCCCGCCAGGGTCGCCCGAAGGATCGGACCATTCCATCACATCGACCGTCCGTTCACCCCGCTTGTCGAAGACCAATACGGTCGTCCCCCGAGGCAAAGGCTGCTCGGACCACGCCAGGTAGGCCTCGGTCCCACCACGCACTGAAACGAGCACCTCGCCCGGCCCGCCGGCCCCGCGAGTCGCGACCGTCAACCGACCGGTACAACCAACAGGCGATGTATCTGCAGCCACCGGACTGTTCTACCAGTCTCTGGCCGCAAGTGAGCCTCACGCCAACGCTACCCCCGCGTGGTGCTCGCGGCATTCAGCGGGGCGATCGTTGCGGGCTCAGCGGCTCGGTGCAAACACGCCGCGGCAGTCGATCTATACCGCTGCTGAGAGCGGTCTTCCGGGACTGGCGCCGGACGGGTCGCAGAGTCACACGATCACCTTCCCCGGTGGCAAGCTCCCGCCGGGTGGTGCGTTCTGGTCGCCGACCGTGTGCAACAACTCGCTGGCTCTGGCCGCGAACCGCGATCTATGTTCAGAACCAGCAGCCGACCAATCCGCTCGAGTTGGCTGCCGGCGCAGGGCCACCAAATCGCTGTCGGGAAGCTCACGCGCAAAGATGACGTCGGGGCGAACAGCGTGTGGCTCGGTCGCGTCGACTCTCACAAGCTCGCGCAGGGCAACTACCTGGTTCGCGCGCTCGCTCGCAGCGGCCCGAAAACAGCCGGACCGCGACTGCGCTGTTTCGGATCGTCCGGAGACGCTGCGCACATGGGCTTGGGCTGGCTCGGATTGTCACTTTTGATATCCCCCGGTCCGGGCGTGCCAGTCGGTTGAGCCTCGACCGGGACCCAGCCTGGGGCGAAGTGTTGAACCATTGAACAAAAGGCCCCAGCCTCCCCCTGGACAGGGTTCTGCGAACCCGGTCCACGGGTTCGCTGCGCCGAAGCTGTTCGACTCGTCCCGCCGGCTGGTTATCACATTCGCACAGCGATCTGGATTGACGCGACAGCCACGCGACGCCCGAATTCGACACATCGGGTTTGCGCTGGTGCGCATCCGTACCGCAGCCACGAAACATGCGGGGCGTCAGCAGCACGATCGTCGCGCCGAGGCTTGATGCCGTCGTCAGGACCATCCGGAGATCGACGGCGCTGTGGTCCGTCTGCATCGAAAACCGCGCGTGCGCCCGGCGATCCTGCGGCTGGCTGGGCGGCGCGCGGTCCGATGAGGGATGGTTGAGGGTTCGGTCAGGCTGCGAGTGGTGTGTCGACGCCGTCGTCGTCGATTGCTGCGTGGTCCTGGGCGCCGAGCACGTTCGCAAAGGTCCGCTCGGTATCGATCAGGACGATCAGCCGGTCGTCGACCTTGGCGATCTGACTGCCGAGCCCGGTCTCGCTGACGGGTGAGGACTCGATCAGATCGGCGGTCACGACGAGCACCTCGTCGACGCTGTCGACGATCAGTCCGAGCTGCGCGTCGCGGGTGTCGATGATCAGGATGCGCGTGTGATCGCCGATCTCGCGAGGGTTCCCGAGCTGGCTTCTGAGGTCGCAGACCGCCAGGACACCGCCGCGGAGGTTGATGATCCCCTCGATCACGCTGTTGACGGCTGCGATCGTGCGAGGCTGCCGGTAGCGGATGATCTCGCGCACGGACATGATCGGCAGCGCGTAATGCTCGCCGGACATCGTGAACACCAGGAGCTGCTGATCGTCCTGAGATGCCTGATCGGCGGCGGATGCGATCGATGAGCTGCCCATGGCGATCAGCGAGTTCCGATGTTGAACTTCGCGACCATGCCCGCCAACTCGCCGGCGACGCCTGCAAGCTGTTCGCTGGTGGCCGCGATCTCCTCGCTCGAGGCCGCCGATTCCTGCGCGGAGGCCGAAACCTGCTGCGTCGCGGCACCGGTCTGGTCGGCGACGCCCGCAACCTGGTTGGTGGCGTCAACGATCCGCTCGATACAACCACCGACCTCGTCGATGCTGGTACTCAACCCATCGAACGCCTTGCTGGTCTGCCCGGCAGCCGTCGAGGCCGACTCGGCAAGCTTACGGACCTCCTCGGCAACGACCGCGAACCCGCGACCCTGCTCACCGGCCCGAGCGGCCTCGATCGCAGCGTTCAGCGCCAACAGATTCGTCTGATCGGCGATCGCGGCGATCTGCCCCGTGAGCGCCACGCCCTCCGCTGCCACACCGCGCGCCCTGACCGACAGATCAACCGCTTCGGTCGTCACATGCTGAACCTCGTGAATCATCCCAACCTGCTTCTCGGCGCCCGCAGCCACGCTGTTGGTCGCCTGCGCGATCTCATCGATCGCCTGACCGGTCTCCCGCGAGGACACCGACATCGTCGTCGAAGCCTCGGTCACCTGCTCGGCCGTGACAGTGATCTGCCGAATCATCGCCGCCAACCCCGCACGCATGTCGTTATAGGACTGAAGACCGCCCTGGGCCTGAGCGAGCATCGTGTTGAACACCGCACCCAACTCGCCGATCTCCGCGCCCGAACGAGCCTGCACCGGAGTCGTGACCGGAACCGCCTCGACCGTCAGATCCCCACCAGCCGCCGCCTTCAGCCCCTCACCAAGACCAGCCAGGCAGAAATCAGACAGGCTGTGCAGCCGCTCAGTCAGCGGCCCAAGGCAGGACTGATCACCGAGCGCCGCGCGCAACTGCTCACGCAACGCCTCATACCCGACCAACGCAGCCTGCGCCTTGCCGAGCATCGAGTTGAACAACCCGATCAGCTTCGCAAGCGCGGGATCATCGATCGCGAGATCGATCGGTGTCGTCACCGGCACGACCGTCACCGTGAGATCGCCATCAGAAGCAGCGTTCAAGCCCTGCACAAGCCCGTGCAGGCACTTGCCATCCAAACTCTCAAGCCGCTCACTCAGCAGCCGAATCGCTTCCTCGCGCTGACCGCTCAGCGCGGACGCCTCGACATCAACCGGCGCCCGACGCAATTTCACAGACATGAACTCAGCTCTCCTGACGACGTTGTTGGTGCTCAACCGAGAGGTCGGCTGAGCAGACCAGACCTGAATATGTAAACCCCCGTCGCGCGCCGGTGGTGTACTACTCGCCACCAGCGGTCCACAGACCAAGCGTCCTGGCGCGGGAGCGTCGCGGCTGGCGGCCGCCGGCCGGAGCGGTTAGGGTGCCGGCTGATGCACCGGCCGGTCGCAGTCTCCCCGTTGGGCGACATCCTCGCCGCATCGGCGACACGGGCGCCGGACACCGTCTCGGTGGCGTTCCCGCAGCGGAGCGCGACCGCCGCCGATCTTCTCGACCGCTCCCGGGACGCCGCCCGCGGGCTCTACGCGCTGGGTGTCCGCCACGGTGACCGCGTGGGAATCCTGATGCCGAACTGCATCGAGTTCGTCGAGGTCCTATTCGGAGCCGCCCTCCTCGGCGCCGTCGCTCTACTGGTGAACGCGAGGTACCGGAGGAGCGAGCTCGCGTACGTCATTCACGACGCTGGATTGCGCACGATCGTCACCACCGACCTGATCGCCGAACGCGTCGACTTCGTCGACCTGCTGCGAGATTCGCTTGCCGACACGGAAGCGACCGGCATCGTCCTCGGCCGGAGTTCACCCGACGGCTTCATCGACCGCGAGGCGTTCGGCAGGCTCGCGCGCAGCGTCGCCGGGGACACCATCGATGCCGCAGCCGCTGCTGTCCCCATCCGCAGCGTCGCGATCATGATGTACACATCTGGCACAACGGCGCTGCCGAAAGGCTGCCTCCTGTCTCATGAGGCAGTTGTCAGGACCGCAGCGGCGATCGTCGATCGATACCGCCTGGGAGCGGACGACGTATGGTGGTGCCCGCTGCCGCTGTTTCACATGGGCGGCCTGCTTCCACTCTGCGCGGCGCTCCTCGCGGACTCCCGGTTCGCCTCGATGACGACGTTCGAGCCAGCGGTCGCGCTGCGCCAGATGAAAGAGGAACGCGCGACGATCCAGTTCGCGGTCTTTCCGACCTTGAACCGGGAACTGATCGACCACCCGGACTTCGCCGCCGCCGACCGCACCGCGATCCGCCTCGTCAACGCGCAACCTGGACCACCGGACCTCGAGCGCGCCATCCGCGAGGCCTACGAACACGCCACGATCGTCAACGCATACGGATGCACGGAGCTCGGCGGCATCATCTCGCTCACCGATCCCGACGACCCGAGCTGGCCGACGACGTCGGGAACGCCCTGGCCCGGGATGCAAGCGCGGATTGTCGACCCCGGCACGGGCACGGACATGCCTCCAGGCATGCGGGGCGAGATCGTCGCACGCGGCTGGGGCATGTTCGAGGGCTACCACGGTGACGCGGCGCTCACCGAGCGAGCGATCGACGCCGACGGGTGGTTCCACACCGGCGACATCGGCACGATCGACACGCGGGGGCGGCTGACGTATCACGGCCGTTACAAGGAAATGCTCAAAGTCGGCGGGGAGAACGTCGCCGCGAACGAGGTCGAATGCTTTCTCGCCACGCACCCTGCGGTGCGGCTTGCACAGGTGGTCGGCATCCCGGACCTCCAGCTGGTTGAGGTACCCGCCGCCTTCATCGAGCTGGTACCGGGCGCGCAGATGACCGAGCGGGAGCTGATCGACTACTGCCGCGGCGAGATCGCGAGCTACAAGGTCCCGCGCCACGTGCGCTTTGTCGAGAGCTGGCCGATGTCCGCGACGAAGATCCAGAAGTTCAAGCTCGGCCAGGACCTCGTGCGCGAACTCGGATTGAAGGACCGGATGTGAGTGACGTTTCACGGTCCTCGGCCGCGAACTGTGGACCCGCACAGGAGGTCCGAGCGGCGTCCAGAGCATCGACGCTCGTAGCGCGAACGGCCGGCCTGCGCCGGCCCGGCCGACCGCGACACAGACCAGCGCGGCTGGCCCTCGCTGCCGCCCAGGGTCGGCGTTCCGCCTGGGGTTGAGCTAGCCTTGGCTTGAGTGTGTTGATGCCCGACGCGGCCCTGCACCTGTCTGCCCTGGTCGGAAGTCCGCTCCTTGACTCCTCGGGAGAGCGGCTCGGTCGGGTCGCAGACGTGATCGTCAGGTTGGACACCGGCGATGCCCTGCCGCCCGTCGTGGGGTTGAAGGCGCGAATCGGTGGGCGGGAGATGTTCGTGCCGATCAACCGGATCGCGCAGCTGGCGGAGTCGGGGGCGAGGACCTCCACGACGAAGCTGAATCTCGGACAGTTCGAGCGTCGCGAGGGCGAGGTGCTGCTGCGCGCGGATGTCCTCGGCCGCAGCTTGATCAACGTCACGACCGTTCGGCTGGTGACGGCGCGCGAGATCGACGTGGCCTGTGAGGGCGGGATATGGCGCGTGGTGGGGATCGACCCGAGCCTCAGCGCCGGAATCCGACGTTTTGTGCCGCGTCGGTTCCGTGCTCACGAGAGCGGTCACACGCAGTTCGTGCCCTGGTCTGAGACGGAGCCGTTCGTGGGTCACGTTCCGACATCGCGGTTGCGCCTGGCGTCGCGACGGTTGGCGCGGCTCCATCCAGCGCAGATCGCCGATCTGGTGGAGGCCGCGTCGCACGACGAGGGCGTGGAGATCCTGCGCGCGGTCGGGCACGACAAGGAGCTCGAGGCCGACGTGTTCGAGGAGCTCGACGACGAGCATCAGGTGGAGTTCCTGCGTGAGCGCTCCGACGTCGAGGTCGCCGCGGTGCTCGCGCGGATGGAGAGCGACGACGCCGCCGATCTTCTGCTCGAGATCCCTCAGGACCGACGGATCCCTGTCTTGAACCTGCTGCCGACGGGCAAGCAGCTGAAGATCAAGCGGCTGCTTGGCTATAACCCGTCGACGGCGGGCGGGCTCATGAACCCGGATTTCGTCTCGCTGAGAGCGGATTCGACGGTGGGTGCGGCGATTGAGCTGCTGCGCGGCAGCGAGCTGGCGCCGAGCCAGCTGCTGACTCTATGGGTGGTCGGTGCGGGCGGCGCGCTGTCGGGCGCAGTGCTCGCGTCCGAGCTGATCCGCGCGCCGGCACCGGATGTGGTCTCGAGCCTGATCGAGACCGCGGTCCCGAAGGTTTCGCCCGAGACCGAGCTGCCCGAGGTCGCGCGGTTGATGGCGGATTTCAACCTTCTGGCGATCCCGGTGATCGACGGCGACGAGCGGCCGATCGGCGTCGTCGCCGTCGACGATGTGATCGAGCTGCTGCTCCCGAACGAATGGCGCCGCCGCGCCGGGCTTGCGCGCGGGTGACCCGGGCACTCCCGGGTCAGAACACCGCTGACAGGCGGTGGTACTCTCAATGTGCCGCTAATCGCCCACGTTTACGCGGTTTTCACGCGATGGATGACGACGCCACATATCAAGACAGCGACCCGCCGCGAAGTAGCACGGCCGCGGCTGCCGTGAGCGTCCTGTCGTGTCCCGAGGAGTGAGCTCGGGCTAGGGACCTCCTCGACGGCCGCGGCTGGGGCTGCCCGCGAGCCAGCGAAAGGAGGTCGAGCGATGTCGACGAACCCGTCCGCCCCGCCGGCGGTCGCCCGCCCGCGCGAGCGCGCGGTGCTCGACTCCGCGCACGTCGGCGATATCAAGGGCGCGTTTGGAACGATCGGGCAGAACGACCGGGGCCACCGGGGAACGCGTTCACGGGTGCTGGCGCTGCTCGCGATCATCGGTCCGGGGTTGATCGTGATGGTCGGCGACAACGACGCCGGCGGGGTTGCGACGTACTCGCAGGCCGGTCAGAACTACGGCACCAGCCTGCTGTGGGTGCTGCTGCTGCTGATCCCGGTGCTGATCGTCAACCAGGAGATGGTGGTCCGTCTCGGCGCGGTCACCGGCGTCGGCCACGCGAAGCTGATCAATGAGCGGCTCGGGCGTTTCTGGGGTTGGTTCTCCGTCGGCGACCTGTTCCTGCTGAACTTCTTGACGATCGTCACCGAGTTCATCGGCGTCAGCCTCGCGCTCGGCTACCTCGGGGTGTCGAGGTTTGTGGCGGTGCCGATCGCCGCCGTGGCGCTGATCGCGATCACCGCAAGCGGGAGCTTCCGTTTCTGGGAGCGATCGATGTTCGGCTTCGTGTTCGCAAACGCGCTCGTCTTCCCACTGTTCTTCCTGGCCCATCCTCACGTGGGTCCGATCGTCGACCACTTCGTGGTGCCGGGGATCCTCCGCGGAGCGAACTCCACCGCTGTGCTGCTGATCATCGCGATCGTCGGCACGACCGTCGCACCCTGGCAGTTGTTCTTCCAGCAGTCGAACATCATCGACAAGCGGATCACCCCGCGGTGGATCAACTACGAGAGGCTCGATACGTGGATCGGCGCGTTCATCGTGGTCGTCGGCGGGGCGGCGCTGATGGCGATCTCGGCCTTCGCTTTCCAGCACACCCACTACTTCGGGCACTTCACCGACGCCGGCGGCACCGCGAGCGCCCTTGGGCACATCCTCGGCAGGTCGGCCGGCGTGTTCTTCGCGATCGTGCTCCTGAACGCTTCGCTGATCGGCGCGGGCGCGGTCACGCTCTCGACCAGCTACGCGTTCGGAGACGTGTTCGGGACCAAGGGGTCCCTGCATCGCAGCTTCGCGGACGCGAAGGCGTTCTACGCCATCTTCTCCCTACTGGTGATCGCCGCGGCCGGCATCGTCTTGATTCCAGGCGCACCGCTCGGGGTGATCACCGTCGCGGTGCAGGCGCTCGCCGGCGTGCTGCTGCCGAGCGCGAGCGTGTTCCTGCTCCTGCTCTGCAACGATCGTGAGGTGCTCGGCCCGTGGCGTAACCCGGGGTGGCTGAACGTGCTCGCCAGCGTGATCGTCGCGATCCTCGTGCTCCTCTCACTGATTCTGATGGCGACCACTGTGTTCCCCAAGATCGACGTCACCGCGGTCACGCTCGGCGGGGCTGTCGTGCTCGCGATCGGACTGCTCGCCTTCGGGCTGGTGACAGTGCGCTCGCGCCGCGGCGCGAGCGCGGTGAGCGTCATCGAGCCTCCGCCGTCGGTGCCCAGGGAACAGTGGACGATGCCGCCCCTGGCGCTGCTGGCCCGACCGCAATGGTCGAGCGGCCGCAAAGCGGCGATGTTGACGATGCGCGGCTACCTGCTCGTGTCGATGATCCTGCTGATCGTCAAAGCCGTTCAGCTCGGCGGGGGCTGACCAGGCGAGCAGCCGACCAGGGGTCAAACGTGACAGTGCCGGCTTCGGGATCCAATCGCTTTCGCGCAGTCGACCAGGGTCCCGCGCCCCCGCTGGAGGGACGCCCGCTTGCATCCAGGCGAACGTGGTTGATTCCGGTGGCGACGGCGGCGGTCGGGGCACTGGTGACGCTCGTCCTGACCCTGCTCACCCAGCACGATTACGTGCGCAATCAACAGCGGCTGCTCGGCTTGCGCGTGCGTGACGCAGGCAGTCTGCTGCTCGAGGCGGTGCCCGCAACCGAGACGCCGCTCGCTCAGGCCGCCGCGCTCGCCGTGGCGACCGATGGGAACGCTCCCAGGTTCGAGGCATTCGTGAGGCCGTCGGTCGGGGTGTCGCCGTCGGACCCGTTCGTGTCGATCTCGCTATGGCGGGTCGGTGCTCTGGGTGCGGGGCCGCTGGCTGTCGTCGGCACGCCGCCGCACATCGACGGCGCCGGCGCCGGCGCCGCGTTCCTCGACGGTGCGGCCCGGCATGCGGCGGTCACCATCATCGGGATGTTGCGTGGACCGCATCCGCGACTCGGCTACGCACTCGGGGCAACAGGCCGCAGCGGCGGCTATGTGGTCTATGCCGAGAAGCTTGTGCCGGCGGATCGTCGCTCGCGTTTTGAGGCGACGACCGCGTTCGCCGGCCTGGGGTACGCGATCTACCTCGGCCATGCCGCCTCGGCGGGGAACTTGATCGTCACGAACTCGCCGCATCCCCCGCTGCGTGGGACCACGGCGTCGGTGACGGTGCCGTACGGAGACGGTGCGCTGACGCTCGTGATGTCCTCTCGCTCCTCGCTGGCCGGCTGGCTGCCGGCGGCTCTGCCCTGGATCATCGCCGTCGTCGGAGGGCTGCTGACGCTGATGGCGACGCTCGCGGTCAGCCGGATCTCGCTGCGCCGCCGCGACGCTGAGCGGCTCGCCGGGACCTTCCAGCGGCGCGCCGGAGAGAGCCGACGCCTGTACGCCGAGCAGCGCACGATCGCCCAGACGCTTCAGCATGCACTGCTCCCGACGCTCCCGGACATCCCGGGCCTGCTGGCCAGCGCGCGCTACGACGCCGGAGAGCTCGGAATCGACATCGGCGGGGACTGGTACGACCTGATCGACCGTGGTCAGGGGCGCGTGCTGATGGTCGTTGGCGACGTCTCCGGCCGGGGATTGCGTGCGGCCACAACGATGGCCTCGCTGCGCTACGCGATCCACGCCTACGCGGCGCTGGGCGACCCGGCCGCCACGATCATGACGCGTCTAGGCCGGCTGGTCAGCGTGATCGAGACCGGCGAGCTCGCGACCGTGCTGCTCGCCGAGATCGATGTCGTGAGCCATCGGATCAGCGTGACCAGCGCCGGTCATCCGCCGCCCCTCCTGCTGAGCGCAGAAGGCGGTGAGTTCGTCCCGACCCCGGCCGGCCCGCCCGTGGGCACGGACCGCGCGGCCACGTATGCCACCATAACCATCTCGGCCCCGGCTGGGGCGACCCTCGTGGCATACACGGACGGGCTCGTCGAGCGCCGTGGCGAGAGCTTGGACGTGGGGCTCGAGCGCCTGCGCGAACTGGCGTGCCGGGAGCGTCTGGCCCTGACGGACCTGCTGGGAACCCTCGTCTCCGAACTGACCACGGATCCGACCCACGACGACATCGCCATCCTCGGCGTGAGATGGACGACCTGAACACCAGCGACCCACCGCCCACGAGCGTGGAGGTGTCGAGGACCGAAGCGGGAACCGTCGTCGTCGCGATCGTCGGGGAACTCGACCTGTCCTCGATTCCGGAGGTCGAGGAGAAGGTGAGATCGGCATTTCGCGACCGGCCGACCGGCGTGGTCGTCGATCTCAGCGGGCTGACGTTTGCCGACAGCTCGGCGATCGCGTTGTGGGTCCGTTGGTCGATGACGTTCAGCTCCTTCGAGCTGCGCCATCCGCCCCCACCCGTTCGGCGCGTGATCGCCGTGATGGGCCTGAGCGAACGTCTGGGAACATCGGAATGAGACAGATGCGGACGTTTCCGGCGGACCCGCTCTCGGTTGCGGCCGCGCGGAAGTTCGTGGTCTCCGTCCTGCCGCCGGCCTCGGAGGAGGCGCGTCAGGCGGCGCAGCTCCTGGTCTCCGAGCTCGCCACCAACGTTGTGCGGCACGTGCACACCGACTTCACGGTCACCGTTCAGGATCGCGACGGCTGCGTGCTGGTCGAGGTCGCCGACCATGGAGCGGGAACTCCAGTGATGCGGTCACCTGGAACGGACGAGCCCTCCGGGCGCGGTCTGCGCATTGTCGACACGTTCTCGGAGGCCTGGGGCATCGAGAACCGCCGGCCCGTCGGCAAGACCGTCTGGTTCACCCTCGCCGTGAATGGCGGGCAGCCCCGACCCGGCTAATGTCGTGATGCGGAAATTCGTGACCTGCGTCGCGAGTGGCTCCAACCGAATTTGCGCTTCAGGACGCTCTTGCAGCCCGTCCGAGGTGTCTTGTCGTCAGGCCTCCTCGCGAAGCTGTCGACGGCTTTGCCCCAGGCTGGGGCCGATTGTCGAATAGTTCTCGTTTCCGTCCCACTCTGATACCGCCCGTCAGAGCTCCTGAGGGCAAAGGGAGTGGGCACACTTCTCCTCCGGGCATCTCCACCAGTGGAGTCGTGCTCACCACCGTCCGCGACGCCCACGACCGCGACTACAGGCTGATCGTCCTGATCTGATGATCTCCGGTCGCCGTTCGCAACCCGGACGAGCGGGCGCGACGGTCAGGCCGTCCCGGCGGGAGCGACCAGTTCGAGCGCGACATCGATCGCCACGTCCCAGCCGAGGTTGAGGACACCCTCGGCGATCTCGTTGTTGAAGGCGATCCCGAAGTCACGGCGATCGATCGTCGCGGTCAGGTCGATCCCGAGCCGCTCCGTGACGGCTCCGTCGGGCTGATGGACGGTGGCCGGGCCGCGCAACGCGCCGGTGGCGCTCACCGACCGCGTGACACCGCGGAGAGTCAGCTCGCCGTCGATCTGCAACCCGCCGTCGCCGTCGGTCGTGATCGACGTGGAGCGGAAGCTGAACGTCGGGTTGGACTCGGCGTCGAAGAAGTCAGGCGAGAGCAGATGGTTGCGCAACATGTCGATCCCGGGCACGAGCAGCGCGTCAGCGCGAACCTCCCCGGCAAGCGTTCCGCCACCGGCGTCATAGGAGCCCGTGACCGGTGAGAGACCCGCTCGAAACGTCGCGACCGCATGGTGGCGAAGGCCGAACCGAACGGTCGAATGCATCGGGTCGATGCTCCATAGGCCCGTTGCAGGCAGGGCGCCTCCGTTATTGCTCACGCGCACTTGCTCCTCGACTCGGACGACTCTTGAACGGTGTGGCACGGCCTCACCGAGCCGTAATCCTAGGAGATCTCGCCAGCTGGTAGGGACCCGCTCCGCGATCCGAGCATGCGATCGCGGCGGCCCGCCAGCGGCCGGCGGGCCGGCGGCCGCGATCAGCGCGTCAGGTGCACGCGGACGATCACCCGCGCCGGCCGGCTCGGCTCTGCGAGTGACAGGAAATCACGGACGGGCGCGACCCGGGCGCAGAACGGGCAGCACAGCTGATCGGTCGGACGCAGCGGCACCGGCCCGGGAGCCACGGGCGCGTCGCAGTCGCAGCAGGCGAGCGTCGCGACTCCAAGGTCGGAGCGAACCGCGCGACGCTGCTCCTCGTGAATCACGCGACTGCCACGTCCGCCGTCGCCGTACCCGGTCCAGTTGGACCGCCTGGGATCGAACAAGCCCACAACCCGAGTCTAGGACGCGCAAGATTGCCATCATCGCCTCTGTGGACCTGCGCCCCGCCTACCCGATCGCCACGGCCCGCCTGCGCCTGCGGCCCCTGACCGTGGCGGACGTCGACGCGCTGCTCGCGTACAGATCGCACGAGGAGGCGTGCCGCTACGTGCCGTTCGAGCCGATGGATCGCGCGAGCGTGCTCGCGAAGCTCGAGGGCGACTGGGCCCGAACAGAGATCGTCGCCGAGGGCGAGTCGCTGGCGCTCGGCTTCGAGCTCGCGGACAGTGCGGAGCTGATCGGCGATGTGACCCTGTTCTTCCGGAGCCACGCGCACCGCTCAGGCGAGATCGGCTGGATGGTGCATCCGGGGGCGTCAGGGCGCGGCTACGCCACCGAAGCCGCGCACGCGCTCCTGCATCTCGCCTTCGACGATCTCGGCCTGCATCGCATGATCGCCCGGGTCGACGCGCGCAACCACCAATCGCTCCGGCTCGGGGCCCGACTCGGGATGCGCCGGGAGGCCCACCTATTCCGCAACGAGTGGTTCAAGGGCGAGTGGACGGACGAGATCGACTTCGCCCTGCTCGAAGACGAGTGGGCCGGCCAGCACGCAGACGGGCCGGGGTCGTGCCACTGGCCGCTCGCTTCGCCGGCGCCGCGCTAGAGGGTTCCGATGCGATCGGGGGGCCAGTAGCTCGCGACCGCGACGCCGATGATCCACCGGTGCGGCACCGGCCCCCAGAAGCGGCTGTCATCGGACACGCCGCGGTTGTCCCCCATCACGTAGTAGGTGCCGGGCGGCACCGTGATCGACTCCTTGAACGTGCAGACCGCCACCTCCGGGCACGGACGGATGTACGGATCGTGCTCGCGGTCACCGTTGCGGATCACGTGCCCCTTCACGATCCGCAGCACGTCCCCGGGCAGGCCGACGACCCGCTTGATGAACACCTGGCTCGATTCGCGGGGTGTGAAGTTGTTGCACGGCTGCAGGAGCGGGAGGTAGCCGTCCGCCACGCCCTGCTGCGGGCTCGCGCAGACCGGCGTCACCGGATCGGCCCCTGCCGGCGGGTGGAAGACGACGATGTCGCCGATGCTCGGACTGGTATCGAGCCGGTTGACGAGCACACGCTGCCCGATCGCGAGCGTCGGCTCCATCGACGACGATGGGATCTTGTACGGCTTGACGACGAACGCCTCGAGCACCAGGGCGACGCCAATCGCGACGCCGACCGTCAGGACGAGCTCGGCGAGCGCTCCGATGCGGCCGCGCCGGCGCAGGCTCTTCAGGGGGACGGCCATGCCTCAGGCCGGACGGCCCGCAGCCGCGCGCGGCGCGGCCTCGTTTGACGCATGATCCGCTGACCCAGGGACACCTCGGCGATCGCGCCCGCCGCGTCGTCGACGCTCGACGTCCGCCGCAGGACATACCCCATCACGGATCCGGGCTCGGCCGCGTCCAGCCGTTCGAACCGCCGCGGGCGCTCGCTCAAACCTGGCGCTTCTCTCGCCGTCTCGGAATCGTCGACCACGTTCAGCACATGTCCGCATCGCTGGGAGAATTTCAGACCGCGAGAGCCACTGACGAGCCAATCGTCGTCCACGGCTTGCCTCGTGGCGGTTTTTTGCTTCGAGTCGCTGCAGGAATCGGCCGAATCTGCCGATTGATCGTTTCAGCGAAGAGTTTCCACGCGTCGCCGCGATCCGACGGCGCAATTCAGCGGACAGAGTGGACAGAGGGTCATGACCAACATCTGCGTTTCCAGACAGCCGATTCTGAACGAGGCCCAAATCGTCGAGGGATACGAGCTCCTGTACCCCCGGGGCGACGTCGACGAGACGCTGGCGGCGGCCCGCGTGACGCTGGGTGCGCTCAGCGAGCTGGGGCTCGAACAGCTCGTCGGAACCAGCCGGGCCTGGATCAACGTGACGCCGGAGTTCCTATCACGCGAGCTCGTACTGAACCTGCCTCCCCAGCGCGTCGTCCTCGAGCTCGGCTCAGAGATCGGGATCGACCAGAACATGCTCGACATCGTCCAGGGTCTGAAAGACCGTGGCTACACGATCGCCGCGGATCAGTTCAGCCTCTCGCCCGAGATCCAGCCGCTCCTCGCCGTCGTCGACATCGTCAAGCTCGACATGCAGGAGCTCGGGCCGCGCGAGGTGGCCCGCCATGCCTTCGAGTTGCGCCCGTTCGAGCTCACGCTCGTCGCCGACAACGTCGAGAACGGGGACGATTTCAAGCTCGCGAAGGCAGCCGGCGCCACGCTCTTCCAGGGCTTCTTCTTCTGCCGTCCCCATATGCTGATGGGCCGCCAGATCACACCGAGCCGCATTGCGATGCTGCGGCTGACGAGCGCGCTGCAGGATCCCGACATCCAGCTCGTCGACCTCGAGCGCGTGATCTCCAACGATGTCGCGCTCAGCTACCGGCTCCTCAAGTACATCAACAGCGCGTACTTCGGGCTGCGCTCCGAGGTGACCTCCATCAAGCAGGCCCTGGCGCTGCTCGGACTCGAGCCGTTGCGGCGGTGGGCCACCCTGACGATCTTCGCCGAGGTCGGCGACAGGCCGCGCGAGCTGTTCGTCACCGCACTGATCCGAGCCCGCTTCTGCGAGTGCGCCGGCTCGCGCGCCGACGGGTCGCCGCCTGAGCTGTTCACGCTCGGTCTGTTCTCGGTGCTCGACGCACTGACGGGGACGCCGATGCGGACGGCCCTGAACGATCTACCGCTCGCTCAGAAGACCCGCGACGCGCTGATCTCGCATTCGGGCGCCGGTCGCCTGCTCGATGCCGTGATGGCGATCGAGGCGGGGGACTTCGAGCGCGCCAGCAGCCTGGTTCCCGACACCGCCGAGCACTACGTCGAAGCCGTCGCCTGGAGCAACGACGCAGGCGGCCGCCTGCTCGTCTGATCAGACGAGCCTGGAGACCGTCGCCTCGACGTCGGCCAACGTCGTCAGCGGGTTGATCAGGCAGAGCCGGTAGACGGTCCGGCCGGCAAGTTCCGTGCAGCTGACCGCGGCAAAGCCGGACTCGGTCAGCCGGCGGGCGCGCTCGACATGCCCGGCATCGTCGAGGCCCCTGGCCGCAAACGTGATCACAGCGAGTTGGGCGGGCGTGACGATCTCCCACCCGGAGTCCCGTTCGAGCATCCGCTGCACCTCCTCGGCGAGCGCGATGCTCCGGTCGATCGCCGCGGCGATCGCATCGACACCGTGCGCCGCGAAGGTCAGCCACAGCTTGACCGCGCGGGCGCGACGGGTGAGTTCCGGCCCGCGGCTGCGGAGGTCCACCTCGCCGTCGGCGGTCGCCTGCACGTCGCGCAGATATTCCGGGTTCATCGAGAAGCACGCTTCGAGCGCTCCCCGCCGCCGAACAATCACGCAGCCGACGTCGTAGGGCTGGAACAGCCACTTGTGCGGGTCGAGCGTGACCGAGTCGGCGCGCTCGATTCCGGCGAGCACCCGGCGTCCCGACTCCGTGATCGCCGCCGGGGCGCCGTAGGCACCATCGACATGAAGCCACAGATCCAGATTGGCGCAGAGGTCAGCGAGCGGGCCGAGCGGATCGACTCCGCCCGTATTCGTCGAGCCCGCCGTCGCGATCACGATCGATCGCCCGCAGTCCCGTTCGCCGACGGCGGCCCGGACGGCGCCGATCTCCCAGCGAAAGCGATCGGTGGCGGGGATCACGTGGATCCGCTCGGGCGGGAACCCCAGCAGACGGAGTCCCCGGGCGACCGACGAGTGGGTCTGATCTGAGAGGAACACCGCTCCGCCGTAGCCCGCCGCCCTCGCGGCGGCGAGCGCGGTGATGTTCCCGAGCGAGCCGCCGGAGACGAGGATCCCCTCCGTGCCCGGCGGGAAGCCGATCAGCTGCGCGATCCAATCGATCACGACCAGCTCCAGCTGCGAGGGGCCAGATCCGCCGCTCCATGACGAGGCGATCGCGTTGTAGCCGACGCCGAGCCACTCACCGAGGATCCCGGCCAAGCTCGCCGGGCTCGGCACGCGGGCGAAGTAGCGGGGATGGGCCGCGTGCTGCATGTTGAGGAGGGCGTGCTCGGTCAGCGTCTCCAGCAGCTCCTCGATCTCGGCCGGCTCGCGCGGCAGCGGCGGGGCGATGGCCCGCAGCGACGGCGCACTCGCCTCCTGGACGACGGCTCGATCCTCGATCTGCGACCAGTGCTCGGCGACGCGGTCGACGAGCAGATGGGCGAGCGCTCGGAACCGCTCGGCACTCAGCCCCAGGGGATCGGCGGCGGGCATCGAGCCAACCTTGATACCAATATCCGCGCGTGACAGCGAGCGTGGACACCGGGGCGGCGGTCCGCCGCGCTGCGACGGGAGCGACCCGCGTCGCGGCGGGCCTGCGGGTGCGCTGCGCTGTTGTCGATGGGCTGCGCGTCACGTACGACGAACGGTGTGCCGGCGCCGGGCCGCCGCTCGTGATGCTGCACGGCTTCAGCGCCGACCGCGACGTCTGGGGGCGCTTCGCAGCGCGAATGAGGGGCCGCCCGGTCGTGATTCCCGACCTCGCGGGACACGGCCGCACACCGTTCGTTGCCGGCGGCGGCCACTCTGCTCCGGCGCAGGCCGACCGCGTGGTGGCGCTCCTCGATGCGCTCGGCGTCGAGCGCGCCCACGTGATCGGGAACTCGATGGGCGGATTCATCGCCGCAACGCTCGCTCGCAGAGCCCCGGCCCGCGTCGCGAGCGTCGCGCTGGTGGATCCTGCCGGCGTCATCTCGCCGCAGCCGAGCCCCCTCGCCAAGATGCTGGCAGGGGGGCACAACCCGTTCCTGTTCGACGACCCGTTCGCGTTCGAACCCTTCTATGCGATGACGATGCGCAGACCGCCGCTGCTGCCGCGGTTCGTTCGCGCTGCGATCGCCCGTGACTACGCCGCCCGCCGAGCACAGCTCGCCGAGATCTTCGAGGACTTCTACGACAGCGACCTGCTCGACGACCACCTCGGCGAGATCGCTGCTCCGGCGTGGGTCGTCTGGGGCCGCCACGACCAGCTGATCGACGTCAGCGCCGCGCGCGTCTGGGGGGCCGGCCTACCTCGAGCGACGGTGACGATCTACGAGGACCTCGGTCATGTGCCGATGCTCGAGGCGCCCCGGCGGACAAGCCGGGATTACAAGGCGTTCCTCGCCGGGGTAGAGCTGCGAGCGGCGTAGCCGCTAGAGATCAGCGAGCACCCGCCGCACGTCCGCACGCGTGAACTGAACCGGCCCAGGAGTCACCCGCTCGGTCGTCGGCGGTGCGGCGAGGTCCTCGGGCACCCACCACGCCGGCGCCTCGCGCGTCGCCCGCTCGAGTTCGTCGAGCGCGGTCTGCGCCACCTCGGAGTGGCGCGGCGAGACCTCCTCGATGCGCGTGAGGATGCTCGCGACCAGTTCGCGCGTATCGGCGGCGGTCGTGCGCTGAAGGCAGGCGACGAGCGCGGTCAGCAGCGGCTGGTCGCGATGGAGGAAGCCGAGCGACTTCAGCAACGGCCGGTCGTAGCGCGCAAGCGTCTGAGCGAGCCCGAGCCAGTCGTCAGCGAGGATCAGGTCGGCACGCTCCAGCGCGGCGTGCCTCACAGAGGGCGGGTGCAGCTCGGCCCAGGTCCGCGCGAGTGGCAGCGACGGGACGCGGCGCGGCATGAGCACGTTCAGGCGGTACCAGGCATCGACGAGAACCCGCGGGATCGCACGGCGCTCGGCGTGCCAGCGCGTGACGCATGCCCGCAGCGCCGTCTCCGCCAGCGCCTCGCACTCGTTGCGTTGCGCCCCGGGAGGCGCGCCGGCAACGGCATCCTCGAGCGAGTGGAGGACCCGGACGAGGTCCGATCCCTCGAGGTGCCCGACGAGCCGCTCGGCCTGCCCCGCCAGCGCGTCCCAGTCGGCGTCGGCGTGGAGCAGCGGCAGCTCGCGCTCGCCGAGCCCGCCGGCGCGGGACAGGGCGAGGATCGCGCCGTCCGGTCCGCAGCGCTCGAGAAAGCGCCGGCGCGCCTGCGCGTCGTCGCGCAGCTCATCGATCACCAGGTCGCGCCAGCTTGGATGAACCCAATCGATGCCGAGCGGCGTCACGCGCAGGAAGTGATCGGTGAGACGGTCGATCACGGCACCAGGCGAACGGGTCAGCTCGGTGGCGCCGTGCCGGCGCACCGTCGCGATCAGCGCCCGCTGGTCGATCAGCCCGGCGGGCGCGTCGAGCAGCGCGATCAGAAGCTCGCGATGCTCAACCGCCAGCGCGCGGTAGGAGGTTCGCATCGCGTCGGTGGGGACGGCGAGCTCCCTGGAGACCGCGTCCTCCACCGCTGCGGTCCCGCCGCCGGCGAGGCCCGGCAGCGAATCGAGCCGGTCGGCGACGAAGCGCCGAATCCGCTCGGGCGTGAAATGGGGGTGCTCGACGATCGAGAGCGCCGTCGCGCGCAGCAGGGTCCGGGCAGCCGGACTCGCGCCGCAGGCCCGCGCATGCCGGAACAGGATCAGCGTCTTCTCGGCGAGATCGAGATCGGTCGCGTCGACGAGCACCTCTCCCGGCGCCGGGAAACGCTCCGATCCTCGCTCCCGCTGCACTCGCCGCAGTCCGGCCTTGAGTGGCGCCGGGCGGGAGGTCCAGATGAGCCAGTGATCGTCGTCGAGCATCTCCAGCAGCCCTCCCAGCGCGAGCGCCCAGCGCTCCGCGGCGTCCGGCCTGTACTCGGTCGAGCCGAACGCATCATCGGCGATGAACACCTGGCGGCCGTGCCGATCGAACTCGCGCAGCAGCCGATCGGGAGTTGAGCAGTCGTGGGCTTCCCAGCCGGCCGTCATCTGCACGAGTCCGAGCATCTGCGCGATCGCGGTCTTGCCCATCTCCGGCGGTCCGGTGAGGACGGCGAAGCGGTGGCGCTGCAGCACCGCGCGAGCGCGCGCGTACGGACGGGTCGGCCAGAAGACCCGAGCGAGCGCCGCCGCGCGCTCCAGGTCGAGCGTCGATGCCGCGGCGACGCCCGGCGAGATCAGACCGGCCAGGTCACGCGCTCCCAACACCGACGGCAGCGCTTGCCGGATCGAGAGGTGACGGTCGAGCCAGTCGCTCAACTCCGCAGCGCCCCAGATCACGAGCGTCCGCGCGCGCAGCGACTCGATCCCGACGAGCGCCTCGCGAGCGGGCGCGCCGTCGAGGTTCGTCACGATCAGGACCCGATCGTGAAATGGGACGCCGAGATCGCCGGGCACCTCGCCGACGACCGCTGCGAGCCGTCCCATCGCTGCGGCCGACCGCAGCGCCGACGGCACCCATGCGACGACGACGGTCAGCGGTCCCTCGAGCGTGCCGTTCGCTGCATCCCGGAGCCTGCCGTCGACGAGCGTGACCCGCCCCGCGTCCGCCCGCCCGAACCACTCCAGCTCGCTCCCCGCCGCCGCAGCCAGGATCTGGGAGCACAGCCGTTCGAACTGCAACCACCCGAACTCTGAGAATCGATAGGCCGGCGGGATCGCACCGGGATGCACACGGGGACTGTGGCAGTAGGCGCGCGCCGATGCAACGTCAACGCAACACACTGAAGGACACCAAAGTGCTTCGATACGTCTGAATCGATCGGGGGATCCATGCCGTCTGGCCCGGAACGCAGCAGAAGTGTCCTCACCGAGCTTCTGCGGGTCGCGGGCGTCGCGCAGGCCGCACGAGAGGCGATCCAGGTCGATGCGGTCGCCGCAGAACTCGGGATCTCGCCGGCGGCGGTCGAGGCTGAGCTCCAGCAGCTCGCCGCGTTCGGGCTGGTGCTGTTCGGCGACGATCTCGACGGCGTGCCGCTCCTGCTGAACGCGGGCCGCCAGTACCTCGAGCGTGGCGGTGCGGTCGGCTACTGGGACCTTCGCTTCCTACCGGGGACGATCGACGACCTGCACGCGCGTGAGGCCCTCCGCCGTGCCGGGACGGCCATCATCGACAGATTCCGCGTTGAGCTTCTGTCGGGCGGCGGCGCGCCCTACGCGGCGCGCGAACTGGTTCCGCCGGCCTTCGCTCCGGCTGTCGACGAGCGACTCGCGCTCGACCTGTTCGCCGCGGGCGTCTCGCTGCTGGCGCGGCTGGCCGCAGGCGAGCCCGCTGGTTGTGTGGCCGAGGAGATCATGGCCGTCGCGATGATCAACGAGGCCAGAGCTTGGCTCGAGGTGCGTGAGGCCGACGGCAAGCTGGGAGCCCTCGACGCCCAGGCAGCCGTCGAGTCGCTGAACGGCCTGTTCGAGCTGTTCCAGGACAGCGACGTCCTCGGCATGTTCGAGATGCGCGAGCCGGCCGACGCCGCGCTGGCAGGGCAGGATCCGGTCCATCAGTGGCTCGGCGTCGCCGATCAGCGCGTCGAGTCGTGGTTCCGCTCGTTCGGGTGGACCGTGCCGACGGGTCACCTGACGGACGCCTCGGACGCGGACGATCAGCCGCCGACGTAGGCCGCGAGGTGCTCCCCGTGAGCGTGGAGCGAGCGGCGAGAAGCGCTGACATCCCTGAGATCGCGCCGCGCGGATCAGATCACAGACCCAGTCGTGCAACGTTCTCGAACTTCCTTTGTGGTCCGTCGAGCCGGATGAGGGTGGGATGGAAACGAGAACTCGGCCCCGCGGCTCTATTCTCCGGCGACGAAGCTCGCAACCATACGCTTGGTGACGTAGCCGTGGGTGACGCTGGTACACGCGTCGCCGGCCTGCAGCACTGCCGGCTGGTGCAGGTTGATCCCGGCGCCGGCGACCAATTCGTGGGTCAGATCGCCGCTGTTGGTCGGGTCGGGGAAGTTCGGGAACCCGCGGCTGCGGATGCAGCGGGCGAACGCCAGCATCGCGGCGATCTGCGCGCGGCTATGTGGGGGGCTCTGGTTTGGGGCGTGGGGGGCGAAGCCCGGCGCCAGGTGCGCGCAGGTGCGCTCCGCGGAGAGCACCGCAGGCGCTTGGCTTCCCAGGGCGTTTTTCCATCCTGGTGTGCCGGGATCGGCGATGTTCGGGACGCCGTGCGCGCGGACGCACGTGGTGAAGCTCAGCACGGCCTGCTGGGACGGAGCCGAGGGCGGGTGATTGGCTGAGCTGATCGAAGTTGACGCGCCGGGCGAGCTGGAGCCGCCGCAGCCGGCGAGCAGGGCGGCCAGCGCAGTCGCGGCGAGGATGTGGTGGCGAGATGGGGTCATGGCCCGACGGTTCTACTCCGACGAAGGTCACACGAGCGCAACACGTCAGCGCCCGCCTGGCGGGCGCCAGAGCTGGTCCGGGTCTGTGATGGCGTTGTGATGTGTTGTGGTGCACGATGTTCGGGTGCGCGTGCTGGTGGTTGAGGATCACGTCGAGCTCGCCCTCGACATCGCCGAGGGGTTGCGGGACCGCGGGATCGCGACGGACCTCGCGCATGACGGAGCGGTCGCGTTGCAGAAGGCTGTGGTGTACCGCTACGACGTGATCGTGCTGGACCGCGACCTCCCGGGTGTGCACGGCGACGCGGTGTGCGTGGCGCTGCGCCACTCAGAGGTCGACGCGCGGATCTTGATGCTGACCGCGGCGGCGACGATCGGCGATCGCGTCGAGGGGCTGAACCTCGGCGCGGATGACTATCTGCCCAAGCCCTTCGCGTTCGAGGAGTTGGTTGCGCGGGTGCATGCTCTGGCGCGCCGCGCGCCGGCGGGTCCTCCCCGCTTGGTGAGGGGCGACCTGGCGCTCGATCGGGCCGCCCGGCGCGCGACCCGGGCAGGACGGGAGCTTCCGCTGACGCGCAAGGAACTCTCCGTGCTCGAGGTGCTGCTGGCGGCCGACGGCGCCGTGGTCAGCGCCGAGGAGCTGCTCGAGCAGGTGTGGGATGAGAACGCCGACCCGTTCACGCGCACGGTGGTCGTCACGCTCACGCGTTTGCGGCGCAAGCTCGGCGAGCCCGAGGTGATTGAGACGATGCGCGGCGCCGGCTACCGCATGCGATGACGCCCCCGGACCTCCGCGTCGCCGTGGCGCGGCTATGGCCGCGGCGGGTGCGGACTCGCCTCGCCGTCTTCTACGCCGTCCTGTTCCTGGTGGTCGGCGTTGCGCTGCTGGCGCTGACGTACGTGGTGGCGGCCGCAGTGGTGGTGCCGGACCCGGGGGAACTGCCGAAGCTCACTCCCCAGGCAACGGCGCTGCTGGGACTGTGCAAGCCCCTGCCCACGTCTCCGCCTCTGCTCGCGCAATGCAACCACCTGATCAGCATCGGCGGAAACGGCCCGAAAGCGCGCGGGGACGCGCTGGCCGCCCTTCGGATCGCCTCAGCGATCGGCCTCGGGATCCTCGCCGTCACCGCGGCGGGTCTCGGCTGGCTCGCATCCGGGCGGGCGCTCAGGCCGGTCCGGTCGATCACCGAGGCCGCGCTGCGGGCCTCGGAGATGCGGCTCGGTCAGCGGCTCGCGCTGACCGGCCCCAATGACGAGTTCAAACAGCTCGCCGACACCTTCGACATGATGCTCGAGCGACTCGATGGCGCGTTCACCAGCCAGAAGCGGTTCGTGGCCAACGCCGCGCACGAACTGCGCACGCCGCTCACCGCGATGCGAACCGCGATCGAGGTCACGCTCTCCAAGCCGACGAGGACGCCCGAGCAGCTGGAGGCGATGGCAGCGCGCGTCAAGCGATCCGTCGAGCACGCCGAAGCCACCGTCGAAGCCCTCCTGACCCTCGCCATCAGCGAGGCGGGTCCGGCAGCCCGGGAACCGGTTGATCTCGCCACCGCGGCCGAGGACGCGCTCGACGCCGCGCGGGCGGCGATCGAGCAGCACCACCTCACGGTCGAGGCTGGGCTCGAGCCCGCGCTGGCGCGCGGCGATCGGGTGCTGCTCGAGCGCATGATCGCCAACCTCATCGAGAACGCCGTGCGCCACAACAACCCCGGCGGCTGGATCGGTCTGCGCACGATCCAGCACGTCGACGGCGCGGCGTTCGAGATCGCGAACACGGGGCCCAGTGTCCCCGCCGAGCTGATCCCGACCCTGTTCGAGCCGTTCGCTCGCGCGAAGCAGCGCCTCAACCACTCCGACGGAATCGGGCTCGGCCTCTCGATCGCCAGCGCAATCGCCAGCGCTCACAACTCCACAATCACCGCCCGTGCGCGGCCCGGCGGCGGGCTCGACCTGTCGGTCACGATCCCCGCAAACCCGAGCTGACGACGCCAGACCCGGGAAGGAGAAAGCCCCGCACTCTGCGGGGCTTTCGGATCTAACGTGGAGACGGCGGGAATTGAACCCGCGTCCGCGGTCGCATGAAGCTGGCGTCTACGAGCGTAGCCGGCGCTCTGATCTCACTCTCGCCTCGCCACGCCGGCGGGGTTGGCAAGAGCCAGCTTCCTTGGTGGTCCTCGGATCGGCGGAAGCGATCCTCACCGAGCTAGCCCGCTAAATGATCCCGGCTACCTCACCGCGGGCGAGCGGGGGCCGAGATGAGTCTCAGGTCGCTGGATTAAGCAGCGAGGCCGAGATCAAACGTGTGCGAGTCCGCACTTATTGTTTCCCAGGTGTTTTACGAGGCCTCCTGGGCACCTCGACTCGCAACCAACCCCACGATCCGACCACGTCGAAGCCTGTCGTCCCCGGGGAATGTTGTGGACCTATTGTAGTCCGGGCGCCGCGTTCCGAATAGTTGTCTCAGAAGCACGCTCGGCGGAGCCACGGCGCTGCCACAATGAGACCGACGGCGATGGAGCCCCAACCACAATTCCCGCAAGCCGCGCCGGCGGCGACGACGCCGCATCCGGCGCCGCTCCAGCTCGGCGGATTCGAGCCGGCCCCCGATCCCCGGTTCGGACCCCTCGGACACCCTCAGGAGCGACAGTCGCGGCGGTCGTGGCTGCGCGAGAAGCTGAGCGCTGCCGGCGCCGCGCTCCTCGCCCTGTTCGCCAAGCTCAAGGCGATCCTCGTGTTCCTCCCGAAAGGGCTCGCGACCGTCGGCACGATGGCCGTCTCGATCGCCGCCTACGGGTCGATCTGGGGGTTCGCGTTCGGCGCGGGCTTCGTCGCGCTGATCCTCGTGCACGAGATGGGTCACGTGATCCAATTGCGACGCGAAGGGGTCAAGGCGAGCGTTCCGATCTTCATCCCGTTCCTCGGCGCTGTGATCGGCAGCCGCTCGCTCGGCGACAACGCCCTGGCGGAGGCGAAGGTCGGCCTCGCCGGCCCGATCCTCGGCAGCATCGGGTCGGCCGCGTGCATCCTGATCTGGCACGCGACCGGGAACGATCTGTGGCGGGCACTCGCATACACAGGGTTCCTGATCAACCTCTTCAACCTGATGCCGGTCGTGCCGCTCGACGGCGGGCGTGCGATGGCGGCGATGACGCCGTGGATGTGGATCGTCGGCTTCGCCGGGCTCGCGGTGCTCGCGTTCATCGTGCCCAACCCGGTGTTCGTCCTCGTCCTGATCGTGGGCGCCTACGAGATCTACCGGCGCTGGAGCCAGCGTCGCCACGGCGGCGCACAGGCGCAGGCCTACTACCGGGTGGCGCCGATCGACCGCATCCTGATCGGCGCCGTCTACCTCAGTCTGATCGCGCTGCTCGTCGTCGGCATGCACGCCACGAACCTCCCCCGGACGCTCTGACTCGACGCCTGGGAGGAGGAGCCGGGCGAGCATTCTGTAAGCTCGCTCACCGCTGAGTCGTCGCCGGCGATGCGAACCCGAACGCGGGCGATGCGCGGTGGCGGCGACCAGGGCCGAGATGGTTTCGCGGGCCGCAGACCTCCTCCTTGACCACCCACGAGCCACGCTGACGGCGTGGCTCGTCGTGATCATCGTGCTGCTCCCGCAGGCGGCGCTGGTCAACGGCCGGCTGTCGGAGCCCAGCTACATCGTCCGCGGGACGCCATCGCAGCAGGCACTCGCGCTCGACGCGCACGACTTCGGAGCCAATGTCGAGTTCCCGATCCTCCTGGCCGGGCCCGCGCCGGCCCTGGCGCACAGCGCGCCCCAGATCGCGACGGCGCTCGGGCGGCTGCGCGACATCAACATCCTCTCCCCCTTCAACGGCCATGTCCCGGCGCTCGAGCCACGACCGGGCGTCGTGATGCTGATCGCTCAGGTCAGCACGCAGCCATCCGAGGTCCTCGCCCAGGCGGGCCGCCTCGCGCGCGCGACGGCTGCGCTCGTCCACCCGCCGCTGCGGGCGAGCATCACGGGGGAGGCGTTCATCGGCAAGAGCCTGCAGGACGCGACGATCGCCGGCACGCACCGCGCCGAGGCGATCGCGATCCCGGTCCTGCTGATCGTGCTCGTGCTCGTCTTCGGCACGCCCGTCGCGGCGATCATCCCGGCCGTGTTCGGCGTCGCGACGGTCGCCGCCGGCTTCGGCGTGATCTCGCTCCTCGCCCTGTTCATGCCGCTCGAGGCGACGGCGCTGAGCCTGGCGTCGATGATGGGCCTCGCAATCGGGGTCGACTACTCGCTGCTGCTCGTCGCCCGCTTCCGCGAGGAACTCGGCGCCGCCGTCTCGCCCGATGCGGTTCGGGCCGCCGCCCGCACGGCCGTGGCAACGGCCGGGCGGACGACCGCGTTCGCGGGCGCGACGCTCGCGGTGGCGCTGGTCGTCGCGCTGGCGGTCTCGCCGGGCACGCTGATCCTCTCGTCGATCATCGGCGTGATCGTCGTCGCCTGTCTGAGCGTGCTCGCCGCCGTCCTCGTCGTGCCGGCCGCGCTGGTGCTGATCGGCCCACGGATCAACCGATTCACGATCTGGCGCCGACGCAGCGGCGCCGGCGACCGGGTCACCCGCGGGGTCGCGGCTCTGGTCCTGCGGTACCCGGCGCTCGCCGCGGTGGCGATCGTGGTTCCGCTCGCGGCGCTCGGCGTCCACGCGTTCGCGCTCAGCCCGCGCACGCCCGGAGTCGATCTGCTGTCGCCGGGCGATCCGGCGCGCACGGAGTACGCGGCCGTCAGCCGCGCGATGGGACCAGGATGGGGCGCCACGTTTCGCGTCAACGTCAGCGTCAGGCGCGGGACCCTGACCGACGCGCGCCATCTCGGCGAGCTTGTCGCGCTGCAGCGCCAGCTCGCCCACCTGCCGGGCGTCGCGGCCGTGATCGGACCGTCGGCGCTCACCGCGGCGAGCAACGAGGTGCACGGGATCTCGGAGCGGCTCGCGTCGTTCGAACGCTCGGCGAAGACGGCGCGCCCGCAGCTCGACCGTCTGCGCCGGATCGTCG
The DNA here is from genome assembly GCA_963705995.1 of uncultured Solirubrobacterales bacterium. Classification (GTDB taxonomy): domain Bacteria; phylum Actinomycetota; class Thermoleophilia; order Solirubrobacterales; family Solirubrobacteraceae; genus Palsa-465. Next base: position 125,827 of record CAVPLN010000035.1, read on the forward strand.
CGACCGCGAGCGAAGCGATCGCCGAGCTGAAGGGCAGCCTCGGACGTGCCCGCAGCGCCGGCGCGCAGTTGGCGGGCGGCGCGGGCCGGGCTCACGTCGCCGCGGCCGAACTCACCACCGGAGTCGGCGACCTGCGAACCGCCACCTCCCAGCTGATCGCCGGTCTGAGCGCAGCTCAGCAGGGAGCGGCGCAACTTGCGCAGGGGAGCAATCGAGCTGCCGGCGGCGCCTCACAACTGCTCGCCGCGAGCACGGGAGCGACGGCGACGCTCGGGCGCGCCGCCCCGCTGATCAACCGGCTCGTGACAGCGCTCACGACGGGTGCCAAATCGATCAGCGCGCTCCAGCTCCCGGCCAAGGCCGCGCAGTCGCAGGTCCAGTCGGCGCTCGCGGACCTCAAGGCGATGACGACCGGCCGCCAGGATCCCCGCTACCAGGCCGCGCTGCTCGCCGTTCAGGAGGCAGACGAGGCGCTGACCGGGATCAACCCGGCCTCCGGCGCGCACCTCCAGGCGGGATACCCGGGCCTCGCCAAGGCGCTCGCCCAGGTCGCGAGCGGGGCAACGCAGGCGAAGGCGAGCGCCGCCTCGCTGGCCGCCAGCGCAACCCAGCTGCAGACGGGCATCGGCCGACTGCGCGCGGGCGAGGGGGCGCTCGCGAGCGGCCTCGGCCGGCTCGAGGCGGGCAACACACATGAGGCGGCGACCCTGAGCGAACTGTCGCGGCGCGCCGCTCAGAGCGAGCCGGGCCTGACGCGCCTGCTCGACGGTGAGCAGCAACTCAGTGGGGGGATCGCGCAGCTCGCGGCCGCGGCCGGTCAGCTCCAGACCGGGCTCAGCTCGGCGCCTGCCCGACTTGGCCCGCTCGCGACCGGTCTGGCGAGCACGGGCGGCGCGCTCGCAGGAGCGACGAAGCTGATCTCCGAATCCGCCGGCCTGGGCCGGCTGACCCGCCAGTCCCCTGGTCTGTTCGCATCCGGCGACCTGCTGCTGGCGGCGCTCGACGGTGCCCCCGCCGGCGCCCGCCGCGCCGCCCAGTCGCTGATCTCGATCGACCGCGGCGGCCAGGGCGCCCGCCTGTTCGTCGTTCCGACGACCGGCCCGACTGCACCCGCAACGGCACGGCTGTACGACCGCCTGCAGCGGATCGTCGCCGCGTACGCCAGACGTACGGGGACCCAGGCCGCGGCAGGCGGCGACGCCGCACTCGTGATCGACTATGCCCGCCAGGTCTCGGGGATCCTCCCCCTCCTGATCGCGACGCTCGCGATCGTCACCTGGGTGGCGCTGGTGATCGTCACCCGCGCTGTGCTGCTGCCGCTGATCGCGGTCGCGCTCAACCTGCTGACCGTCGCCGCCGCGTTCGGGGCGCTCGTGCTGCTCTATCAGGGTTCGGCGCCCGCGCTCGGAGGTCCCGGCTATCTGGACGCCGTCGCGGTCGTCGGGATCTTCGGGATCGTGTTCGGACTGTCGATCGATTACGAGGTGTTCCTCGTCTCGAGGATGCGCGAGGAGTATGCGCGGACCGGGTCGACCGAACTGGCGATCGAGCACGGCCTGCTGCGCACGGCCGGCGTCGTCACCGGCGCGGCGGCGATCATGGCCGGCGTCTTCGCCGCGTTCGCGCTCTCGAGCTTCGTCGACATCGCCGAGTTCGGCACCGGCCTGGCGATCGCGGTCGTGCTCGACGCGACACTCGTGCGGATCGTGCTGCTGCCGGCGCTGACGCGGCTCTGCGGCCCGAGCGCCTGGTGGCTCCCGGGCTGGCTCGAGCGGATCGTCTCGCCGTGGCATGCGCGCGAGCTCGAGGCGCTCGAACAGGCGGACGCGCGCGAGCGCAGCGATCAGGCGACCGCAACGGCGACCGCGTAATCGGCCAGCACGCCGGCACGGTAGAGCAGCCAGGGCCCGGCCGGGTGACTGGCCGCGGGCGCCACCGCACGGACTCCGCCCACCGGCCCGGTCCCGACCTCGATCTCCTCGAACGGCGCCGCCAGCCCCAGCCCGGACGCCTTCGCACAGGCCTCCTTCCCCGTCCAGCACCAGATGAACGCCTCGTCGCGCGCGGCCGGCTCCATCCGCGAGCCGAGCTGTTCGCGCTCGGACTCGGTGCAGACCGCCTCGATCAGCCCTTCGACGCAGACCCGCCGCCGCCGCGGCTCCACGTCCACCCCGACGGGCTCGGCGGCGACTGCGAGCACGAGCAGTCCGGGCGCCGATCCGGTGCTGAACCGGATCCGCCCAGCCGGCGCAGGCGTCAGCAGCTCGGGGCGGCCATCGCCGTCGCGGCCGAACTCGAGTGCCGCCGCCCCGACTCCGACGTAGCGATCGAGGATCGTCCGGGCGATCGCCCGCCGCGCGATCCGCCGCCATTCGCCGGGAGTCGTCCAGAGATGCACCTGGCCGTCCCACACGGACTCATCGGGGACACCATCGCCCGGCGCGCGGTGGACGAGCCGGGGCGAGGTCCGATCGCTCGCAGGCCATCGTTCAGAGGGCAACCGAGCGGAACCCCCCGTCGACGGTGAGGACCTCACCGTTGACAGCCGCAAACAGGTCGCTGGTGACCGCGACCGCAACGCGCGCGACCTCCTCGGGCGTCACGAGCCGGCCGAGCGGGGTGCGCGCCGCCGCCTCGGCGAGCGCCCCATGGGCGACCCCCATGACATCGACGACCCGGGTCTCCATCAACCCGGGGGCCAGCGCGTTGACCCGCACACCATCCGGCCCGAGCTCGGCGGCGAGCTGGCGGACGACCGCTTCGAGCGCCGCCTTCGACGCTCCGACGAGCCCGTACTGCGGGATCGCGCGGAGCGCTCCGAGGCTCGACATCGCGAGGACGTTGCCGCGTCTGGACTCCAGCGCTCGCGCGAATCGCTGGATCAGCAGCACGATCGAGAGCGTGTTGACCCCCAGCACCCAGTTCCAGTCACGCTCGGTCGCCTTCATCAGCGGCTTGAAGACGCCGCTGGCGGCGTTCGCGACCAGGACGTCGAGCTCGCCGAGCTCAGCCGCGACGACGGACTCGATCTGATCGAGCCCGCCGCGTTCGGCGAGGTTGGCCTGGATCACGACCGCCCGGCCGCCGGCCGAAGCGACGTCCGCGGCGAGCTGATCGGCGATCTTCCCCTCGGTCAGGTACGTGAACGCGACGTTCGCACCATGCGCCGCGAAGCCGCGCACGAGCGCGGTCCCGAGGCCGCCGGAGCCGCCGGTGACAAGGACGTTGCGGCCGTCGTGGAGCTTCGCGGGCGACGTCACAGCGCGACCATCGCCGCCCCGTACATCCACTTGCTCGCCTCGCCCGCGATCAGGGCCACGCGTGCCCCGGCGCGCGCGCGGTCGCCGCGGAGGATCCCGTCGAGCCCGATCAGCAGGCCGGCGGAGACCGTGTTGCCGACCACGTCGACGTTGATCAGCATGCGCTCCGCCGGGACGACCTCGAGCGCGTCGAGTGCCGCGCGATCGTGCGCGAGCATCGACGGGTTCGCCTGCGGGAACAGGAACAGGTCGATCTCCGCCGGCGTCACCCCTTCCGCGGTGCAGAGGTCCGTGAGCGCGCGGACGCTGAGCTCGCGGCCCCACCGCTGGACGGCACGGTGGTCGTGCCGGTTGACGTGCCGGCCCGCCTCGACCGCGGCGCGCGTGACCGGCGCGGCCGAGCCGCCCACCTCGATCATCATCCCCGCCGGCCGGCCGACCCCGATCGAGTTGAGCACGGTCCGCACGATCAGCCCGCGCTCGCCCTCGGAGCGGCGCAGCACGACGGCGCCCGCCCCGTCCCCGAACATGATCCCGTTCATCCGGTCCGCCATCGACAGCTCGCGGCCCTCGACCAGCGGGACGACCGCGAACGCCGTCGGCAGGTCGCTCGTGATCACGAGCGCCGTCTCGAACATCCCGCCGTGGAGAAACTGGGTGGCGACCGCGAGCGCGGTCACCGCGCCGACGCAGCCCGAACGCAGCTCCACGGTCGCGCACTCACCGATCCCGAGGCGCTCCTGAATGAGCGTGCTCATCGGGGGGATCGGGTAGTCGGGCGTCGAGGAGTTGACCACGATCAGGTCGACCCCGTCCGGGGCGAGCCCGGCCGCGGCCAGGGCCTCGGTGGCGGCGGCGGCGCCCATCTCCGAGTTGCGATAACGCGGCTCGAACGTCACCGGGTCGGTCGCCCAGTGCCGGGTCCGCATCCCGAGCAGCTCGCTGATGTAGTGGTCGGGGGTCCCGAACAGCTCCTCGACGACGTCGTTGCCGATCGGTTCGCCGGGCAGAAACGTCCCGCTGCCTGCGATCGCCACAGCGCACATCACGTGTCCTTTCTTGCGAGGATGAAGGCATGTGCCTGGCCCCTGATGCCAAGCGAGAGCACCATCGCGCCGCGGCCGGAGATCGGCAGCGGCGCACCGCCGCCGCTCAGCGCGATCACTCCGCGCTCGAGGCACTCCAGAGCCAGCGCGACCTCGACGGGCGCGCCGGCGCTGAGCAGCCGGCCGAGCCCGCCTGACCAGGCGGTCACCGGAACGTCGACCCCATCAAGCACCTCGGCGATCGCATCCCCCGGTCCTGGCGCGCCGTGACCGCCGGCGACGACGAATGCGAGCTCGCCGGGCTCGAGGCCCGCGTCCGCGAGCGCTCCGCGGACGGCGGCAAGCGCCGCGTCCGCGCTCGGCTCGCCATAGGGAGGCTGCGGCCGGCCGGCGCTCGCAGCGCCCAGCAGCCGGCCGCGGACCGAGGCGCCGCGCGCGCGGGCATGGCCCGCCTCCTCCAGCACGATTGCGCCGGCGCCGCCAGGGAAGGCCGGGACGCCCTCGCCCCCGGCCGCGAGCCGCCACTGGGCGAGCACCCGGGAGTGGTTGAACGGATCGAGCATCCGGTCGAACCCGGCGGCGACACCCACCCGGGCATGGCCTGCCGCGACGGTCCCGGCCACCTGCGCGAGCGCCTCGGCGCCGGCGCACCCGAGTCCCGTGAAGCAGCTGTTCTCGCCGCGGATGCCGAACATCGACGCCACGTAGTGGAGCGCCAGGTTGGGCATGCAGTCGAGCAGGAAGAACGGCGACATGACCCCGGTCGCGCGGTCGACGATCGCCGCCAGCGACGCCGCTTCGGACGCATCGGCAGGGAGGTCGGGGAGCAGCTCGAGGAAGTCGTCGTAGGACCCGAGGTCCTTGCTCGTGCCGACGAACAGCGCCGCCTCGGCCGCGAGCGCGGGGTCGCTCCCAAGGCCCGCCTCGAGCGCGGCGCGGCCGGCTGTCGCGACGCCCAGCGCGTCCGCCCGGGTCAGCCTGTTCGCGTCCCTGCGGCGGATCGGCAGCCCGTCGAACGACGGCGAGGGCTCGTCGCCGCCTGCTCGCGCCACCCGCCCGGCGAGGAGCGCGGCGAGCGTCGCGTCGACACGATCGCCGGCGGGGGTGCAGATCGCAGCACCGGTCACGAGCAGCTCAGCGACCATCGCCGCCTCCGCCGGCCCGCGCGGGACGCCAGCGCACGAGGATCTCACTGACCGCGCTCGCCTCCTGCCCTTCGACCAGCAACGACCCGTTGATCGTCGCTGTCCACTCGCCCCGGTCCACGTCGATCAGCTCGGCCGTGACCACGAGCTGATCGCCCGGCCTGACGAAGCGCTTGAAGCGCGCCCGGCGCACCGATTCGAGCTGAAGGTCGCGGTCAGCGCCCACAGCGGCCTCGAGCAGCACGCCGGCCAGCTCGACGAGCGAGTCGATCATCATCGCCCCGGGCACGACGGGGAACATCGGGAAGTGCGTTGCCAGATAGTCCTCCGTGAACGTGACGTTCTTGATCGCGGTCGCCCTGGGCGGCTCCACGGAGGTGACCCTGTCGATCGGTACGTACGGCATGCTCGGCTCGCTCAGCCGCCTGCGCTCAGGACGAGCGACGCGTTCGTGCCGCCGAACCCGAACGAGTTGGTCAGGGCCACGCGCACCGGGTGCGGCTCGGCGCTGTCGCGGACGTGCCGCAGCTCGCAATCCGGATCGGGATCCGTCAGGTTGAGCGTCGGCGGGACGACGCCGTCGCGGATCGCCAGGCAGCAGAAGCAGGCTTCGATCGAGCCGGCGCCCGAGATCAGGTGGCCGGTCGCGCCCTTGGTGGAGCTGACCGGGACGGTCGCCGCGGCGCTGCCGAGCGCGGCCGTGATCGCCCGCGCCTCGCTGACGTCGCCGTCGGGCGTCGAGGTGCCATGGGCGTTGATGTAGTCGACGGCGTCGGGGGCGATTCCCGCGTCGGCAAGGGCGCGCTCGATCGCGAGCCGCTGCCCAGAGCCGTCCGGCGGCGAATCGGTGATCCGGTAGGCGTTGAGCGAGGACCCGTAGCCCGCCACCCGTGCCCAGCAGCGGCCGCGCCGCGCGAGGGCGCGCCCAGCCGGCTCGAGAACGACGATCGCGGCGCCCTCACCGAGCACGAATCCGTCGCGGGCGCGGTCGAACGGGCGGCTGGCCGCCCCGGGCTCGTCGTTGCGCACCGACAGGGCCCCGACAGCGCCGAAGCTGAGGAGATCAAGCGGGCTGATCATCGCGTCGCCACCGCCGGCGATCACGACATCGGCGACGCGATCGCGCACGAGCCGGGCCCCGATTCCGATCGCCTGCGCGCCCGAGGCGCACGCGGTGCTGAGCGAGATGCACGGGCCGTGGGCGCCGAGGTGGGCCGCGAGCGCCGCGGCCGCGGTGTCGTAGCTCATCTGCAGCGCCTGCATCGGCCCGACGAGCTCGCCGGCCGCCTGCAGACCCTCGCGCGCAAACCGCATCGCGTCCGCGACCGCGATCCGCGACCCGCTGTGCCCGATCACCAGGCCGATTCGCTCCCCGGCACAGTCTGCGAGCGCGAGACCGGCGTCGTCGAGCGCCTGCAGCGCCGCGGCGAACACGAACTGGGCGCCACGGTTGAGCGTCCCGACGTACTCCGGCGGGACCGCGTCGGGCCGCCAGTCGGTGACCTCGGCGCTGATCCGCGTCGGGAACGCGCTCGCGTCGAACAGTGTCACGCCCCCGACCGCGCCCCTGCCGCGGCACAGCTCCGACCACGTGCTCTCGACGTCCGCACCCAGCGGCGAGACGATGCCGATACCGCTGATCACCGCCTCGGTCCCCTCGCCGGCCCGCGCGGCCACTGCCGCGCTCACCGGCCGGCACCTCGCAGCAGCTGCGCCGCCATCCACTCGGCCGCGCCCGGCGGATCGAGCTGCGCCGTACCGAGCAGCGAGCACACCCCAGACTCCAGGCTCAGCACGCGCTTCCCGTCGACGAAGGCCTCGCCGGCCACCTCGGCCGCGTCCTCGGAGTAGGTCCGCACGACGACGTGCGTCTCGAGCGTGTCACCGGCGACGACGCGTCCCTCCCAGTGGACGCCGCGGACGGTGAGCACCGCCGGTCGCAGCGTCATCTCCGAGGAGATCACGATCAGCCAGGCCGCAGCCTGGAACGCGCACTCGAGCACCAGTCCAGGGGGCAGCACCGCCGGCCCGTCGCCACGACGGTGGAGAAAGTCCTCGGAGGCGGCGACGCGCTTGATGCCCGTCGCCGTCTGCCACGGTGTCAGCTCGGTGATCCGGTCGAGCAGCAGCAGTCGCATCAGCCGGGGACGTTCGCCCGCATCTCCTCGGCCACGAAGTCGCAGACGAACTGCACGGTCACCTCGGGCATGCTCGGGCGGTCCTCGATCTCGGCGAAGCGGCGAGCGAGCTCGGAGGCACCGTCGACGCCCCCGGTTCCGTCCGGCGCGGCGAGCTGCGCGGGGCCGGCCGCCGCACCGCCGGCCTCCTCGAGCCGCGACTTCAGCTCGCGCATGCTGATCTTCAGCCCGAGACGGCGGTTCATGCGCACGACGATGTCCATCACCGCCAGCGAGTCGGCCTCCAGGTCCTCCATCAGGCGCGTCTCCGGGCGGATGCTGGCGAGCTCGACGTCGAGCGACTCGCTCAGAACTTCCTGTACGACGGCAAACAGCTCACTGTCTTGCACCGTTCACTCCTCGCTGTAGATGACTGCGTGCACCGTTCTAGGCAAGCGGCAGCCCGACCCCGAGCCCGCCGTTCACGTCGACGATCGCCCCGGTGATGTATGACGCCCGATCGGACGCGAGGAAGGTGACCACATCGGCCACCTCCTCGGGACCCCCGAACCGCCGCGTCGGGATCAGCTGCTCGAGCCGCTCGCCGAAATGGCTGCGGACCTGCTCGGTGAGGTCGTTCTCGATCACCCCGGGCGCGACGGCGTTCACGCGGATGTTGAAGCGGGCGAGCTCCATCGCCGCGCACCGCGTCAGCGCGTTGACCCCGGCCTTGGCGGCGGCGTAGTTGCTCTGCCCCGGCCACCCGATCGACCCGATCACCGACGAGACGTTGACGATCACGCCGCGGCGGCGCACGAGCATCGCCGGGATCGCCGCGTGGATGCAGTTGAAGGTGCCGGTCAGGTTGAGGTCGAGCACCGCCGACCAGGTCTCGGGCTCCATCTCGAACAGCAGCTCGTCGCGGACGATTCCGGCGTTGTTGACGAGCACGTCGATCTGGCCGAATTCCTCCTCGGCCGCACGCAGCAGGCCCTCCGCGGCGGACGCCTCCCTGATGTCGGCGCCGATTGCGATCGCCGCGGCGCCGAGCTTCCGGATCGCGTCGACGACCGCGGTTGCGCCCGCCTCGTTGCGGTGGTAGTGAACGACGACGTCAACGCCGTCGGCGGCCAACGCGAGGCTGATCGCGCGTCCGAGCGATCCGCTGGCGCCGGTGACGACGGCGACCCTGCGCCCGCCCGAGGACCTGGCGGCGGGCACCTCAGCGCCCTCCAACCGATCCCGGAGCCTCGGCACCGGCCGCGATCAGCAGCTCGACGTCACCCGCAGCACCGTCGATCCGCAGGCGGTCGCCCGTGCGGATCAGCTCACGGCACCTCGGCACCCCGGCGACGACCGGCACCCGCAGCTCGCGCGCGACCGTGCACGCGTGCGTCAGCACGCCGCCGATCGACGTGACGATCCCACCGACGATCCCGAACACGGGAGTCCAGCCGATGTCGAGCGCGTCGACGACGAGGATGTCGCCCGGCTCGAGGACGGCGGCCTGATCCGGCCCGTGCAGCACGCGTGCGGTCCCGGTCGCCTCGCCGGCGCTCGCCCCCACGCCGCGCAGGCGCGCGGGGCGACGATCCTGGGCGCCGGCGCCACCGCGCCCGGCGGCCCGCTGCGCCTCCCAGGCGGCGCGGCCGGCGGCGGCGGCCGCGCGAAGTGAGCCGGAATCGGGGCCTCGCAGCAGATCGGTCAGCTGATCCGAGGTCAGGAAGAACATGTCGCCGCTCGCGTCGAGCGCGCCGGCGGCGGCGAGCTGCTCGGCGGCCTTGTGCACAAGCCCGCGGATCGCGTCGATCGGACGGTAGAACTCGTGCTTGACGTTCTCGCGGATCGCGGCGTACTCGCCGGCGCGCGCGGCGAGCTCGTGCAGCAGCCTGCCGCGCCAGCCCGCCGGGAGCAGAGCGTCGTCAGCCGGTGCCGCGCCTCGCGCGAGGTTCATGCTCGCCGTCGTGCGGTAGCGGTCCGCGATCAGCTGCACCGCCGCGGGATCCGAGTTCCACGTCGGGTTTGCGAGCTCGAGCTCCTGCCAGCCGCGATGGCCATACTCGTCCAGGAATCGCTTCAGGTCGGCCTCGCCGTCGTCCGGGGCGCCCTGCACGGCGCCCGGCTCCCTGGCGGCACGTGCCAGCTCGGCCGCGATTCCCGTGACCGCGACCCCGGGTGAGCGCAGCAGGCTCGGGGCGTTGACGCTCGGCGCCAGGCGCGCCGCAGCCCGCTCCAGCAGCACGTAGTTGGAGAACGCCGCGCCCGTCGCGTCGGCGTACAGCGAGAGGAACGGCTCGAGCTCGGCGTACGCTTCGAAGGCCAGTTCGATCAGCCTGGCGGGATCCCCCGTCAGCTGCCCTCGGGCCCGGTACCGAGCGGCGATCTCAGCCGCCTGCGCGCGTGCCTGCTCGTAACGGCGCCCGAGCCGCCTCTGACCGGCGGCGCTGCGGACCAGGCCGCGCCAGTTGCGCACCAGCCGCCACCAGCCGACGCCCCCGCCGGCGAGCGCGGGGCCCGAGGCTGAGCCGACCGCGGCGTCCATCGGCGGCAGCCCGATCAGCTTCGACAGGTGGTTGACCGCCCCGACGTTGTATGTCAACCAGCCGTCCTCGGAGCGGATGAACTGGAAGCGGTCGGTGCCGAGCTCGAAGTGGCGGAAGCTGAGCGCGAGCAGCCGGTTCATCGGCTCCGACCAGACCGAGAAGCTGAACGGAGTCATCCGCTCGGGCACGACCTCGCCGATGTTCGCCCGGGTCCACGCGTCCTCAGGGTTGACCTTCGCGATCGCCGTCCGTGCCTGCGCCCCCATGTCCCGAGCCCCGTCCGTGTCAGCTCGGCCGACGTTGCCAGCACGATCGTCCCGGTGGACCGGGCGACCGCGAGGATCCGGTGGCGCGTGTTAGGGCATTCGGCATTGCAAAGGGGAGCCCCGAGTCGTCCCGTCGCCCCCGACTCCCGACCAAGGGGACGGCGAACTATTCCACAGTCGCCGCGAAGCTGCGGCGCGGGCGCCCGTGCCGCTCAACCGCGCCACTCGCGCAGCCCACGCTGGATCTCGCGGACCGTGTCGCGCTTGCGCAGCGTCTCGCGCTTGTCGTAGAGGTTCTTGCCGCGCGCGAGCGCGATCTCGACCTTCGCGCGGGACCGCCCGCCGGCGAAGTAGATCCGCGTCGGCACGAGCGTGAGCCCCTTCTCCTTCGTGCTGACGGCCAGCCGCTCGATCTCGCTGCGATGGAGCAGCAGCTTGCGCGGCCGTTCGGGCTCGTGGTTGTCGCGCGCCGCCGCCGGATACGGCGCGATGTAGAGGCCGATCAGCCACACCTCGCCGTCGCGGATCGTCGCGTAGGCGTCCTTCAGCTGGGCCTTCCCGTCCCGGAGTGACTTGACCTCGGTGCCGGTGAGGATCAGCCCGCACTCGAATCGCTCGGTCAGGTGGTACCGGTAGGAGGCCTGGCGGTTCGTCGCCACGTCACCCGGTGCGGCTTTACGCTTTGCCTTCGCCATCAGCCCTCCGACTCTACGGGGATCAGGTCGACCCTGCCACGGTGCGCGTCGATGCCGTCGACGCGCACCCTGACGGCGTCGCCGAGCCGCAGCGAGGTGCCGCTGCGGGCACCGACAAGCGCCGTCTCCTGCTCGTTCAGCTCCCACCAGTCGTCCCGCATCCTGCGTACCGGGAGCAGGCCCTCGTAGGCGCCGTTCTCGCCGAACGCCACAAACGCCCCGGCGCCGATGACGCCGACGATCTCCCCCTCGAACACGGCCCCGGCCGGCCCGCCCGCGGCCTCGAACAGCCGGCGCTCGAGCAGGAAGCAACGGGCGATGTCGTCGGCGTCGCGCTCGATCAGCATCGCCGCCCGCTCCCGCTCGGAGCAGAGCGGGCCGGCCGACGCGACGAATGCAGACTCCGGCACGGGTTCGTCGCCCGACACCGCCGAGAGCAGCGCGCGATGGCAGATCAGGTCCGGATAGCGCCGGATCGGCGACGTGAAGTGACAGTAGGAGTGCAGCGACAGCCCGGCGTGACCGCGATTGCGCTGCTCGTAATGCGCCTGCTTGAGCGACCTGAGCACGAGCCGGCCGAGTGCGCGCCCGCCACGGCCGCCGTGGCGCTGCACCCAGGCGGCGACGAGCTGCGAGGCCTCCCCCACGAGCTCGGCCGCCTGCTGCGGCGTCAGCGGCCCGGCCGGCGCCGGGGGCGTCGGCACCCCAAGCGAGGCGAGCTGGTCGAGCAGCCGCTCGACGGCGGTCGCCTCCGGGCGCTCGTGCACCCGGTACAGCGCCGGCACCCGCCGCGCCTCGAGGAAGCGGGCGACCTGCTCGTTGGCCGCGATCATCAGATGCTCGATCAGCCGGTGCGACTCGGTCTGCACCGACGGGGAGAAGCCGGTGACGTGGCCCGCGCGGTCGAAGGCGAACTCCGGCTCAAGCGACTCGAGCACGAGCGCCCCCTGCTGCTCGCGCCGGCGCCCGAGCGCCTGGGCGGCCGCGCGCGCGCCGGCGAGCGCCGCCCCGCACGGCTCGGCGGCGCGCTCGCGCCCCGCGAAGATCTCATCGACCTGCTCGTAGGTGAGCCGCTCGTCGGAGCGGATCAGCGTGCGCGCGAACGAGGCGGAGGCGACCTGCTCCCCGCTGACGACGAGCTCGACCGTGACGGCTCGGCGATCCTGACCGGGGGCGAGCGAGCAGGCGCCGTTCGAGAGCTCGGGCGGAAGCATCGGCTCGACTGCGCCGGGCACGTACACGCTCGTTCCCCGCCGCAGCGCCTCGCGATCGACCGCCGAGCGCGGCGGGACATAGCCGCTCACATCGGCGATGTGCACCCACACGCGCCAGCCGTCGCCGGCGAGCGGCTCACACGAGATCGCGTCATCGAAGTCCTTGGCGCGGGTCGGATCGATCGTGAACGTCGGCAGCGCCCGCAGGTCGCGGCGGACGGCGCCGCCGTCCGCGCCGGCCACCGACACCGGCTCCTGTGCCGCGAGCCTCGCGGCACGCGCCACCGCCGGATCGAACTGCCGCGCCAGCCCGCGATCGACCATCAGCGCCTCGATCACGTCGCGGGCCACGTCGGGCCGTCCGATCCGGCGCTGGACCCGCGCCCGCCCGCCGCCGCGCCCGCCACGCCCGGGGTGCCCGGCGGAGACGGCGACGAGATCGCCGACGTCGTAGCGCGTGTCGCGACTGACGGCGAACCGAGGACCGGGGCCGAAGAAGGGCTCGGCGACGAGGAACTTCCCGCGCTTCTGGATGACCGCGACAACCGCCGCCCCGGCCCGCAAGCCGGGGGCGGCGCCCGGCCGCGACGCGGTGGGGCTCACCGCAACTCGCCCGCGAGCACCCGCTCGCCGACCTGCACCACCTTCAGCCCGGGAGCGTTCGGGTTGTCATACACGTAGACGTTCGGCTTGATCCCAGGGCCGCGCGCGACCGACTGGCCGGACGCGACGCCCTTGCCTCCGAGGTTCGTCCCGTCCGGGGTGAAGAACTCTCCGACCGTGATGTCGAGCAGGCCCCCGTTCGGGAGCGTCTGCGTCTCCTGGAAGACGCCCTTTCCATACGTCCGGGTGCCGATCACCTTGGCCCGGCCGTGATCCTGCAGCGCCGCCGTCACGATCTCTGCCGAGGAGGCCGTGTAACGGTTGACGAGCACCACCATCGGGAGCTGCCGGCGCGATCGCGTCGCCCTGCGCGAAGTAGGGGATCGTCGGCTGGTTGCGCCCGCGCGTGGTGACGATCGTGCCGTCCTGGATGAAGATGCTCGCGACCCCGATCGCCTGCGTCAGCAGGCCGCCGGGGTTGTCGCGCAGGTCGAGGATCAGGCCGCGCGCTCCCTCGCGCAGGACCTTCTGGACCTGCGCGCGCAACTCGGCGGCCGAGCCCTCGGTGAAACCCTGCATGAACTCGAGATACCCGAGCTTGGTGCCGTGGTCGTCGAGGATCGTCCGAGTAGGCGACGGGAACGACGATTTCGGCGCGCTTGACCGTGCACGACTCCGCGTGCGACCCTTGCGCATGCACGGCGAGCGTGCACCTCGGTGCCGGCCTTGCCGGACACCAGACCGGATTGCCTGTCGAGCGGCAGGCCTGCGAGCTTCCTGCCGTCGACGGCCGTGATCACGTCGCCCGGCTGCAGCCCCGCGCCGGCCGCCGGCGATCCTGGGAACACCTCGACGAGCAGGAGCCCGCGTGCCGTCTGGTTGACATCGACGCCGATCCCGCTGTCGTGTCTCGCCCTGGGTCTCGGTCGTGAACGTGCCCAGATCACCGGGCGGGTAGTAGTGCGAGTACGGGTCGTTCAGGCTCGCGACCGCCTGCTCGAGCCCGACGTTGACGAGTTGCTGGGTGTTGACCTTGCGGTAGTAGTCCTTGCTGATCAGCCCGAGGACGTTCTGCACCTGCTGCTCGTTCGAGGACTGCGGCGCGAAGGCGCTGCGCAGCGACGACGGGATCCACCCCGGGTGCCCGCCGAGCCAGACGCCGGCGATCAGGATCACGATCACCGCGAGCGCCAGCGGCCAGAGCTTGCGAGACCGTGCCGGTGAGGAGAACATCCGAATTCGGAGGGTAGCTGGGGCGGGCCCTTCCCGCCCCAGCCTCCGAGCTCAGCTCAGACGCGCAGGAAGCGCCGCAGCGAGAGGCCGGAGCCGACCGCCGAGACGGCCACGCCCGCTGCCATCAGGACCAGCATCAGCGGCACGAACGGGATCGTCCGCGGCGCCGCGATCAGCGTCCAGCGGCCGACGAGCGGGTCGAGCAGCGCGATCTTCGTCAGCGCCAGCACGGCGATCGCGAGCAGGGCGCCGACCGCGCCGACGATCGTCCCCTCGATCACGAACGGCCAGCGGATGAACCAGTCGGTCGCACCGACGAGCTTCATCACCTCAACCTCGCGGCGCCGGGCATAGAGGGACAGCCGGATCGTGTTGGCGATCAGGAGCACCGAGGCGATCGTCAGCAGCGCCGCGAGCAGCGCGGCCGTGATCGTCACGAGGTTCGTGACCTCGAGCAGCTTCCTGGTGTCGTCGGTGTGGTTGGAGACGGTCGCGATCGCCGGGTCGAGCAGCTGCGAGCTGCCGCCCGTGCCGATCGCGCTCCGGATCGCGAGGACGTTGGCCGGGTTGTCCGGGTAGACGTGGAAGGTGTCCGGCAGGGGGTTGGACGACAGCAGCGCGAACGCGGCCGGGTCCTGCTTGGACTGCTGTTCCCACGCCTGCTGCTTGGACTCGAACACGACCCGCTGGACGTGCGGGATCGCGAGCAGCTCGCGCTGCACGCGCGCGTCGTCGGCGTGGGTCGCGTTCGCCTTCATGTAGACGTCGACGAGTACCCGGTGGGCGACGCTGTTGGCGGCCCCCTGGGTCGCCTGCACGATCGGGACGAACACGCCGACGACCACCAGCGTGACGATCACCGTCGCGAGCGCAGCAAAAGTCGGGGCGGCGTTGCGGCGCATCGCCCGCAGCGCCTCCTTGACGAAGAAGTGGAACCTCATACGCCGGCCGGCCTCTCGCCGGTCGAGCGCAGCCGCTGCGCGAACTCGCGCGTGGTCTCGTCACGCGCGTACAGGCCGGTCGCCTCGTCACGGACGATCCGCCCGCGCGAGAGCTCGAGCACGCGACGGCGCATGCGGTCGACCATCGACTTGTCGTGGGAGGCGACGAGCACGGTCGTGCCTGTCCGGTTGATCCGGTAGAGCAGGCGCATGATGTCGATGCTCGTATCGGGATCGAGGTTCCCCGTCGGCTCGTCGCACAGCAGCAGCGGCGGGTGGTTGACGAACGCGCGCGCGATCGAGACGCGCTGCTGCTCGCCGCCGGAGAGCTGGTCGGGATAGTTGTGCAGCTTCGTCGAGAGCCCGGTCAGACGCAGGACGTCCGGCACCTTCGCGCGGATCTCCTTGCGCGCGCCGCCCGTGACCTGGAGCGCGTACGCGACGTTGTCGTACACGGTCCGGTTCGGGAGCAGCTTGTAATCCTGAAAGACGACGCCGATGTTGCGCCGGTAGTAGGGGACGCGGCGGCGGCTGATGCTGGCGAGGTCCTTGCCGGCCACCCTGATCGTGCCGGCGTTCGGCTCGAGCTCCTTGATCAGCAGGCGCATGACGGTCGATTTGCCCGATCCGGTCGAGCCGACGAGGAACACGAACTCCTCCCGATCGACCGAGAAGGTCGCCTGATCGAGGCCGATGTCGCCGCTCGCGTAGCGCTGCGTGACACCGCGGAACTCGATCACCGGACGGTGACCCGCCGGCTCGGAGGCCGACCGCTTCAGCTGTATGTTGGCCGCCCGCGCTACTCGCCGGCCAGCCCTCTGTTGTGAGTCTGAGTGAGCCATAGGGTGCGAGCCAGACTAGCGCCCGTTCCCGCCTGCGGGAGTTCTGAACGATCCCCTGCAAGTCGATTTGCAGGGGATTTGAGAACAATTTATCTGGACGGCCGCTTCCGCGGCCTTTGTTTTTCGCTTCCCGGGCCCCGGCCGCTACCTTGTCGGGTCGATGGCTCAGATCTCGACATCGCTGCTGCGCAACGGCCTTCCGTTGCATCGGATCGCCGTACCGGGCACGCGTTCGATCACGCTGCTCGTCGCCTTCGACGCGGGCGCGCGGACCGAGCTGCCCGAAGAGAACGGGATGGCTCATTTCCTCGAGCACCTCGTCTTCAAGGGCGGCGAGAAGTACCCGACGTACCGCGATGTGAACGAGGCGGCGGAGCGCAACGGCGCCGTCCTCAACGCGTACACCAGCCACGACCTGGTCGCGTTCCACATCACCGCACGCTCGACGAAGGCGATGGAGGCCGCCGACCTGCTGACCGACTTCGTCGGAAGGGCCCGGATCGACCCCGAGGAGCTCGATCGCGAGCGCGGGGTCGTGGTCCAGGAGATCGCGCGGGCGAACGACCAGCCGTCGATGGTCGCCGAGCATCTGATCGACGCCGCGGTCTTCGGCGAGCATCCGCTCGGCCGCCCCGTTCTCGGTACCTCGGAGCATCTCTCGAGCACGTTCACCCGCGACGGGATCCTGGCCTTCCGCCGCCGGCGCTGGTCGCCGGCCCGCGGCGCCGCCTTCGCGGTCGGGAACCTCGACGCGCTGCCCGCCGACGGCGAGCTCGACGCCCTGTTCGAGCGCTTCCCCGAGGCCGCGGTGCCGCCACCGTTCGAGCCCGCTCCGGGTCCTGCTCCGCGCCTGCTCGTGACCGAGCGGGATTCGAACCAGTCGCACCTGCGGATCTCGTACCGCCCGGCCGTCGACGTCAGCGCCCCGCAGCAGCGGGCCGCGCTCGTGATCTACTCGACGCTGCTCGGGGGCTCGATGGGCTCGCGGCTGTTCGACGAGATCCGCGAGCAGCGTGGCCTGGCGTACTCGGTCAGCTCCTATCCGCATGTCTACGCCGATGTCCCGGTACTCCAGCTCAGCGCCGGCCTGGACTCGAGCAAATGCCTGGAGGCGTACCGCAGGATGCGCGAGATCGTCTCCGAACTGCGCGACCAGGGCCCCACGGAGGCGGAGGTGGAGCGCGCGCGTGCGTATGCGGCGGGCGCCCGCGCGATCGCGTTCGAGAACACGAACGCGATCGCCCGGCAGGCCGCCCAGCAGGCGATCGTCTTCCACGAGGACGTCGATCCCGATGCCGTGATCGAGCGCCTCGACGCGGTCAGTTACGACGAGGTCAGAGAGATCGCCCGCGGCGTCGCCGACGAACCGGCAGTCGCCTGCGTCGGGCCGCACACGGTGCAGGAGCTTGAATCGGCCTGAACGGATGTCGTGGCTGCCGGCGGCCGTCGTCGCCGTGCTGCTGATCGTGCTCGTCGCGGCGCTCGGCGGCGGCGCGGGCAGTGCGGCGCCGAGGCGCGCCGGCCGCTCGCGCGCGGTCGCGCATCCGGCTCGCGCGACCGCGAACATCCGCACTCCGGAGCTGCGACACCTGCAGGCGCTCCTCCTGCACGGGCTCGTCCCGCTCGGCTCCCAGATCGGCGTGCTCGTCGAGGACCTCGACACGGGGCAGGTCCTGTTCGCGCGGGGTCCCGATGTCGCGCGGGCGCCGGCCTCCGTCGAGAAGCTCTACACGTCGGTCGCCGTGCTCGACCTGCTCGGTGCCGACGCCCGCCTGCAGACGACGATCTTCGGCGTCGGCGGCCTGCGGCCGGGCGGGATCTGGCATGGCGACCTGTATCTGCGGGGCGACGGCGATCCAACCTTCGGCGACGGCACGTTCAACCGGATCTACTACGGCGGCGCCGGCCCGACCGCCGCACAGCTCGTCGCCCAGCTGCGCACCGACGGAATCCGGCGGGTGGCCGGCTACCTGATCGCTGACGAGTCCCGCTTCGACGACGATCGCGGCGGCCCGGCCACCTCGAACCAGCCTGACACCCCGGACTATGGGGGCGAGCTCAGCGCGCTCGTCTACGACCACGGCGCGACCGCCAAGGGCTACACCCCGGCGACGTTCGCCGCAAACGAGGTCGCGCTGACCGCCCGCAGCGAGGGCATCGGCCTGTTCGCCTCGGGCGCCTCAGGCACGACCCCAGCCGGCGCCCAGCCCCTCGCGACCGTCTCCTCGCCTCCGATGAGCGTGCTCCTGAAGCTGATGGACGTGCCGTCGGACGACCTGTTCGCGGACCTTCTCACCAAGCAGCTCGGATACCGCTTCGCGGGCGAGGGCACGCTCGCCGCCGGGGCCGCCCAGATCCGCCAGGTGATCGCCGAGCGCTACGGGCTCCACCCCGTCGTGTTCGACGGCTCCGGGCTCGACAAGGAGGACCGCTCGACGCCGGCGGAGGTGATCACGCTGCTCCGCGAGTTGCGGGGCACCGCCGACGGCGCGATCGTGCAGGCATCGCTCCCGGTCGTCGGGGAGACGGGAACTGTGGCCGGCATCGGTCTGGGGACCGACGCCCGTGGTCGCTGCGAGGCGAAGACCGGCACGCTCACCGATGTCACCAACCTGGCCGGCTACTGTGCCGCGGCCGACGGCCACACGCTCGCCTTCGCCGTGATGATCGACGGGCCTTCGAATTGGCAGTCGATCGCCCAGCTGGGCAAGCTGGTCGGGGCGATCGCGGGCTACTGAGCTCGGGCGGGCGGCGCCCGACGGCGGCTCAGGCCGACGGCGCTTCGAGCGCGGCCGCGCGGATCCGCAGAAAGTCGAGCACCGCGGCGCGCTGGTCGGAGGCGGCGAGCAGCGCGGGGAACGGGAGCTCGGCACCGCTGAAGGTAGTCGCCTGCCAAAGCTCCCCGGGCTCCGGAGCGACCCATGGCGCCACGTACACGTACGGCTCCGAGTGGCTGTCATCGCCCGGTGAGAGCCCGTAGGCGGCCCGCCTGCCGCCTTCGGGGTCGCCGAGCTCGACGGCCATGTCGAAGTGCTCGGGCCACAGCTGTACGCGCGACGGCTGGTGCTCGGGAGCGGCTTCGGCACGAAGCTGCTCGAGCACGGACGCCGCGAAGCCGAACCACTGGCCGATGAAGCTCGCCGCCTCCGGATCGACGTCGAGCGGATCTGACTCGAACTCGAGGCCGCTGGGCGGCAGCAGCTCGCCGACGGCCCTGGCCGCCGCCGCGAGGCTCGTGATCGGCGCCCGCCGAGCGCCCTCGCGATCCTGCACGACGAGCGTGGCGCCCTCGACGCGGAGCTGCGCGTCCAGGCCGAAGAACGGGGTGCCGAAGCCTCCGAGCGTGTAACGCAGGCCGATCTTGCCGTTGGCCGCCTCGCGAGCCGGGGAGATCACGGCCTCGGCCAGGCGGTGCAGAGCGCTCCTGGTGGGGGCGAGCGCCGCGGGTGCCCGCCCGAGACGCGGGTAGGCGGCGAGCCACCGCTCGGAGCACCATGCGGCGAGCTCGGCGTCGGCCGCGGCGAGCTCCGACCAGCGCAGGTCGCCGCCGCTGACGGGCGAGACCACGCGCAGACCGGAGTCGGCCTGTCCGCGCGCAACGGGATCATCGGCGAACCAGGGGCCGACGGCGACGGCGGGCGGCGACGGCTCCAGCACTCGCACCTCGTAACGCCCATCCACCCGGGCGGACGCCTCTGCGCTCGCGTTGCGCATCCGCGGGTGGGGCTACGGCCTCGCCCGCAGGCCGTCGATCGCGATGTCAAGCAGGTGCTCGATCTGGCCCGGATCGGGCGTGACGATCTTTGCGATCCCCCCGACGAGCTGGATCACCTCGGCGATGGTCGTGTCGCGACGGACCGCGCCCGCGTCCTGAGCCCGAACGAGCAGCGGCTCGCCGGCGGCGAACAGGGCGCTCCGGCAGGTGCGGAACAGCGGCGCCTCGCGCTCGATGTAGTCGAGCAGCTCCTGGGCGAGCGCCTGCTTGGTCGCAAGGTAGCCGGCGACCCGGTGCAGCCAGCCTCGCAATGCCTCGAACGGCTCGGCCGGCTCGAACTCGGCAGCCTGCCGGCAGACGTCCTCGAGCTCACCGACGTACACCGCTTCGAGCAGCGACTGGCGGTTGGGAAAGTTGCGATAGAGCGTCCCGATCCCGACCTCGGCGCGCCTGGCGATCTCCTCGAGCGAGGTCGACGTGCCCCGCTCGGCGAACGCCTCACGTGCCGCCGTCACCACCTTGTCGTAGTTGCGGCGCGCATCGGCGCGCTTCGGCCGGCGGACGAACGAGCCCGGCTCGAACCCGGCGCCCGCGTCCACGCTCGCCGGTTCAGCACGCTCCGGCCCTGCCTGCGCGGGTGGGGTGCTGACCGTGGTCATCGATCGAACCTTCGAATCCTTGCGAACCGGAGGGAGCCTCCGCTACTATTCGATTTACCGGAGGCAACCTCCGCTTACTACTGGAGGTGTCCTCCAGTTTACCACCCTCCTCCAACCCTCGGAGACAGATGACCTCCCTCTCTTCCACGCTGCGAGCAGCTGGAACGCGTCGCTGGCTGGTGCTCGCGGCCGTCTGCCTCGCGCAGCTGATGCTGACGCTCGATGTGACCGTCGTGAACGTCGCGCTCCCGTCGATCCAGCACGATCTCCACTTCAGCCAGGGCGACCTCACCTGGGTCGTCAACGCGTTCCTGGTCACGTTCGGCAGCCTGCTTCTGCTCGCCGGACGGCTGAGCGACCTGATCGGCCGCAAGCGCCTGTTCATCAGCGGGCTGATCGTGTTCACCGCGGCATCCGCGCTCTGCGGGATCGCCCCGAGCCAGGCGCTCCTGATCGCTGCACGGGCCATTCAGGGCGTCGGCGCCGCGATGCAGGCATCGGTGATCCTGGCGATCATCGTGACCGAGTTCCCGGAGCCCGAGGACCGCGCCCGGGCGATGAGCGCCTACGTGTTCACCGCAGTCGCGGGCGGCTCGCTGGGGCTGCTCGCCGGAGGGGCGCTCACCGAAGCGCTCAGCTGGCACTGGATCCTCTTCATCAACCTCCCGATCGGCCTCGTCACGGCCACCCTCGGCCGAATCCTGATCGCGCGCGACGGCGGCCTGCAGCCGGGACGGCACGTCGACTACCTCGGTTCGCTGCTCGTGACCTCGGCTCTGATGATCGCGGTCTACGGGATCGTCGAGATCACGACGCACGGCCTCGGCTCGCTGCAGGTGCTGGGCTCGGCGACGGTCGCCACGGTGCTGATGGCCGCCTTCGTGGCCGTCGAGTCGCGCGTCAGCGATCCGATCCTGCCACCCAGGATCCTGCGCCTGCGTGGGCTCGTCGCCGGCAACCTCGTCCGCGGCCTGCTCGTCACGGGCATGTACTCGACGTTCTTCCTCGGCCCGATCTACCTCGAGCGAGTCCGCCACTACAGCGCGATCCAGGCTGGACTGTCGTTCCTGCCGTGGACGCTGAGTGTCGCCGCCCTGTCGCTCGGGACCACCGCGAAGCTCGTCAGGCGCTTCGGCGCCCGGACGGTGCTCGTCGGCGGCCTCAGCACCGTGATCGCCGGCCTCGCGCTGCTGACGGGCACGGGTCCGCAGACTCCGTTCTTCCCGACGCTGTTCCTCGGCTTTCTCGCAATCGGCCTCGGCGTCGGGAGCGCGTTCATGCCCCTGATGACGATCGCGATGGCCGACGTGCCCGTCGAGGATGCCGGGCTCGGCTCCGGGATCACAACCCTCTCGCAGCAGGTCGGCGGCGCGCTCGGCCTCGCGATCCTCGGCACGATCGCCGCGACTCGCACGCGAGCGTTGATCGCAGCGCACGCCGGTACCGCGCAGGCGATCGTCGGGGGCGACCATCTCGCCTACGCGATCGGGGCGGCGAGCGTGCTCGCGGGGATCGTGATCGCGCTCACGACGCTGGGCGCGCCACGCGAGCAGCCGAGCCCGGCTGCCGTCGCCGTCGCCGAGGCGGTCGCGGACACCGCAGCGGTCGTGGCGCGCCCGTCGCAGGCCCGGATCCGCCGGATCGCGGTGCTCGGTCCGGTGCGGTCGCGCGGCGGCGCGAAGGCTCGCCCGCAGCGGCGTCGCGACGGCCACGCTGGCAATGCGCCGTCGAAGCCGCGAGAATGAGTGTGTGGAGGTCAGCACAGCCCTCAATCGGGCGGAGCTGCGGCGCTATCTGGGAAGAATCGGGGATCGCTGGCCGATCGACGCCGCGTTCCTCGGTGGTGCCCGCGTCGCGGATGAGCAAGGCGCCCCGCCGCAGCGGGAGCGGGGCACCGAGTTCATCGTCGTGCTCGTGTCCGAGGCCTACGACGGGCTGCCGTGGCTCGAGCGCGTGTACGTCGCGTCCTCGCTCTGGGACGGGCTCGAGATGGGCGCGTCGGCCGAGGTCCATTGCTACACGAGGGCTGAGTTCGACCGCAAATGCGTGTCGATGCCCGCGGTCCGCCGGGCCGTGTGGCAGGGCATCGACCTGCTGGCCGACACCAGCTAGCCGATAGCGATCATCCGGTCGATCGCGACACGAGCACGCCGTGCCAGTTCGGTCGGCACCTTGACCTCGTGCTCGAGGTCGCGCAGCGCGTCGCGCAGCTTCGGCAGGGTGATCATCTTCATGAAACGGCACGACGCCGCCTCGCTGGCGGCGATGAAGTCGATGTCCGGCGCGGCCCGGCGCAGCGGATGCAGCATCCCCGTCTCGGTTGCGACGATGACCGCGCCGTCCTCGTGCTCGTGGGCGTGGGCGTAGCCGAGCATCCCGCCGGTCGACAGCATGTGGACGCCGGTCGCGTCGATGTCGCCGGCGGCGACGTACTCCATCACGCTGGTCGTGCAGCCGCACTCCGGATGGATCAGGAACTCGGCGCCGAGATGCGTCGACCGCAGCGTCGCGATGTCCGCCGGGCGGATGCCCGCGTGCACGTGGCACTCGCCATCCCAGACGCGCAGCTTGACGCCGAGCGTGCGCTCGACGTAGGCGCCGAGCCACATGTCGGGCCCGAACAGGATCTCCGTGTCGGGGCCGTGCTCGCGCAGGATGTGCGCGACGACGTCGACCGCGTTCGCCGACGTGCAGCAGTAGTCCGTCTCCGCCTTGACCGCCGCCGTCGTGTTGACATACATGACGACGACCGGGCGGGCGGGCGCGAATCGTGCCTTCCACGCGATCAACTGCTCGGCGGTGATCGAGTCCGCGAGCGAGCAGCCGGCATCGGGATCGGGGATCAGGACGGTCTTCTCGGGGCACAGGATCGAGGCCGTCTCGGCCATGAAGTGCACGCCGCAGAAGACGATCGTGTCGGCGTCGACGCGGGCGGCCTGCCGCGACAGGCCGAGTGAGTCGCCCACGTAATCGGCGATGTCCTGGATTTCGGGAAGCTGGTAGTTGTGGGCGAGGATGACGGCGCCGCGATCGGCGGCGAGCGCCTTGACCTCGGCCTGGAGGGCCGGGATGTTCTCGAGCAGCAGCGGCGCGCCGTGCGCGCCGACGACGGGAAGGTTCATGGGACCGGGGTGAGGAGCAGCGAGAGGTCGAGGGCGGGGGCGCTGTGCGTGAGCGCTCCGACTGAGATGAAGTCTACGCCGGTCGCGGCGACCTCCCCGATCGTCGCGAGCGTGAAGCCGCCGCTCGCCTCCGTCGTCGCGCGGCCGGCGACGTGCGTGACGGCCTCGCGCAGGCGCGCGGGCGTCATGTTGTCGAGCAGGATCCTGAAGCCGGCGAGGCCGACGCCGGCCGCGAGCGCCTGATCGACCTCCGCCAGGGTGCTGCACTCGACTTCGAGCGCGAGCCCCGGAGCGTGCGCCCGGGCGCTCCGCACCGCATCCCCGACCCCGCCCGCGATCGCCGCGTGGTTCTCCTTGATCAGGATCGCGTCATACAGCCCGGCTCGGTAATTGGTGCCCCCGCCGGCCCGCACCGCTGCCTTCTCCAGCGTCCGCAGGCCCGGCGTCGTCTTGCGGGTGTCGAGGATCCGGGCCCGCGTCGCTCGCGTCTCGCGGACGCACCGCGCCGTCATCGTCGCGACCCCCGACAGATGCTGGAGGAAGTTGAGCGCAGTCCGCTCCGCGGTCAGGATCCCGCGCGCCGACGCCCGCACCGCGAGCACGGGGCCGCCGTCGCGCCACTCCGCCTCCGCGCACAGGCGTTCGAACCGGGCGTCGCGATCGACCGCGGTGAACGTCGCCTCGGCGAGCGCGACGCCATAGATGACGCCGGGCGCCTTCTGGGTGATCACAGCGCGAGCCTCGAGGCCGAGCGGCACGGTCGCCT
Source organism: uncultured Solirubrobacterales bacterium (assembly GCA_963705995.1). Taxonomy (GTDB): domain Bacteria; phylum Actinomycetota; class Thermoleophilia; order Solirubrobacterales; family Solirubrobacteraceae; genus Palsa-465. Next base: position 149,994 of record CAVPLN010000035.1, read on the forward strand.
CCGTCGTCACGTCGCCGCCGCCGACATCCTCCGCCAGCGCGCGCGCGACGATCTCCTCGATCTCAGCGGGGGCATGCATGTGGGGCCGTAGGATAGTCGCGCGGTCAGCGAGCGCGATGGGACTCGACGAGCGAGACGCTCGAGGACCGCGACTTGCCGCTCGACGGCCGGACCTTGGCCGTCACCGACAGGCCCCCGCCGGAGGCGGCCGCCGTCGCCAGCCGGCCGGTGCGGGTGAGCTTGATCTTGAGGGTTTCCGAGCGGCTTGCCGCGAGCTTGAACGAAGCGGAGCCGATCGTCAGCGTCTGCCTCTTCGTGACGAGCTTGTGACGGACGCGAACCTTCTGTTTGCGGATCAGCAGCAGCGAGAGTCTGCCCGTGCACGGCCCGCCCTTGCATGAGAGCTTGACCGACGCGACGCCGTTGCCGGTGACGGCGGCCTTGCTTGCGACCGAGACCCGACCTGTGGCGTGCTGGGTCGAGGTGGGGGTCGTCGTGGTCGTCGTCGTCGTGGTCGTCGTCGCGGTCGTCGTCGTCCCCGAAGTGGTGCCCGCCGTGGTCGCCAGCGAAATCAGCCCGATCGCGGGAGCTCCACCGCTCTGCGCCGCAAAGAAGAGCGTGCCGCTCGACGACGACCCAGGCGCGATCACGCCGGCGCCGGGCGCCAGGAGCTGGTAGCCGGCCGGCAGCGGGAAGTTCGTGATCGCGCCGGAGGCGATGTTCAGCTGTCCGATCTCGTTGGCGCCCGACTCCGTGAACCAGATGTTGCCGTCGGGTCCCGCGGTGATCGCACTGATCTGCGGATTGGCCGGAAGCCCGGCCGTGTAGGTCGCCAGGACGCTGCCTGAGCTCGGAGCGATCTTGACGATTGCGCTGCCGCCGGATCCGCTCGGGCCGCCGCTGACCGCCCACAGGTTGCCGTCGGGCCCGGCGGCGAGCGTGTGCCCGTTGCCGTTGACCGTGACTCCGGAATATGGTCCATTGGTATCGCTGGCCGTCGACGAGGGGCTGACGGATCCGAGCTGCCCCGAGTCGGTCGAGAACCAGACGAGCCCGCCGGCGAAAACGACCGCGTCGGGCTTCGGCGTCGTGAACGAGCTCGGCAGCTGCCATTGGCTGCCGTTGAGGTGCGAGAAGTTCGCTCGGGTGATGTCCCCACCCGCGTTGTCCGGGATGAACAGGTTTCCGCTGGTGTCCGCCGTGATGTCCTTCGCATCGGGCTTGAACGAGTCGTACAGCACCTTGACGGCGCCCGAGAGCTGGATCGCACTGCCGCTGCTCGTCAGCCCGAGCACCTGGTAGCCATCCGCCACAGACCAGGCATAGGCGAGCGACCCTCCTGTGGCGACGAGGCTCAGATACGCGGCTTTGCCGCTGTTGTCGTCGAGCCCTGTCGACACGACGCTCGGCGTCCCACCGGCGGCCGGCTCGTCGAGCAGTGTCCCCCCCGCGGCGCCGCTGACGAGGAACCATTCGCCCTGGCCGCTCGGGTCGAGGGCCATCGGCATCGCGGGCGAGGCAAGCGGCAGCGCGTACGCCGCGGCCGGCACCGTGAACGCCTGGACCTGGACCGTGGTGCCGGCACCGGCCGTTCCCGCGGCCGCGAGCAGCGCCGTGCCGGTCCCCGCCGCGCAGGCGACGGTCAGCATCGCGGCGCCGCGCCAGATCCGTCGCGAATGCCGGGATGAATGCCTCACGCTATCTGTACTGCTCATTCCACCATCACCCTAACGGTCGCAAACGTCGGATCGGCTGCCCCGTGCAGCCGGGCGCCGGCCGCGGTCAGCTCGCGGAGGTAGTCGACGACCTCCCGAGTGACCCGCTCGCCCGGCAGCAGCGTCGGGATTCCCGGGGGGTAGCCGGCCACCGCCTCGCAGGAGATCCGGCCGACCGCGAGATCGACCGCGACGGCCTCGCTGCGGCCGAGAAAGGCGTCCCGCGGGGAGACCGCCGTCTCGCTCGCCTGCGTCGCCGGCGGCCGCACGACGGCGATCGGCGGGCCCAGGTCACCGCGCGAGATCCGGCGCACGGTCTCGCCGAGGTCGTGCGCGACACGGTCCAGTGACTCGAGCGGCTGGGCGATGCCGAGCACGAGCACGATCGTCGCGTGCGTGGCGAGCTCGACGTGCGTGTCATACGAGGCCCGGAGCGCTGCGGCGACCTCGTAGCCGGCGCAGCCGGTGCCGCGCACGTCGACGACGATCCGCAGCGGATCCCAGCCGGCGATCCCGGGGCGGCCGACGAAGCGCTCCCCCACGATCTCGCAGCCCGGGATCGCGCTGATCACGGCCCGCGCCTGCGCCGCGCCGCGCAGCGTGCGCTCGAGCAGCGCCTCGCCGTGCACCGCCAGCAGGCGGCGCGAGGCGTCGAGCGAGGCCATCAGCAGCGCGCTCGGGCTCGTCGAGCGCACCAGCCTGACGGCGCGCGCGACCGCGTCGGAATCGACCCGGCCGCTGTCGGAGACGTGCAGCATCGCCGACTGGGTGAGGCTGCCGACGATCTTGTGGGTCGAGGCGAGCATCGCGTCCGCGCCGAGCCGGAGCGGGTTCTCGGGCAGGCGCGAGTGGAAGCCGAAGTGCGCGCCCCAGGCGCAGTCGACGACGAGCGGCACCCCCATCGCGTGGGCGACCTCGGCGCAACCGCCGACGTCCGCCGCCATCCCGTAGTAGGTCGGGGAGACGAGGAACGCGGCGCGCGCCTCGGGCGTTCGCTCGAGCGCATCCGCGAGCGCCTCCGGGGTGACGCCGTGCGCCATCCCAAGCTCCTCGTCGTATTCGGGCGAGACGAACGTGGGCAGCCCGCCCGACAGCACGAGGCCGTCGATCAGGCTCGCGTGCGAGTTACGCTGCAGCACGATCCGCGTCCCGAGCGAGGCGAGCGCGAGGCAGAGCGCGTGATTGCCCTGCGTCGCGCCGTTGGTCAGGAACCAGCTCCGGGCGGCGCCGTATGCATCGGCGGCGATCCGCTCGGCGCGCTCGAACGGCGTCGGTGACGGCCCCGCATCGATCCCCTCGATGTCCTGCGGCAGGTCGAGCAGCAGCGTGTTCTCGCCGAGCGCCGTGAGCAGGCCGGGGTCGGCGCCGCCACCGCCCTTGTGCCCCGGGACGTGAAAACGGGTCGAGCCGCGAAAGCCGTACGCGGTCACCGCCTCCAGATAGGGGGTCGTCGGCTGCTCGATCAGCGGGCGCCCGCCGGGGGCGCTCCCGCCCGCGTCAGCCGGCATTCGCGGCCCTCAGCAGGTACGCCCGAACGAATCCGTCGAGGTCCCCGTCGAGCACGCGGTTGATGTCGCCCATCTCGAAGTCCGTGCGGTGGTCCTTGACCATCGTGTACGGGTGCAGGACGTAGGAGCGGATCTGCGAGCCGAAGTTGACGTCCTGCGCCTCGCCCTTCTCACGCGCGATCTCCTCGCGGCGCTTGCGCTCCTCCAGCTCGAGCAGCTTCGAGCGCAGCATCGCCATCGCCTCGGCCTTGTTCGAGGACTGCGAGCGCTCGTTCTGGCACTGGACGACGATCCCGGTCGGGCGGTGCGTGATCCGGACCGCCGAGTCGGTCTTGTTGACGTGCTGGCCGCCGGCACCGCTGGCGCGGTAGGTGTCGATCTGCAGGTCGTCCTCGTCGATCTCGACCTCCGAGATGTCCTCGACGACGGGCGAGACCTCGACCCCGGCGAAGCTCGTCTGGCGGCGGTTGGCGGAATCGAACGGCGACAGGCGGACGAGCCGATGCACGCCCTTCTCGCTCCCGTACAGCCCGTACGCGTTCTCGCCCTTGACGCGGAACGTCGCCGACTTGATACCCGCCTCCTCACCGGGGGACACCTCGAGCAGATCGACGCCGAAGCCGCGCTTCTCGGCCCAGCGCATCTCCATCCGCAGGACCATCTCGGCCCAATCCTGGGCATCGGTGCCGCCCGCGCCGGCGTTGATCGTGACGAGTGCATCACCGGAGTCGTAGCGGCCCGAGAACAGCCGCTGCTCCTCGAGCTCCTCGAGCCGCTGCTCGACGGCGACCAGCTGCTCCTCGAACTCGCCGGCGATCTCGGGATCCTCCTCGGCCAGCTCGGCGAGCGCGCCGAGATCGTCGATGTCCCGCTCGAGCGAGCGGAACACCTGCAGACGCCGGGACGTCCGGGCGTGGTCCGCGCTGAGGAGACCTGCGCGCTCCGGGTTGTCCCAGAAGCCGGGCGCCCCCATCTCCGTCTCGAGCGCCTCAGCGCGCTCGCTCAGCCCAGCCGGGTCAAAGATAGTCCGCCAGCAGTTTGAGCTGCTCGCGGATTGCAGCGAGACGCTGGGGCAGCGGCTCTGAGGGGGCGGTGGTCATCGCGAGCCAACCCTAGCAGCCCACGGTCCCGGCCCACTTGGATACAAAATGCGCCCTCCACGGTCGCTTTTTGTATCCAAGTCGCGCCCCGCGGCCTACGCGCCGTGGCACTTCTTGTACTTCTTGCCTGATCCGCACCAGCAGGGGTCGTTGCGGCCAGGCTCGTCGTGGTCGGCGCGGCGCTGCTCGACGGCGACGGGGGCGCCGGCGCCTGCCCCTGCGCCGTTGGAGATCCCGGGCATGACGCCCGGGACCCCGCCGGCCACGTGCGGGCCGGCCTCGTCCTCGGCCGCAGCCGCGATCGCCTGCGCGCCCGAGGCGACGGCGCCGCCCGAGTAGCGAACACGGCCCCCGCCCGTGGCGGAGCTCGCCGCCGGCGAGGGCGAACGGGTCGGCAGCGGCGGCGCCTGCGACGGATCCGGCTGCACGGTCACCTGAACGTGGTAGATCATCCGCGCGAAGTCGCCCCAGATGATGTTCATGAGATCCCCGAACAGGGTGAACGCCTCGTTCTTGTAGATCACCAGGGGGTCGGTCATCCCGCCGACACCGCGCCAGGTGAATGCCCTCGCGCAGGTAGTCCATGTCGTGCAGGTGCTCGCGCCAGCGCTGGTCGATCGTCTGCAGCAGGAGGAAGCGCTCGAGCGCCCGCATCAGCTCCTCGCCGAGTTCCTGCTCGCGCTTGTCGTACTCCGCCATCGCCTCCTCCTGGAGGCGCAGCGTCAGATCCTCGCGGTCGACGCGATTCGGATCGACCTGCATGATCACATCGCTGGGCGTGAAGATCTCCAGGATCCGAGCGAGCAGGCCGGGGACGTCCCAGTCGTCGACGAAGTCGCCCTGCAGGTACTCGTCGACCGTGCGCTGGATCAGGTTGACGATCTCCTCTCGCGCCGGGTCGCTGATGTCGCGACCCTCGAGCACCTCGTCGCGGTAGGTGTAGATCACCTCGCGCTGCTGGTTGAGGACGTCGTCGTACTCGAGCGTGTGCTTGCGAGCGAGGAAATGCTGCTCCTCGACCTTGCGCTGCGCCTTCTCGATCTGCTTGGAGAGCATCCCGGCCTCGATCGGCTCCTCGTTGCCCTCCTCGTCGAGCGTGCCGAGCTTGTCGAGGATCTTGTAGATCCGGTCCCCCGCGAACAGGCGGACGAGATCGTCCTCGGCCGACAGGAAGAAGCGCGATTCGCCCGGATCGCCCTGCCGGCCCGACCGGCCGCGCAGCTGGTTGTCGATCCGCCGTGATTCGTGACGCTCGGTGCCGAGGATGAACAGGCCGCCCGCCTCGAGCACCTCCTCGCGCGCCGCTTCGACGCGTCGCGCGATCTCCACGACCACCCGCTCGTGATGCTCGTCGTAGTCGGGCATCCCCGGCGCCAGCCCGAGCTTGCGCAGCTCGATCTCGGCGAGATGCTCGGGGTTGCCGCCGAGCTTGATGTCGACGCCGCGGCCGGCCATGTTCGTCGCGATCGTGACCGCCCCGGGCGCGCCCGCTTCCGCCACCGTCTCCCCCTCGCGCTCGGCGTGCTCCGGCTTGGCGTTGAGGACGGCGTGCGGGATCCCCCTCCGCTTCAGGCGATCGGACAGCAGCTCCGAGACCTCGACGGAGATCGTGCCGACCAGCACCGGCTGCTTGTTCGCGTGGCGCTCCGCGATCTCGCGCACGACCGCCGACCACTTGCCGTCCTTGGTCTTGTAGACCTGATCGTTGCGATCGCCGCGAATCATCGGCCGGTTGGTCGGGATCTGCACGACCGGGAGCTTGTAGATCTTCATGAACTCGGTCGCCTCGGTCAGCGCCGTGCCCGTCATGCCCGCGAGCTTGTCGTACATCCGGAAGTAGTTCTGGAGGGTGATCGTCGCGAGCGTCTGGTTCTCGTCCTGGACGCGGACGCCCTCCTTCGCCTCGACCGCCTGGTGCAGGCCCTCCGACCAGCGCCGGCCCTCGAGGATGCGTCCGGTGAACTCATCGATGATCTTCACCTCGCCATCGATCACCGCATAGTCGACGTCGCGCTTGTAGAGCGCCTGCGCCTTCAGCGCCTGGTGCAGGTGGTTGACGAGGTGGCCGTTCTCGGCCCGGTACAGGTGGTCGAGCTTGAGGAACCGCTCGGCCTTGGCGACGCCGCGCTCGGTGACCGAGACGGTCTTGTGCTTCTCGTCGATCTCGTAGTCGAAGTCGGCGACGAAGCTCTTGCGCTCCTGCGGCAGGAGCCCCTCGGGCATCTCGCCGACCTCCATCACGGGCGCGAGTTTCGCGAAGGTCATGTACAGGTCGGCCGCCTGCTCGGGGGCGCCGGAGATGATCAGCGGTGTGCGGGCCTCGTCAATCAGGATGTTGTCGACCTCGTCGACGATCGCGAACGTGTGGTATGGCGAGCCGCCGCCCTCCGGCTTCGGGCGGCCGCCGTGCTGGACCTTCTCCTCCAGCGTCGTCGCCATGTTGTCGCGGAGGTAGTCGAAGCCGAACTCGGAGTTGGTCCCGTACGTGACATCGGCGGCGTACGACGCACGTTTCTCCTCGTATGGCTGCATGTTCTGCAGAATTCCGATGCTGACGCCGAGCATGTCGTAGATCGGCTTCATCCACAGCGCGTCGCGGCGGGCGAGGTAGTCGTTGACGGTCACGACGTGGACGCCCCGGCCGGCCAGCGAATTGAGCACGACGGCCGATGTGGCGGTCAGCGTCTTGCCCTCGCCCGTCCGCATCTCGGCGATCGAGCCGTCGTGGAGCACCATCCCGCCGATCAGCTGCACGTCGAAGTGGCGCATCCCCATCGTCCGCCGTCCGGCCTCGCGCACGAGCGCGAACGTCTCGTAGAGGAGGTCGTCGAGGCTCTCGCCTCCCCGCGCGCGCTCCCGCAGATGGTCGGCCAGCTCACGCAGCTCGGCGTCGGACGAGCTCTCCATTTCGGTCTCGTATGCGCCGATCCGCCCGACCCGCTGCTCGTAGCTCTTGAACTTCTTCGCCTCGCCCAGGCGAAGTGCTCGGTCGAGAAACGACATGGACGCAAGCCTAGCAGTGGAACCCGCCCCGGCCGGACGCCAGCCGCCCGTTCGAGCGGGCCCGTTCAGGCGGGGGCCGCGTGTCCGGCCGATCCGAGTTCAGAGGCCGCTCAGGCGGCCGGCGTGACGTCGCTCGGCACCTCTCCGGCGGTGGCGAGCGCGCCCTCGTCGGGCAACGTCAGAGGAGTGTTCGCGTCCTGGCCGAGTGATGCCGAGCGTGCCTCGCGACGGCCGCGGCGCTTGTCACGGTGACGCTTGACCTGCACCGTGAGCTCGTCCGAGACGACGTTGATCGAATGCGTGAATTCCCTGGTGGCGCCGCGTGCTCGTAACGTCGCGCCCTTGAGGTGGAGGGTCGCCTCCGCGATCTGCGACTCGGCGATCGCGGGATTGCGCTCCTCGATCAACTCGACCTCCAGCTCGGCGAGCTCCGATACCTGCCTCGCGATCACTCGAAACCGCTTGGCGACGTGATCCTTCAGGTCCTCGGAAACGGTCACGTTCCGGCCCTTGACCTCGATCCGCATCGAACGACCTCCTCTGAAGTCTTCGGCTTGCGCTCTTCGGCTTGCGCTTCACAATCAGCCTAGCGCTCGAAGCGAGGATTGGGGAGAACCTGCGGACCGACGTGTGACCTCGATGGCACAATCGTCAGAGCGTGTCGCCGCCGATCGTCTGGACCTTCGAACCGAGCGTCTTCGTCGGGGTTCTGGCCCTGTCGATCGTCTATGTCAAGGGCTGGTCCAGGGCCCGGGGCCCCGACGAGCCGCACCCGCCCGGCTGGGGGCGTCTCGCACTCTTCGCCGGCTCGATGCTGTGCGTGCTCGCCGCCCTGATCTCGCCGATCGACACGCTCGCGACCGACCTGTTGCTGATGCACATGGTCCAGCACCTGCTGCTGCTCGACCTGATGCCGATCCTCCTGATCCTCAGCCTGACGAAGGGGATCCTGCGCCCGGTGATGCGGCGGCTGACCCGGCTCGAGCGTCGCGCGGGCCTCCTCGGGCACCCGGTCTTCGCGGTCTTCCTCTACGTGTTCGTGATGTACCTGTGGCACATCCCCGCGCTGTACGACTTCGCCCTCGCCCACGGCGACGTCCACATCCTCGAGCACGTCTGCTTCTCGGTCGCCGGGACGCTCTACTGGTGGCACGTGCTCTCGCCGATTCGCGGGCGGATGCGGCTCGGCGGCATGGGGCCGGTCGTCTACATGGCGACGACCAAGCTGTTCGTCGGCGTGCTCGGCATCGTGCTCGCGTTCTCGACGACCGCCCTCTATCCCTGGTACGCGCACCACGTGCATTACTGGGGCCTGAGCCCGCGCGTCGATCAGAACCTGGCGGGCCTGCTGATGGCGCTCGAGCAGTCGATCGTGATGGGCATCGCGCTCGTCTACCTGTTCGTCCGCATGCTCGTCGAGAGCGAGCGCGAGGCGCAGCGGGCCGAGCGCTACGAGACGGTCTGAGCCGGCGGGCCCGAGCCGGCGGGCCAGAGCCGGGGGTGAGCTCCGGCGTCGTGGCCTGCGAGCCACGACGCCGGAAGCACGCGTCAGCTGTGGATCAGCACTTGCCCGTGGCCGTGGCGCTACCCGGCAGCGTCTCGCCCTGAGCGTCGGTGGCCGTGAAGGCGACCGAGACGTTCTTGGAGCCGCCGGGGCACCCGGTCGACTCGATCAGCGCTTCGGTCTTGCCCTTGACCTTGGCCGTGATCTTGAACCACTTCAGGACCTCGTTGGTGAGCGAGCCGTAGGTGCCCGGGAGGTTGCCGGCGCTGGTCGAGACGTCCGGCGGCTCCGGCGTGTCCTGGATCAGCGTGCTGCCGTGCTGGCTGACCGTCCCCGTCCAGGGCGCGGTCGCGCCGGTCTGGAGCCCGCCGCACTGGTGGGCGGCGCCCGAGATCACGAAGAAGAAGTTGAGCTTCCCGTGGCCGGCGTTCCAGACGTCCAGGATCGGCTGGCACGGCGTTGACTGGCCGGCCGAGAGCGTGTTGTCGCCGAGCTCGGCGACGACCGAGCCCTGCGCGACGAGCGCGCCCTTCGGGCAGCCCGCGTCGCTCTTGGCAGCGATGATCGTCGCCTGGCTGCAGGTCGGAATCGGCAGGTTGGGGTTGAACTTCGCGTCCGGCAGGGTGATCTTGATGTCGGTCAGCGGCGCCGCACGCAGGCCGGTCGTCGTGTTCGCGGCCGTCAGCGTCTCCGTAAAGCCCATCGGCACGGGGCTCTTCGCGGTTCCGGCGCCCTTCTGGTTGAAGCTGAACGCCGCGGTATAGGTGTTGCTCGTCGCGGTCGCGTAGGCCGCGGCGGCTAGAGCCAGGGCGCCGAGCGCCGTGGCCATGATGATGATCCGTCGCACGTATCTCTCCTCCTTCGGTTGTTGGTCGACCTTGTCTCTAAGCGAACGTACCCAGGATGTGGTCAGCGTAAAGACTCGAGCGTTGGGAAGGTCGACGTCAGAGAACTGAGACCCGGCAGGTGCGCGAGAGTTGCGCTCAGCGGCGCCTGCGCCTTGCACGCCGGTCCGCTTGCGCTGCCGCCACCGTAGTAGACCGACGTCAGGATCTGAGCCAGGCTGGCGGGAATCGTGGGTCCAATCGCGGGCAGGGGATTGTTCGTGCACAGGTAGCTGCCGAACACCGGCAGTCCGCTGCGCAGCAGCTCGTAGGCGCCGGGCGCCATGTAGGCGTTCGAACGATTCGTCGACGGTCGCGACGAATAGGCGGCGAGCGACTCCGGGTTCAGCGGGTTCGAGAGCCGCGCGTAGTGCAGCAGCCTCGAGCTCGACAGGCTCTGCTCGGTGCCCTCCGTCGAAGCGGCGCCGTTCGCGAAGAAGGCCGCGATCTCGCGCTTGTAGGCGTTCAGGTAGTCGATGATCGGGACCACGCTCCCGAGGTACGGCTTCAAGCGCCCGAGCAGGGGCTCCGACTGCTGCAGGAAGCGCACGAGCGACGGGAGCCCGGCTCGCGAGGCATCGGTCAGCGGGCCGGATCTCGGCGAGCAGGGTCTTCAGCTGCGGCGCCAGCTTGGCGACGGACGCGAGCGCAGGGCTGAGCTGGACCGCCGCCGGCCGCAGTTCCTGCACGAGCGGCGTCGCCTGCGCCGCGAAGGCGTGGAGTCGCGCGATCGTCTCCTGCGTCGCGTCGATGAACGCGGGCAGCGCGCGAATCGTCGCGGCGAGCTCCGTGTTGCGGGCCGCGGTCGTCGCGAACACGCTGTTCGCGTTGCGGACGAGACCCTGGAGCTGCGACGGGGACGCCGAGACCGCGTCCAGCACCTGCGCGCCGTCGGACAGCAGCGTGCGGGTTGCGGCGCTGTCGCGGTTCAGCACCGCGAGCACGCTGTCGACGTTCGTCGCGAACGGGAACAGCTCAGCGAACGCGGCGTTGAAGGCCTGACCGCGCCCGGTGAGCGCGATCCCCTGCTGCTCGATCCACGACTCGAACGCGTGGCGCGTGGAGGGATCGAACGTCGAGAGGATCTGGTCGAGCTGGACCGTCGGCGAGACCTGGGCCTGCGGGAGCGTTCCGCCGTCGCGCAGCATCGGCCCCTTCTCGTTGCCGAGCGTCAGCTGCACGAACGTCTCGCCGAGCAGGGTCTTCTGCCGCAGGATCGCGCGGGTGTTCGCAGGGCGGGGCGCGTAGCCGCTGTCGATCTCGATCACGGCGCGGTTGAGGCCGGTGCGGCGGTCGAGCCCGACGCTGACGACCGTGCCGATCGGGACCCCGGCGATCTCGACGTCGGCCTGATCGCCGAGGTTGACCGCCTGGCTGAACTCGACCGTGAACCGGTAGCCCTGGGGCGCGAGCGGGAGCGAGCCGCCGAACGACAGCCACAGGAACATCAGCAGCCCCACGCACGAGAGCGCGAAGGCGATCATCACCGCCACGAGCCGCTTGGGAGGCGCCTTCGTGTTCACAGCGAACCCACCGGGCAGAACGAGGACTTGATCGAACTCCAGTCGGGCGCGTTCAGCAGGTCGAGGATCGGCGTCAGCGCCGGGTCGCTCTTCGTCAGCGTCTCCTCGAGCAGGTTCAGCTGCGGGCAGCTCGCCATGAACAGGCCGCGGAGGATCGGCCCGTTCGCGTCCTGGCTGCTCGTCAGGCTGTCGGCGATGTGGGCGAGCCAGGAGCCCCAGAACAGGTAGGAGCTCTGCCCGCCGCCGGGCTGGTAGGCGAGTGTGTTGAAGAGGTCGTTGAGCACGCCGACGGACCTGGTCAGGTGGGGCGTCGAGGTCGCGAGCGACGAGGCGGCGGGCGCAAGCTCGCGGACGAGCGGTTTGACCTGAGCGGTGAACGGGCGCAGCTGGTTGCGGAGCGCAGGCGTGGTGTCATGGGCGAGCGGGCGCAGCGCGGCGAGCGCCGGGGCGAGCTCGCGGGCGAACGGCGCGAGTGCATGCAGGGTCGGGCCGGTCGCGGCGGCGAAGCTGCTCACCTGCGAGAGCGTCGTGCTCGTCAACGCGAGGGTCGGCGGCAGCTGCGTGAGCCCCGCTTCGAGGGAGGTGTCCTGCGAGGCGATCGCCCCGAAGTCGGTGTTGGATGCGCGAACGAGCGAGGCCAGCTCGGAGTCGACGCCGCCGAGCGAGCCGACGACGAGGTTGAGGTTGTGGATCGCCCGCCGGAGGTTCGCCTGCCGGGTGGCGAGCAGCGACGCGAAGCTCTCGGTGTCGCGATCGAGCGGGACGAAGCGCTTGAAGATCGCGGCGAGGTCACTCGTCGCGGCTGGACTGGGGGTGCCGCCGTGGGCGCCCTTGCCGCCGAACGCCTGAGCGCCGCCGGCGAGCAGGAGCAGCAGGTACTCGCGCGTGTCAGCGTCGAGCGAGGAGAGGATCTGGTCGACGTCGATGTCGGGTTGGGTGTTGGCGAGCGACAGCGTGCCACCGGCCGCCACCGCCCCCGCCGCGGGCGTCCCCGGGTCGAGCGCCAGGTACATGTCCTTGAGCGGCGTGCGCGGCCGCAGCAGCACGGTCGCGTTGCGGTAGATCGGCGCGTAGCGCTTGAAGATGTCCATCGTCACGACGGCGTCGCCGTCGTGTAGCGAGACGCCGCCGACGAGCCCGACCTCGACGCCGGCGATCGTCACCGCCTGGCCCTGCCCGGGCGTGACCGCGGCCGCGGTCGTGAACGGCGCCTTGACCACGTAGTAGCTCTGGCCGAACGTGAACGAGGGCTGGTGCTCAAGGATGTAGAGGACGGTCGCGACCGCCGCGACGCAGAGCGCCGCGATCGCGACGAAGTCGATCCGGTGGTTGCGGATCGCGCGTTTCACGGTCCCGCTCCCGTGCGCGCGGAGCTGAGGTTCGGAACCGGGTTGCTCGAGCACGCGCGCGCCGAATCGAGCGGCGGCACGGTCTTCGAGTACGCGGGTCGCGTCCCCAGGGGCTGGAGCACGGCGTTGCCGTAGAGGGCGCCGTTGACCGGCAGCGTCGCCGTCTGTACGAGGTCCGAGCCGCCCCCCGCCGAGGCGCGCAGGTAGCGCCCGTTGCCGTCGAAGTTCTGCGAAGCACCCGCGATCCCGACCGCGCTCTGCAGGAGCTCCTGGTAGACCTTGAGCCCCGTCGTGTCGGGCGGATCCTGGATCACCTCCTCGCTCGCCGGGAGGATCACGCGGTTGAAGCACTGGGAGAGCTCACCGGCCGCGCTGAGGAGCGCTTCGATCGCCGTGACCGAGGCCGACGTGTTCTTGACCGCCGGGCCCAGATCCGTGATCAGCGCGCCCAGCTCGGGCCTGGACACGAGCGCGGTCAGCTGCGCAAGCCATGGCAGCGCCGCGTCGATCGTCGGCCCGAGCTGGCGGATGCCCGGCAGAATCGCGGCGGCGAACTGCTGCGTCGGGCCGAAGGAGGCGTCGAGCTGATCATCGGCGCCGGCGGCGGCGCGGAGCACCGGCGGCAGGTCGGCGAGCGTCTGCGACAGCGCCTGCTGGCGAGCGGCGAGGGCGGCCATCGTCTGCTCGAACGAGTCGACCAGCCCCTGGAGCTGGGTTGGGCTCGAGGACAGCGCCCCGAACACCTGCGAGCTGCTGCGCACGACGCCGGCGAGATCGCCGGGCTGCTCGCCGAGCAGCGCCTGGTTGACGATCGCGCTCGCCTCGAAGGCACCGGCCGCGTAGCGCAGGTTCTCGTTCAGCGCCTGAGCGCCGGTGAGGGCGGCGACGCTCGGATCCTGCCCGGCCTCGTCGGCGGCGTCGGCGGGCGCGTTCAGCGACGTGCCGAGCCCGCGCACGAGCCTCTGCAGGTTGCTCCGGGCGTGAGTGTCGAGCGCCGAGAGCACCCGGTCGAGCTGGACCGGTCCGGAGGTGTTGGCGCTCGGCAGCGTCGCGCCGGATGTGAGGATCTGAGCGTCCGGCGTGCCGGGGTTCAGCTCGACATAGAAGTTGCCCTCGAGGAAGATCCGCGAGCGGATCGTTGCGGTCGCGTCACTGTGGATCGGAAGGCCGCTCGAGTCGATGTCCATCGTCACGATGCCGGCGGTCGTGCTCCCCCGGATCGGGCTGACGCTGACGACGTTCCCGACGTCGACGCCCGCGATCCGCACGGGCGACGGGATGTGCAGGTTCGTGTTGGCCGTGAACACGGCCCGCAGCACGAACGGCGAGGAGGCCCACGGCAGCGAGCCGCCGAACACGAAGTAGCAGGCGACGACGATCGCGACTATCGCGAGCAGCGCCGCGCGGACGTTCGAGACGCGCGGTTCGTGCCGGCGGACCTTGGGCTGCTTCGGGGCGCTCACTTCGAGCTCCGCGTCTTGGTCTTCGTGGTCTTGGTCTTCGTGGTCTTGGTTGTCTTCGTGGTCGTCGTGGTCTTCGTGGTCGTCGTCGGGGTCGTCGTCGTCGGGGTCGTCGCGGACGCGACGGTTGTGATCTCGGTCTTCAGGCCGACGTCGCCGATCGGATTGCCGATCTGAGCCGAGCCGGCGGAGTAGCGCTCGTTGCCGGCCGAGCATTCGGCGATCTCGCCCGGCGAGTCGGTGTTCGGATAGGCGTCGACGTGCAGCGGCGCCTGGTCGGGGCCGGCCGCCGGATCGTTCGCGAGGTACGGGGTGCTCGACGGCTCCGCTTCGGAGCCCGGGGCGTCGGAGATCGAGATCAGCACGAACCGCAACACCGTGCCGGTCCCGACGGGGTCCGAAACGGCGCTCGCGATATTCCGCAGGAACAGGCTGACGTAGTTGCAGGAGGACTGCACCGGAGTGAGGAAATCGAGCGGCTCCCTGAGGCTGCTCGCGGTCTGCGTGAGGCGGTCGAGGCCGCCCTGGACCGCCGGGCTGACGCTGTAGTACCCGAGCGTGTGGCTGAGGGAGACGACGCGCTGGTCGAGCGCCGCCGTCCCGGGGAGCGTGGCCGCACCGGTCTGGAAGGCGTCGGTGAGCACCGGGGCGCTGCGCGTCAGCGTCTGGACCCCGGGCTTGAGATCCGCGAACAGCGCCGCCGCGTCGCTGGCGAGCGCCTGCTCGCTCGGGCTGTCGTCGATCACCGTCTGGAAGGCCGCCGGCGTCGAGGCGATCGCGTGCTGGAGGTAGGGCGTCGCGACCGCGGCGAGGGCGCGGAATGTCGTGTCGAGGTTCGTGTAGAGCAGCGCCTGCGTCACCGCGACCGGCGCCAGCGCGGCGCTGATCGATGCGAGCCCGGCGATGAAGCCGCCGAGGTCAGTCTGCCGGGCGGCGAGATTGCGCGCGACCGGGTTGAGTTCCTGGACGAGCGGCACGAACGCGCCGAGCGCCTGGCCGAGCCCCTGGCCGCGGCCGGCGAGACCGTCGCTGAAGCCGACGGTGCTGGCCGCGACGCCCGTGCGCGTCGGGGGCGTGAACATCGACAGCACCTGATCGAGGTCGACCTCCTCACCCGTGTGCGACAGCGGCACGGTCGCCCCGTTCGCCCACGTGCGCCGCGCGTGCCCGAGCGTGACGTCGAGGTACTTCTCGCCGATCGCGGCCTTCAACCGGACCTCGAAGTGAGAATCGACCGGGAGCGGCTCCACACTCTTGTCGAGCTGCACGTTCAGCACCGCGATCGGCCGGCCCTGGCGGGTCCGCGCCGCGTCGATGCTGGCGACGTCGCCGATCAGCGCCCCGCCCATGTGCACCTCGCCGCCTCGAGTCAGCTCCTCGGCGTTGGCGACCTGGACGTGCAGCGTGTACCGCGGGACGAACGGCAGGCCGTTGTTGGCCTGGAAGGCGAGCACGACGGCGACGACCGTGACGAGCACCGTCAGAGCTCCGATCAGCACGGGGCTGCGAAGCGCGCTCTGGTTGCGGGGGCGTCGGTTCATCCGGCACCCCCGGAGAGGTACGAGAGCAGACCCGAGAGCGCCCCGATCTTTGGCGTCGGGGTCCGCGCGAGCGCCTGGCGGACGACCTGGAGCGTCGCGGTACTCGCCGCGGTCGTCCGCGTGGACGACCGCCGGTCAGCGTTCGTCGCGCTCGCCGCCGCCCCGCTGAAGTTCGCCGAGCAGCCTGGGACCGGGGTGCGCGCGAACGCTGTGCAGCTGCCGACGAGCGCGTCGGTCCGCAGGTAGTGGCCGTTCGCGTCGAAGCCGTTGGCGGCGGCCGTGCCGTAGAAGAGGACGCTCATCAGGTCCTGGATCGCACCCGTCTGCTGGAGGCTCGCGGTCAGCTGGTCGAGCTTGGCGTTCGACGGACCGGCGGCGTCGCCGAGCGCGAGCAGCCGCTTCGCGAGCGGTTCGCTCGCCACCAGCGACGCCTGCGAACGCTGGGCCGCGCTGCCGAGGTCGAGCAGCGCCGTGCGCGCCGACTTCGCGAACGGGACGATCGTCGAGAACTCCCGATTGACGGCCGCCGCGCTCTGCCCGAGCGAGGTCATCACCGGTGTGCCCTGGGTTGCCAGCTTGCCGAGATCGGCGAGCAGCGGCCGCAACGAGGTCAGGAATCCGGGCAGGAGCTGGATCCCGCGCTCGATGTTGGCGGCCTGCTGGGCGCTCGCGACGGCCGTCGTGTTGGCCTGCTCGACGAAGTCGGCGAGCCGGCTGCGTGCGCCGGCGAGCGGCGCCAGCACGGCGTCGGAATCACGGGCCAGCGCCGCGAGCACGTGGCTCTGGCGCGCCAGGATCGCAAGGACCTGGTTCGTGTAACCGAGCGCCGGGTTCGCGCGGAGGATGATCTGGTTGAGGTCGGATCCGCGCCCGGCGAGCCCGGTGCCGAGCTCGTCGAGGATGATCGAGAGCCGCTCCCGGATCGGCTCCTGGGAGATGTCCTGGACGATGTCGGGGTCGAGTGTCGAGCTCGTCCGCGAGACCGGCAGCAGGTAGGTGCCGGCGCCGGCCCCGCGGCGGATCAGCGCCAGCGGCGGCGTCGCGGAGGTGCCCGGCAGGCAGTCGACGAAGCGCTCGGCGATCAGCGACTGCGGGCGGATCGTGCAAGTCGCGTCCGCATGGAACGGGACGAACGCGGAGCTGTTGATCTGCAGCGTCACCGCGGCCAGGTTCTGCTTGGTGACCGTGACGGCGCTGATCGTCCCGACCGGAGCGCCGGCGATCCGCACCTGCTCACCGGGGACCGCGAAGGCGGCGTTGTCGAACAGCGCCCGCACCTGGTAGGTGCCGCCCGGATCGGACGCCCCGGGGCCGTCGGACCGGCTGGTCGCGCTCAGCAGCCACGCACAGGCGGCGAGTACGACAGCGGTTGCAAGGACGATGCGCTTCACTGGCTCGGAGGGCTCGACGATGCGCTGCAGCCGGGTACGGACACCGGTGCCGAGTGATCTGGCGTGGGCTGGACGGCGCCGCCAGGGCAGCGGTTGTGGACGATCTGCAGACCCTTGTTGCGATCGAACGGCGGCTGCGTCGCCAGCTGGTCGGCTGCCGTCAGCGCGAACGCGCCGAACCAGGGCTGCGTGCGGCTGTAGTGGCCGTTTGCGTCGTAGTAGGAGCTCGCCTGACCAACGTTAGTGAGCGCCGCGACGACGTCGGGGGTGTAGGCGAGCAGGTAGGCGAGTTGGGACTGCGAGCCGCCCAGTGCCGCGTCGACCTCGGGGATGGTCCTGGCGGCGACGCGCTCCAACCCGGGCGACTGGTCGAGCAGTTTGATCAGATCACCGCTGCCGGACGGGTTCTGGATCAGCGTGACCAGCGCCGCCACGGTCGGGATCGAGACCTCCGCGGCGTTTCGCAGGGCGACGCTGAAGGTCGCCAGATGCTCGGAGGCCGGGCGGGCGGCCGTGACGACGGGCGTCAACGCGTCCAGCGTCGAACGCAACCCGGCGAACGTGGCCGTCGACTTCACGAGGGTTCCCGGGAGCAGGGCGAGCGCGGCGCTCAGCGCCGAGCTCTGATCCGCGATCGCCCCGGTCGCGGCGTCGGCATTCGAGACGAGCGCGGTCAGCTGCTGGCTGCGCGAGGCGAGCGCCTGCATCGTCTGCGCCCCCTTGACGAGCAGCGCGTCGAACGACGATTCGCTCACGGACAGCTCGCGGGTGACCTGGCTGATGCTGTACAGGCCCGGGGCCAGGTACTCGAGCGCGCGTCCGGCCGCGCGCGCCCGCCCGTTGATCGCGGTCGCCGACCCGCGGATCAGGTTGCGGATCCCCGCGCGGGTCAGCGGGTCGAGCGCATCGAAGATCTGATCGAGGCTGACCTCGGCGTGCGTGTCGGCGAGCGGGATCGTGCCGCCCGAGGGGATCGTCGGATTGGAGCTCGGCGCCGGCTCGAGCGTGATGTAGTGATCGGCGATCCCGGCGAGACCGTTCTCGGCGATTCGCGCCACCGTCCCCGTGTGGAGTGGCGCCGCGCCCGAATCGAGGTCGATCACGATCGCGGCCCGGCCGCGCGGAGTCAACGAGATCGAGCCGACCGTGCCGACGTTGACCGGGCCGATCATCACCTGGTCGCCGCTGACGAGATCGCTGGCGTCGCTGAACAGCAGCCGGACGCTGTAGCTCGAGCCGCTCGTCAGCACGACGAAGGCGACGACGATCAGGGCGAGCACGAGCGCGCCCGCGGCCGCGAGGCGAGCCGCGCCATTCGTGCGTGGGGGCGCGTCCTGGTCCATGGTTGCCGGGGCCCGCTCTGGCGCGGGGCGGTGCGTTGCTATCTCTCTCCTCCTCCGGTGACCAGCTTCCGTGCCGCCAGGGCGGATGCTCGCAGGTTCGCCACGCGGATGGGCCGGATCATGTCAAGCGGACCGGTCGCCCGCGGAGAAACCCGGGGGTGCAGGCCCGCTGTCCGGTCTGGCGGCGAACGCCACCCTGTCCTGCTTCCCACTTCGCCTCGGACCGCAAACCCTCGGAGGCGCACCGAGTCGGCGCTCGAAGGCCGGCCGGCATCGACTTGGATACAAAAAGTGCCCTCCACGGGCGTTTCCTGTATCCAAGTCCCGTGCGACGGTGGGATGTGGTCCAGATCTGCGCCTTGCGGCGGCGCAACTCGTGCCTCAGGTGCGGGCCGATGTGCGGCGGGTCCCGCTGACCAGCAGCGCCGCCCCGATCGACCCGGCGAGGTCGCCGAGCGCCGCGGCGTGCACCGCCGGACGCTGATGGCCGGGGAACAGGTGCAGCATCATCGCCTGCTCGATCCGCCGCACGTACGGCTCCCCGAAGCGGGCCCCGAGCCCGCCGCCGATGATCACCGCCTCGACGTCGAGCAGGTTGACGGCCGAGGCGATCCCGGCGCCGAGCGCGGCGACCGCCTCTTCGATCAGCTCCATCGCCAGCCGGTCCGCGCGCGCCAGCGCGTCCTCCCAGACCGAGCTCGTGAACCGATCGCGTCCCTTGCGCTTCATGATCGAGACGAGGTCCGAGCGCGCCCCCTCGGCGATCAGCTTGCGCGCGCGGCCCTCCATCGCGGCCCGGCCCGCGTATGCCTCGAGGCATCCCCGGTTCCCGCAAGGGCAGCGCCGACCGTCGCGCCGCACGACCATGTGCCCGATCTCGCCCGCGCCACCGCGACCGTGAAACGGCTTGCCGTCGAGGATCAGGCCGCCGCCGACCCCGGTCCCCCAGAACACGCCGAGCACCGAGCGGTACGGCCTGCCGGCGCCCAGGTCGTGTTCGGCGCGGGTTGCGACCGACACATCGTTGCCGACCCTGACCTGCAGGCCGAGCTGCTCCTCGAGCGTCTGGGCGAGCGGGAAGCTCCCGTCCCAGCCGGGAAGATTCCGCGCGCTCGAGACGATCCCCTGCTGCTCGTCGACGGCGCCGGGTGAGCCGACGCCGACGCCGGCGAGGTCCGCGACGGCGATCCCTGCCGCAGCGGCGGCGTCCGTGAGCGCCTCGCCCATCGCCCGCGCGACGTCGGCCGGGCCGCCGGCGGACGGGGTCGGCCGCCGGGCGCTGCCGTGGACGTGCTGCCCGGAGTCGACGACGATCGCCTCGATCTTGGTTCCGCCGAGATCGATGCCGCCTCTGAGAACGGGCCGGCGCGGCTGCGTCATACGGTGATTATGCCGAGTGCGGAGACACGGAATCTCGAGAGCGTCGTAGGAGGATGGGACGGAAACGAGGACTATTCGGCAGTCGGCCCCAGGCTGGGGCCAAAGCACGGCGGTTCCCGGCTCAGCACGCTCATGCGCCCCACGACCGCCTGTACTCCAGCTGCTCGGCGGTCGGGGTGTCGATTTCGACGCCGAGCGCGGCGAGCTTGAGGCGGCCGACTTCGACGTCGATCTCCTCGGGCACGAGGTGGACTCCCGGGGCGAGCCCCTCCCCCGCCTCGTGTGCGCGCACCAGCGCCTCCACGCTCAACGCCTGGAGCGCGAACGAGACGTCCATCACGGCCGCCGGGTGGCCCTCGGCGGCCGCGAGGTTGACGACCCGTCCGCGCGCCAGCAGGTTCAGGTGGCGGCCGTCGGCGACGGTGTACTGCTCGACGAGCGGGCGCACCTGGCGCGGCGGCGCCACGGCGAGCCGTGACAGCGCCTCGATATCGACCTCGACGTCGAAGTGCCCGGCATTGGCGAGGATCGCCCCGTCCTTCATCAGCTCGAAGTGCTCGGCCCGGAGGACTCCGCGCGATCCCGTGACAGTCACGAACACGTCCCCGCGGCGGGCGGCGGCCACCGCCGGCATCACCTCGTACCCGGCCATCCTGGCTTCGAGCGCCCGCAGCGGGTCGACCTCGCAGACGATCACCGCGGCGCCCGCGCCGCGCGCCCGCTCGGCGACGCCCTGGCCCGCCCAGCCGTAACCGAGGACGACGAGCGTGTGCCCGGCGAGCAGCACGTTCGACGCGCGCACGATGCCGTCAAGCGCCGACTGCCCGGTCCCGTGACGATCGTTGAGCGCCCGCTCGGTGCGGGCCTCGTTGACCGCCAGCACGGGGCAGGCGAGTGCACCGCGCTCGTGCATCCGGCGCAGGCGCAGCAGGCCGGTCGTCGTCTCCTCGGTGCCGCCGATCAGGCCGCCGGCGCTTCCGGCCTGATGCGCGGCGATCAGCAGATCGGCGCCGTCGTCGAGCGTGATCTGCGGGCCGGTGGCCGCGAGCGCGTCGATGTGGGCGTCGTAGGCGTCAAGGCTCTCGCCGTGCCGGGCGCGCACGTCGACTCCGTCCGCGGCGAGCGCCGCAGCCACGTCATCCTGCGTCGCCAGCGGGTTGGCCGAGCACAGCCCGACGTGCGCGCCGCCGCCGGCGAGGGCCCGGACGAGCACCGCCGTCTCGGCGGTGACGTGCAGGCAGGCCGCGATCCGGACCGCGGCGAGCGGTGTCTCGTCGGCGAACCGCGCCGCGATCCGGCCGAGCACCGGCATCTGCCCGGCCGCCCAGGCGATCCGCTCGGCGCCGGCCGGCGCCAGCGCCGGGTCGGCGATCGCAGAGGCCTGGATCGCCGCCCCGCGCTTCATCAGCTGAGGATCGACCGCAGCCGGGCCGGCCGCTGGTCTAGTAGCGGTAGTGGTCGGGCTTGTACGGGCCGTCAACCGAGACGCCGATGTACGCCGCCTGCTCGGGCCGCAGCACCGTCAACTTCGCGGCAACGGCGTCGAGGTGAAGCCGCGCGACCTTCTCGTCGAGGTGCTTGGGGAGCACGTAGACCTGCTTCTGATACTCGGCGGTCTTGGTGAACAGCTCGATCTGCGCGATCGTCTGGTTCGTGAACGAGTTGGACATCACGAACGACGGATGGCCCGTCGCGTTGCCGAGGTTCAGCAGCCGGCCTTCGGAGAGCACGATGATCGAGTGCCCGTCGGGGAAGACCCACTCGTCGACCTGCGGCTTGATGTTGATCCGCGTGATGCCCGGCACCTTCGCCAGGCCGGCCATGTCGATCTCGTTGTCGAAGTGGCCGATGTTGCCGACGATCGCCTGATGCTTCATCCGGGCCATGTCGGCCGCCATGATGATGTCCTTATTGCCGGTCGTCGTGACGAACACGTCGGCGGTCTCGACCACGTCCTCCAGCCGCTGGACCGGATAGCCCTGCATCGACGCCTGCAGCGCGCAGATCGGATCGATCTCGGTCACGATCACCTTCGCGCCCTGCGCCCGCAGCGACTCCGCCGAGCCCTTGCCGACATCGCCGAAACCGCATACGACGGCCGTCTTGCCCGCCAGCATCACGTCTGTCGCGCGGTTGATCCCGTCCACCAGCGAGTGCCGGCATCCGTAGAGGTTGTCGAACTTCGACTTCGTCACTGAATCGTTGACGTTGATCGCCGGGAACAGCAACTCACCCCTGGCCGCAAGCTCGTAGAGCCGGTGCACGCCCGTGGTCGTCTCCTCGGTCACCCCGAGAATCCCCTCGCCGATCCGCGTCCACTTCTGCGGGTCGGCAGCAAGCGAGGCCTGCAGCAGCGTCAGGAAGACCTGGAACTCCTCGGACTCGGCGCCGGACGGGTCGGGCACCGTGCCCGCCTGCTCGAACTCGGTCCCCTTGTGGACGAGCATCGTCGCGTCGCCGCCATCATCGAGGATCATGTTCGGACCCTCGCCACCCGGCCACGTCAGCGCTCGCTCGGTACACCACCAGTACTCCTCGAGCGTCTCGCCCTTCCACGCATAGACCGGCACACCCGCCGGGTGCTCGGGCGTCCCCTCCGGACCGACCGCGACCGCCGCCGCCGCGTGATCCTGAGTCGAGAAGATGTTGCACGACGCCCACCGCACCTCGGCCCCGAGCGCGACGAGCGTCTCGATCAGCACCGCCGTCTGCACCGTCATATGCAGCGAACCGGTGATCCGGGCGCCCGCCAGCGGCTGACGCTCCGCGTACTCGCGCCGCGTCGACATCAGGCCCGGCATCTCGTGCTCGGCCAGACGGATCTCCTTACGACCGAATTCGGCCAGAGACAGATCCGCGACCTTGAAATCGGTGGTGGCGGGGGTGGGCGGGTCGAATGTCGTGCTCATGCTCTCTCCATGGTCGTGTGCGCCAGTGCGGTCATGCGACCCCGAGCAGGCGCTCGTGCTTACGCTGTTCGAAACGCAGCCAGTCGGCGGCGTCCATGCCTTCCGGCCGCCTTGGCTGGGCCGCAAGCCAGCCGTCGACGGCCGCTCGCAGGTCCGCATCCTGCCCCAGCCGATGGGCGAAGGCGACGTCGTTGAGGCCCACCTCGAAGCGCACGAGCAGCTCTTTGAGCGTCCGCAGACGCTGAAGCTCAGCGGGCCCGTAGATGCGGTACCCGGACGCCGTTCGCGCAGGCGACACGAGCCCCGAGCTCTCGACGTAGCGGAGCATCCGTGCCGACCAGCCGGTCGTCTCGGCCGCCTCGTGGATGGTCAATCCCTCCATAGTCGACGGCAAACCTTAGCACGATCTTGTCAAGGTTCTGGAGGCCATCCGGACGGATCGAGGCGAGCGCGGGCTTCGCGGCGCCGTTCGTTCCGGGGGTCCAGTTCCCCGGTGAAGCTTCGCACCGATTCAGCAGGCTCAGAACGCCGGCTGCGGCCGGGACTCCGGAAAGCGCTCGAGCCCGTCGTCAGGGATCGGCTCCCAGGCCGCCGCGTACGCGACGAACTGCCGGTGGCGCGGCCTCACGCCGGGGTCCGCGTCGAACGCGGACATCCGGATCGACATCTGCGCCGGATCGTCGGGGCTGCGTGAGAACAGATGCGCCCCGCACCGGCTGCAGAAGCACTTCTCAAAGCCGCCGTCGGGGTGGCGCCAGCCACGCACGAGCTCCTCCCCCGCAAGCAGCCGGAACGTTCGCCCGTCGATCCGCGCCTGGGCCGAGGCCGCCGTCCCCGTGCGCCGCTGGCAGCGCGTGCAGTGGCAGTAGCCCGCGTACTGCGGCGGCGCCGTCAGCTCGAAGCGGACGCCGCCGCACAGGCAGCGTCCGGTGATCGCGTACTCGCCGTCGCTCGCCTCCACGACGCTCAGCCCCCGATCAGCGCCGTCTTCAGCGACTCCAGCAACTCGACCGGCGCCGGGTCGACGCCGCGCAGGACCGCGAGGTAGAGCGACACCAGGTCTCCGAGCAGGACCGCCGAGATCAGTCGCTCGAGCCGGGTACCGCCGATCGTCTCGATCTTGAACGTCGAAGCGCCCCGGGCGGCGATCAGAGCGCGCGTCAGCTCGATCCGCTGGCGGATCCGCGGGTGCAGGTCGGAGTCGTCGAGGAAGACGGCGCTGAAGGGACCGAGCGACCGGGCTCCCTCCCACCCGGCGATCTCGTTGTGATCGAGCTCGGGCAGCTCGGCGGCGAACGCCGGCAGCTTCGCGTTCTCGTTGATCTGCGTCTTCCAGCGGTACGCGACGGGGGCGGTCGGGCCCGCGCCGGCGATCTGCGGGATCGTCCCATGCAGGCCGCGCGCGAGCGACTTCGCGAGCGAATCCTCGTCCCCGTCGGGGCCCCAGTCGGCGACGAGCTTCTCGGCGTGGGCCGCCGCGACATCGACCTCGGCGTGGAGCCGCTCACCCGCCCCGCAGATGCCGGCCACCTCGAGCGCGACCACGAGCGCGTAGGCGACCGCTGCACGCGGCTGGAAGCCGCCCGGGATCGGGATCACCGGCACGCCGTCCGCGCGCGCCCCCTCGGCGAGCTTGCCGCCGCTCGCGGACACGATCGTCCGCGCGCCGAGCGCGCGGGCCGCCTCGTAGACGGCGAGCGTCTCCTCGGTATCGCCTGAATAGCTCACGCACAGCACCGTGGTATCAGGCGTCGTCCACGCCGGAAGCGCATACTCGCGCACGAGCACGATCGGTCGCGAGGCCCGGTCGCCGAGGGCCGCGCAGGCCAGCGCGCCGCCGATCGACGAACCTCCCATTCCTGCGACAACGAGGCCGCCGGGAGAGTCGTGCGGCTCCAGACCGGCCGACTCGACCCGCCAGAGCGCATCGTGCAGGTGCTCGGGCATGCCGAGGATGTCACGCAGCTGATCGGTCGGATCAACCGCCGCGACGGCCTCGCGGGAAAGAGATTGCGCCGTGCCTTTCAAAACTTGATCGCTCCGTCGGGTAGCTGGACTCCGGGGAAGATACGGGCCCCGGCCGTCAACGTGTTCTCCGCGCCGAGTTCGACGTCGGCGCCGATCACGACGCCGGCGTCGATGTGGCACAGCTCGCCGATCCTGACCCGGGGTCCGATGATCGAACCGCGCACCGTCGCGCGGGGACCGATCACGGCGCCGTCGAGGATCACCGAGCCCTCCACGTGTGCGCCCTCGCCGACCGTGACATCGCGTCCGAGGACGGTCCGGCCGCCGACGATCGCCTGCCCGGCGATCTTGCATCCGCGCCCGACGACCGCCGGCGCCACGACGCGACCGCCGATCTCGGCGTCGGCGATCAGGCGCATCCCAGCGGCGCTGAGGCGTTCGCCGACGAGCGTCCTGACGTTGCCCTCGAGGATGTCGTAGGTCGCCTGCAGGTACCGATCAGGCGTTCCGATGTCGAGCCAGTAGGCCTCGGCCGGGCAGCCATAGAGACCATGGCCCACCAGGCGCGGGAAGACGTCGCGCTCGATCGACACGTTCGTGCCGGCCGCCGGCATACCGGCGAGGATCTCGCGCTCGAGGATGTATGCACCGGCGTTGACCAGGTTCGTGTCGATCACCTCCTCGGGGCCCGGCTTCTCCCGGAACTCACGGACCGAGCGGTCGTCCGCAAGCGGCACGAGCCCGTACGCGCTCGGGTCCTCGACCGGCATCAGGGCGAGCGTGCCGCGCGCGCCGGTGCGCTCATGCTGGGCGAGCTGCGCCGTCAGATCGATGTCGGTGAGGACGTCGCCGTTGAGCATGAAGAAGCGTTCGTCGAGCAGGGCCTCGGCGAACTTGAGCGCGCCGCCGGTTCCAAGCGGCCTCGGCTCCTCGACGTAGCGCAGGCGGATCCCGAGCGACTCGCCGTCGCCGAGCACGGCTCGCATCGCGTCCGGCAGAAAGCCGCAGGCGAGCACGACGTCGTCGATGCCGTGCGACCGCAGCCACTCCAACATGTAGGTGATGAACGGCTGGTCGATCAAAGGCACGATCGGTTTGGGCATCGTCGAGGTCAGCGGGCGCAGCCGCGTGCCCTCGCCGCCGACGAGGATCAGCGCCTGCACAGCCTGGACTCAGGACGACGGCTTGGGATCGGCGATCTCACGGGCGGCCAATGCCCTCGTACTCGAAGCCGGCGGCTCTGACCGCAGCCCCGTCGATGAAGTTGCGTCCGTCGATCACGAGCCGCCCGGCGGTGTGCTCGGCGACCTCGCGCCAGTCGAGCGCAGCGAACTCGGGCCACTCGGTGACGACCACGATCGCGTCAGCGCCCTCGACCGCGTCGAGTGCCGAGGCGGCGAATTCGACGCCCGTCATCAGCTTGCGCGCCTCGCCCTCGGCGATCGGGTCGTAGGCGCGGACGCGCGCGCCGTCGGCCTGCAGGCGGGCCGCGAGCACGAGCGACGACGCCTCGCGCATGTCATCGGTGTTGGCCTTGAACGCCAGGCCGAGCAGCGCCACCGTCTTGCCGACAAGCGTTCCCAGATGCTTCTGGAGCTTGGCGATCACGCGGCGCTTCTGCAGCTCGTTGACCTCGATCACCGCGGTCAGCAGCTGGAAGTGGTATCCCGAGTTGCCCGCCAGCTGCTTGAGCGCCGAGACGTCCTTCGGAAAGCAGCTGCCTCCGAAGCCGATCCCGGGCCGCAGGAAGTGTGGACCGATGCGCTTGTCGAGGCCGATCCCGCGGGCGACCTCCAGCACGTCGGCACCGGTTAGCTCGCTGACGTTCGCGATCTCGTTGATGAAGGAGATCTTCGTCGCCAGGAAGGCGTTGGCGGCGAGCTTGATCATCTCGGCGCTCGCGATATCGGTCCTGACCAGCGGCGCACCGAGCGGCGCGTAGAGCTCCGCGACGGCGTCTCCCGCCCAGTCGGCGGCGTCGCCGACGACCACCCGGTCGGGATGGCGAAAGTCCTCGAGCGCCGAGCCCTCCTTCAGGAACTCCGGGCACGACACGTACGAGAAGCCCGACTTGCCGCGCTCGTCGAGGACACGGCGGATCGCCGCTCCGGTTCCGACCGGGACCGTCGACTTCATCACGAGCGCGTGGCGATCGGACGCGGGCATCGCGTCGACGACCGCATGCACCGAGGACAGGTCGGCGTCGCCGGAGTACGTCGGCGGGGTGCCGACGGCGACGAACAGGAGCCGCGAGTGCTCGAGCGCCGGCGCCAGATCGGTAGAGAAGTGCAGCCGCGAGGCACTGCCCGCGATCGACTCCGCAAGTCCGGGCTCGTAGATCGGGACCTCTCCGCGCTGCAGCTGCGCGACCTTGTCGGCGTCGATGTCGACGCACCAGACCTCGTTGCCGAGCTCGGCGAATCCGGCGGCGGTGACGAGGCCGACGTATCCCGTGCCGATCACCGCGACCGGCTCACGCTCATTGCTCATAGGCGCCCGAGGGTAGCGAGTCAGGTGCGAGAGCTGACCTGCCGCCAGCACGGCGCCGCCACCGCCGCCTGCCGGACCGAGGTCAGCCGGCGGGCACCAGCGACGCCGCCATCGCCACCATCTGTCTGCGCGAGATGGTGTTCGCGAGCGTATTCGAGATCCAGTAGACGCCGGACCGCGTGTGGTAGGCGACGAGGGCGACGGCGGCGCCGTCGAAGTACTCGAACAGCTTCTTGCCCGCGACGACGGCGACCTTCTTCGGGCTGTTGAAGATCGGCGGATCGTCCCAGGTCGTGCCCTGGACGGTGTAGTACTGGCCGAGCGCCGAGTTGATCACGAGTGTCATCACGTAGGCGGCGTGCGGCTTGTTCTGCCGGTCGTGGATCACGTACTCGCGCGGGTAGGAGTGCAGGTACTCGGAGGCGGGCTCGGACGGGTCGTCGCAGTTGCCGGTCGTGCTGAAGCAGTAGCCGGCATACGCTCCGGCGACGATCAGCTTCGGATACATCACCGGCATTCCGGCCCGCGCCAGCAGCGCCGCCTGCGAGCTGCCGTCGCTCGGGTCGGCGACGAGCCCTGCCGTGCTCAGCGCCGGCGGCCGCGCGTGCCCCGGCTTGTGCCTCCCCGGCCTGGCCGTCGTCGTCGTCTTCGGCGTCGTGGTGGCCGGGACGACCGCCTTGGCGAGCGTCGGGGTCAGGAAGCGCTGGTAGGCATGCGCCTCAGCAGGCGTCGGCTCGCCGACGGTCGTCATGTCGATCGGGTAGACGTAGCACGGCGTCTGCACGTCGCCCCCGCCGCACGGGCCGAAGTACTCCGGGAATGGGATGCTCTTGACGGTCAAGCCGTCGGCGTTGACAACCAGATCGAACAGCTCGTCGATCCCGTCGGTCGTGTGCAGCGAACGATCGGTCTGCACGTGATGACCGAAGATCGACAGTAGCCTGCTCTCGTTGCTGAGCAGCTGATCGGTGCTGTAGCCCTCCTTCGCCCAGCGCAGGAAGTCCTGCTGCCGAGCGTTGCGAACGATGTCGGAGTCCGTGTGGCGGAAGCGAACGAACGCGAGCGCACCACTGATCGACTGGTTGTCGCCGCAGAGCTTCTGGTAGCCGGGCTGGATGTCGATGGACGAGTAGTCGGTCAGCGCGGTGCTGTTGTAGTAGCGGTGGTCGACATCGGCGTAGACGCAGCCGATCGCGTCGATCATGTCCGAGAACCCGGCGAAGTTGACGTCGAGGATGTGGTTGATCTGGAGGCCGGGGAAGACCTCCTGCTTGAGCGTCTGGACGAGCAGTTTCAGCCCGCCGAGCGAATAGGCGGCATTGAGCTTGCCCTCGTAGCTGCCGCCCGGGGGATCCAGCATGACCGCGAGGTCGCGCGGGATCGACATCACGTTGATCGTCTGCGAGTTGTCGTCGATCCTGACGAGCATCATCGTGTCCGTATTCGCCGCGGAATAGGGCTCGCCGGCGCGGTGGTCGGAACCCACGAGCAGCAGCGTCTCGGGCGCGCCCGGGGCCGGCAGCTGCACGCCGACGTCCTTGCTGAGCGCCGGCGTCGAGTTGATCACGTCGACGATGTTCTTGATCTGGAGCAGGCCGGCGACGGCCGTCGCGCCGGCTGAGAAGCCGATCACGAGCACGCTCGCCAGCAAGAAGCGCCACAGGGCACCGCCGCGCGTCCTGGGCTTGAACAGCCTCACGACGCACGGCCCCCGTCGATCGAGCGCAGCGTGACGGCACCGAGCGAGATTGGAAGCAGACGCACGAAGTCCGCGAGCGCGCGGCGATAGCGCGACAGCCCGGACAGCGAGACCCACTCGTCCGGTCCGTGATGCCCGGCACCGGCCGGCCCGAATTCGACCGCCGGGATGCCCGCGCGGATGAACGCCGCCGCCTCGGAGGCGCCGTCACGACCGACGCTGTGCGCCTCGCCGCCGCGCGATGTCGCGACGGCATCCCGCAGCGCCCGCACGAACGGGTCGGTACGCGCGACCGAGACCGGCGGATGGATCAGCGTGCGCACGATCTCGATGTCGCGGATCTGCGCGACCTGCTCGAGGATCTCGTGGGGGTCCTGGCCGGGCAGGAAGCGGACATCGACCCACATCGTGCAGAGGTCGGGCACCTTGTTGAGGGCGTCACCGCCCGCGATCCGGCCGAGGTTGATCGAGGGCCGGTCGAACATCTCGGTCGACTCGCGGCTGAACGGGAGCGTCTCGATCGAGCGGAAGACGTCGAGGGCCTTGACGACGGCGTTGTCGCCGAGCCACGGCGTCGAGGAGTGCGCGCCGCGGCCGCGCACCTCGATCCGCATCACGAGCACGCCCTTCGCCTCGACGCCGATGTGCAGGTCGGTCGGCTCGCCCGTGATCGCGAAGTCGCCCCCCCAGCCACGGGAGACCGCCCAGTCGGTGCAGCGGTCGTCGATCTCCTCGGACTCCTCGTCGGGGACGATCATCAACCGCACGCGAACGCGGTCCTGGCTCTCCAGGTCCTTCAGCGCGCACATCATCGCGGCCAGCCCGCCCTTCATGTCGTAGGCGCCGCGCCCGATCAGGCGATCGTCCTCGATCCGCGGCCGGAACTGCTCCGGGCGCCCCGGCACGACGTCGAGGTGGCCATGGAAGACGACGCACGGGGCGGGCGGGTCGGAGGTGGGCCGGTCAGACCGGGCGGCGGGAGCGCCGACCTCGGCGATCAGCACGGGCTTGCCCTTGTGGTCATGCTCCGCGACTTCGATGTCACGCGACTCGAGCCAGCCGCGGACGAACCCGGCGGCGGCGCGCAGCTCATCCTGACGGGAGGTGTCGTAGCGGATCAGCCCCTCGGTCAGGGCCCTCTCGTCGACCATCACGAGCCAGGATAGGGGTCGGCGCGGCCGGCGACCTTCACCGGACCTAAATCCGTCACGGCCTCGCAGCGGGGACGGCGAACAGACGCGGCTGCGGGTGGTGGCGGCCCGCAAGCCGCCACCACGGCGCGCACCGCTTGCAGCGACGGATCTACGCTACGCGCCTTCGGCGATCTGCAGGAACGCCTGAGCGCGGCGCTTGTCGCGCTCCGCGACACGGCGCTTCTCGGTGTCGTCGCCGGCGGCATCGAGCTCGCGCTCGGCCTCCTGCAGGCGCTCTCGCAGCTGCGCCGGATCGAGCGCCTCCGGCGAAATCGCCTCCTCCACGAGCAACATCGCGTGGTTGCCGCCGACCTGCAGGTAGCCCTCGGCCTGGGCGAAGCGGACGATCTCCGACTCGGTCCGGTAGAGCCGCAGTTCGGTCGGGTCGAGCGTCGCGAGCACTGGCGCGTGGTTGGCCAGGATGCCGATCTGCCCGAGCATGGTGCGCGTCGAGACCATCTCAACCTCGTCGTTGAAGACCTCCCCGTCGGGGGTGAGGATCTCCACCTTGAACTTGGCGTGCGGCATCAGTCGGACTTCTTCGCGTCCTCGACCACCTGGTCGATCGAGCCCTTCATGTAGAAGGCGCGCTCCGGCAGATCGTCGTGCTTGCCTTCCAGGATCTCCCTGAAGCCGCGAATCGTCTCGGCGATCGGGACGTACACGCCCGGGGTGCCGGTGAACTGCTCGGCGACGAAGAACGGCTGCGACAGGAATCGCTCGAGCTTGCGGGCGCGGTTGACGGTCACGCGGTCCTCATCGGAGAGCTCGTCGATGCCGAGGATCGCGATGATGTCCTGGAGCTCCTTGTAGCGCTGCAGGACCTGCTTGACGGAGTTGGCGACCTCGAAGTGCTCGTCACCGAGGATCTCGCGCTTGAGGATCGTCGAGGTTGAGTCGAGCGGGTCGACGGCCGGGTAGATGCCCTTCTCCGCGATCGACCGCGACAGCGTCGTGGTCGCGTTCAGGTGCGCGAACGCGGAGGCCGGCGCCGGATCGGTGAGGTCGTCGGCGGGCACGTAGATCGCCTGGATGGAGGTGACCGACCCCTTGCGGGTCGAGGTGATCCGCTCCTGCAGCTGGCCCATCTCGGAGGCCAGCGTCGGCTGGTAGCCCACCTGTGAGGGCATCCGCCCGAGCAGCGCGGAGACCTCGGAGCCGGCCTGCACGAACCGGAAGATGTTGTCGATGAACAGGAGCACGTCCTGGCCCTCCTGATCGCGGAAGTACTCCGCCATCGTGAGGCCGGTCAGCGCCACGCGCATGCGCGCGCCCGGGGGCTCGTTCATCTGACCGAAGACGAGCATCGTCTTGTCGATGACGCCCGACTCCTTCATCTCGAGCCAGAGGTCGTTGCCCTCACGTGAGCGCTCGCCCACGCCGCAGAACGCGGATAGACCGCCGTGCTCCTGCGCGAGGTTGTGGATCAGCTCCTGGATGATCACGGTCTTGCCGACGCCGGCGCCGCCGAACAGCCCGACCTTGCCGCCCTTCGCATAGGGCGCGAGCAGGTCGACGACCTTGATTCCGGTCTCGAACATCTCGGTCGTCGGGGTCAGCGCCTCGACCGTCGGCGCCGGCCGGTGGATCGGCCAGCGCTCGGTGTACTCGACGGGCCCGCCGAGGTCGATCGGCTCGCCGAGGAGATTGAAGATCCGGCCGAGCGTCCCCCGGCCCACGGGCACGGAGATCGGGGCGCCGGTGTCGACCACCTCGGTGCCGCGCGAGAGGCCGTCGGTCGTATCCATCGCGACCGCTCGCACGCGGTCGTCGCCGAGGTGCTGCTGGACCTCACAGACGAGCACGCCGTCCTCGGCAGCGGCGATGTCGACATCCTCCTCGGCGCGCGCGGCCGCAGGACGGGCGATCGTGATCGCGTGGTTGATCTCGGGGAGCTTGTCGGGGAAGACGGCCTCGATCACCACTCCCTGGATCTCCTCGATCCGTCCGACGTTGCGGGTCTCAGTTGTCACTGACATGTGGGTCTCCAGTTGACTGACTCAAGTGGTGGGGGGTTAGCCGAGGCCCTCGGCGCCGGCGACGACTTCCATGATCTCCTGCGTGATCGCCGCCTGGCGGGCGCGGTTCATCTGCAGGGTCAGATCCTCGATCAGCCCGCCCGCGTTGTCTGACGCGTTGCGCATCGCCGTCATCCGCGCGCCATGCTCGGACGCGGTGGACTCGAGCAGTGCCCGGTAGACGGAGATCTCGACATAGTCTGGAACGAGGCGCCTGAGGATCTCGTCGGGGTCCGGCTCGTACTCCGGGCTGGCGCGGCGCGGCGCGGCGCCACCGTGACCGCCGGAGGACTGCTCGGATCCCGTCTCCTCCGCCTCCTCCTCCGACAGGATGCTCGCCTGCGCCAGCGGCAGCAGTGTCTCGCGGCGCACGACCTGGGAGATCGGCGAGATGTAGCCGTTGTAGAAGATCTCGACGCGGTCGACCTCGTTGTCGACGTACGCGGCCATCAGCCGCTCGGCGATCCGGCGCGCATCCGCATACGCCGGGCGGTCGGTGAAGCCGATGAAGCTCGCGGCGGGCTCGAGGCCGCGGAAGGCGAGCGACGCGGCGGGACGGCGACCCGAAGCGAAGTAGACGGGCGCGACCCCGCCGGCGTCGTGCTCGCGGCCGGCGGCGACGCCGGCCCGGACGATCTGCGAGTTGAACGCCCCCGCGAGGCCGCGGTCACCGGCGACGAGCAGCAGGCCGACGCGCGTGACCGACTCGTGCTCGGCCATGATCGGCAGGTTCGGCACGTTGCCCGCGGCTGCCGCCGCCTCGCGCGTCATCCGGCGGATCGCCTCGGCGTACGGCCGCAGCGCCTGGATCCGCTGCTCGGCGCGGCGCAGGCGCGCGGCCGCGACCATCTCCATCGCGCGGGTGATCGTCTGGATGTTCTTGACCGCGGCGATGCGGTTGCGAACGTCTCGCTGCGAAGCCATGAGCGTCGAGGGCGGCCGGGCTTACGCCGCGACCGCCGCACCCTCCTCGAGGGCATGGCCCTCCTCGTCGAGGTCGTAGCCGAAGTCCTCCGCGAACTGCTTGACCGCGGCGTCGACGGCGGCGATCGTCTGATCGGACCAGTCGCCGCCCGCGATCTTCGACAGGAGCTCCGACTCGCCACCGCGGACCGAGTCGGTCAGCCCGTCCAGGAAGCGCTCGACCTTGTCGACGACGATCCGGTCGAGATAGCCGTTGGTGGCGGCGTAGATCTGAACGACCTGGTCCTCGGCCGCCATCGGCTCGCGCTCGCCCTGGTTGAGCGTGCGCACGAGGCGCTCGCCGCGGGCCAGCTGGCGCTGGGTGTCGGGGTCGAGCTCCGAGCCGAACTGGGCGAACGCCTCCAGCTCGCGGTACTGCGAGAGTTCGAGCTTGAGCCGGCCGGCGACCTTGCGCATCGGGTTGATCTGAGCCGCGCCGCCCACGCGGGACACGGAGATGCCGACGTTGATCGCCGGACGCACGCCCGAGTTGAAGAGCTTCGGCTCGAGGAAGATCTGCCCGTCGGTGATCGAGATCACGTTCGTCGGGATGTACGCCGACACGTCACCGGCCTGCGTCTCGATGATCGGCAGCGAGGTCAGCGAGCCACCGCCGAGGTCGTCGTTGAGCTTGACCGCCCGCTCGAGCAGCCGCGAGTGCAGGTAGAACACGTCGCCCGGGTAGGCCTCGCGGCCGGGTGGGCGGCGGAGCAGCAGCGACATCTGACGGTACGCGTACGCGTGCTTGGTCAGGTCGTCGTAGATCGTCAGCGCGGCTTTGCCGTTGTAGAGGAAGTGCTCGGCCATCGCGCAGCCCGCGTACGGCGCCAGGAACGTGATCGGAGCGGCCTCGTCGGCGGCCGCCATGACGATGATCGTGTTCTCGAGCGCGCCCGCGTCCTCGAGCGTCTTGGCGAGCTGAACGACGGTCGCCTTGCGCTGCCCGATCGCGACGTAGACGCAGATCAGGTCGCGGTCCTTGTTGTTGATGATCGTGTCGACGGCGATCGCCGTCTTGCCGGTCTGGCGGTCGCCGATGATCAGCTCGCGCTGGCCGCGGCCGATCGGGATCATCGAGTCGATCGCCTTCAGGCCGGTCAGCATCGGCTCCTTCACCGGCTGGCGCTGGACGACGCCCGGGGGCCTTGTGCTCGGCCGGGCGCCTCTCGGTCGTGTGAATCGAGCCCTTGCCGTCGAGCGGGTTGCCGAGCGGGTCGACGATCCGCCCGAGCATCGCCTCGCCGACCGGGATCTCGAGCAGGCGCTTGGTGCGCTTGACCGTGTCGCCCTCGACGATCCGCTCCCACTCCCCGAACAGCACGGCGCCGACGTTGTCGGACTCGAGGTTGAGAGCGAGGCCCGTCACGCCGTGCGGCAGTTCGAGCATCTCGAACGACATGCAGTTCTCGAGGCCGTGGATGCGGCAGATGCCATCGCCCACGGACAGGACGGTTCCCACCTCGGCGAGGTCGGCGCTGGTGGTGTCCAGGCCCTCGATCCGGCTCTTGAGGATTGAGGTGATCTCGTCTGGGTTGATCTGCATGTCGGGGTTGCTCCTTGACGCGGGCGCGGTCTGATTGAAGGGTAGGCGCGGCGCTAAGCCTGCGCGACTTCCCTGCGAAGTTGCTCGAGGCGGTTGCGGATCGAGGCGTCCATGATGAAGTTGCCGACCCGCAGGATGATCCCGCCGATGATCTCGGGGTCGACGCGACTCGAGAGCTCGATCTTGTTGCCGGTCTGCTCGCCGATCCGCCGGCCGATCTGCTCGACCGTCGCCGGATCGAGCGCGACGGCGCTCGTCACCTGCACGGGGAGCAGGTCGTTGGTCTTGTCCCAGAGCTCCTGGAAGCGCGTGCGGATCCGGAACAGGACCGGCATCCGGTGGCGCTCGATCAACGCCTCCAGGAAGTTCATCAGCGCCGGGTCGCCACCGGAGACGGCGCGCAGCAGCGCCGCCTTCTTCTCCTCGGTCGAGAAGTACGGCGAGAAGAAGAACACCTGCAGGTCGCGATCGCCGCTGACGGCGTCCGCGAACTGTCCCAGCTGCTCGCGGATCGTGTCGAGGATGTCGCGTTCAGACGCGACCTCGAACAGCGATCGGGCGTAGACCTCGGCGATCTCTTCCATCGCGTTTCCTCTCGTCGCGCCGGCCGGCGGGCCGGCGCTACGCCGCGCCTCCGCTGAGGGCCGAGAAGTCCAGCTCGGACAGGGCGTCCTCGACGAGCCGGCGGTGGTCGTCCTCAGTCAGCGCCCGGCGCGTGACCTTCTCGGTCGCGAGTACGGTCAGGTCGGCGACCTCGCGGCGGATCTCATCGATCGCCCGCCGGGTCTCGGCCTCGACGTCGCGTCGCGTCTGCTCGAGCAGGCGCTCGCGCTCGGCCCTCGCGGCTTCGACCGCGTCCTTCTGGTGGGCGTCGGCTGCCTTGCGCGCACGGGTGATGATGTCCTCGGCCTGCTGGCGCGCGTCGTGCAGCCGCTCGCGGTACTCGGTCAGGACCTGGTCGGCTTGCTCGCGCATCTTCGCGGCTGCGTCAATCGACTCGTCGATCGTGGCGGCACGCTTGTCGAGCGCCTCGCCGATCCGCGGGAAGACGGCCTTGCGCAGGATGAACAAGGAGATCACGAAGACGACGATCACCCAGATCATCAGACCGACGTTCGGGGTGATCAGGAACGATCCGCTCGAGGCGATCGCCAGATGGGCGGCTGCGGCGTGCATGGGTCAGTCCAGCTGCTCGTGGCCTACAGGAAGAAGGCGATGAACCCGCCCACCAGGCCGTAGAAGAAGCAGGCCTCGGTGAGGGCGAAGCCGAGCCACTGGATCGACGTGATCTCATCGCGCATCTCGGGCTGCCGGGTGATCGACTCGATCACCTTGCCGAACAGCATGCCGATGCCCGCGCCGGCGCCCGCAGCGCCGCCGCCGGCGCCGACGCCGAGCGCGATCGCGCGGCCGGCTTTGAGGCCGATCATGTCGTACGTCTGGGTCGTAGCCCCGAACAGTGGATGGAACAGGGCGATGAAGTGCGCAAGCATTGGTTGGAGGGCTCCTTCTCGGGTTTGCAGCCGGCTAGTGACTCGAGGCCGCGCTGCCGATGTAGATGGAAGTCAGGATGGCGAAGATGAAGGCCTGCAGTCCGGCGATCAGCACCGCCTCGAAGAGGTAGATCACAACCCCGGCGGGAAGCAGGAACCACTGCACCCACTGGTTGCCCGTCAGCACGCCGAGCTCACCGCCCATGAACGCGATCAGCATGTGTCCCGCGAGCAGGTTGGCCCAGAGCCGGACGGTCAGCGAGATCAGCCGCAGGAACACCGACAGGACCTCGATCACGGCGATCAGCGGCAGCAGCCCCTTGCCGATGCCGCTGGGGATCAGGCTCTTGAAGTACCCGATCGGGCCGTGGTGGGCTCTCACCCCTTCATAGTTGAAGAGGATGAACACCGCGAGGCCGAGGATCAGCGGGAACGCGACGTTGGTGTCCGCGGCGTAGAGCTGGAACGACGGGATGTGCGCGCCGAACAGGTTGAACTTCTCACCCGAGTCGACGGGCAGCGGGACGTACCCGAGCAGGTTGGTGACGAGGATGAAGACGAAGATCGTCGCGACGAGCGGGAAGTACTTGCGGCTGAGCTTGTCGTTCATGTTGTCGCGCGACATCGAGCGCGTCAGGCCGTAGAACATCTCGACCGCAACCTGCAGCCGCCCGGGCCGCTCCTGCAGCCGCTTGGACATGTAGAGCATCACCGCGAGCGTCAGACCGACGGTCAGGAGCAGGTAGAGCACGCCCTTGTTGAACGCGACCGGGCCAAGCTTGAACCACGTGTCGAGCTTGAACTCGTCGGTCGGCGAGAAGACACCGCTCGCGACGGTGGGGGACTTGTGCGACTTGAAGCCGAAGACGACGATGAAGAAGATCAGCCCCAGGAGCCAGACCGCGAAGACCGACAGGCCGATCTTCTTGCCGGCGCTCATCGGGGGCTTGGATGGCTTGGCCGGGGGTGCCGCGTCGACGTGCTGAAGCGCGCTCATCGCGCCGTCCTCCTCGTCTCCGGTGGTCCGCTGAAGACCCGGATCACGAACGCCACCGAGTACGCGCCGAAGATCACCAGCGCGGCGGTGAGCCCGTCCGCGCGGCCGGCGGCGACGCCGGCGACGATGATCGCGATCGCGAGCAGCCAGATGCGCGCGAAGGCCTCGAACAGGCGCACGCCGAGCACCCGCCGCGGCTCATCGATCCGGTCTGTGAGACGGTGCTCGCCTGCCTGCAGCATGCGCTGCAGGATCCAGGCTCCGGCGCCGATCAGGTAGCCGGCGACGGGCGCGCCGAGGACGAGCGCCGGCGCTGCGGCTAGCACTACGAGCACCACATCCAGGTAACGGAGCAGCGGCATCGTGGGCGACCTCGGAACCGCTTTGGCCGCTAATGCCAAAGCAGTCTCCGGCGGTGCCGCGCGGGGGCGGCCGGTAGCTGGCGGGCACGCCCCGGACGCGTGCCATGCAAGGCGTCACTCTTCAACTCTTGGGCGTTTTGATACAAAGTCGTGTTCATCCTTTGGGCTGGTGGCGGTGCCCGGGGAGGGCGCCGCATGCTAACGAACTCGCGGGGGTTTTGGCCCGCCGGTTGACCCTGCGATCTCCACTGTGGGCGCCGCTGACCCTGTTCAGGGTCGTGGTCTGACCATCAGAGGTCGCGGAAGCGCCGGATCACGACCGCGACCCCCACACCGAAGCCGAGGACGAAGCCCGCCGACAGCATCGGCACAAGCGCTCCGACGAGCGCACCGAGGCCCGCACCGATCCCGGCGCAGACGATGTTGACCGATAGCAGGAGCATCCCGGCCCCGGCGGCATCGCTGCCGGTGAGGCGCGGACGTGGGTCGTCGGGCTTCGCCACTCGCGGACGTGCGGACGGACCGTGCGCTCAGCCGGCCAGCGGCCTGGCCGCCGTCCGGCGACGGCGCGCCCGGGTCCGCAGCTGCGGCATCGAGGGCTTGCCGAGCTGACCCTCGGCCCACATCGCGGCGAGCGCGGCGCGCGGCAGTCCCAGCCGGCCCTCGTAGACGAAGTACCGCGGCTCCCAGCGCGGGAAGAACTTCGCGTTGAAGCGGTACAGGCTCTCGATCTGAAAGTACGGATTGAACACGCGCGCCAGCCGTCCGATCAGCCGCTCGACCGGGTTCTGCGGGTCGTGCATGTAGCGCGCCGCCGTCGCGAAGTTCAGCGACATCTCCTCGACACCGCGGTCACGGAGGAGCTCGACCGCCCGGCAGACGAGGAACTCCGTGAGGCCGTTGGGCGTATCGGGATCACGGCGCATCATCGACAGC
Source organism: uncultured Solirubrobacterales bacterium (assembly GCA_963705995.1). GTDB lineage: Bacteria > Actinomycetota > Thermoleophilia > Solirubrobacterales > Solirubrobacteraceae > Palsa-465. The sequence goes on from CAVPLN010000035.1 coordinate 188,266, forward strand.
GACGCCGCGGGCCGGCCGTAGCAGGGAACGAAGTGGAGCAGCCCGCGAATCGGGCGGGCGGGGTCCGATTCATCGCGCGCGAGTACGAACAACGTGTCCTGTTCGCGCTCGCCGCGGATCGAGTCCATCGCCATCGAGAAGCCGATCTCTGGAGATCCCAGGCGACCGAGCTCGACGACATGCTCGATCTGCGCGATCGCCGACTCGTCGAGGTCGGCGAGCGTCGCGCACTCGGCGCTGAAGCCGGCCTTCGTCAGCCGGGTGACCGATTGGCGCACCTTCCGGATCGGGCGTCCCTCCAGCGAGAACGTCCGGAGCTCGATGATCGCCTCGTCCCCCAGATAGAGCGTCTGCAGCCCGAGGGCTCGGTAGAGGTCGAGCGCGCGCTCGCTCGCGCCGACGACTCCGAGCTTGAGCGCGCGAGCGCTCGCGAACGCCCGGACCGCGCCGAGCAGCTCGCTGAGGCGCTCGGGCGGGCCGACCGGGTCGCCGGAGAGCAGCATCACGCCCGCCTCGATCCGGTAGCCGACGAACGCGGTGCGATCGGCGTTGAAGAAGTAGTGCTTGTCGGCCCGAAGCTTGAAGAACGACAGCGTGTCTCGACCATGAGCACGGACGATCTCCGCGGCGAATCGCCTGACGGCCGGTCCGGGCAGCGACTTCGGCGCGGCGATCGGCCGGAACACGACGTAGGCGATCGCGACCAGGGTTCCGATCTCGACGAAGTGCACCGTGAGCGGCACCCACTCGAACCGGTGGTGCAGCACCGTGTGGGCCTCGAAGCTGAGCGGCCCGCGGTGGAAGCGCAGCAGCGCCCCCGACTCCTGCAGCGCATCCCTGAAGCGCGTGCCGCCGTGGGTGGCCCAATCGACGAGCGTGACGAGCGCAATCCCCGCGAATCCGAGCAGCGGCACCCGCCACACGGCCGAGCGCAGCGTGATCGGCTCGTTGACGACCTTGAACGAGCCTCGCCCGGCGTAGAGCCCGGCCGCGGTGGCCCAGTCGAGCAGCGCCTCTTCGTAGTCGAGGCCCTTGAGCAGGTTGACGATGCCGAGAGCGAGCATCAGCCCCAGCGCGATCTTGAGGGCGCGGCGCCGGCGGCCGATCAGGTAAGGCGCGACCAGCAGCAGCGCGCCTCCCGCCGGAAGCGCGAGCGCGTGAGCAACGCGCATCGTCTCGATCGGCTCGAACTGAAGCAGGAGGTGGCCGCGCCAGCGAATCGCGGGCGTCAGCGCCGAAGCGATGTTGATCAGGCCGACGAGGGCTGTCAGGACCGCGGCAGCGCGTGGAATCCACGCGCGCTCACGGTAAGGGTCGGAGGCTGTCAAGAAAGTCTGGCTCGTTTCCGTCTGCGGCTCCACACGGGTCCAGTGCGGCGGCGCGGCACGCATGACGGGGCATGGGCGAACAACTCTTCTACCGGCTTATCGGCTGTTGGTTACTCGAACAACAGCCGTTCTCCTGCTCCGCCGGCCGATCCGGCCGACGCGGTGCGCCAGCCGCAGATCAGGCCTCGCGCCCCAGGAGCTCGAGCTTGGAGCGCACGATCTCGGCCTTCTCGAGCAGCTCTCGCTCGAGCGCCGTCAGCTCGGTGAGCCGGGCCTGCACCAGCTGCAGCTGGGTCTCGATGTGGCCGCGCGACTGCTCGAGGAGCTCGCGCTGGCGGCCTGGGTCGAGTGCCTCGTGATACTCGCGCCGGATCTCGGCGCGGGCCGTCTCCGCCTCGACGAGCTGTGCGAGCTGTTCGAGGGTGACCCCAAGCAGATCGCGCAGGCGGATCACCTCCCGGACCCGCTCGACATCGGCCTCGGTGTAGCAGCGATGCTTGCCCTGCTGGCGGTCGCCGCGACGGCCCAGCAGGCCGATCTCCTCGTAGTAGCGGATCGTGCGGACCGTCGTTCCGGTGAGCTCGGCGACCTCGCCGATCCGGATCGACCGCTCGCCGGCGACCGTGGTCATCGAACCGCCGCCGTCTGGACCGGCGCCGGCGAACCGGCAACGCCCGGCTCGGCCCGCGCACCCGAGGCCTCCTGGACGTGCGCCGGCCTCGCGAACGAGACCGCCGCGCCGAGGACCGAGACCGCCGTCAGGCACCAGAGCGCGGTGTGCATGTTGGCGACGAACGGATCCAGCCGGCTCGTCGAGATCCCCCTTGCGAGCCCGGAGAAGACCGCGAACAGCACGTGCTTTGGTACGGACGAGGTCACGATCGCGAGCACGAACGCGATCGACATCACCGCACCGGTGTTCATCACGAGGATCCGCGCGCCGGACGCGATCCCGCGCCGGTGCGGCGCGACGGTTCCCATCATCGCCGCCCCGTTCGGCGAGTTGAAGAGCCCCGAGCCGACGCCGACGATGAACAGGAAGCTCCCCGGCGCCCAGTAGGAGCTGCCGCGGTCGAGCGTGGTCATCAGCCCGAGACCGAGCGCGGTCACGAGCATGCCGAGCGAGGCGAGCGCGCGCGAGCCGCGGCGGTCGGCGTAGATGCCGGCCAGCGGGGACGCGATCAGCATCGCAACCGCGAGCGGCGCCAGCTTGACGCCTGCGAGGACCGGCGAGTCTCCCTGAACGCCCTGGAAGTAGAAGACGAACAGGAACATCAGTGCGAAGCGGGCCATGCCGTTGAGGAACGTGGCAAGTGACGCGGCGGAGAACATCCGGTTGCGGAAGATGTCCAGATCGAGCATCGGAGGGGTCGCCCGCCGCCGACGACCGGGTCTGGTCTCCGGCAGCGCCTGCGCCGCGCGTTCGACGGCGCGCCCGAGGTGGTTCTCGACGATCACGAACAGGGGCAGGAACAGAGCCGCCAGGATCAGCGCGCCGATCACGGGCGGGGTGCCCCAGCCCGAGATCCCGCCCCGGGAGATGCCGTAGACGAGGCCAGTGAGTCCGACGAGAAATGTGATCGTCCCGAGGAAGTCGAACTGCGTGTCCTCGGAGCGCCCGGTGACCTCGCGCAGCGCTCCCTGCGCCCACAGGCTCCCGAGGAGCCCGAATGGAACGTTGAACCAGAAGACCCAGTGCCAGGAAATGTTGACGAGCGCACCGCCGAGCACCGGGCCGATCACCAGGCCGACGGCGGCGATCATCGTGTTGGTCCCCATGGCGACGCCGAGCTGCTCGCGCGGGAAGGCGTCGGTGACGATCGCAGCGATATTGGCGAACAGGAAGGACCCGCCGATCCCCTGCAGGATCCGCCAGAGGATCAGTTCGGTGCCGTTCGCGGCAAAGCCGGCCCCGAGCGACCCGACGACGAACACGAGGAAGCCCCCGATGTACGCCTGCTTACGGCCGAACTGGTCGGACAGGCGGCCGGCGCTGAGGACCAGCACGGTCGAGGCGATCATGTAGACGAGGATCACCCAGACGAGCTCGAGCAGGCTCGTGTGGAGGCTGCGCTCGAGATTCGGGAGGGCGATGATCAGGGTCCCGGAGTTGACGGTCGCGAGCAGCATCCCGAGGCCCGTGCACGACAGCGCCCACCACTTGTAGTTCTCGTGCCCCGCGTCCACCCCGAACCTGCGTCTGGCCGGGGCCCCTGAATACGTCCCGTCGATCGACAACCTGACTCCTAGCTCAATCGGAATCTTACGTAAGCGTCAGGTTAGCAGAGGCGTGCGCTCCGGGCCCGGGGCGGCGGTTGCCGCCCCGGGACCCGACGCGCGACTTCGGTCTCGCCGTTTCAGCGAGAACGCTTGGCGAGCTCGCGCCCGACCGCCCGCAACCGAGCGAGGAACACCGAACCCGCCCGATCACGGATCGCGTGCCCCACCACATGATCCGCGCCGTTGATCGTCAACCCCTCCGACGCGAAATTGTTGTGGTAGTTCGGATCGATCGTCCCCAGCGACAACGCCCCGTCCGTGACCGTCGCGGTCCCGGACTTGGTCGCCTCGACCGTGACCGAATACGTGCTGGACTCCCCGGCATAGAACGTCCCGGGCTTCCAGATCAGCAACCGGCCGAACACCGTCGCCCCAGCCGGATCGACCACCGTCAGACCCTTGCCCAACAGCAGCCCCGCGACGATGTTCTTCGCCGCCTTCGGACCGAAGTTCGTGACCGTCACGCACACCGTGAAGTCCGACCCAGCCGATTCCGGCGACGCCGGCTGCAGCTCGATCTGAACCCCGACATCCGCACCGAACCTCGCCGAACCCAACACCACATACCCCTCATTCCGGCAACCCGAATACGACGGGTCGTTCAGCGCATCACCGGAATAGCTGACCGTGTAGTAGTAGAGCCCCTCCGGCAGCACCACCGGCGACGACGCCGGCACCACACCATCGCTCACCGACACCGTCTGCGACGCAACCGCCGGCACCGTGCAATCCGCATCAGACCACAGGTCGTACGTCACCGTCCCCGAAGCCGACGCGACATTCGCGCCCGCAAGCGACGCCTGATCACTCAACGGCGTCCCAGCCGGCCCAAACGCACCATTCCCCGCCAAAATCGACGTCGACAACGACGTCGGCTCAGGCGAAACCGGCTGAGACACCGTCTCAACCTCCGACCCGCACGCACTCGACGACCCAGCATTCGCCGCATCACCCGAATACGTCGCCTGCCAGTAATACGTCCCCGGCGAACTCAACAACACCGCCTGCGAATCCGGCATCGACCCCGCCGTCGTGATCGACTCCTGATCCGGACCACTCACCAACTGCGAGCAATTCGCATCCGAATACACGCTATACGTCACCGAACCCGTCGCCGACCCCGCATTCGACCCCGACAACAACGACGAATCCACAACCGACGTCCCCGGCGCCACCGTAATCGACCCACCAGACCCACCACCACCCGTCAACGACGTCGTGATCTGGGTCGACTGCTGTACGGGGGTCACGGTCTCGACCTCCACGCCACAGTCGCTCGTCGAAGGAGCGTTCGATGGGTCACCGCTGTACACGGCCTGCCAGTAATACGTCCCCGGCGCGTTCAGGACGAGATCCGCAGAGGGCGGCAACGTCCCCGGCGTCGTGATCGGCTCGGCTGAGCCGCCACTCACCAACTGCGTGCAATCCTGATCCGAATACACGCTGTATGTCACCGTGCCCGTCGCCGAGCCGGCATTCTCGCCGGTCAGGGTCGCATTGTCGATCGCCACCGAGCCGGCGGGCACCGATACGTCCTCGGAGAGGCCGGAGCCGGCGAAGATCAACGTCGACAGCTGGGTCGGCTCCTGCACAGCCGTGACGGTCTCGACCTCGGAGCCGCACGGGCTGACCGATCCGTCGTTGGTGCCGTCGCCGCTGTAGGCCGCCTGCCAGTAATACGTCCCGGGCGTGCTCAACGTCACCGGCTGCGACCCCGGCATCGTCCCAGCGGTCGTGATCGACTCCTGATCGGGACCGCTGACCAGTTGCGTGCAGTTCGCATCCGAGTAGACGTTGTACGTGACGCCACCCGTCGCCGAGCCTGCATTCGTTCCCGACAGCGTCGAGGAGTCGCTGACCGCGGTGCCCGCCGGCACCGAGATGTTCGTCCCGCTCTCGGGACCACCGCTCAGTGAGGTGGAGAGCGACGTCGTCTGGGTCGGCTGCCCGTTGACGACCGTGAACAGGTAGCGACCGAGCGTCGCGCTGTTGAGGCTGTTGTAGATCAGCCCGGTCGAGGTGCTCGAGTCGAGGTACGCGTTCGGCACGCCGGAGCCCGGCAGTTCGAAGAAATCGCCAGGGGTGTCCGTACCGTTCGTATAGCCGACGTAGGCCGAGTTGCCCGCGGGACCGTTCTGGCAGCTGGCGTCGCCGCCGCTGGCCTGGCCGGTGTCCCACTGGATCGAGTTGTAGTTGTACTCGAGGTCGAAGTCATCGCCGTTCGGCCCGGTACCGCGGTCGGCGCGGTCGATGATGATCACCTGGAAGTTGTCGAGAACGCTGCTGTTCGCGTCGTAGCACCCGACGCCGGGCCAGTTGACGACGAACACGTCGTCGCCGTTCAGCGTCCCGGTTCCGAAGTTGACGACTCCGCTGCTGGCTCCGCGAGTGTCGACGTCCGCGAAGAACGGCGCGATGATCGGGCTTCCGAACGTTGTCAGATCCTGCGGCGTGTACTCGGATAGCGGCGTCGTGAACGTCAGGTTGCCGTTGTTGTTGATGTAGACCCCCGAGTACTCGGTCCCAAAGAAGTTGATGTTGAACCCGAGCGGGTACGTCGTCGGGCCGTCGTCGCCGTCGACCGGACAGGCCACCGAGGCATTACCGCCGCCGCATGGCCAGCTGCCGTCGTCGTTCGGTCCGAACGTGACCTCCTGGTAGTTCGTGATCTCAGTCGCGCTCGTGCCGGGCGCGCTCGTCGTCGGCACGACGGCGTTCGCATCGGCCAGCGCGGAGGAACTCAACAGCCCGAGCGCCAGCAAGGCGAGCGCGGTCATCAGCAGGACCGCGCGCGGCCGCTGCCATCGCGTCGCGCTTGTTGGTCCGCCGAGGCGAACACGTAGACGAACAGTGCGTTTCACTGCTCCACCCCTTTCTCGCCGAGCGCAGGGCCCGGTGATCCACCTACCACGTTTTGAGGCCGCGCCGGCGCGCGACCGATGCGTCAGAGCACCCCACTCGCTCTCTCCTCATCGTGCGATGGGTCGCCTGACCCTCGTTGTACCTCCCTGGCGCCTCGTTCGCGCCGCGCTCGCGCCGCACGCACGACCCGCCGGCGGGACGGCGCGGTCGCACAGCCAGGCGAATATGGGCCCGTGTGTCTGCGGATTCAACGACACGGGCCTGCAAGTTCTTCCGCGGTCCGCGGGCGCTCTTCAGCGTGGCGCTGAACGGAGCTCCGGCGACCCGGGTCGCCGGAGCTCACCGGACCGGGCGGAACCACGCCGAGGTCGCGCGGGTCCGGGGCGGCGGTTGCCGCCCCGGGACCCGACGCGCGACTTCGGTCTCGCCGTTTCAGCGAGAACGCTTGGCGAGCTCGCGCCCGACCGCCCGCAACCGAGCGAGGAACACCGAACCCGCCCGATCACGGATCGCGTGCCCCACCACATGATCCGCGCCGTTGATCGTCAACCCCTCCGACGCGAAATTGTTGTGGTAGTTCGGATCGATCGTCCCCAGCGACAACGCCCCGTCCGTGACCGTCGCGGTCCCGGACTTGGTCGCCTCGACCGTGACCGAATACGTGCTGGACTCCCCGGCATAGAACGTCCCGGGCTTCCAGATCAGCAACCGGCCGAACACCGTCGCCCCAGCCGGATCGACCACCGTCAGACCCTTGCCCAACAGCAGCCCCGCGACGATGTTCTTCGCCGCCTTCGGACCGAAGTTCGTGACCGTCACGCACACCGTGAAGTCCGACCCAGCCGATTCCGGCGACGCCGGCTGCAGCTCGATCTGAACCCCGACATCCGCACCGAACCTCGCCGAACCCAACACCACATACCCCTCATTCCGGCAACCCGAATACGACGGGTCGTTCAGCGCATCACCGGAATAGCTGACCGTGTAGTAGTAGAGCCCCTCCGGCAGCACCACCGGCGACGACGCCGGCACCACACCATCGCTCACCGACACCGTCTGCGACGCAACCGCCGGCACCGTGCAATCCGCATCAGACCACAGGTCGTACGTCACCGTCCCCGAAGCCGACGCGACATTCGCGCCCGCAAGCGACGCCTGATCACTCAACGGCGTCCCAGCCGGCCCAAACGCACCATTCCCCGCCAAAATCGACGTCGACAACGACGTCGGCTCAGGCGAAACCGGCTGAGACACCGTCTCAACCTCCGACCCGCACGCACTCGACGACCCAGCATTCGCCGAATCACCCGAATACGTCGCCTGCCAGTAATACGTCCCCGGCGAACTCAACAACACCGCCTGCGAATCCGGCATCGACCCCGCCGTCGTGATCGACTCCTGATCCGGACCACTCACCAACTGCGAGCAATTCGCATCCGAATACACGCTATACGTCACCGAACCCGTCGCCGACCCCGCATTCGACCCCGACAACAACGACGAATCCACAACCGACGTCCCCGGCGCCACCGTAATCGACCCACCAGACCCACCACCACCCGTCAACGACGTCGTGATCTGAGTCCCGGTCGGACCGACACCGGTCACCGTCTCGATCTCCGAGCCACAGGTGCTGCTCGACCCGGCGTTGTTGCTGTCGCCGCTGTACACGGCCTGCCAGTAATAGGTCCCCGGCGAGTTCAACGTCACCGCCTGCGACCCGGGCGCCGTTCCCGCAGTCGTGATCGACTCCTGGTCCGGACCGCTGACGGCGTCCGTGCAGTTCGCGTCCGAGTAGACGCTATACGTCACCGTGCCCGTCGCCACCGCGGCGTCGCTGCCGCCGATCGCGGCCTGATCGGTCACCGGCGTGCCCTGCGGCACCGAGATGTCGGCACCGCTCTGGCTGCCGAAGCTCAGCGACGTCGTCACCGAGGTCGACGCCTGCGTCCAGTCGACCGTCTGCGTGTTGCTGTTGATCGTCTGGACGGATGCCGTCACCGTATCGAGGCCGACGTCCGTGCCGGTCCAGCAATACTGGGCCTGCCCGCTGCTGTCCGTGTAGGCGAAGCCGACCTGCGGGTTCGCCCCGGTGATCGTGAACTCGACGTTCACGCCATCGACGGGATTGCCATTCTGGTCCTCGACCGTCGCCGTTGCGCACGCCTGGTCGCCGACGACCTGTGTGCTCGGACTCGCCGACAGCGAGATACTGTTGACGACGGCGATCGGCGAGAGCGTGAACCCGCCCGGGTAGCCGTAGCCGTCGTAGCCGCCGTAGCCGTAGACCGTGATGCCGAACGGCAGCGGGGCGCTGAGCGTGTGCGAACCGAAGCCGACCGACAGCTGCGCGCCCGAATAGTCGGACGTGCCGATCTGGGTGAAGTCGCTCGATGGCACAAGCGAGCCGTCGAGGTTGATGGCGCCGATCTCGGAGGTCGGTGCGACGACGTTGATGTAGTTGTTCGTGATCGACGGATCCGCGCCGCTCGGCTCCGTGCTGATCGTGTAGCTGTTCTCGTACTGCGCATACGGCGGGATCGTGATGTCGAACGGGTCCGCATTCGCCCCGTCGTACCCCTCGCCGTTGGAGTACTGCATCACCTGAATCGGGTTGTTCGCGGTGATGACCGACGCCGCCGTGAGGATCGTCTCGAAGAACTGGCCGGTGTTGAGCGTCGCGACCGGCGCGCCGTCGACGTCGACGGTCGTGTTCTCCTCACTCGCCATGAACCGGAACGTGTCGCCCGACCGCGTCGCGAGCGGCTCGGTGTAGAAGCCGGTGCCCCACGTGTCGGTCGGCGTCATCTCCTCGGCCAGCGTGTTGCACGCAAAATCGCTGACCGGCACGTCGGCGCAGTCGTTCCCCGCGAACACCGCGACCGGTGCCGAGGAGGTGATCGACGTCCCCGACAGATCGCCGCCCGAGCCGAACCCGGTCTCATCGATCAACTGGTAGACGTCCCCCTGATTGAGGGTGATCTGGTACGGCGTGCCCGCCGTGTAGGAGTTGATGCTCTCGCTCGGGGTGATCGTGACGGTCGTGCCGGCCTGCGTCCCGACGATCGCGAACTGCGAGCCGCCGCCCGCGCCGTACCCCTCGACGAGGTAGTTGGTGCCAAGGATGTTGGTCGGCAGCCCCGTGAAACCATCGGTCGTGGCCGTGTACGTGTTCAGCCCGTAGACAGAGACTGCGGAGCCGGCCGTGACATGAACGGCGTCCTGCGCGATCTGGTCGCTGACGTCGTCCTCGACCGGGCCGGGCAGCTGGATCACCGTCGCGACACCCGGCGTCACCGAGAAGCCCTGGGAGTACGAGTCATCCGGCGCGGTCACCGTTCCGGTCGTCGCGCTGGTACCCGAAATGAACAGGAAGAGGCCATTGTCCCCGGACGGATCGCCACACAGGGATGGCAGGCAGTTGCTCTCGAACGTCAGCCAGAAGTCGGTACCCTGAGAGCTCTCCGGAGCGTTATTCGGCACATTCTCGCGCTCGAGGCGAGCAACGAGCGCCTTGCTGACGAACATCTGCGAATGGCCGCTGCGCGCCGCCCGCAGACGGGCACGTGCCGCCGCGAGCCGCCGGGCGCGCTGAAGCGCCCGCTGGTGGCGAGACGCCGCCCGCGTTGCGTGCGTATGCGTCGAGCGCTTCAGTGTCGACGTGTGCGCTGACGCCGGCCGCTGCCCGAGCTTCGCAGCGCCCGCGAGCGGTGCGAAGGCGAGCATCGACGCTGCCGCGAGGATCGCTGCGATCGCTGCGATCGGGAGCGATCGCGGTCTGCGGCCGCCTGCTGGCGCGCCGCTCGAGCTGGTGTCGCCCTGCTCGCCCAGGCGGGCTGGCGAATTGAGAGGTTGCTTCACGGTGTCCTCCTGCCGAATTCTTCGAAAACCGATCGACGATGACGAGGACGGATGCGAGCCCGGCACACGTCCGAACAACGGTCGTCTCGTTCCGGTCGCCCACGGTCGTAGCCGACCAGCGGGTCCTGCCCCTGAATTCCCCTTTGCTGTCTGAGGATGCGTCCGTGCACCGCAGCGGCGTCCGTGCCCCTCGGTCTCGTGGGCACTCCGCGTGAGCGCAATATAACGGCTTGCTAACGGCTCGTGGGAACAATGCGGGCGTGCCTGGCAGCGTTCGAACGGATCGCGCGCGACGCGGACCCAGGTTCAGTGCTCGAACGCGGCGACAGTCGCGAGCACGACGAAGGTCGCAATCAGGGCGACGCCCTCGAATGGCGTCGCTTCGCCGTCCCCGGTGATCTGCCACACGAGCACCGCGGTACCGAACAGAGCCCCGATGTAGACGGGCGGGAGCGAGAAGGTCAGCCGGCTGGCCGTCAGCAGCGAGACGAGCACCAGCGCCGGATACAGGAATGCCGCGACCTGCGCGACGGAGTTCTTGACGACGCTGATCGCCAGATCGGTCCGGCCCTTGGCGGCGAGCACGATCCCGGCGACATTCTCCACGGCGTTGCCCGCGATCGCGACGATCACGAGGCCGGCGAATGCCTGGGAGATGTGAACGGTGTGGATCGTCGGCTCGAGCGCCGCCACGAACCAGTCGGACACGAACGCCGACCCGACCCCGGCGGCAACGAGCAACCAGATCGCGGCCGTGATGCCGAGCCGGGGCGGCGAGAGGCCCGCCTCGGGACCCTGATCTGAGCGCAGGTACTGTCGCAGCCAGACGGCGTACACGATCAGGATCGCGACCGCCCCGATCGTCGAGATCGTCCCGGCGTGGTGACTCGCGGGATCGCCGGTCGCGACGACGAGCCCGAGCAGCACGATGATGAACGACGAGACGAGCAGGAGCGTCGCCGTGTCGTTCGGAAGCCGTGCACTGAAGCGCATCGTCCCGTCGCTCGCTTGCGCCGAGCCGAGGACGAGCACGACGCCGAGGACGAGCAGCGCGTTGACGAGGACTGACCCGAGGATCGCCGTCTCGGCGACGGTCGTGTCATGCGCCTGCAGCGCGAAGATCACCACGAAGAACTCGGGCAGGTTGCCGACCGTCGCCTGCAGGACGCCGGTGATCGACGCCCCGAAGCGCCGTCCGATCTGCTCGGTGCAGAGCGACACGATCCATGCCTGCCCGCCGAGCGCGAGCGCCGCCAGCACGAACGCGAGGACATGCGGGAAACCGTGCGCGTAACGGCCAACCGCCGCGAGCGCAGTCGCGAGCACGACCGCCGCGAGCAGCGCGCGCTCGGTTCTCGTCAGGCCCTTCAGGTCAGCGTCCCGTCATCACGGTGTCGCTGTGCGCGTACGCCGGGGCGCAGCAGCAGAGCAGGACGAGCGGCTCGGTACCCGTGTTCCAGAGCTTGTGCGGCGTCCCCGGCGGGATCACGACGCAGTCCCCGGCGGCGACCTGCGCCGTGTCCACCTCGCCGAGGCGCATCCGCCCCCGACCCGCGACGAAGTAGTAGACCTCCTCGGCCTCGGGGTGGAAGTGCTCGGCTGTCTCGCCGCCCGGCTCGAGCCTCGCCTCGGCGAGGCTCTGGTGCTGCGCGGCTGTCCAGCTCGGGTGGGCGAGTTCGCGGATCTGAGAGCCGTCCGCCGTGATGAACGACTCGCACTCGTCGAGCTTTGAGATCTGCATCTCGTCCTACTTCCCCACCGTCTCGAACTCTCCTGTGTCGACGTCGTCCTCAACCTTCTGGAACTCGCCCGTCTCGACGTCGCGCTCGACCGCGGCATCGATCTCGCGCTCAGCCGCCTCGGGGTCCCGGCGGCGGATCTGGCTCGCACGCAGCCCCCGGAACTTGAGGATCTCGAGCACGTAGACGAGATACACGCTGGCGGCGATCGCGAGCAGCAGGATCGCGCCCATCACGAGGCTCCACCCAAGCCGGTAGGTGCTTTCGTGATTGGAGTACGGAATCACGCGCAGGAGGACCGCGACGGCCGCGAGCATCAACGACCAGGCGTACAGATAGGCCACCGTCTTGCGCTTGCTGAAGCCGATCCGTGCCATCCGGTGGTGGAAGTGGTTGGCGTCGGCCGTCCATGGCTTGCGACCGTATTTGAGTCGCTTGGCGACGACGAAGCCGGTGTCGAGGAACGGCACGGCGAGGATCAGCAGCGGCACGATCAGGGCGACGACCGACGGCGTCTTCAACGACCCCACGACCCCCACGACTCCGAGCAGGAAGCCGAGCAGGTTCGCCCCGGAGTCGCCCATGAACACCGAAGCCGGCGGGAAGTTGTAGACCAGGAACCCGAGCGCCGCACCGGCGGTCAACGCAGCGAGCCAGGCGGCGTGCTCGCTGCCACCGGGCAGCATGAAGATGATGATCGCGAAGGCGATGCCGTCGATCGTGCACAGCCCGGCCGCAAGCCCGTCGATCCCGTCGGAGAAGTTGACGACGTTCATCAGGCCGACGAGCCAGATCGCACTGAGCACGCCGCCCTCATGCGGGAACTGCAGCGCCCCGACGAACGGCAGCGCAATCTGGTTCACCCGCACGCCACCCGCGACCGCGATCACTGCGGCTGCGATCTGACCGGCCAGCTTCGCGGGCGGAACGAGCGCGCGCCAGTCGTCGATCGCCCCGACGAGCGTGATCACGACTGCACCGGCGACGATCGCCCAGGTGTGAACGATCCCGCCCGACTTCGTCAATGCGTGCTCAACGTGCGGGAGCGTGAACGTCGCCGGCAGCCAGATCAGCATCGCGACGAGTACCCCGGCGAGGATCGCGAGGCCCCCGAGCTTCGGCGTCGGCTTCTGGCTGAGCCCCCGCGCGCGCGGCACGTCGATCGCGCCCACTGTCCGCGCCAGCCGAGCAGCCAGCGGAGTCAGTAGCGTCGCCACGGCCGCCGCGACGAGGAAGGCGAAGACGGCATCCCAATATCGCATGGCGTCGGCGCATAGCATGGCAGTCGGGGCCGACTGCGTGCCTCCGGTGCGCCGGACCCGCGGGATCTCGGGGGGGCCGGGGGAGCGTCGGTCGGCGCGGGCGGGGATCACGCCGGGGCCTCCACCGGGGCCGCAGCCCGTCACGTGATGTCACGACGACCCCTGACTTCGGGCCCCCCCCGGTCGCGACCGGGGGGTGTCGAACTACAGGGTCTTAGACACTCCTGCCGTCCAGAGCCCTCGAAATCGTTGGGGGGGTCCGGAACTTAAGGTTGCCCGACCGAACGACCCTCACACCCCACGCCCGCGCTGCCGCCGCGATCCCGCCATACCCAGGCACACGCACCAAACCGACGCCGCGTCCGCTCACTGACGCGGACCGGCAAGGCCCGTCGATCTCCCCCCGGCCGGGGCTCCACCCCGCGCTTTCACTGCTGCAGTTGGGGCCGGAGGGTGATGGCCGCCGGTATGAGGCCTTCGTCGGATCGACATCGTGCCGTGGCCGCGGCCGAGGGCGCGGGCCCGCGCCGGCGGCTACGCGAGCGCGCCCGCCCCGAGACCTGCGTACAGCGGGTAGCGCTCGGCGATCCCGGTCGTCCGCTCGATCAGCTCGGTGCGGCGTTCCTCGAAGCCCTCGGGCTGGAGGGCCGAGGCGATCACGCGCCCGATCTCAACGAAGTCCTCGAACTGCAGACCGCGGGTGGCGAGCGCGGGCGTGCCGATCCGCAGGCCGGAGGTGACCATCGGTGGACGCGGATCGAACGGGACCGCGTTGCGGTTGGTCGTGATGCCGATCGAATGCAGGCGATCCTCGGCCTGCTGGCCGTCGAGCTCGGACTTGCGCAGGTCGCAGAGGACGAGGTGGACGTCGGTTCCGCCCGTCAGGACCGAGACGCCGCCCCCCGCGCCCAGCAGCTCGTCGGCCACCGCCCGGGCGCCGGCCAGCGTCCGCTCCTGCCGTTCACGGAATGCCTCGGAGGCGGCGATCCGCAACGCCACCGCCTTCGCGGCGATCACGTGCTGGAGCGGCCCGCCCTGCTGGCCGGGGAACACTGCCGAGTTGATCCGCTTCGCGTACTGCTCGCGGCAGAGGATCAGGCCGGCGCGCGGGCCTCCGAGGGTCTTGTGGGTCGTCGTCGAGACGACGTCCGCATACGGCACCGGGGTCGGGTGCAGGTCGGCCGCGACGAGCCCGGCGAAATGGGCCATGTCGACGAACAGCAGCGCGCCGACCTCGTCGCAGATCTCGCGGAAGCGAGCGAAGTCGAGCACACGGGGGTAGGCGGACCAGCCCGCCACGATCAGCTTCGGCCGGTGATCGCGCGCGAGCCGCGCGACCTGGTCCATGTCGATCACGCTCGTCTCCGGGTCGACGCCGTAGGCGACGACCTTGTAGAGCTTGCCGGACACGTTGAGACGCATCCCGTGGGTGAGGTGGCCTCCGTGGGAGAGCTCGAGCCCCATCAGCGTGTCGCCCGGGTCGAGCAGCGCGTGGTAGACGGCGGCGTTCGCGGACGCGCCCGAGTGGGGCTGGACGTTGGCGTGCTCGGCTCCGAACAGCGCCTTGGCGCGGTCGATGGCGAGCTGCTCGCCGATGTCGACGTACTCACAACCGCCGTAGTACCGCTTACCCGGATAGCCCTCGGCGTACTTGTTCGTGAGGACGGATCCCTGGGCCTCGAGGACGGATTGGGGAACGAAGTTCTCCGACGCGATCATCTCGAGCGTGCCCTGCTGGCGCTCGAGCTCGAGCCGGAGGACCTCGGCGATCTCCGGATCGACGTCAGCGAGCGAGGCGGTGAAGTAGTCAGGCGGCAGTGGAATCATTGCCGCGAACGGTACCAGCGGTACGAGCGGCTCCCTCCGGCCCGCGGCCGGGCTCAGAAACCGGCGAGCGCGGCCGCGATCGCGCCCTCGGAGACGGCGCCCGCGCGGATCACGCGGACCGCGGCGAGCCCGGCGGCCTCGAACTCCCGCAGGTCGACCACCGTCGAGGCGACGCCGGGCAGCTCGCCGCCGTCGAGGACGAGATCAGCCCCCTCCCTGATCGACTCGGCGACCTGCTCGAGCCGGCGCGCGTCGGCGCCGCCGGCGGGGTTCGCGCTCGATTGCAGCACCGGCACCGACACGCCCGCGAGCACGTCGACGGCGACGACCCTCACCCCCAGCGTCGAAGGGTCCGCCGGACAGGCGAGTGGAAAGCGTGCCCGCGGGTTTGCGAGCAGCACGGTCACCGCCCCGGGGAGCAGGCGTCCCAGCGCGCCGCGGGTCCGCTCGCCGAGCTCGGGCAGCGCCTCGAGGGCCGCCGGCACCGAGAAGAACATCACCGCCGAGGCCTTCTCGGGCCGCCTGTGCTTGAGGGCGTAGAGGCGCTCGATCGCGTCCGCATCGGCGGGCGAGCACGCGAGTCCGTAGACCGTGTCGGACGGGAACAGCGCGACCCCGCCACGCCCGATGCACGCCTCGAACGCCCGCGCCGACGCGCTCACCCGCGACATCCCGCTCACCGCCGCCCGATCAGAACGCGCTCGTGTCCCGACAGGTCACGCCACCGCTCGACCGTGGCGAAGCCCGCCTGGCCGAGGCTGCGCGCGACGGCGTCGGCCTGACCTGCGCCGATCTCGAGCGCCAGCAGCGAGACCTGCGACTCGCGCTCGACAGCCGCCACCAGTCGCCGGATCAGATCGAGGCCGTCGGCGCCGGCGAACAGGGCGCCCGCCGGCTCGTAGCGGCTGATCTCGGGAGCGAGCTCGGCGCCGTCGGCGACATATGGCAGGTTCGCGAGGACGGCATCGTAGGGACCGCCGTCCAGCAGGTCGGCCTCGACGAACGGCACCCGTTCGAGACCGAGGCGCGACGCGTTCGCGCGGGCGACCGCGAGCGCGCCGGTGCTGACGTCGATCCCGGTGACCGCCAGATCTGGGCGCTCCTGCGCGAGTGCGAGCGCGACCGCGCCACTGCCGGTGCCGACGTCCGCGACCCGCGTGCCGGGTTCGAGCAGCTGCACCCCGACCTCGACCAGCAGCTCCGTCTCGGGCCGCGGGATCAGGACGCGCCTGTCGACGGCGATCTCCAGGCACCGGAACGGCTTTGAGCCGAGGATGTAGGCGACCGGCTCGCGCTCGGCCCGGCGGGCGAGCATCCGCTCGTAGCGGCGCAGCGCCTCGCCCGCGACCGGCTCGCGCGAAGCCATCACCAGGCCCGCCCGGCTGACCCCGAGGACGTCGGCGAGCAGCACCTCGGCATCCAGCCGGGGCGTGTCGACGCCGGCGGCGCTCAGCAGCGCGGCCGCGCGCGCGAGCTCGTCACGCACCACCGGCCTGCGCCTCAAGGCGGCGGCGCTTCTCGTCGTCCTGGAGCGCGTGGGTCAGCTCGTCGAGCTCGCCGAGCAGGATCGCGTCGAGGTTGTGCACGAGCAGGTTGATCCGGTGGTCCTTGACGCGCCGCTCGCCGTAGTTGTAGGTGCGGATCTTCTCGGCCCGCTCCCCGGTTCCGACCTGGGCCGACCGCGACGCCGCGAGCTCGGCCTGCTGCTCGGCCAGGGCGCGCTCGTACAGCCGCGCCCGCAGCACCCGCAGTGCGCGCTCGCGATTCTGCAGCTGGGACTTCTCGTCCTGCATCGAGACCACGATGCCAGAGGGCTTGTGCGTGATCCGGACCGCCGAGTCGGTCGTGTTGACCGACTGCCCGCCCGGCCCCGAGGATCTGTAGACGTCGATCTGCAGGTCGCCCGGGTCGACCTCGACCTCGACGTCGTCGACCTCGGGGAGCACCGCGACGGTCGCGGTCGAGGTGTGAATCCGCCCCTGCGACTCGGTCTCGGGGACCCGCTGCACGCGGTGGGTCCCGCCCTCGAACTTGAAGACCGAGTACGCGCCGTCGCCCTTGACAGCGAACGTGTAGCTGCCACCGTCGCCGATCGAGAGCGCCTCGGTCTTGAAGCCACGCCGTTCGGCGTAGCGCGTGAACATCCGGTACAGGTCGCCGGCCCAGATGCTCGCCTCCTCGCCACCGGCGCCGGGGCGGATCTCGATGATCACGTTCTTGTCATCGTTGGGATCCCGCTCGACCATCGCGAACCGGATCTCCTCCTCGAGCTCCGCCAAGCGCGTGCGCGAGGCCTCCAGCAACTCGCGCAGCTCGGAATCGTCGCCGTCCTCGGCGAGCAGCTCACGCGCGCCGGCGGCGTCGTCGGCGGCGCGCTGGTACTCGGTGGCGAGCTTCGCCGCCGGCTCGAGGTCGCGATAGGCGCGCGACGCGGCGGTGAAGCGGTCGCGGTCGCCGATCACCTGTGGATCCGCGAGCTCGTCCTCGAGCGTCCGGAAGCGCGTCACGATCTGCTGCGCCAGCTCTTCGATCATCGCCCGCGAGTGTAGGCCGCCGGCGGGTCTTCGCCCGGGAGCACGACGCTCGCGAGGATCCGGCGGCGGCGCCCGGTCCGCGGGGCGTTGGCGAGGCGCGGCTGGATCACGCGTGCAAGCTCGTGCGCCATCTCGACGGCTTCGCCGTCGTCCAGCCAGAACCCGGCGAGCCGGTAGCCGACGCCGTCGCGGAGCAGATCGATGTGATCGCGACCCAGGTACCGGTCGAAATCGTCGAGCAGACCGGCGACGAACGCCATGAACGCGCGACGATGATCCTCGCGGGTCATCTCCTCCAGCTGGTCGAGCCCGACGCTCGCGGCCGCCCCCCGCAGGACGTATGTGCGCTCCGTCGCGCCCCGGACGCGCCGCTCGGAGACGACGCTCAGCACGCCGGCGTCGGCGAGCAGCGCGATGTGACGATAGAGCGAGGCCGGCGGGACATCCGGCAGCTCGGCGCGGAGCTGCGCGGTCGTCAGGGCCCGATCCCCGAGGAACGCCTGCACGATCCGCAGGCGAACGCGATGCAACAGGAGGTCAGCGGTGGTCATCGTCGTTCAATCCCAACTTTGATAACATTATCAGTATGAGAATAGATAATCGCCGCCTCCGATTCGCCGCAGTTGGCGCGGGCGCGGTCGCGATCGAGGCCGCCGCGCTGCGTCTGAGAACCGGCCGCTTCGCCGGAAACGTTGCGGTTCGCTGCCGCGAGGGACACGTATTCACGACGATCTGGATCCCGGGCGCGTCGCTGAAGGCGCTTCGCCTCGGCCCGTGGCGCGTGCAGCACTGCCCGGTCACAAGCCACTGGTCGCTGGTCCGGCCGGTCCGGCCGTCGCAGCTGTCCGAGGAGCAGCGCCGCGGTGCCGCCGAGCATCACGACCTTCGGATCCCGTAGCGATCGATGCGCCGCTAAGCAGCGACCTCGAGCCCGATCAGATCCGCCGCGGCGAGCTGACCGGGGGTCTCGCGCTCGAGCACCGCGCGGAGCGCCGCGATTGCGACGGACAGCTGGTCGACGTCCGGCTCGCGCGTGGTCAGCTTCTGGAGCTGCATCCCGGGCCAGATCAGAGCCTGAACCCAGCCGCGCGAGCGATTGCGTCCCGCCCACCTGATGATCTCGAACGAGACGCCGGCGATCACCGGCACGCCGACGATCCGCGTCAGCACGAGGAGCCACCAGGCCGGCAGCCCGATCGGCGCGAATGCGAAGATCGCGACCAGCATCACGATCAGGAGAAAGCTGGTTCCGCAGCGCGGGTGCAGGCGCGAGTAGCGAGCGGCGCGCTCGGGCACGAGCTCGTCACCCGCCTCGTAGCAGGAGATCACCTTGTGCTCGGCGCCGTGGTATTCGAGCACCCGGCGCAGATCGCGCATGCGCGAGAGCAGCAGCAGGTAGCCGAGGAAGATGGCGGTGCGCAGGAGCCCCTCGACGAGCCAGAACAGCAGCGAGGAGCCGAGCTGATGGCGGACGAGGCTCGTCAGCGTGACGGGGACCACGAAGAACAGCCCGATCGAGAACACGACCGCGATCACGATCGTGGCGACCCAGAGGCCTCCTGACATCTCGGTCTGCTCGTCCTCGGACAGCTGCGCGTTGGTGGCGATCCCGAGCGCGCGCATCCCGATCATGAGCGACTCGACGAGCGCAGCGACCCCGCGGACGAGCGGCAGACGCCGCAGGCGCCGCCGGCTCGTCCGGTGCTCAAGCGCGAACGTCTCGGTCGCGATCGCACCGAGTTCGGCGCCCTCGGCCGCGGGCTTGCGGACGGCGACCGCCCAGTGGGCGACACCCCGCATCATCACGCCCTCGAGCACCGCCTGCCCGCCGACGGGAGCGTCGCCGACGGCGGTCAGGTCGGCGGGTGTCTCCGCCTCCCTGGCCGCGCCGGTCATCGAGAGATGCGGGAGGCGGTCAACTGCCGGACGTCGTGCGAGCGGCGCGCCGACCCTTGGCGACCCGGCGCTGGAAGCGCTCGACCCGGCCACCGGTGTCGACCAGCTTCTGACGGCCCGTGTAGAACGGGTGGCACGCGGAACAGATCTCGACGTGGATCTCAGGCTTGGTCGAGCGGGTCATGAACTGGTTCCCGCACGTGCACGTGACGTGCGAGTCGACGTACTCGGGATGGATTTCGGTCTTCATGGTCCGCCGAAGGATAGCGGCGGGCAGCGCTGAGCGGTCGTCGGTCAAGTAGGTGCAGGTCCTGAGGTGTGGGTGCAGCACCAGGCGGGCCGTCGGATGCGGAAGCGGCGATCGCGCAGCGCGACCGGTTGACGTCTGCTCACGCTGAATGCCCGCGGTAGCGGCGTCGGTTGCGTGCGTATGCGGCCCGGACGTCTGAGGGATCGTGGACCCGCGGCGGCAGCGCGGGCGTGTGGGTGGAGGGCCGTCCGGTCGGCCAACCTTAAGTTCCAAACCCCCCTCTGAATCCGAGGGGGTATGGAGCGCAGGGGTGCTTAAGACCCCTCAGCTCCACACCCCCCCGCCGCGACCGGGGGGGTCCGGAACTTACGGTTCCTGATCACGAAACGTGCAGAGGGGTCCGGTCTCGGTGCAGACCCGGACGGCTCGGTGATCGCGAGGCCGCGATCAACTGCCCTGGGGTCAATGGAGACTGAGCATGACCGGATCAGGGACGCCGCACCCGGCCCCGAGCATCGGCGCCAGCGGCCCGCAGCCCGGCCTGTTCCACTTCACCTCCAAGAGCGCGGGCGCGGCCGGCCACCGAACTCCAACGAGGCGACCGCCGCGCAACTCACCGCCATCAACCCCGACCACCCACACGTTCCACGACGACGCGAACCACACCACCAGACCACCAAACCACCAGCTCACCGAGCGACGACCACTGAGGGCTCACGACGGAGTTAGCTCGTGGAGCTGGCGAGTGCCTGGGCGTGGATGGCGCTGCCCGCCCACCGCGATCGTCCTTGGCGGGCGGGCGGCGCAAGCCGCGTCCAGACGCCGCCAGAACGCGAGATCATGTCGTCACGCTGCCTATCAGTTCGACACCGGAGTGCCGTCCGCGGCGGGCGGCATCGGCGTCGTGACGGCGGGCGTCGTCGTGGTCGTGGTCGTGGTCGTGGTGCTCGTGCTCGTGCTCGTCGCCGGGCACTGCGCCGCGAGCGTCGCCTGCGTACGGCTGTACACGTCGATCTGGCCGTTCGGGTCGACCGTCACGGTCGGTGGCTGGGTCGGATCGCAGGCAGGGCCCGGGAGCAGCACGGTCAGCGACTCGTGCGGGGCGATGTGCTGGACGGTTCGCTCGAGGATCGCCTGTCCGGCGACGCTCAGCTCGACGATGAACGGCCCGGCACCGGTCAACCCGAGGTTCTGGATCACGGCCGAGTAGATCTCGCGCTTCGGGTGGCTCGGGTCGGGGCCGGCCGAGACCGACTGCACCGCGAGGTCGGGGCGAAGCTCCGGCTCCCGGCAGACCCGGCTGAGCTCGGTGACCGTCTGCAGGACCGTCGTACCGGTGCCGAGCCACCGGAACGAGACCGCGAAGCGGTAGCCCGCGGGGGCGGCGAGGTCGGCCACGGGCTTCTTCACGTACCAGACGTCGTCCGGACGCTGGCCGAGCGTTGCCGGGCTCGTCGGCGATACCCAGACGCCGAGTCCGGGACCCGCGACCGGGGCCCAGGTGGCGGCGCCCGCGGGACGCTGCAGCAGCTGGAACTCAACCGCGAGCTTCTGGGTGCCCGTCACGGGGCGCATCACGGCTGTGATCGAGACCGCGCGCGCGGGCGGGTCGAGCGCCGTCTGGCAGATCGGCGCGACCAGCGCGGCACGCGGCGCGCGAACCACGTGCGCGCGGGCGGCGGCCAGCGCCGTGGCGGGCGTGGCGGCGGCCACCAGCGCGATCATGATCGCTTTCAGTCGTGTCATCACTCGCTCTAACAACGGCCGAGGCCGGAAGTTTCCGTGGATGAAGGAAATATTTGGGCTCTGTTAGACGCGTGGCACGGTGCGGCTGCCCCGCAAGGGAGCCGCGCCGGAGCTGACCATCGTCCGGCCGGCTCCGCGAGCTGACCTGCGTGATGCCGCCCGACGGCACCGCTCAGGTGATCGTGTACAGGGGCCCGTCGCCACCCTCGGGCGGGGTCAACCGGCCTCCCTTGGCCGTGATCGCACCGCACTGGACGCAATTCGTGTAGTTGACGATCACGTCGACCGGTCCCGTCGCGGGGGCGTCGTCGGGGATCTCGTAGACGCCCGCCGGGCACATCCAGCGCCAGCCCTCCGCGATCTCGCGGGGGACGTGACGCTCGACCCGGATGTGGTTGGGCGCGTCGTCACGGGTCGCGTTGCCGCTGATGTAGACGCTCGAGAGCTTGTCGAACGTGTACTTGCCGTCGGGCTTCGGGTAGGACTTGGACGTATCGCCGATGAACAGCGGCTTCTCGTCGTTACGGTGCCACGGGAGACGCCCGCTCGGAAGCCGGCCCTTGGTTGCGATCGCGAGGTTGACCTTTGGCCCGCCGCGCAGGAACCCCTTCTGGAAGGGCTGGCGCGTGTTGCGGACCTCCCACAGCTCCTTGCCCGTCGACGAGTTGTCGATCATCGACTCGTAGCGCTCGAGCGGCTTGCCCTCGGCGAGATGCGCGTAGATCGCCTCCGCTGCGAGCTTGCCCGACTGGATGCAGTGATGGACCCCCTTGAGCGCAACGGTGTCGACCATCCCGCCGGCGTCGCCGACGATCACCGCACCGGGCATCGAGAGCTTCGGCATCGACCAGTAGCCCCCGCCCGGGAGCGCCTTCGCCCCCCAGGCGACGCGCTCGCCGCCGTCGAGGATCTCGCGCACCATCGGATGCGTCTTGAACAGCTGCAGGAGATCATGGGCCGAGGTGGTCGCATCCGCGTACTCGAGGTCGATCACGAACCCGATCGAGACGAGGTCCTCGCCCGTCTTGTCGTCCTTCATCGGGTACAGCCAGGTGCCGCCGATCTGCCCGTACCTGGCGCTCAGCTTGAGCGGCCACGGGCCGATCGTGTGGATCACCCGATCGAGCGCCCTGGGGACCTTCCAGACCTCCTTGACCCCCAGCTCCCAGACCTGTGGCTCGCGATCTGCGGCCAGGCCGAACTCCTTGATCGCGGCGCCGGTGAGGTGGCCCCAGCACCCTTCGGCGAGCACCGTCACCTCCGCCCGCATGTCCGTGCCGGGTTCGAAGTTGCGCAGCTCCTCGCCATCCTTGCCGCGGCCCTTGTCGCCCGAGCGGACACCGACGACGGCGCCCTCGTCGACGATCACCTGGTTCGCCGCCGTCTCGGTCAGGATGTAAGCCCCGGCCTCTTCGGCGAGCCGCTGCTGGAACCGCGCGAGCGCCGCGACCGAGACGACCTCATTGCCGTGGTTCTTGAAGTTCGGCGGGGTCGGGATCTTGAGCTTGGAGGTGCCGTTGCGCATCAGGTAGACGGCCTCCTTGGTGACCTCGCCGAACGCGAAGCGCTCGCGGCGCCAGTCCTCGCGGGTCAGCTCGGGGAACAGCTCGAGCAGCGGCTGGGGGCGCATCACCGCCCCCGACAGGGCGTGCCCGCCGCACGTCTTCGCCTTCTCGAGCACCGCGACGGGCACCTCGCCAAGGCTCTCCATCGTCTCCGGATCGTCCGCGAGGAGCGCCAGCAACCGGTTGGCACAGGCGAGGCCGGCGGTGCCGCCGCCGACGATCGCGACGCCGACATCGATCCGCTCGTCCTCGGCGTCGAGCCCGCGCTTGACGAACTCACCGACCGGATCGACGGGCGGCGGGAATTCGCTCGGAGCGTGGCGCCCCGGGGCGGTGGTGGCTCGGGTCCCGTCCTGGGGGGCCTCTGCAGTCTCGCTCACGGACATCTCCGGATACCTCCTACGAGCCCTTCTTCGCCTTGACCGCGTCGATCAGCTTCGGAACGATCTTGTTGAGATCGCCGACGATCCCGAGGTCGGAGAACTCGAAGATCGGAGCGTTCGCGTCCTTGTTGATCGCGACGATGTTCTCCGACGATTGCATCCCGACCTTGTGCTGGATCGCGCCCGAGATCCCGGCCGCGAGGTAGAGCTTCGGCGAGACGGTCTTGCCCGTCTGGCCGATCTGCGCGGCGTACGGGTACCAGCCGGCGTCGACCACCGCGCGGGTCGCGGCAACCGCACTGTTACCACCGAATGCGGCCGCGAGCTGCTCCATCAGCGCGAAGCCCTCGGCGTTACCGAGGCCACGGCCACCGGCGACGAGCACGTCGGCGCCCTCGATGTCGACGTCGGCGCCGCGCTGCTCACCGCGCTGCACCATCGTCGCCTGTGAGGACCAGGGGGAATACTCGACCTCGACGTCGACGACCTCGGCGTCGCCCGAGCCGGTCTGGCGGATCTCGAACGCGTTGATCCGGCTGATGATGATCCCGAGCCCGCCGCGATAGCGGGAGACCGAGATCTGCGAGTCACCGAGGATCGGGCGCTCGGCGACCAGCTCGGCACCGTCGGCGCGGATTGCGGTGACCTCCATCGTGACGCCGGCCTGGCGGCGCGCGGCCAGCCCGGCGCCGATCTCGAATCCGAGCAGACCTCCGCCGAAGATCGCGTAGCTGTGCCCGTGATCCTCGATCACCTTCGCCATCGCGTCGACGACCGGCTGCGCCAGGCCCTCGGGCCCCTTCGCACGGAAGACCTTGGTCGCCCCGTAGCCGCCGAGCGTCCTGCAGAGGTCGTCGGTGAGACCATCGCCACCGACGACGACCGCGTGGCAGGAGCCGCCGATCTCGGCCGCCCGCGCGGCGCCCTCGGACACGGCGCCGAGTGAGTTCTTGTTGAACGCGCCCTCGTACTGGAGGACGTAGACAAGGACATCGGCCATCTCAGATCAGCTTCCTTTCGTCCAGCCACGCGACGATCTTCTCGACCGTGTCGGCCGTGTCCTCGTCCTCGATGATCTGCCCCGCGGCCTTCGCCGGCGGGGCCTTGAACTCGCCGCAGACAACGCGCGAGCCGTCCGCGCCGACAAGTGCGGGGTCGATCCCGACCTCTCCCGCGGTGACAGTCTCGAGCTGCTTCTTCTTGGCGCCCATGATCGCCTTCAACGAGGGGTAGCGTGGCTCGTTGATCGCGTCGCCGACGGAGATCACCGCCGGCAGCGCCACCTGCACCGTGTCGTAGCCGTACTCGGCCTGGCGCTCGCAGCGCAGGCCGCCGTCGAAGACGTCCATCTTGATCACCTGCGTCAGCGAGGGCATCCGCAGGTGATCCGCGACGATCGCGCCGATCGTGTAGCACTCACCGTCGTCGGACTGCTGCCCGAGCAGGACCAGATCGGGGGACTCCTTGGCGAGCGCCTTCGCGAGCGCGTACCCGGTCGCCGCGACATCCGATCCGGCGAGTGAGGCGTCGGACAGGTGCAGCGAGCGGTCGGCGCCGAGCGACACCGCCTTGTGCAGCGCGCGAACCGCGGAATCCGGGCCCATCGTCACCGCGACGATCTCATCGACCTCGATCACGCCGCCTTCCCGGAGCTGCATCGCAGCCTCGATCGCGTGCGTGTCGTAGGGGTTCAGGTTCTTTTCACCCGATCGGTCCATCCGCCCCGTCGAGGGGTCGATCCGCTTCTCGACGGCGGCGTCCGGTACCTCTTTGACCAGGACGCAGATCTTCAACAGGGGCCTCCTAGGGAATTCCTTGAACGGGGTGATTCTAGCTGTTGACTGACGAGTCAATCGGCCGGTGGGGGCCCCGGCCGACGCCCGTCGCGCGGCGGGCGCGGTCCGGTTCGAGCACCGATGCGGTGTTCCGGAATTCCGTCGAATTTCGAGAACGTCGCACCAAGCTCGGGCTCGTCGTCCACCGTGCACGGTGGCAGAACTTCGCGACGCCTGTCGGCTCGCCCGATCGCCCGGGCGGATTGCCGGCTGTTTCGACGTCCGGCAGCCCGGGCCGGGGACCGCGCCATTGCCGAACGCCGGGGCGGCGCCGAACGAGCGGAACGCCGGCTCGCGCCGCGGGCAAGCGTATGCACCCCGACGCAAACGGTTGCCTCGCGGGTGCGCGGGTTCTAGCCTGATGGCCGATGACGGTATGGCAGAAGCGCAGGGTTGCCGTGGCGCTCGTCGCCGTGCTGGCCGGGCTGTTCGGGCTCGGCGGGGCGGCGCCTGCGCTGGCGGCGCAGAGCTTCACCGCCTCGGCGATCTCCAGCCCCGCGACCGGCGCCCAGCTCTTCGATGACGTCGATTCCGGCAGCGGCAGCGTGCCGGTCGACGGGACGGTGACGCCGGCTGTGACGGCGCTGGGAACGCTGCTCTGCTATTCGGCGCCGCAGACCTACACGGTCGCCACCGGCGTGCCGATCCTCGACGGGGTGTTCAACGCGAACGTCTCGCTCGCGCTCGTCGCCGGACAGGTCTGCCGGCTGGCGATGGTTCCGAACGCCGTCGACCCGACGGCATCGGCGCTCGCGGCGTTCGCCGGGCCCGTGATCATCGTCAGCGAGCAGCAGGGGCTCGCCGGCAACGGCAACGTCTTCGGCTACAACATCCTCGCCGGCAACCTCGACTGGTCGTTCGCGTTCGACTCGCTCGGAGCGTGCCCGATCGCGGCGTCGGACTCCACCGATCCGACCAACTACGGCAGCTACTCGCTGTTCTACGGCAATGCCTGCCTGCCGGCGCTGAGTGGGCTGCCCGGCGCGCTCGACACCCGCTCGTCGGTCCAGATCGACGGCGTCAACGCCTACCCCCCGGGAGCGCTGCCGTTCCAGACGGGCAAGGCCGGCTACGCCCCGATCACGTTCACGACCGCGTGGGATCCGAACCATGACACCGTCCAGATCAATGAGACCGACCCGCTGATGTTCTGCACGGCGCCCGGCTCCTACCCGCCGATCGGAGCCGGTTGCCCGAGCCTCACGCAGTCCGGCATCACGGTCCAGCAGAGCTCCTCGCTGCTGCCCGGCGACCAGGTCGCGCGCCTGGCGCAGACGTTCACCGACACCGATGACACCGCCCACCGGCTCGATCTGCTCCTCAGTCAATCGATCCACGCCTACGACGCCGGCGGCACGCCCGGCTTCGAGTTCCCGAGCCAGCCGGTCTTCACCTCGCACGCAGCGCCCGACGCGTACGCACCCTTCCCGGCCGGACCGGGCTCGATCGACGTGATCGCCGACGCTGCGGACTCGCCCTCCATCTCGAACCCCGTCGGCGCGATCACCTACAGCGTCCCTCCCGAGGACGCGGACTTCATCAACACGCGCGCCGGGCAGACCGAGACGTTCGTGATGCACTACGTCGAGATGGTGCCCGCCGGCGGCACGGTCACGCTGCAGTGGTCCTTCAGCCAGGCGACGGGCACGGCGGCACTCGCGCAGCTCGTCCAGATGGAGGTCGACCGGTTCTACACGCCCGTGCTCACCGTGGCGGCGCCGGCCGAGGGCTCAAGGACGGACGTGCCGACGGTGACGGTCAGGGGGCAGGCCGCGGATCCCGAGGGGATCACATCGGTCATGGTCAACAACCGGCCGGCGACGCTGGCCGTCGGCGGCGCCTTCTCCGCCGTCGTCCCGCTGGCGCTCGGACTCAACACGATTCAGATCGCGGCGACCAATCTCGCCGGGGTCAGAGTCGCGACAGAGCGGCTCGTCCTCTACGCGCCGAGCCCGTGCGTCGTTCCCCGGCTGACCGGCCATTCGCTGGCCAACGCGCGGTCGATGCTGACGGCCCACGGCTGCATGATGGGCCGGGTCGTGCGGGTGCACTCGCGGCGGATCCGCCGTGGCGACATCGTCACCACGGCGCCGCGCGCCGGTACGCGGCGCACGCATGGCGCGCACGTGAGGATCACTCTGAGCGCCGGCGCCCCACGACCACGAGCGCGGCGAGTCCACCACCGAGCGCGGTCAGGCTCGTCGCGGCGAGCGCGGTCAAGCCGACCCTCAGGCGGTCGAGCCTGACGATCTCCCAGCCGTTCTGGCGGGCGAGCCGGGTCAGCTCCGCATCGGGGTTGACCACGACCGGGTGGCCGACCGCCCCGAGCATGGGGAGATCGGAGATCGAGTCGGAGTAGGCGTAGCTCGCCGCCAGGTCGTACCCGCTGGCGGCGGCGAGCTCGCGCAGCGCGCGCGCTTTCGCGTCGCGGTAGATGAACGCACCGGTCGCCCGCCCGGTGTAGACGCCCGCACTCGTCTCCGATAGATGCGACCCGATCGCCCCGTCGAAGGCGAGCACGTTGGCGAGCGAGTCGGCCAGCTCCTGCGCCGCAGCGGTGACGATGTACGCCGGCCGGCCGGCGTCCTGATGGTCGTAGGCGAGCTTCAACATCTGCGGGTAGAGACGCGGAAGGATGCCGGCGAGGACCGGAACGCGCAGGCGCTCGAGATCTCGCACACGGACCCCGGTGAGGGACGCCGCGATCCGATCGCGCAGCGCCGAGGACTCGGCGTCGCTGGCGCCCCGCAGCCGGAAGCGGACGTTGGCGACGGCGTCGGCGAGCAGCCGGCGCCGGGTCAACAGACCTGCCTTGCGAGCCGCCCGCGCGAACTGGAACGCGGATGACCCCTGCATCAGCGTCTTGTCGAGGTCGAAGAACGCGGCCCCCCGGGAGGCTTGATCGCCCAGATCGGTCACTCCGCTGATCCTACGCGGGGCACCCGCAGGTGCCCCGCGCAACCGCTGTCAGGACGAGCTGACCTCGATCAGGACGGCGTCGCCCTGCCCGCCGCCGGAGCAGATCGCCGCGCAGCCGATGCCGCCACCGCGCCGGCGCAGCTCGAGCGCAAGGGTGCCGATGATGCGGGCGCCGGAGGCGCCGATCGGGTGACCGAGGGCGACCGCTCCGCCGTTGACGTTGACGCGGTCCTCGTCGATGTCGAGCATCCGGATCGAGTTGAGGGTGACCGACGCGAACGCCTCGTTGATCTCCCACAGGTCGACGTCCGCCGCCGTCAGGCCGGCCTTCGTCAACGCCTTGAGCGCCGCCTTGGCGGGCGTCAAGGCGAGCATCGCGAAATCATCGGCCACCTGGGCCTGAGCGATGATCGTCGCGACCACCGCCTTGCCGTTGCGCCGCGCCCACTCGTCGGAGGCGAGCACAAGCGCACCGGCGCCGTCGTTGACTCCCGGCGAGTTGCCGGCCGTGTGCGATCCGTCCTTGCCGAACAGCCCGGGAAGGCTTGCCAGACGCTCGAGCGAGCTGTCGCGGCGCGGGCCCTCGTCGACCTCGACGACCGTGTCGCCCTTCTTGCCGGGGATCGTGATCGCGACGATCTCCTCGGGCAGGCGGCCCTCGTCGGTGGCCTTGATCGCCAGCTCGTGCGAGCGGAGCGCCCAGCGGTCGAGATCCGGGCGGGTCAGCTCGAGCGAATCGCCGACCTCAGTCGCCTCGACGAACATCTGCTTGCCCGAGAACGGATTCGTGAGGCCGTCGTGGACCATCGCGTCGAGCGCCTTGGCGTCGCCCATCCGAAAGCCGAAGCGCGCCTCCTTGAGCAGATACGGCGCCCTCGACATCGACTCCATCCCGCCCGCGACGCCGACCTCGATGTCGCCGCCGCGGATGGCGGCATCGAGCAGCCCGGCCGCGCGCACGCTCGAGGCACAGACCTTGTTGATCGTCTCCGAGGACACCTCCTTGGGGACGCCCGCCTTGATCTGGGCCTGGCGGGACGGGATCTGGCCCTGGCCCGCCTGCAGCACCTGGCCCATCACGATGTGGTCGACCTCGGAGGGCGCCACCTCCGCGCGCTCCAGCGCGGCGCGAATCGCTGCGCCGCCGAGGTCGGTGGCGTCGAGCGAGGCGAGCGCGCCGCCGAGCTTTCCGATCGGGGTGCGGGCAGCGGCGAGAATCACGGTCTTGGGCATGGCTCGGGGGCTCCCTGGTCAGGTACTGGCAAAGGGGTGGCCACAGATCGTAGAGCGCTTCCATCGCTCGGTAGGGTCTTGTCGATGCACGTCGCAGCAACCACCACCGCGGCACTGGCGACCGGCGCCGACACGATCGCAGTCGGCGTGTTCGCCGGCGAGCGGATCACCCACGACACCGACGACGGCGCGCTGCAGTCGCTGCTCGACCGCGGCGAGGCGAACGCAGCTTTCGAGCACCTCGCGGTCACCCACTCAGGCGAGCAGCGCCTGGTCGTCGCCGGGCTCGGCGAGCGCTCGCGGTTCGACGCCGAGCGCGCCAGGATCGCCGCCGCGCGCGTCCACGGCCGCGCGCTCGAACTGGGCACACGCACGCTCGTGTGGGAGGCTCCGCACCACGTCGACGAGCACGTGATCGCGGGTTTCGTCGAGGGGACCGTCCTCGCGTCCTATCGGTTCGACCGCTTCCTGGGACCTTCCCAGACGGCCCGCGCGGCGGCCGTCGAGGCGCTGATCATCAGCGCGCACCACGACATCTCCGAGGCGGTCGGAGCGGCCGGCGTGATCGCCACCGCGCAGAATCGCGTTCGCGACCTGGCGAACCGTCCGGCGAACGACCTCACGCCCTCGGCACTGGCCGCGTATGCCGCCGAGCTCGCCGCCACGCGGCCGGGCCTCCGCGTGTCCGCGCTCGACGAGGCCGAACTGGCGACGATGGGCATGGGGGCGTTCGCCGCCGTCGCTCAGGGGTCCGAGCAGCCGGCGCAGCTGATCCGCATCGACTTCGACGGCGCCGGGCCGGACGCCGAGAAGCTTGGGCTGGTCGGCAAGGCCGTGACCTTCGACACGGGCGGCCTGTGGCTGAAGCCATCCGCGAAGATGCACGAGATGAAGTTCGACATGGCCGGCGGCGCGGCCGTGCTCGAAGCCGTCGCGGCGCTTCACGATCTGCAGGCGCCGGTGAGCGTGATCGCCGTCGTCGGCGCGACCGAGAACATGATCAGCGGCCGCTCGGTCAAGCCCGGCGACATCGTCACCGCGCTCGACGGGACGACGGTCGAGATCAACAACACCGATGCGGAGGGCCGGCTCGTGCTCGGCGACTGCATCACATACGCCCAGCGAGAGGGGGCCGCGCGGATCGTCGACGTCGCCACCCTGACGGGCGGGATCGTGACGGCACTCGGCAGCTTCTACGCCGGCCTGTTCGCCAACGACGACGCCTTCGCCGCTCACGTCCTGGCCTGCGGGCAGCGAGTCGGAGAGCCGCTCTGGCGAATGCCGCTCCACGAGCGGTACGCGAGCATGGTCCGCGGCCGCTACGCGCGGCTGACGAACCTGACCGAGCGCCGCGAGGCGCAGTCGATCACGGCCGCCGAGTTCCTCCATCACTTCGCCGGCGAGGAGATCCCCTGGGTGCACCTTGACATCGCCGGGACCGCCTTCGACGCGCGGACACCGGTGATCGCCGACAAGGGCGCGACCGGTTTCGGGCTGCGGCTGCTCGTCGAGGTCGCCCGCACAGTCGGCCCGCTCCCCTGACGCCTGGACGCTCCGAGGCCAGCTCGCTCGAGTCGTGATCGACTCGCCGACGACCCGGTCGCTCAACCGATCGCCTGCGGGAACCGGAAGAAGTGGTCGGGGTCGACGGCGCGCCGAACCGCCTGCAGGCGCGTGTAGTTCGAGCCGTAATAGGCGGATTGCCAGTCCGGCAGCGAAGCGTCGATGTCGTTCTGGTACGCCTGACCCGAGACGTATGGCCGCATCGGCGTCCAGACCTCGTCGAGCCAGCCCGCGTCGGCTTCGTAGCTGAGGTACTGAAGCGCGCACAGCATCTCACGGTGGACGAAGGCGGTCGCGCCCGGCGGGACCCGGTTGATCGCCCCGCCATAGGCGTCGAACAGGATCGACCCGTGCCCGGGCTGGCCCGATCGCCGCTCGATCGCGGCGGTCAAGAGGCTCAGCGCCTGCGGGGGCAGCGGCCGGCTGAGGTAGTCCGACTTCGCGTCGAAGCGGTCCCGCGGCAACTGCCCGGAGGGCGCCGCGCCGACCGTGTGGCACGCCGCCTGGGACCGATGCAGGCACCCCGCCCAGACGAGCTGCAGGTCGAGGTAGGGCTGTTGCCCCGTGAAGATGCTCGCTCCCGGCACCGAGCGCAGCGGTCCCAGCAGCGGCTCGAGCGACGGCTCCGGCCCGAGGAACTGGCCGGTCACCTGCGCGGTCGTCTGGCCGCCGGCACCGTTCAGATGGAAGATCGAGGTGAGCCGGCTGTCCGCATGCGGCGCCCACCCGATCCACGTCGCGAGAGCCTCGCCGGCCGCGCTCCACGGGAACGCAGCGAAGAACGAGGACGCGCTCGCCGGCAGCGGCTCGAGCGCGAACGCCAGGGCCGTGACGACGCCGAAGTTCCCGCCCCCGCCACCGCGAAGCCCCCACAGCAGGTCCGGGTCGGTTCGCGCGTCGACCGTGCGCAGCCGCCCGTCGGCGGTGACGATCTGGGCCTCGATCAGGTGATCGGCGGTCAGCCCGAACGCGCGGCCGGCGAGTCCGACGCCGCCCCCGAGGGTGACGCCGGCAACTCCGACCGACGGACACGAGCCCGCGGGGATCGTGGCGCCCTGGGCGGCGAGCCCAGCGTACACGTCGAGCAGCTGCGCTCCCGCGCCGACGGTCGCCGTCGCCGCCCGCCGGTCGACGCTGATCCCGTGCAAGGCCCGGAGGTCGAGCACGACGCCCCGCTCGAGCGTCGAGTAGCCGGCGTAGCTATGGCCGCCGCTGCGGGCGCGGATCTCGATGCCGTGGCCGGCCGCCCAGCGGACCGCGGCCTGCACGTCGGACCCGTCGACGGGGCGCGCGACCGCCTCGGGCAGGATCGAGTCGAAGCGCTCGTTGTAGATGTGCGCGGCGGCTTCGAACCCGGGCTGTCCCGGCCGGAGCACAGGCCCGCGAATCGCCTGCTCGAGGGTCCGAGGCGCGGGGTGCAACACCGGACGGCGGCGAGTGCGGCTCGCGACCGCGACGACCGCGGCGCCCGAGCCGAGCAGGAAGGTCCGGCGATCGACGGGGCCGCTCACGCGTCCTCGTCTGCCGGGCCTCAGCCTCGGCGCGCGCCGGCCGGCGAGCGTTCAGTACCTGGACTCGGTTCGTTCATCGACCCCATGATGCCGATTACGATTGCGGCGTGGTGCCCCCGCGGACCCTGACCAAGCAGCCGCTCCAGTCGCTGAAACCGCGGGAGCCTCCGCCGCCGCTGCGGGGTGGGCCGCTCGCGTTCCTGCGTTTTGCCAACGAGAACAACATGCTGCGGTGGGGTTACGTACCGCTGATCGCGCGCTGGCTGTGGTTGAAGTTCCGATGGCGCGGCCGCCTCGTCACCGACGGCCTGTGCTTCGTCTGCCCCGGCGTCCATTTCGAGATCGGCAAGGACGCCACCGTGATGCTCGGGCGCTGGTCCTGGCTCGGCCACGGCACCAAGATCCGCGCGCACGAGGGCGTCGTCTCGATCGGAGCGAAGTCGGTGCTCGGCCAGGAGTGCACGATCTCCTGCTACCAGCACGTCTCGATCGGCCGCGAGTGCATCATCGCCGACCGCACGATGATGATCGACTTCGATCACGAGATGATCGACGCCGAACGGCCGATCCGGGAGCAGGGCATCTACAAGCGGGACGTGCGCGTCGGGCACAACGTCTGGGTCGGCTACGGCGCCTGCATCCTGCGCGGCGTCACGGTTGGCAACAACGCGGTCATCGGGACGACCGCCGTGGTCACCAAACATGTTCCCGAGAACGCGATCGTCGGCGGGGTGCCGGCGAAGCTGATCCGGATGCGCGATCGCCCGCGCACATTCTGCTGGAAGGACTGAGAGTGGCCGGCCGCGTCATTACGCGGCGTTGGCGACGTCGGCTCGGGCCGGCGGCCGCTCGGCATCACCCGCACCCCACGGGGAGCCACGACGGCAGCCGAGGCTTGAATGTCTCGACCGAACCTCACGAAATCGTTGGGGGGTCTGGAACTTGAGGTTCCGCTCGCCGTGAAGTCGCGGGTGAGGCTCACGGCGGCGTGACGAAATCAGCTCCCGCAACGGGTGAGGCAGCCGGGGTTGTCGAGCGGGACCGGCTTGCCGAGGTGGTAGCCCTGGCCGTAGTCGACGCCGAGCCGGCGCAGGAGCGAGGTTGTCTCGTCGTCGCCGACGAATTCGGCGATCGTCTTCTTGTTCATGCCCTTGGCGATGTTGACGAGCGCTTCGACCAGCAGGCGGTCGTTGTCGTTGGTCGTCATCCCGTGGACGAAATCTCCGTCGATCTTGATGTAGCCGTACGGGAGGTGCTTGAGGTGGAAGAACGATCCGAAACCGGTCCCGAAGTCATCCAGCGCAAACCCGCAGCCGAGACGCTGCAACCCGCGGCCGAACCGCTTCGCCGTCTCCAGCTGGGTGATCGCCGCCGACTCGGTGACCTCGAAGATCAGCTGCGAAGCCGGAACCTGGTGCTCGACGAGCAGCTGCTCGACGTGGTCGAGCAGGCTCGTGTCGGTCAGCGAACGTGGCGAGATGTTCACCGCGATCGTCGCGCCGCCGGGTAGCTCGCCGTTCGCCAGGCGCGTGATGACGGCGCGGGTGACCCAGCGATCGATCGCGGGCATCAGTCCGTAGCGGTCGGCGATGTAGAGAAAGGTGCCCGGCAGGACCAGCTCGCCGTTGTCGTCCGGGAGCCGGATCAGGGCTTCGTAGCGACCGTTCGACCCATCGGTGAGATCGACGATCGGCTGGTAGTGCAGTACGAACGCGTCATCGTCCAGGGCGTCGCGGATGCGCTGGGACCAGTCGAAGCGCCGGCTCGCCCCGCCCCACTCGTCCTTGTTCGAGTCGTAGACCGAGAAGCGGCGGCGACCGGCGTCCTTGGCCTCGTACATCGCGAGGTCGGCTGCCGCGATCAACGTGTCCTGGTTGTAGCGGTCGGACGGTCTGGCGACGACGACGCCGATCGACGCCGAGCCCGAGATCTGCCGCTCGCCGGCGTCGATCCGGATGTCTCCGATCAGCTCGATCAAATCGCCGGCGATCAGATGGGCCGACTCGGGGTCAGCGCCCGGCAGCAGGACGGCAAACTCGTCGCCGCCGAACCGGGCGACGGTGTCGGTCTCGCGGATCCGTGCGGTCAGGACATCGGCGACGGCCCGGATCACCTCATCTCCGACGCGGTGACCGAGCGTGTCGTTGATGTGCTTGAACTGGTCGATGTCGATCATCAGGAACGCCAGGCTGGTGCCGTAGCGGGCCTGGTAGGCGAGCTGCGCGTCGATCGCGGCGCTCAGCGACCGGCGGTTCGCGACGCCCGTGAGCGGATCGTGGTCGGCGAGCATGCGCAGTTCGCTCTCGTAGCGCTTGCGCTCGCTGATGTCCTGCATCTGGGAGATGAAGTGGACCGGGTCGCCGCGACCGTCGCGCAGGAGCGAGACCGACAGCAGGATCCAGATCGTCGAGCCATCGGAGCGCACGTAGCGCTTCTCCAGCTCGTAGCTCCTGATCTCCCCTGCCAGCAACCGCCGCACGAGCTGCGCGTCGGCCTCGTGATCGTCGGGATGGGTGATCTCCTGAAAGCTCGTGGCCAGCAGCTCACCCTCCGCGTACCCGGTCATGTCGCAGAGCGCACGGTTGACGCGCAACCAGCGTCCCTCGGTTGAGACCAGCGCGATCCCGATCGGGGCGTGATCGATCGTCTCGCGAAACAGCGCCTCGGCGGCTCGCAGCTGCTCCTGCTCCCGGCGGCGCTCCGTGACGTCGCGGATCGCGGCGGTCACGAGCGGGCCCTCGTCGGTCTCGATCGAGCTGAGCGTGATCGACACCGCCACCTCGTGGCCATCCCTGTGGCGAGCGGTCAGCTCCCGCTCGACACCCATCGGACGCGTCGTCGGATCGGCCGCGTAGGCCGCACGGTGCGCAGCATGCCCGGCACGGCTCGCGAGTGGGACGAGCACGTCGATCGAGCGGCCGAGCAGCTCCTCGCCGGCGTACCCGAGCAGCCGCTCTGATTGGCGGTTGGCCGAGCGGATGATCCCACGCCGATCGACGGTGATCATCGCGTCCGGGGCGGCGGCCAGCAGCTGGCGCAACCGCGTCTCAGCTTCGCTCAGATCCTGCTCGGCCCGCATTCGTGCCGCGTCCGCCCGGCGACGCTCCGACAGATCCGCCGCGACGCCGATGAAGCCCTGCAGTTGCCGTCGCTCGTCGAGGACCGGGGTCACAGTCAGCTCGACCGGCACCGTGGTTCGATCCCGCCGGACATAGGTCCACTCCCGGGTCTCCAACAGACCGGCGCGAGCCCCGCGGACCACAACCTCGAACCCGGGGGCGATCCCGAGCTGCTCGGCCCGCTCCGCCAGCTCCCGCGGATCGTGGATCACCTCCAGGGTGTGCTCGCCGATCAGCTCCTCGGCGAGATACCCCAGCATCCGCTCTGCCCCCGGATTGACCAGCGTGATCATGCCGCCCAGATCCGTGGCGATGATCGCGTAGCCGGTCGCCGCGTCGATCGCGCCGCTGATCAACCGCTGGCGCTCACGCAACGCCTGCTCGGTGGCGCGACGGTCCTCCCGCAGAGCATCCCGCCACGTCCGCCGGCGCCGAATCAGAGAGCCAAATCGGTTCGCCAGCCGGCGACCAGTCCGCATGACCGGTGTCATCGGCAAATGACTCCGGGGACTCGCCCGTACCGCCCCGCAGACCGCCCCGGTAGTTCCTTGCGGCCGAGCGGGTGTTTCCTACTGAGTCAGAGCCGTCTCAGGCTCGGCGGCAGATCGCGAGGAAGTCGAGCGCGCGATCGAGGTCGGCCGGGCTCAGCGCGAAATCGCTGGTTGCGATCGCGGGGGTGAAGCGGTCGTAGAACGGCGCCGTGACGTGGAGGCGGCGATGCACTCGGTCCCAGCCGCGATCGAGCGCCCACGCGTGCAGCGCCAGCTTGCGGGCGTGGAACAGGCCGAGCAGCGTCACCTCCTCGAAGACGCCTCGGCACAGGTCGAGGAATTCGCCGGAGCGGTACTCCTTCACGTGCCACGGGTTATCCGACTTGTGCGCGCCCGGCGGCGCCAGCGTCAGCAGGTTCGGGGTGGAGATGTAGGCGGTCCCGCCCGGAACGAGGAGCGCGCGAATGTGGGCGAGCACCGCGGCCGGCTCCGCGACGTGCTCGATCGTCTGCAGGAAGGTGACCGCGTCGAAGCTGCCGGGCTCGCCGTAGAGCTCGACCATCCCCCGCTCGAAGCGCAGACGCGGGGCGCGATAGCGCAGCCGCGCGTGGTCGAACGCCTCGGGGTTGGCGTCGACGCCGACGACCGAGGACGCACGCGCCGCGAGCACCGCGGCCCCGTAGCCCTCGCCCGACGCGAGGTCGAGCAACCGCTGTCCACCGACCCGCTCGGCGATCCACTCGTAGACGATCAGATGCCTCCGAAACCAGTAGTTCTCGATCGGGACGTCGGGCAGAGTGCGCTCTCCCGTGAGGGACAGCGGCGGCACGCCCGGGGGCTGATGCTGCTGGATCAAGAGGTTCGCCGTCACGGCCGACAGGGTAATGTCAACGCCCCATGCAGGTGCTCCGGTCCCCCGACGAGATCCGCGACGCCAACACCCGCTACCACGATGTGGCGGCCGCCTCCTACGACGCCAAGTGGGGCATCGATTTCGGCGATGTCGGCCAGGCGCAGGTGCTCGGCAAGGTTCGCAAGCTGCTCGGCGGCCAGCTGGACACCGGTTTCGAGCGCGCGCTCGAGATCGGTGCGGGAACCGGCTACCTGAGTCTCAACCTCGTTCAGGCGGGAATCCTGCGCGAGGCGACGTGCACCGATATCTCGCCGGGGATGGTCAGCGCCCTGCGCGCGAACGCCGTGCGGCTCGGGCTGGCGAACGTGACCGCGACGCGTGCCGAAGCCGAGTCGCTCCCCTTCCCGGACGCCAGCTTCGACATCGTCCTCGGTCATGCCGTCCTGCACCACCTGCCGGACCTCGAACGCTCATTCGCCGAATTTCACCGCGTGCTCGCGCCGGGTGGCCTGATCGTGTTCGCGGGCGAGCCGTCCCGCCTCGGCGACGTCGTCGCGCGGATCCCCAAGCGCGCGGCCGGCGCGGTCGCGCCCCTGTGGCGCATGGCGCTCCGCGCCCGGCCGGCGGCGGCACGGCGCCCTGGTGAGTCCGGAGCCGACGACCACGAACTCGAATCGGTCGTCGACATCCACGCGTTCGCACCCGGCGACCTGGCGCGGTTCGCGCGCGGCGCCGGCTTCGAACGCGTCACGGTGCGCGGCGAGGAGCTGCTCGCGAACTGGTTCGGCTGGTTCAACCGGGCGCTCGAGGCGAGCGCCGACCCGGCAGACGTGCCGCTGCTCTGGCGCCAGTACGCGTTCTACGGATACCTGCTGCTCCAGCGGCTCGACCAGAAGGCGCTCGAGCCCCGCCTGCCGCCGGCGATCTTCTACAACCTGCTGCTCACGGCCAGGCGCCCGTGACGGGCGAAACCCCCTAGCCGGTTCACCAGTGGACGAGGCCTCGGATCGACTCTCGCAGGACTTCCCGCTGTTCCCGCTGAGCCTCGTGGTCCTGCCCAGCGAGGTCGTGCCGCTGCACATCTTCGAGGAGCGCTACAAGACGATGGTCGGCGAATGCCTCGCGCGCGACCTCGAGTTCGGGATCGTCTGGCTTGCGGACGACGGCCTCCGGGAGGTGGGCTGCGCGTGCCGGATCGAGCGGATCCTCGAACGCCTCGAGGATGGGCGCATGAACCTGCTCGCGCGCGGCACCCGACCGCTCCGCGTGCTCGAGCGGCGCGGCCACCTTCCCTATCCGGCCGGCGTCGTCGAGTTCGTCGTCGATCGCGGCGAGCCGACCGATGCGGGCGCCCTCGCGGAGGCCCGCGACGCTTATGCCGAGCTCGTCCGGCGGGCGACGGGTCGCGAGCCGGCCGGCGACGAGCTCGCCGCGATGGGGGCCTACGAGATGGCCGCGACCGTCGACTTCGGTCTCGAAGCCAAGCAGGGCCTGCTCGACCTCCGCTCCGAGAACTCACGCCTGCGGCTGGTCACCCGCCTGTTCCGAGCCGCGATCAAGCGGCTTGACTTCGTCGATCGCGCGCAGGCGCGCGCGAAATCGAACGGCAAGGTCAGGTTCGGCTGAGGCAGATGGTCAGGCGTTGTAGGCGATCATCGCGACCCCGAAGACGAGGCAGTAGATCCCGAACGGGGTCAGGTTGCGCGTCTTGAACCAGCGGGTCAGGAAGTGGACGGTGCCGATCGCGCTCACGGCCGCGACGATCGCCGCGATCACCGCTGCGCCGCGCAGGCCCTCGCTGCCGTGCGCCAGGTACGTGCAGACCCCGTGATGGGGCACGCAGATTCTGCCCGTCAGATCGCCGATCTTCACGACCCCGGCCGCGAGGATCGGGGGCGTCGCGAGCAGGAAGGCGAACCGGGCGGCGTCCTCGTTGTCGAGCCCGCGCGCGAGACCGCCGGTCATGCAGACGCCGTCCCGGCTGATCCCCGCGATCAGCGCCGAGGTCTGGACGATGCCGATCACCCCTGCCTCCCGGAACTCGAGCGTGTCGAGGCGGCGGCCGCCGTCGGGCTTGGCGCCCTCGCGCGCGGCCAGCGAGCGCACCTCGGCGCGCCGCCGGTAGCGCTCGGCGCCGAGCAGGATGAAGCCGTTGACGACCAGGAAGATCGACGCGTCGATCGGCTTGGCGAGCGCCGTGCGGACCGGGTGCTCGAGCGCCAGCCCGAGGATCCCGACTGGAATCGTCGCCGTGATGATCAGCCATGCGAGACGCTCGGTCGACGTCTCGATCCGGCGCTTGGCGAGCGTCGCGAAGAAGGCGCGGATCACATCGATCCAGGTCCGCCAGAAGTAGATCAGCAGCCCGACGGCGCTCCCCACGTGGAGCATCACCACGAACGCCAGCCAGGGAGACTCGGGATCGGACTGCCAGCTGACGATGTTGTGCCAGCCGAACAGGTTGGGGAAGATCACCGTGTGGCCGAGGCTGGAGATCGGGAACAGTTCGGTGATGCCCTGCAGAAGGCCGAGGACGACCGCCTGGAAGGTCGTGATCAGGTGCGCAGCGGCGGGAATCAGCATCTGGCGCCGGACACTACCGACGATCGCTCAGCGCCGTCTGAAGGGTCTCTTAGGACCCACGACGCAAGCCTTTGCCCGTGTGGCCACCACGATCAGTGCTACTCGTCGACGACGATCGCGGCGCCGCCGCGCCGGGGATCCCCGCCGCCGTACAGCCGGCCGGCGCCGTCCCGCTCGACGGCCTGCACGCCGCCGAAGAACAGGTTCAGGTCGCGAAACGCAGCCAGCTCGTAGCGCTCGCGATCGATCGCGCCGACATCGGCCCCGGGCTCGGTGTAGACGACGCCGTCCTCGAAGTGAAGTCGCGGCGCGCGGACGGCGGCGCCCGCGTCGAGCCCGTCGTCGATGACGCGGATGATCGTCTGCAGGATCGCCGAACGGATCCGGTTGGACCCGGCGCTCCCGAGCACGAGCTCCGCAGAGCCGTCTGCCCGCAGCACCGCCGTCGGCGCCATCATGCTCGGCAGCCGCCGGCCGGGCGGATGGCGATGGAAGCCGAGCGGGTTGAGGTCCTGCTCACCGAGCATGTTGTTGAGGTGGATGCCCGTGCCCGGCACGATCACGCCCGAGCTCGCGCCGTTGCTGCACGTGACGGAGCAGGCCATCCCCTCGCGATCGAGCACCGCGACGTGGGTCGTCGAACCGAGCCGCCCCGAGCGCAGGAAGTGCTCGCCGAATCCGGCTTCGTCGAGCCGCTCGAGAAACTCGGGCGTCCGCGCCGCCTGCGTCTGCTCCATGACCTCGACGATCGCGGGCGCGCTCGGCGGCGCCGGCTGGGCATCGAGCATGCGCAGCGCCCGCGCGATCAGGATCCCACCCGCCGACGGAGGCGGGTTCGTCAGGATCTCGCGCCCGCGGTAGGAGACGCGCACCGGCTCGCGGTCGACGACACAGTAGGCGGCGAGGTCGTCCCGGGTCACGGTGCCACCTCCCTGCTCGAGCCAGGCGAGCAGCTGAGAGCCGATCTCACCGGTGTAGAAGGGCTCCGCCCCCTCCGCTCCGAGCAGCTCGAGCGCGTCGGCGAGCTCGGGCTGGCGGAGCACGTCGCCCGTCCCGAGCAGGCGCCCATCCGCCGCGAACAGCGCCGCCGCCTCAGCGGTCGACGTGACGAGCTCCGCGAGGATCTCGACGACGTAGGCCTGCTCGGGCCCGAGCGCGACTCCGGCTCTCGCGAGCGCGGCGGCCGGCGCCGCGAGGTCCGCCAGCGCCATCCGCCCGAACCGAGCGCTCGCGGTCGCGATCCCCGCCGGCATCCCCCAGACGCCGACGGACGCGCAGCCGACATGAAAGACCTGGACGGCCTCACCGAACGAGACGTTGACCGGCACGAGCCCCGCCCGCTGCGCCCGGCCCTGCCTGCCCCGCCCGGGCGCCTCGACGAAGAAGTCGAGTACGACCGGATCGTCGCCCGGCGCCGCGACGAGCATGTACCCCCCAGCGCCGAGACCGGTCAGCAGCGGCTCACACGTGAACGCAGCGAGCATCGCGCCGATCGCCGCGTCGACGGCGTTGCCACCGCGGCGGAGCGCGTCGGCGCCCGCGCTGGCGCTGAGCTCATGCCCGGCGGCGACAACCCCCAGCTGCGGGCGCGCAGCTACCTCCTCGGGATGAATTCGGGCACGTCGAACTCCGGCCCGAACGCCTGCTGGCGCCGCGTCACGCGCGGCTCGCCGCTCGGCTCGCGCAGCGGACGCCGCGGCTCATCGCCGGGACGCGATCGCTCGACTGTCCGGGAACGGTCCGCGAGCGTCGCAACCGGACGCTGCGAGAGTCCGGGACGTCCCTCGTCGCGTCGCCGCGGGCGCTGATCGGAATAGCCGGTCGCCACGACCGTGACCCAGATCTGGTCGTCGCCCAGCTTGTCGTCGACCATCGCCCCGAAGATGATGTTCGCATCGGGATGGGCCGCTTCGGCCACCGCCTTCGCGGCCTCGTTGACCTCCCACAGCGAGAGGTCGCGCCCACCGGTGATCGACAGCAGAATCGAGCGGGCGCCGTCCATGCTCGTCTCGAGCAGCGGCGAGGCGACGGCGGCCTCGGCCGCATCGATCGCCCGGCGCTCGCCGGTCCCCATGCCGATGCCGAGCAGCGCGTTGCCGGCGTCGGACATGATCGTGCGCACATCCGCGAAGTCGAGGTTGATCAGGCCCGGCAGCGTGACGAGGTCGGAGATCCCCTGGACGCCCTGCCGCAGGACGTCGTCGGCGACGCGGAAGGCGTCGACCATCGACGTGTTCCGGTCGAGCACGGTCAGGAGCCGGTTGTTCGGAACCACGATCAGGGTGTCGACCTCGGCGGCGAGCGCGGCGATCCCGGCCTCGGCCTGGTCGCGGCGGCGGGTGCCCTCGAACTGGAACGGCCTCGTCACGATGCCGACCGTCAGCGCCCCGAGCTCGCGAGCGATCTGGGCGACGATCGGGGCCGCGCCGGTGCCGGTTCCGCCGCCCGCGCCCGCGGCGATGAAGACCATGTCCGACCCGCGGAGCAGCGCCTTGATCCGATCGTATTCGTCGCGCGCGGCCTGACGGCCGAGATCGGGGTTGGCGCCCGATCCGAGCCCCCGGGTGAGCTGCTCGCCGATGTGCAGGGTCTCGATCGCCGCGGATGTCTGCAACGACTGGAGATCGGTGTTGATCGCGATGAACTCGACACCTTCGATCTCCGCCTCGATCATCCTGTTGACCGCGTTGACGCCTGCTCCGCCGACGCCGACGACGCGCAGCACCGGTGTGCCGATCGGCCGCGGTGCCGAGAACGACTCGCTGAGCCGGTCGCTGCGGGCGTAGACGTCGACATCGGGCGCAGGGGCTGCCGGGCCGGCCTGGCGAGCGGGATCCATCATGTTGAGCGGGATGTCGGCCGCGAAGGCGGAGCGGAGCCGCTCCTGCGGACTCGGAACCTCAGCGGCCGCCGGGCTCTCCACGGCGTCGATGCCGGAGCCGGGGCCGGGCGGGGTCTCGGCAGCCGTCTCGACAGGGGCCGAGGCGTCGGTGACGGCGGGCACGGTGACGGCGGGGGTCAGTGCCGAGGGCGCCTCCAGCGACGGATGCGGCAGTCCCCGGCGGTCGCCGCCGGCGCTCTCCGAATCAGCCGTCGCCGCGGAATCTGAGGGAACCGGCGAGGTGTCCTCGACGGTCTTGCGGAACAGCGCAGCCAACGGTCCCTCGCGCATGCTCGCACGCTTAGCGTTTGCCATTCGAGAGGACCTCCTTCGCGAGCTGCCGGTACGCGTGGGCCGCCATACCGTCCGGATCGTATTTGAGGACTGACATTCCCTTCACGGGTGCCTCCGCGAACCGCACTGTCTTACGGATCCGGGAAGCGAAGACGCGGTCGCCGAAGTTCTCCTCGAGCAACTCGATCGCCTCCTTGGCGTGAAGGGTCCGCCCGTCCACGAGCGTGGGCAGGATCCCCTCGATGTCGACGTCCGGATTGAGGTTCTCCCGGATCATCGCCAGCGTGTTCTGAAGCTGGACCAGGCCGCGCATGGAGAGATACTCGCATTGGACGGGGACGATCACCTTGTTCGCCGCCGTCAGCGCGTTGATCGTCAGCAGGCCGAGGCTCGGAGGCGTGTCGATGAAGACGAAGTCGTACTCGCTGTCGACCTCCCTGATCGCGCGCTCGAGCGAGCGCTCCCTGCCGATCATCGTCGACATCGCGATCTCGGCGCCGGCGAGGTCGATCGAGGCGCAGGCGACATCGACCTCGCGCGCCACGATCACCTCCCGGATCGGGAGCTTGTGGACGAGCACGTCGTACATCGACTTCTGCAGCCCGTCGGGATCGATTCCCTGCGACATCGTCAGATTTCCCTGAGGATCCATGTCGCAGCAGAGCACGCGGTGGCCCTCCTCGACGAAGGCCACGGCGAGGTTGAGCGTGGTCGTTGTCTTGGCGACGCCGCCCTTCTGGTTGGCGAACGCGATCACCTTCGCGGACACGGGTCGCTCCGTTTGTTCGAGGAAGACATTCGGGCCTGTATTCGCATGACTGGCGGCGATTCCTTCCGCGGCGGGCCGACGTCGCCGCCTTCCGGCCTGCGGGCCAGCAGGCGCCGTCGACCACAACACCCCTGTCGGCGAGCCTCTAACGTCCCCGCGATGCGCCGGCTGCTCGACCGCCGATTGATCTTCGTGACCGGGAAGGGCGGCGTCGGGAAGTCGACCGTCACGCTCGCGCTCGGGCTGCTCGCCGCGCGCAGCGGGCGGCGCACGATCGTCGTCGAGCTCGCGGGCGAGGACAGGCTGCAGCGCGCGTTCAACCAGGGCGGCCACCGGTTCGAGGAGATCCCGCTGGCGCCAGGGCTGCTGACGATCTCGGTCGACCCCGAGCACGCGATGGAGGAGTACCTGCGCGTCAAGACGGGGCCGCTCGGTCACGCGCTCGGACAGACGCGGCTGTTCCAGGTGTTCGCGATGGCAACCCCCGGGATGCGGGAGCTGCTGATGATCGGCAAGGTCTGGGAGCTCGCCCAGCATCAGCGCCGGGCGCGTGACGCCGACCCGTACGACCTGGTGATCGTCGACGCGCCGGCGACCGGCCACGCGATCGGCCTCCTCCGCACGCCGCGGACGTTCGCCGAGATCGCCCGCGTCGGCCCGATCGCCCACCAGGGTGCGACGATCGCGCGGACGATCGCCGACCGGTCGTTCACGGCGGTGCTCGCCGTCAGCACCCCCGAGGAGATGCCGGTCAACGAGACCCTGTCGCTGCATGCAGCGCTGCGGGCGGACGGTCTCGACCTCGACGCGG
The DNA here is from genome assembly GCA_963705995.1 of uncultured Solirubrobacterales bacterium. Lineage (GTDB taxonomy): Bacteria > Actinomycetota > Thermoleophilia > Solirubrobacterales > Solirubrobacteraceae > Palsa-465. The sequence continues at coordinate 232,661 of CAVPLN010000035.1, forward strand.
TCGTCCTCAACGCCCGCTATCGCGACCGCTTCACCGTCGCCGAGCAGCCGGTCCTCGCAGCGGCGGTGTCGCAGCTGGGCGCCGTCGGGAGCCGCGCAGCGCTGCGCGCGGCATTGTCCGAGCAGGCGCGAGCAGCGGCGCAGGCCCGGCAGCAGCAGCGGCTCGAGGAGTCGTTTCCCGGGCGCGTCGCCGTCCTCCCGTTCCTGTTCACAGCCGTGCTCGGCCCCGGCGAGCTCGGCACGCTCGCCGACGCGCTCGAGGATCAGCTGACGTGAACATTCCCGAGCTGCTGGACGGCAAGCGTGTGTGTGTCTGCGCCGGCTCGGGGGGAATCGGCAAGACGACGACCTCGGCTGCGATCGCGCTCGGGATGGCTGCGCGCGGCGGCAAGGTCGCCGTCGTCACGATCGACCCAGCCCGCCGCCTCGCCAACGCGCTCGGCCTCGAGGAGCTCGGCAACGAGCCGGCCCGCGTCGCCGCGAAGCGGCTGGCCGCGTCCGGCGTCGAGGTCAAGGGCGAGTTGTGGGCGATGATGCTCGACCCCAAGCGCACGTTCGATGAGCTGATCGACCGGATCGCCCCGAGCCCGCGCCGGGCGGCCGAGATCAAGGCCAACCGCGTCTACCGCGAGCTGTCGAGCGCTGTGTCCGGGTCGCAGGAGTTCACCGCGATCTCCAAGCTCCACGACCTGCTCGAGCCGGGTGACTACGACCTGCTGGTGCTCGACACGCCGCCGGCTCGGACGGCGCTCGACTTCCTCGACGCCCCGGGGCGTCTGACCTCGTTCGTCGAGGGCCGGGCACTGAAGGCGTTCCTGCGCCCGACGGGCGTCGGTCTCAGGCTCCTGGGGGCCGGGACGCGGCCGCTGCTCGGCGCGCTCGGCCGGATCACGGGCGTCGACCTGATCGCTGACCTGACGACGTTCTTCGGACTCCTCGGCGACATGACGGCCGACTTCGACGAGCGCGCACGCACGGTCGAGGGGCTCCTGCGCTCGCCCGAGACCGCCTTCCTGCTGATCACCTCGGCGCAGTCAGAGCCGATCGACGAGGCGATCTGGTTTCACCGGACGCTCCACGAGGGCGGCCTCCCGTTCGCCGGGGTCGTGGTCAACCGCTTCCACCACGGCGTCGACGACGCCGGCGGCGGCGTCGAGTCCGAGCTCAGCGCGGCGCTGGGGGCCGAGCTCGCAGGGCGGGTCAGCGCGACGCTGGCCGACTACAACGTGCTCGCGCGACGCGACGGCGCCAACGTCGCGCGGATCGAGGAGGCACTGGCCGGCGAGCCGGTGCTGCTCGTCCCCCAGTTCGACGACGAGGTGCACGATGTCCAAGGGCTGCTTCGGATCGGTCGCTACCTGTTCGCGTCCGACGACGAGCGCGCAAGGCTGATCGCCGACGTCGTCGCCTGAGCGGGCGACCAGCTCTCCCACCGCAGCAGGACTCCCTGCCACTGATCCGCCCGGACCGGTGTGCCCGCTCCGTCGACCAACTCGACGCCGCCGCGATGAAGCAACTCCCAGACCGCCTGCTCGGCGGCGGCGAGACGCTCGCTCGCGCGACGGCCGGCGAGCAGGTCGTCCGCGAGCGTCACGGCCCGCGGGAGCGCGAGCGGGCCGCCGATCAGGCCGCCGACGATCCGTTCCTGCAGTCGCTGCACGGCCTCGCGGTCCTGGCCCTCGGCCTGCGCTCGGGTCGCGATCCGATCGCTGACGTCGGTCGAGAACTTCTGGGCGTTCGCCCACCCGCGGCCGAGCATCAGCTGGCCCGGCTCGAGCCGCGGCCCCTCGAGCACGGTCAGCTTCACGGTCGCGCCGTCCCACTCGTGACCGGCGTATTCGAACGAACTGCCGGCTGCGATCGGCGCGAGGAACTGCGCGCCGAGCTGCGCCGCCGTGAGGTTGAACGCGCGCGCCACGTTCGGGCGCTGACGCAGCTCGGCGTGGAACATGGCGAGAGCGTAGTCGCGCGATCCGGGGCCGGCGGTCCCGCGAGCGTGAGCAGGCTCTCAACCCGCGGCGGTGCCCGCCGCAGTCGACAGGAGCTCGTCGGCGATCTGGCACAGATCCGGATCCAGGTGGCCGCAGAGAACGTCGCGCAGGATCGCGCGCAGGTGCTCGCCGAGCTCGTCGACGAGCGCGCGCGCCTCGGAGGCGTCCGGACTCACACCGGCGATCACCGCTCGCTCGAGCGCGACCGCATGGGCAGCGCGCCGCGCGAGCGCGGCCCGCTCCTGCGCGGGCGCGCAGATCACGGCGAGGCGCTGTGGGAGGCGACCGCTTGCGGGCCCCTCCGGCTCGAGCAGCGCCCGCAGGGCGAGCAGGTAGTCGGTCAGGGCCTCGAGCGGCTCGAGGCGCTCGCGACCCATCTCGAAGCGTCCCAGCGCCCACCCTGCTTCGCCGTCGCCGGAATCGTCGGGCGCCGGGCCGGGCAGCCGGCGCGCGACGAGATTGCAGAACGCGCGCAGCTCGTCCTCCTGCTCGGCGGCGATCACCGTCGCCCGCCTCGGCCGGCCGCCTGAGCCCAGCGCAACCGCGAGCCAGGGCCCGTCATCGGTCCTGTGAAAGCCGACCTGTCCGACCGCGCAGCCACCGGCCTCGAACAGCCGCAGCGCCGTCAGGGTTCGCCGGAACCGCGCCTTCGCGGCCGCCAGCGGGGGCGGCGCGTGCCGGTCTGAGGCGATCCGCAGCACGAGCAGCGCGGCCGGGCGCTCCGCGCCGCCGGCGCCGGCGTCGAGCTCCGGGGGCGAGTCGGTGAGCGAGCCGGGACGGACGACCTGGAGCCCGTCGCCGAGCGCGAACTCAGCGCTCTGCGCGGCGAGCGCGACGCCGAACAGCGGTGCCGCCACCTCCGTCACGGAGCGGCCCTCGTAGAGGGAGCGCTCGAGCTCGTCGTAGCTGCGGCCGAAGCGCTCGCCGTCGAACGCGAACTCGCTGCGTTCCTCGAAGACCCGCGCCAGGAAGCATCGCAGCGCCATGTCGGCGCGCTCGCGGGGCTGCTCCGGGGTTCGCGCCTCGCCGCGGGCACGCAGGTATGTCGCGGTTCCGGGCGCCCCCTCGAGCGCGCGCGCCGCCGGCGCGTACGTCGGGAGGGCGACGAGCAGACCCAGATGGGAGCGGATGAAGGCGCCCGTCAACGGCCGGTAGCAGTAGAGCGGGACACGGCCCCGATCGGCGGGGACGACCTCGAACGGGATCTCGTCGCCGTCGGCGGCTGCGAGCGAAAGGCGCATCGCCGCGTCGGTCGTGAACGCCTCGAGCAGGTTGTTGAGCGTCGGATTCCTCACCCCGGGCGATTTCTGCGCCGCGGCCGGAGATCCTGCTCAGGTGCCGGAGACAGCGCTACGCGGTCGGGGGTCGGGTTCGCTCGAAGGTCCGCGGTCGCGTTCGATTGCCTGCAGATGCTCGACGTTGGCGCGGTCGCCGCGGTCGGCGCTCGGGCCGCCCGCGAACCAGGCGTCGAGAATCTCGCGCAGCTCGGCGCTCGAGGTGGTGCGGAGGCTGATCGCGAGCACGTTCGCGTCGTTCCAGCGTCGGGCCCCATCCGCCGTCGCGGCGTCGCCGCAGAGCGCGGCGCGGACGCCGGCGACCTTGTTGGCCGCGATCGAGGCGCCGGTCCCGGTCCAGCACGCCACGACCGCCTGCGCGGCGCGCCCGTCCGCGACGTCGCGCGCCGCGGCCTCGCTCGCCCACGCCCAGTCATCGCGCTCCTGCGGCGCGTACGCGCCGTGCGGAACCGTCTCGTGGCCGCGGCGCCTGAGCTCCTCGGGCAGCTCGCTCGCGACGCCGGTCAGCTCATCGGCCGCGATCGCGATCAGCACACGTGGCCGGGGTCAGGCGGCCGCGGCGCCGGCCGGCTCGCGGAGCACCGCCACCACCTGCGCGTCGCACTCGGTGGCCAGCCAGCGCTGCCCGTAGACGCGCATGTCCTCGATCAGCGGCACCAGCGCACGGCCCTTTTCGGTCAGCGCGTACTCGACCCGGGGCGGTACCTCGGGATATGTCTGGCGCTCCACGACGCCCTCCTCCTCGAGGGCCCGCAGGCGCAGCGACAGAGTGCGCGGGCTGATCCCGCTGAGCGACCGCTCGAGCTCGCAGAAGCGCGAGCGCCCTTCGGCCAGGTCCTTGATCAGCAGAAGCGTCCATTTTCCGCACACGATCTCAGCGGTGCGGCACACCGGACAGGTGTCGTTCGAAGTCATCAAGCACCGAGTTTAGCGCAATGCTTCACCAACTGAAGCGACGCCGGCCTGGGCGACGCCAAACGAAGACTGGTTGTCCGGCGGGCCTCAAACGAAGTCGTCCAGCGGGACCGGACGGCCGAGGTGAAAGCCCTGGCCGTAATCGACGCCGAGGTCGCGGAGCACCCGGACGGTCCCGTCGTCGCCGACGGACTCGGCCACGGTCTCGACGCCGAGGCCCGTCGCGATCTCGACGACGGCGCTGACGATCCGCTGGTCGAGCGCGCTCGTCGCGACGTCGTGGATGAACTCGTGGTCGATCTTGATGTAGTCGATCGGCAGGTGCTTGAGGTGGTAGAAGGAGCCGAAGCCCGTCCCGAAGTCATCCAGCGCGATCCGGCAGCCGATCGCGCGGACGCCCTCGGCGAACGCCCGCGCCTCGCCGATGTTGCTGATCGCGGCGGTTTCGGTGATCTCGAAGATCATCAGCGCCGGATCGATGCCGGCGACGTCGAGTTCGCTGCGGATCAACCCGAGCAGCTCGGGGTCGCCCGCGACCGAAACCCCGGACAGGTTGATGCTGACCGGCCTGCGGAGGTCGGGCGGTTCGTTCAGGAGCAGCGCGACGGCAGCCTGGACGACCCAGTGATCGATCGCGTGGATCAGACCGGAGCGCTCGGCCGGAGCGAGGAACGCCGACGGGAGGATCAGCTCGTCGTCCCGGCGCATCCGCAGCAGCAGCTCGGAGTGGGAGATCTTGCCGGAGCCGAGATCGACGATCGGCTGGCGGAACAGCTGCATCTCGCCGTGCTCGAGCGCGTGGCGGATCTGCAGCTGCCAGCTCCGGCGCAGGCCGGAGCGTGCGCTCTGCGCCTCCGAGGCGCTGAACGTCGCGATCCGGTCGCGCCCCGACTGCTTGGCTGCGTACATCGCCATGTCCGCTGCCACAATCAGGTCGTACACGCGCGACTCCCCGGGGACGAGCGTGGCGACGCCGATGCTGGCGGTGGCGCGGAACGGCGCGTTGTCGACCTGCACCGAGCACGTGTGCACCGCGTCGAGCAGCTTGGCGGCGACGGCACGCGCCCGCGCCAGACCGGTGTTCGGGAGCAGCACCGCGAACTCGTCGCCCCCGAGCCGCGCGACGACGTCCGTGCCGCGGGTGTTCGCGGTCAAAGCTCGGGCGACGCGCGTCAGCAGGATGTCGCCGGCGGCGTGCCCGGCGATGTCGTTGAGCTCCTTGAACTGATCGAGGTCGATACTCAGCAGCGCGCCGGTCTCCAGCTCGCGGGCGGCGCGCTCGAGCTCGCGTTCGAGCGCCTCCTCGAAGCTGCGCCGGTTGAGCAGCGCCGTCAGGTGGTCGTGGGCGGCGAGATACTGGAGCCGGTCCTCGTAGCGCCGGCGCTCGCTCACGTCCCGGGCGACGGTCGCCGCCGAGACGATCTTGCCCGCGGCGTTGCGGACCGGCGTGATCGTGAGCGCGACGAGCACGTGCGAGCCGTCCTTGCGGACGCGTTCGATCTCGGTGCGGTTGATCGACTCCCCCGCGAACGCCCGGCGCGTCATCTCGGACTGCTCGGAACGCAGCTCTTCGGGGACCAGCAGCGCCGCAACCTTCCGGCCGATCGCCTCGACGGCCGCGTAGCCGTACAGCCGCTCGGCGCCCGGGTTCCAGCTCGTGATCGTGCCGTCGCGCGACTTCGTGAAGATCGCGTCCTCGGAGGAGTCGACGACGTAACTCAACATCTCGCGGTCGGCGCGCGCCCGCAGCACATCGGTCACGTCGCGAACCGTCCCGATGAACCGGGTGGGTTCACGGTATTCGTTGCGGTCCAGCCGCCAATTGAGCTCGACGGCCCGTTCGACCCCGTCGGGCCTGATGATCCGCAGCCGCTGGCGCACGCGCTCCGGCCGCTCTCGCATGATCCGGCGCGTCGTCCGGCGAGCCCGCGCCCGATCATCGGGATGAACGAAGCTCGCGATCGTGTCCGCGAGCGACTGCGGGGGCATCTCCGGCTCGATCCCGAGCACGCGGTACACGCCCTCCGACCAGGCCACATCCCCGGACTCGAGCTCGAGCTCGATGCTGCCAACCCCCGCGATCGACTCCGCGTACGCGAGCAGACGCTGTGGCTCAACGAGGCTCGGCAGGTCGGGCGAGCGCCGTCCGAGATCGCCCAGGACGGCGACGACGGCGGCCGCCTCGCCGCTGCCGACCACGGCCATCGAGACGCCGAGCACGAGCGGCGTGCCGTCGCCGCGGAGGAATGTCAGCTCGAGCGGCCGCCCGAGCATCTCCGAACGGCCGGTCGTGCGGTACTGCTCCAGCGCGCGCCGGTGCGCCCCGCGTCGCTCATCGGGGATCAGAGCCTCCGCGAGCTCGCGACCGATCACCGCGTCGCGCTGCACGAGCAGCAGCGTGACCGCGGCGTCGTTGAGCTCCCGGACGATCCCCGAGAGGTCCATCACGATGGCGGGCGCGATGCCGAACTCCATCACGGCGCGGCCGACGAGCTTGTCAGTCGCTGTTCGCTTGCCCTGCGCCTGCCCACGCTGCCGTGCGTGAGAACCCGTCACCGCCCGCTCTCCCCTGACACCTCAACGCCCGACCGGGGCTGCGGTCTCGTGCTGCTCGATTACCTGCAGGAACTTATAGCGGAGGGAGCAGGAGAAAACGAACGTCGTCGGCGGATATCCCATCCGCCGGGGGGTCTCATTCCAACAGCTGCGTCAGGCCGGCCCGGCGGGGCCGGCCTGATACAGGGAGCGCCGCGTGCGTCTGATACGCCGCGACGGGGGGCGCCCTCAGAGCTCGGACGACGCGATCTCGGCCCCGTCCGACAGCGCCTTCAGCTTCAGCCACGCGACCTCAGGATCGACCTGCGAGAAGCGAATGAACGTGTCGAAGCCGCAGTCCGTGCCGCCGATCACGCGCTCCTTGCCGATCAGCTTCCCGAGCGCGACGAGCCGATCGGCGACCAAGCGCGGGTGCTCGACGCAATTGGACTTCACGTCGATCACGCCGAGAATCACCTTCTTGTCGTCGGGGAGCTCGACGCTCTCGAACACGCGCCATTCGTGCGCGTGGCGAGCGTTGGCTCCCTCGACGTAGATCGTGCCGGCGTTGGCCTTCAACACGTCGCCGATGATCTGCTCGAGCGGCACGTCGCAGTGGTGCGGACCCGCGTAGTTGCCCCAGCAGACATGCAGCCGGACCCGCTCGGCCGGGATCCCCTCGAGCGCGGCGTTGAGGGCCTCGATCGCCAGCGGCAGGTGCCGGTGCCAGTCGCCGACGCTGCTCCCGACCGAGCGGCAATGCGCGGCCATCGCGAGGTCCGGGGAGTCGATCTGGAGGTTGAAACCCGCGTCGGCGATCGCCCGGTACTCGTAGGCGAGCTCGGTCGCGAGCGCATCGAGGTACTTCTCGTGCGAACCGTAATGGTGGTCGGGATAGTTGAATGCGATCTGGCCGGGGCTGATCGCACCCATGAACGCCGTCGACGGGTCGCGGCCGCCGAGCGCCCGCTTGAACCGCTCGATGTCGTCGTGCACCGCCTGTTTGTCCGTCAGCTCGGCGGGGCCGACGCAGTTGGAAAAGACGATGTGCGCCATCGACGGGGTCGCGAACAGCCGCATCGCCAGCTGCGGGAAGTCGGCGACGTCGTCCGCCTGGAACTCGGAGCGTCCCTCGAACCCCGAGAAGCGCTCGTTCACGTACGTGCTGAACCCCGTCTTGCTCATCTCGCCGTCGCTGACCACGTCGATCCCGGCCGCGCGCTGCTTCTCGACGACCTCGACGACAGCCGCGTCGATCTGAGCGCTCAGCGCGCCCGCGTCGACCTCCTGGCCTTCGGTCTGGGCCCAGATCATGTCCGCCAGCGCGTCCGGCCTCGGCAGGCTGCCGGCGTGCGTCGTCAGGATCCGACCGTCTCCTTCGCTCATGCTCCTCACCTCTCCATCGGGATATGGGACTGCCGGCCCGGCTGTTCGCTCATCCTGAACAACCCGTTGCGGCCGTCAAAATGTACATTTCTACTAAACGCTTCAAGAGGAGGAACGTGAGCACTGGTGCAACCCTGATCGTCGGCGGTACTCGCGGGCTCGGACGCCACCTCGCCGAACGGTTCGCCGGCGAGGGCCACGCGGTCGTCATCACCGGGCGGGACGCGGGCCACGCCGCCGCGGTCGCCGCCGAAATCGGCTCCTCGACGTCCGCGGCGGCCGTCGATCTGACCCAGCCGACCTCGATCGCGCGTGCCCTGGAGGGGATCGGATCGGTCGACCACGTCGTGCTCGCCGCGATCGAACGCGATGCCAACAGCGTCAAGGAGTACGACATCGAGCGGGCGATCAGGCTCGCGACGCTGAAGCTCGTCGGCTACACCGAGGTGCTCCACTGCCTGTACCGGCGCATGCATGAGCACACGTCGGTGCTGCTGTTCGGCGGGCTCGCCAAGGACCGGCCGTATCCGGGCTCGACGACGGTCACGAGCGTCAACGGTGCCGTCGCGACGATGGTGCGCACGTTCGCGACGGAACTCGCCCCCGTCCGGGTCAATGCGCTCCACCCGGGGATCGTCGCCGACACCCCGGCTTGGGCCGAGGCGAGCGCGATGCTCGAGCAGGTGCGGGCGCGCACCCCGACGGGCAGGCTGGTCTCGATGGCCGACGTCACGGACGCCGCCACGTTCCTCCTGCGCAACCCCTCTGTCAACGGGGTCAACCTCGCGGTCGACGGCGGCTGGGTGCTGCTCTGATGCGGGTCGCGGTCCTCGGGCTGGGCCGGATGGGCGTCCCGATCGCCGAGCGGCTCCGGGATGCCGGATACGAGCTCCGCGTCTGGAACCGGACGGCTGCGGCAGCGGAGACGTTCGCGGCGTCCGGGGTCGGGGTTCTCGCCGACCCGGCGGCCGCCTGGGACGAGGCCGAGATCGCGATCACGATGCTGTCCGACGACGCCGCCCTGGAGGGCGTGACGACAGGCGAGCACGGACTGCTCGACGGCGCACGTGGCGGCGTCCTGGTCGATATGAGCACCGTCTCGCCCAGCGCCTCGGCGCGCGTCGCCGCCGCCTGCGAGGGCCGTGGCGTCGCCTTTCTCAGAGCCCCGGTGAGCGGCAACCCGTCGGTCGTCCGGGCAGGCAACCTCGGGATCATCGTCTCGGGTCCGCGCGAGCCGTACGAGCGGCTGGCCGAGCTGCTGCGGGCGATCGGACCGAACGTGTTCTACGTCGGGGGCGCCGAGGAGGCGCGGATCGTCAAGCTCGGGCTCAACATGATGCTGGCGGGGACGGCCGAGCTGGTCGCGGAGGCGCTGACGCTCGCCGAGCGCCACGGCATCGGCCGTGAGCAGATGCTCGAGGTGATGGGGAGTTCGGCGATCGGCTCGCCGTTCCTCAGATACAAAACGGCCGCGCTGATCGCCGACGACTACCAGTCGACGTTCTCCTCGCGGCTGATGTTCAAGGATCTCGCACTCGCCCTCGACGCGGCCAAGGATGTCGCCGTGCCCCTGCCGGTCGTCGCCCTTGTTGGGCAGCTCGTGCTCGGGTGCATCGGCGCGGGCATGGGTGACGACGACTTCATGTCACTGGTGGTGAGGCTGCGCCGTGAAGCCGGCCTCGCGGACGGCCCTCCCGCCGGCTGACGGAAGGTGTGCAGCAGTGCTTGACGGTGACATGCGCCGCCGCTAGTGTGCCGGCGATGTCGACGGTCGCTCACGGCCTCTACAGCGTCACGAGAGCGCAGGACGTCGTGATGACGAAACCGGCGGCGCTCGCCGACCACAGTGAGGGCCTGACGCGCGCGTCACTCGTGGGGCGGCACGTCGGCGCGGTGCACACCGGCTTCGCCCGCGTGGTGCTCGCCCCCGGAGGCACGGTGGACACCCATCTCCATTCGACGGAGCAGAGTTTCTACGTCCTGGCCGGCAAGCCGGTCCTGACCGTCGACGGCCGCTCGTACGCCCTTGCAGCGGACGACTGCGGGCTCGCGCCGGTCGGCGTCGCCCACGCATGGTCGAACCCCGGCGCCGAGGAGGCCGTGATGCTGGAGGCGAACGCGCCGGCGCCACGGCTCGCGGGCCCACCGGACACCTTCTGGACGGGCGAGCGCCCGGACATCACCGACGCGGTCCCGCCCGACATCCGGGATCCGCGCACACGCACGTTCTTCCGTCTGGGCCGCACGGACATGGACGTCGACGCCCTCAAGGTGGGAGCCTCCGTCGACGCGCCGACCGTCTCGGCGAGCATGGCGACGGCGCTGCTCGCCTACAGTGGGATCGCGGTGAAAATGCTTGTCGACGAGCGACTCGGCGCGGTCCTCCACACGATGTTCATGGTCGAGTACCAGCCCGGCGGCGTCGCTCAGCCACACGATCATCCGCTCGAGGAGGCGTACCACATCATCGAGGGGGAGGTCGACGCGGTGGCCGACGGCGAGACGTTCACACTGCGAGCCGGCGACACGTTCTGGACCGGGGTGGGCTGCATCCACGCCTTCCACAACCGCAGCGGCGCCCGCGTCCGCTGGCTCGAGACGCAGTCGCCGCAGCCGCCCGCGAACCACTCCTACCGCTTCGGTCGCGACTGGGATCACCTGGCCGCGAAGTTGTCGAGGCAGAACTCCTGACGGACGAGCGGCCCGGACGCCGGAGCGTCACGGGCCGCTGCGCCAAGCGTTGCCTCAGGCGACGTCGCGAAGCTTCTGAGCCTCGGCGAGCGACTGCAGCTTCTTGAGCGACTGGTTCTCGATCTGGCGGATCCGCTCGCGCGTGACGTTGAACGTGCGGCCGACCTCGTCGAGCGTGCGCGGGTGCTCGCCGCCGAGCCCGTACCGCAGCTCGAGCACGCGCCGCTCGCGGTAGGACAGGTTCTCCAGCGCCTCGCGCAGCGCCTCCTTGGTGAGGATCTCGGCGGCCCGCTCGTACGGCGACTCGGCGCGCTCGTCGGCGATGAACTGACCGAACTCAGACTCCTCCTCGTCGCCGACAGGCTTCTCGAGCGAGACGGGAGCCTGCGCCGAACGCTTGATCGACTCGACCTCCTCGGGCTCGATGCCGGTGACCTCGGCGATCTCCTCGGCGGTCGGCTCGCGGCCCAGCTCGGTCACGAGCTTGCGCTCGGCACGGCCGATCTTGTTGAGCTTCTCCACCACGTGCACGGGGATCCGGATCGTGCGCGCCTTGTCGGCGAGCGCGCGGGCGATCGCCTGACGGATCCACCAAGTCGCGTACGTGGAGAACTTGAAGCCCTTGCGGTAGTCGAACTTCTCGGCGGCGCGGACGAGGCCGAGCGTGCCCTCCTGAATCAGATCGAGGAAGGGCAGGCCCTGGTTGCGGTAGTTCTTCGCGATCGAGACGACGAGCCGCAGATTGGACTCGACCATCTTCTGCTTCGCGTCGAGGTCGCCGCGCTCGATCCGCTTGGCCAGGTCGACCTCTTCCTGTGCGGTCAGCAGCCGCACCTTGCCGATGTCCTTCAGGAACAGCTGAAGGGAGTCGGTCGTCATGTCGGGCTTCAGATCGAGCGCCGTCTTCGCCTTGCGGCGGCCGCGCTTGTCGGGCACGCGCTCGACCTCGGCCTCTGCCAGCGCCGGGTCGACCTCTTCGACGAGCTCGATCTCGGCTCGTTCCAGGTACCCGTGGAGCTCCTCAACGTCGGCCTCGTCGAGATCGAGCTCCGCGATCGCTCCATTGATCTCGGCAAACGTGAGCACGCCGAGCTGCTGGCCACGGTTCACAAGGCCCTTGATCTCTTCGAGTTCCTGCAGTTCCGCTACTGACATCTGGTTCCGTTTCCGTCGTGTTGCCAGTGTGTCGACCGACGCGGCACACTTGATCAGCGGGCTCGGGCGCAACGCCAGCGCGCGCACGACCGCTAGCCAAGCATACCGAACGATGTTACGCGCTATATTTTATGAAGTCAAGATCGACCCGATTCCATCGGGAGCGGTCCGGCTTGCATCTTCGTCGCAGGCGCGACAACGCGCGTCGTAGCTAATACTCGCAAGCCGACCAGCCGTTTCAGGGCTCCGCACAAATTTCTACCCGCGCGCGCGCAAGATCGCACGAAGCTTCGCGGCAACCCCACATAACGCGACGCAAATGCGTTCTATATAGTGGCGTCAGCCGAACGACAGCTCGTCCGCGAGCCGTCGACGGGGGAACCAATGCGGGCCGGCGTATCGGGCCGCAGGGGCGAATCGGATCGCATGGGGATCCGTAGCGCAGCGTCGCGCGAGCCCGTCAGCTCACCTCGTAGGCAGCAGCAGTTCCCAAAACTGATTCGAGACCGGTGACCGTGAACAGCCGCACCCGACTGCACCTGATCGCTGTGCTTGCGGGCGCCTGCGCGCCGCTCGCGGCACCCGCCGCCGGCCTCGCCGCGGGCAGCGGCGGAAGCGGGCTGCAGGGTGGCGCGGGGTCGAGTGCCGCGTCCTCGAATCCGCTCGTGCAACCAGCGAAGGTGCCCGTCTCGACGAGCGCCGACGGGATCACCCTGTGGACGTTCGCGACGACCGAAACCGCACGCGCGCTCGGTTTCACCGGCACAGGCCCGGCGAGCGACGCCGGGCAGACGATCGCGATCGAGCGTGCCGGCGGCGCCGGCCCCGAGTCGCGCTGGAGCGTCGTCGCCGACGCGACGATCGGGCCCGGCGGCAGCTTCGCCGGAGCCTGGCATGCGACGCGCCCAGGCCGCTTCCAGATCGAGGCGGTGCTGCTCAGTGGCACCGGCATCGCCACGGACTCCACGAGAAGCGCGCCCTCCGCAGGCGCCGGGGCGGCCGCCCCGACGGCGCCCGGATCCGTGACGACGCCGCCGCTCACGGTCGCCGTCTACCAATCCGCGCTGGCGACGATGTACGGCCCGGGCTTCTATGGCCGCGAAACCGCGTGTGGGGAGACGCTCCGGCGCGGCACGCTCGGCGTCGCGAGCCGCACGCTGGCGTGCGGTACCCAGGTCTCGCTGATGTTCCGCGACCGCCTCATCTCGGTGCCCGTGATCGACCGCGGGCCGTACGCCAACGGCGCCGATTGGGACCTGACGATGGCGACCGCGCGTGCCCTCGGGATGCGTCAGACGGCGACGATCGGCGCGCTCGCGCTGCAGTCGACGGCTTCCTGAAACGGCCGCCGGACGACCCCTGATGCGCTGCACCAGCGCCGGCGATTCCGCGGCGTCTCGCCGCAGGCAACGCTCCGAGTGCGCCGCGCGGCACAATCCGGCGGGTGGCGCAGAAACTGATCACAATCGACGAAGCGCGCGGGCGGATCGCCGCCGCCGTGGGCCCACCCCTCGGCTCGGAGCGCGTGGCCGTCGGCGACGCGCTCGACCGCGTCCTCGCAGCCGATCTGGCCGCAGCCGCGCAGGTGCCCCCGTTCGCCTCTTCGGCGATGGACGGCTACGCGCTCGGTCCCGGCGCGACCCCCGGGACGTTCGCGGTGATCGGCGAGTCGCGCGCAGGGGGCCTCGATCCCGGCCTGGTTCTCGGAGCGGGTGAGGCAGCGCGGATCTCGACCGGAGCGGCGGTGCCCGACGGGACGCGCGCGGTCGCGCGCCAGGAGGACACCGATGCGCCCGCCGCAGGCGGGCACGTCGAGGTCCTGATCGAGATCGTGGCCGGCGACAATGTCCGCGCCGCCGGCGAGGACATGCGGGCGGGCGATCTGATCCTGCCGGCGGGCACGAGGATCGGCCCCGGCGAGATCGGCGGCGCCGTCGCGGCCGGCGCCGCCTGGCTCACCGTCGCGCTCCGCCCGCGCGTCAGCATCCTCTGCACCGGCGACGAACTCAGGGAGCCGGGGACGGTGCTCGCTCCCGGCGAGATCCACAACTCCAACGAGCCGATGCTCCGGGCCCTCGCCCTGCGTGCCGGTGCGGTGCTCGCCCCCGGGGGGCATGTGCCGGATGACCCCCGCGCGACCGAAGCGGCGCTCGGGCGGGCGCTCGAGGAGTGCGACGTGCTGGTCCTCTCCGGAGGCGTCTCCGTGGGGCCGCACGACCACGTCAGACCGGCGCTCGAGCGACTCGGGGTCGTGCAGCACTTCTGGGGCGTCGCGCTGCAGCCCGGTCGCCCGACGTGGTTCGGCAGCCACGGCAGGTGCCTCGTGTTCGCGCTCCCCGGCAACCCCGTGTCCGTGGCCGTGACGTTCTCGCTGTTCGTGGCGCCCGCGATCGAGGCTCTGCTCGGGGCGCGGCCGACGACGGCACTCTTCAACCAAGCGAGTCTGGCGGTCGACGTGCGCCGGAACGGCACTCGCGATCAGGCGATCCGCGTCGAGCTGGCGGTGCGCGACGGCGCGCTCGTCGCGGCGCCCTCGGGTGCGCAGGGCTCCCATCTGCTGACCTCGCTCCTCCGGGCGGACGCGCTCGCTCTGATCCCCTGCGGCGAGGGGGCGCTGCCGGCCGGCACGATCGTCGAGCTCGCGCCGCTTCCCGGCTGATCGGGAGCCGGTGGTGGAGCCGAACAGCCGCAGTCCAGACGTGGGTCGACGCCGGTGCCGGTCCTAGCCGCCATCTGTCTCGCAGCGGTCGCCGGGGTGATGGCGCGTCGGCGTCTCAAGGTCGCCCGCTCGCCGGTGCGCCTGCTGATCATCTCACCGCCGAGGTCGACGGTGATCGCGAGCGACGGAGCGGTGCGCTCCGTGCAATCGGCTCGCCTGACCCTCCCCGAGCAGGAGCTGGAGCGCCTCTGGAGCCCGGTCAACCTCGAGAACCTCGGGCGCACGTACTGGCGCTTCCTCTCACGCGTGACGCTCGGGCTGATCCGCGTCGTCTACACCGAGGGGGAGCGGGCCGTCGTCCTGCTCGGCGTGTTCACCTTGCTGCGCTTCGACGCGCCCGAGTACGTACTCGAAGAGCTGCACGGCCGGCTGCGGTGGCGCATCAAGGACGGGCTGCTCGTGTCCCGGGCCGGGCGCGGCTCCGGGTGGCTGTCGCTCGATGTCCTGCGCGCCCGGCCGAGCAGCGATCCCGGTGCGCTCGCCGAGCTGACGATCGAGGTCGAGGTCGCGAACTTCTATCCGTCGATCGCATCCGGGATCAGCACCTTCGTCTACGAGATCACGCAGTCGTTCGTCCACGTGCTCGTCACGCACGCGTTTCTGCGCTCGCTCGCGTCGCTCCGGCTCGCCGAGTCGAAGGTCCGGCGCTTCCGGCTCGAGCCGGACGGACTCGGCTCCCCCGACCCGGAGGCCGCCGGGCGGGAGCCCGCGCCCGACCAATCGGCCGCGGGGAAGTGACCGACTGACCTGAACGACCGATCAGCCGTAAAGGCCGCCGGCGCGCTGGCGGAGCTTCATGCGGTCGTGGCGCGCCGTCACGCGCCGGACCGTCCCGGAGCGCGCCCGCATGACCAGGGACTCGGTCGTGACGTTGGTGTCGTGCAGGTAGCGCACTCCCTGAAGGACATCACCGTCGGTGACGCCGGTCGCCGAGAAGAACACGTCCTCGCCGCGCACGAGATCCTCGGCCCGGAGGACCTGGTCGAGGTCGTAGCCGGCCTGTACGGCACGGTCGCGCTCCTCGTCGCTGCGCGGCCACAGCCGTCCGAGCAGCTGGCCGCCGGTGCACTTGATCGCCGCAGCGGAGATCACGCCCTCCGGCGTGCCGCCGATGCCCCACAGCACATCGACGGGGGAGTTCTCGGAGACGGCCAGCAGGGCGGCGGACACGTCCCCGTCGCCGATCAGCCGCACGCGGGCGCCCGCGGCGCGGACCGCGGCCATCTGCTCGTGGTGGCGCTCGCGATCGAGCATCACGACCATCACGTCGCGGATGTCGCGTCCCTTGCGCCGGGCGATCAGCTGCAGCGTCTCCGGGAGCGGCCGCTCGAGATCGAGCAGATCCGCGATCTCCGGGCCTCCGGCGAGCTTCTCCATGTACACGCACGGGCCCGGGTCGAACATCGAGCCGCGCTCGGCGAGGGCGATCACCGTGATCGCGCTCGGCATGCCGAGGGCCGTCGGGCGCGTGCCCTCGAGCGGGTCGACGGCGATGTCGACGAGCGGGGCACTGCCATCGCCGATGCGCTCGCCGTTGTAGAGCATCGGCGCCTCGTCCTTCTCGCCCTCGCCGATCACGATCAGGCCGTCCATCGAGATGCCGTCGAGCACGTGGCGCATCGCGTCGACCGCCGCCTGGTCGGCACCCTCCTTATCGCCGCGACCGACCTCGCGGGCGGCGGCGAGGGCGGCGGCCTCGGTCACGCGCACGAGCTCGAGCGCGAGGTTGCGGTCCGGTCGGATCTTGGCGTTGTCGCTCTCGCTCACGATCACGGCAGCCTATCGCGCCGGCGACCGACCACGCATCCGGCCGGCGGGCGGGAGTCGTTAGTGTCCTCGGGACGATGCCGTCACTGACGTTCACCTCGCTGATTCCGGCCGGCGGCCCCGTCGACGCGCCGACGATGGTCGCCCAACTCGACCTCCACGGCGCTCGTGCCGGCGACCGCCCGTACACGGTCGTCAACTTCATCTCGAGCGTCGACGGCCGGGCGGCATTCGACGGGCGCTCGCGCGCCTTCGCCGATCCGGGCGACCGGGCGATCTTCCACGGGCTGCGTGAACGCGTCGACGCGGTCCTGGCCGGGACGGGTACCCTGCGGGAGGAGCAATACGGCCGGATCATCCCCGACGCTGAGCGTCGTGCGCGGCGCGTCGCGGCGGGCCTCGCGGCCGAGCCCCTCGCGGTCGTGATCAGCCGCAGCGGTGAGATCCCAATCGAGATCCCCCTGTTCGCCGAGCCGGACGCAGCGATCGTCGCGTTCACCGGCCGCGCGCCCGACCTGCACGGCGTCGCCGCCGACGTTCGTGTCGAGCCGCTGGCCGACGGACCGGAAGCGCTGCCCGACGCGATGGGCCGGCTGAGCCGCGACTACGGAATCCGGACGCTGCTCTGCGAAGGCGGGCCGACGCTGTTCGCCGCCCTCCTGCACGCGGGGCTCGTCGATGAGCTGTTCCTGACCCTCTCCCCCTCCCTGACCGGCGGCGACAGCGGCCCGTCGATCACCGCCGGCCCGCCGCTGACGGCCCTCGCCCCGCTCGAGCTCCGCGGCCTGCTCGGACATGGCGACACCTTGTATCTGCGCTATGCGGTCCGAAGTTGACCGCGTTCAGGTTTCCGTAAGGCCAGACCGTGGGAGAATGTCAATGGTGAGTGGGCCGACCGCAGCCGTTCCGCAGGGGAGCACCGAGGCACTGGTCGGCGCGCTCGGTGAGACGCGCGACCGCACGCTCGCGCTTGTCGAGTGCGTCAGCGAGGTCGACCTCGAACGCGTCCACTCGCCCCTGATGAGCCCGCTCGTCTGGGATCTCGGTCACATCGCGGCCTTCGAGGATCTGTGGCTCGCCCACCGCTACGGCGGCCGGCCGCTGCTGCGCGATGAGCTGATGGACGTCTACGACGCATTCGAGACCCCCCGGGCCGGACGCGGGGATCTGCCGTTCCTGCGCAGCCGCGAGGCCCAGCAGTTCATGCGGGACGTGCGCGAGCGAACACTCGAGGTGCTGGCCAACCGCACCGACGGCGACGACTTCGTCGCCGAGCTCGTGATCCGTCATGAACAACAGCACTGCGAGACGATGCTGCAGACGCTCCAGCTCGCACGACTCGACTACTACCGGCTCCCGGACGCCGGCGGCGACGCCGCCGGCACCGGCTCGCAGGCCGGTGCCGGCGCGGGTCTGACGGGCCTCGAGCTGCTCGAGATCCCGGCCGGAAAGTTCGAGCTCGGAGCCGGCAGCGAGGGTTTCGCCTACGACAACGAGCGTCCGCGCCAGCGCGCGTCACTGCCCGCTTTCCGGATCGGTAGGGCCCCGGTGACGAATGCGAGCTATCTGAGCTTCGTCGAGGGCGGTGGCTACGAGCGGCGTGAATGGTGGTCCGATGAGGGCTGGGCGTGGAAGGAGCAGTACGACATCGCCAGACCTGGCGCGTGGTCCGCGGGCCTCGACGGCGAATGGCGAATCGATGGACTGACGCCGCTGCAGCCGGATCGACCCGTCGTCCACGTCTCGTGGTTCGAGGCCGAGGCCTTCGCTCGCGCCCATGGGGCCCGCCTGCCGACGGAGGTGGAGTGGGAGAAGGCCGCGACCTGGGACCAGGAGGCACAGATCGGGCGCGTTCAGCCATGGGGTTCGGAGCCCCTGCGCCCGGGGCTGCACGCCAACGTCGATCACATCGCGGGCGGGCCGCTCCCGGTCGGCCGCTGCGCCGCCGGTGCATCCCCGAGCGGCTGCCTGGGGATGATCGGGGACACGTGGGAATGGACGTCGTCGGACTTCGACGGCTACCCGGGGTTCGTCGCCCATCCCTACCGGGAGTACTCCGAGGTCTTCTTCGGCGCGGGCTACAAGGTTCTGCGAGGCGGCGCCTGGGCGACGCGCGCTCGGGTGATCACGCCGGCATTCCGCAATTGGGACTTCCCGCAGCGGCGCCAGATCTTCGCCGGATTCAGAATCGCGAGCGACGCGTGACGACCATCATCGATACGGCCACGGTGAAGCTCGAGTCGTGGCTCGCCGAATCGCATCAGCGCACGCTTGCCAACGACGTGCTCGACGGCCTCACGCGCCCCTTCAAGGAGCTTGCGCCCAAGCACTTCTACGACAGCCGCGGGTCCGAGCTGTTCGAGCAGATCTGCGAGCTACCCGAGTATTACCCGACGCGGACCGAGCTGGCGATCCTCGAGGCGGTCGCCGGCGACATCGTCGCCGAGACAGGCGCGGGTGAGCTCGTGGAGCTCGGCTCGGGCGCCTCACGCAAGGCCCGGATCCTGCTCGACGCGATGGCGGCGGCCGGAACGTTGCGACGCTACGTCCCGCTCGACGTGTCCGAGACGGTCGTCCGCGACGCTGCCGACACGCTCACCGCGGACTACCCCGGACTTCGCGTGCACGGCGTGATCGGCGACTTCGAACGCCACCTTGATCGGATCCCGGCGCGAGACGGAGCGCCGCGGATCGTCGCCCTGCTCGGGGGGACGATCGGCAACTTTCCACCCGGCACGCGGCGCCTGCTCCTGCGACGGATCGCCGACGTCCTCGACGATGGCGATCGACTGCTGCTCGGCACCGACCTCGTCAAGGATCCGGCAGTGCTGGAAGCCGCCTACGACGACCCCGCCGGCGTCACCGCCGAGTTCAATCGCAACGTCCTGCATGTGATCAACCGCGAGCTCGACGCCGACTTCCCGGTTGACAGCTTCGATCACATCGCGTTCTTCGATCGCCGCCATGAGTGGATCGAGATGCGCCTGCGGGCGCAGCGTTCCTGCTCGGTGCTGATCGGCGCAGTCGGCCTGCGTGTCGAGTTCGCCGCGGGCGAGGAGCTGCGGACCGAGATCAGCGCGAAGTTCACCCGGCGCCGGGTCCAGGACGATTTCGCCGCCGCCGGTCTGCGACTGGACACCTGGTACGTCGACGGCGAGCAGCAGTTCGCGCTCTCGCTGGCCGCGCGGGCGTAGCCAGGGCTACGCCCGGGTAGCTCTGGCGTAGCCCGGCGCGGATCGGCCGCCTGTGCCGGGCGCGGCGCCGGGCGGCGTCAGAGCCCGAGGCCGCGAACGCCCTTCTCGTCCCACCCCAGATGGTGGGCGAGCTCATGTCGAACGGTCCGCGTAACCTGTGCGCGCAGCAGGTCCGGGTCGTGACCGAAGTCGCGCACGAGCGTGTCGCGGAAGATCACGATCCGGTCGTGGAAGAAGTCGTGGACGACAGTGTCCCCCTGATAGAGACCATAGGCGCCGCGCCGGGTACCTCGCGAGAGCCCGACCGAGGCGCCGTTGTCCGCGATCACGACTGCGACGTGCTCGAGCGCGCGGTGGAACTCGAGCGGAAGTTCGTCGAGCGCCGAGCGGACCAGGAGGCGGAAGTCGTCCTCGTCGGCCGGGTCGAGCGCGGCGTCGTCGTCAGCGGCGAAGCCGCCGCTGTCATATTCGAACAATCCGCGATCATCGACCTCGCCCCAGCGGTCGTCGGCGGCAAGACGCTCGCTGCGTTCGACGAGCGCATCGAATTCCGCCTCGGACTCGGGGTCCCGCCAGCCGGCGAGCCGAACGAGGGCGAGCACGACCGCACCGCCGACGATCAGCGTGCCGACCCCGAACACTGCGATCGCCTGCGCGAGCCGCACCAGCCAGGCGCTGCTGAAGCCGTTGGCGGCCGTCAGCAAGCCGATGCAGACGAACGCCGCGACGAGCGCGGCGAGCACGGCTCGGCGCAAGCTCGGTGCGGGTTCCGGCATCCGCTACCTCAGCGTGCGAGCGATCACGAGGCGCTGAATCTCGTTCGTGCCCTCGTAGATCTGCGTGATCTTGGCGTCGCGCATCATGCGCTCGACGGGGTACTCCTTCACGTACCCGTATCCGCCGAGCACCTGGACGGCCTCGACGGTGACCCGCATCGCCGTGTCCGAGCAGAAGAGCTTGGCCATCGCCGAGTACTTGCCGAGATCCGCGTCGCCGCGGTCCTCCTTGGCACACGCCTGGTAGAGCAGCTCGCGCGCCGCCGCGCACTGGGTCTCCATGTCGGCGAGCTTGAACTGGATCGCCTGGAAGGAATTGATCGGCTGGCCGAACTGGCGGCGCTCACGCGCGTACGCGACCGCGTAGTCGGTCGCGCCCTGAGCGATCCCGAGCGCCTGTGAAGCGACCCCGAGCCGGGAGCGATCGAGCGTGCTCATCGCCACCTTGAAGCCATGCCCGACCTCCCCGATGATGTTGTCGGCGGGGACGCGCACGTCCTCGAAGATCGGCTGGCCCGTCGGTGACCCGCGAATCCCGAGCTTGTGCTCGAGCTTGCCGGTCGAGAAGCCAGGCCGGTCGGCCTCGACGACGAACGCCGTGATCCCGCGCGAGTGGCCCGCCTCACGATCGGTGACCGCGAACACAACGTAGAAGTCGGCGACGCCGCAGTTCGTGATCCAGTTCTTGCTGCCGTTGATGACCCAGTCGTCGCCGTCACGCTCGGCGCGGGTGATCATGCCGCCGGGATCGGAGCCGGCCTCGGGCTCCGACAGCGCGAACGCGGGCGACCATTCGCCGGTCGCGCACTTCGGCAGGAAGCGCTGCTTGAGCTGCTCCGAGCCGAACAGCTTGATCGGCAGGGTCCCGAGCTCCTGGATCATCAGGATCAGCGCGGTCGACGCGCACGCCTTGGCGATCTCCTCGACCGCGATGTTCAGCATCAGCGTGCCGGTGCCGGTCCCGCCGTGCTCGGTGTCGAAGGGGAGGCCGAGGATGTCGTGCTCGGCGAGCAGCTTGCGCAGGTCCCACGGGTATTCGGACTTCTCGTCGATCTCGGCGGCGCGTGGCGCGATCTGCTCGCGGGCGATCTGCCGGATCGCGTCCCGGAACTCGATGTGCTCCTGCGGAAGCGTGTACAGATCGGCGAGCGCGGACATGCCTTAATCCTACGCGACCGCCGGCTCGCCCCGACGCCCGACCGCTGAGCCGCGGCCTACCAGCCGGCGGGGTGGATCTCGACGAACCCGTCGGCGGGCGAGATCCGCGTCGGCGACCAGCGGTCGCCGCCGTTCGCGGTGCTCTGGGCGGCCGTGTCGTACCAGAGGCCGGCGATCCGCATGTAGACGTGAGCCCCATCGGCCCACAGGGTGATCCAGCGGCCAGGACCCGGCAGGCCCCATGTCTCGAACTGGGTCGAGTCGAGCGGAGTGCTGAGCAGGCCCATCGCGTGAAGCACGAACGAAACCGAGCCGGAGCAGTCGTAGCCGGCGGAGGTGAAGCTCTGGTGGCCGCCGCCGTAGATGTACGGGAGGAACGCGATCTGGTTGGCGGCCGTGATCGCCTCTTGGATCTGCAGTGGTGCCGTCAGCGGTGCGACCGCAAGGCCGGTGGTGCTGAGCGCAGCCCGCGAGAACGGGGCGTTCGACGCCGGCGGAACCGCCGCGAACCCGCCGGTGCTGACCGTCGGCGTCGTGGTGGTCGGAGTGGTCGTCGTCGGGGTCGTGCCGGTGGGGGTCGTGCCGGTGGGCGTCGTCGCCGTGCCGACGGCGGTCGTGGTCGATGGATCGGTCGAGGTCGGCGTCGACGTCGGTGTGGTCGTCGTCGGAAGCGGTGTCGTCGCCGTCGCGCTGACGGCGCCGGTCTTGGCCGCGGCGGCCGCGGCGCGCTCGACGGCTCGATGCACGATCCGCTTGATCACCTTGATCGTCGCCGGCCCGGCGACGCCGTCGGACTCCAGCTCGTTGCTGGACTGGAACTGAGCGACACTCGTCGCCGTACTGGCGGTGTAGACACCGGTCGACAGGGTCTGGAAGCCGGCGATCGTGAGATCCTCCTGGAGCATCGCGACGTCGGGTCCGCTCATGCCCTGCTGGAGGGTCCGGCTTCCGAGCTGTGTCGCGGCCGCAAACGCGGGCGCGGCGGCGAGAGAGGACACGACAAACGTCGCGGCCGCTCCAGCAATGAGCCTCCGGCGGAGCACCCCTATCGAATACGACAAGACCCGACCCCTTCTCTTTCGTGCGCCTACGGGGTTAGCTGTCGGGCTCGCGCTGAAAGAGCTTGCGCTACGCCACAAAACTTGCGGCGATTCGCCCCGAGAGCCCTGATGGGCTCAACAACTGGGTTCCCCCGCTCCGACTCGGCAGGCCCTCGTCGGATTCGGCTGGGTTGTGCTGGCGCGGCACTATACAGAAATCGTCGGCGGGAACACCGCCAGGTTAAGCGAATGTTGGATTCCGTTAGCCTGAGGTCTGTGAGCAGCGATTACACACCAGCGCAGGTCGCAGAGCTACTCGCGCAAGAAGACGTGCAGCTGATCGACGTGCGAACGCCCGAGGAGTACGAGGCCGGACGGATCGCGCAGGGACGGCTGATCGAGCTCGCCGACCTCGCTGCGCACGCCGACGAGCTCGACCGAGACCGGCCCGTGGTCTTCTATTGCCGCAGCGGCAGCCGCTCGGCGATGGCGACGACTGCCTTTGCACAGGCGGGTTTCGAGGCCCACAACATGGAGGGCGGCATGCTCGCCTGGGCGGCGGCCGGCCTGCCGATGGTTCCCGACGGCGGTCGGGTCGCGTAGGGCGCCCAGCCGGCGCAGGCCCGGCCCGGAGCTGACCCGAGGTCCGTCACCGGCGTGCTGTTACGCGATGGTTACCGGTGCAGCTCTAGCGTGTGGCCAGGCCATGCATCCGCTCGTTCACACCCGGCTGCGCATAAGTGCGTATTTGTGCGCGGGATTGTGCTGCGCGGTCGTCGCCGGTGGCTGCGGCTCGTCGGGCAAGCCGAGCCGCGCGACGGCGCATGCGTCGGCTTTCCTCGCCTTCGCCAAGTGCATGCGAGCGAACGGTGTCCCCAACTTTCCCGACCCGAGCAGCGGTGGCGGCGTGAACATCGGCGGCTCCGGGATCAATCCCCTGTCGCCCAGCTTCAAGCTCGCGCAGGCGAAGTGCCGGCACGAGCTGCCCGGCGGCGGCCCGCCGGCGATGACCGCTTCCGAGCAGGCCGAGGAGCTCGCGCAGATGGCGAAGATCTCCGAATGCATGCGCACCCACGGCGTCACTGGATTCCCGGATCCGACGACCGTGCCACCGTCGGGCAGCGCCCAGTACAGCATCGCGGAGGGCCGGGGCAGCCCCGGCGGCCGCGGGGTCTACCTGCTCGTACCGAACACGATCGCCGTCGACACGCCCGTGTTCAAGGCCGCGGCGAAGGCCTGCAACTTCAATTGATCGTCCAGGTGTCGCCGGACAGCAGGAGCTCGCCGAGCTCCTCCTCGCTGACGGCGTCGTCGCGCCCCGTGCTGCGACCGTAGACCGGCCGCGACACGTCGCGGAAGACGCCGATCGGCGTCGGACCGGTCGGATCGCTCGAGAGCTTGGCGAGCGAGAACGCGAGTCCCGGATCGTCGCGCCCCGGGTCGTGGACGAGCAGCGCCTCGACGCCCACCTCGGCGACGTCGACGATCTCCAGCCGGCCGTCGCTGCGCATCGCGACGCCGCGCTCCCCGTCGGCACCGAAGCGGATCGGCTGCCCGACCTCGAGCCGGATCTGGTTGACGTCGCGCGTCTCCTTCTCGGTCAGCGCGAAGAACGCACCGTCGTTGAACACCGGGCAGTTCTGGTAGATCTCGACGAGCGCCGCGCCCTCATGCTGGGCTGCCGCGCGCAGCACGGTCGTGAATGTGCTGCGCGGTCGCGGTCGAGCGTGCGGGCGACGAACGTCGCCTCGGCGCCGATCGCGAGCGCAACCGGATTGAAGGGGTGGTCGGAGACGCCGAACGGCGTCGACTTGGTGATCTTTCCGAGCTCCGAGGTCGGCGACGCCTGCCCCTTGGTGAGCCCGTAGATCTGGTTGTTCATCAGCAGGATCTTCACCGGGACGTTGCGGCGCAGCGCGTGGATCAGATGGTTGCCGCCGATCGACAGCGAGTCCCCGTCGCCGCTCACAACCCAGATCGAGAGGTCCTCACGCGCCGTCGCCAGGCCGGTCGCGATCGCCGGCGCGCGGCCGTGGATGCCGTGCATCCCGTACGTGTCCATGTAGTACGCGAACCGTCCCGCGCAGCCGATGCCGGTGATGAACACGATCCGCTCCGGCGGGATCCCAAGCTCGGGCATGAACATGCTGGACCGCCGAGAGCACCGCGTAGTCGCCACACCCCGGGCACCAGCGCGTCTCCTGGTCGGACTGGAAATCGGCCTTCGTCAGCGAGTGCCCGTTGCCGTCTCCGTCGTGAATGTGCGTGACCGCAGTCATTGGCGCTCCTCGATCAGCTGCTCGATGTCCGCCGCGTAGATCGGCTGGCCCTGGACCTTGGTGTAGCGACTCGATGTCGACCAGGAACCTCGCGCGCAGCACCTGCGCGAGCTGGCCGGTGTTCAGCTCGGGGACGACGACATGATCGAACGAGCGCAGCACGTCGCCGATGTTCGACGGAAGCGGGTTGAGATGGCGCAGGTGAGCTGTGGCGACCCGCTGCCCACCGGCGCGGGCCCGCTTGGCGCCGGCCCGGATCGCCCCCTCGGTCGAGCCCCAGCCGAGCAGGAGCAGGCGCGCGTCGGGGTCGCCGTCGACCGTCGAGCGGCGGCAGCTCGTCGGCGATCCCCGCGACCTTGGCCGCCCGCAGCTCGGTCATCAGCTCGTGGTTGGCGCCGTCGTAGGAGATGTTGCCGGTGCCGTCCGCCTTCTCGATACCGCCGATCCGGTGCTGCAGCCCCGGGGTTCCGGGAATCGCCCACGGCCGCGCGAGCCGCTCGTCGCGGCTGTAGGGGAGGAACGTCTGGCCGTCGGGCGGGGCGACGGCGAAGGCGGGATCGATCGCCGGCAGCTCGCCGACGGACGGGACCTTCCACGGCTCCGACGAGGAGGCCAGGAACGAGTCGGACAGCAGGATCACCGGGGTCCGGTAGCGAATCGCGAGCGACACCGCCTCGAAGGCCACGTCGAAGCAGTTTCCGGGCGTGCTCGGCGCGATCACCGGAATCGGCGACTCGCCGTGACGGCCGTAGAGCGCCATCAGCAGATCCGACTGCTCGGTCTTGGTCGGCATGCCGGTCGACGGCCCCGCTCGCTGCACGTCGATCACGAGCAGCGGCAGCTCGAGCATCACGGCCAGACCGATCGTCTCGGCTTTCAGGTCCATGCCCGGGCCGCTCGTCGAGGTCACGCCGATGCGTCCGCCGAACGACGCGCCGAGCGCCATGCCGACGGCGGCGATCTCGTCCTCGGCCTGGATCGTCGCGACGCCGTGGCGCGTGTGACGCGAGAGCTCGTGGAGGATCTCGGATGCCGGCGTGATCGGGTAGCTGGCGAGCACGAGCGGCAGGCGGCTGCGCGAGGACGCCGCGATCAGCCCGAGCGTCAGCGCCTGGGTCCCGTTGACGTTGCGATACGTACCGGGCGGAACGTCGGTCGCCGGGTTGACGCGGTACTGGACGTCGAGCAGCTCAGTCGTCTCACCGAACGACCAGCCGGCATTGAACGCCGCGAGGTTCGCCTGCGCCACGGCCGGCTTGCGCCCGAACTTGGCATCGATCCAGCGCTCGGTGACGTCGGTCGGGCGCCCGTACAGCCAGGACACGAGCCCGAGCGCGAACAGGTTCTTGGCGCGGCCGGCGTCTCGCGTGGAGGCATCGTCGATCGCCTCGACCGCCTTCGCCGTCAGGCTCGTCATCGGGACCCGATGCACGCGGAAGGAGCTCAGCGAGCCGTCCTCGAGCGGATTGCCGTCATACCCGGCCTTCTCGAGGTTGCGCTTGCTGAACGCATCCTCGTTGACGATGATCGTGGCCCCTCGCGACAGCTCCGCGAGGTTCGCCTTGAGCGCCGCGGGATTCATCGCGACCAGCACGTTCGGTGCGTCGCCGGGCGTCAGGATGTCCTCGGAGGCGAAATGGATCTGGAAGGCCGAGACGCCGGCCAGCGTGCCGGCGGGCGCGCGGATCTCGGCCGGGAAGTTCGGCAGCGTCGCCAGATCGTTGCCGACTACGGCGGTCGCGTCCGTGAAACGGCTCCCCGCCAGCTGCATGCCGTCGCCCGAGTCACCCGCGAAGCGGATGATCACGCGATCGAGCTCCTCCACCACCTTGTTCATCTCGTCCCCACTGATCCGGCTTGTTCACATCGCAACAAGCAGCATAACTCCGCGTCCGGGCAGGAGGAGCCTTCACTCGACTAACCGGCCGATCAGGGGCGGCGAGGAGCCAGCGTGGCCGGCCGGCTCCTGCAGCTGGAATTGAACCGATTGTCGTGCTCGCACGCCGATCCGGGCGATCCGGGAAACCGCCCGCGGTCGCGCCACCTCGCGGGCCGGCCACGGCCGGCCCCTCGGTTGCGCAGCGGCGGCGCTTACAGCTTGATGACGTTGATCGCCTTCGGGACCCTTGGGCCCGGCCTCCTCCTCGTAGGACACCTTGGCGCCCTCCGAGAGCGAGCGATAGCCGTCAGCCGCGATCGACGTGTGGTGAACGAAGAGGTCGCGGCTGCCCTCGTCGGGCGTGATGAAGCCGAAGCCCTTCTCGTCGCTGAACCACTTGACCGTTCCGGTTGGCATGTGGGAGATGCTCCTCCGCTTACTGCAGTGCTGCTACCGCGGAGGACGACTCGCACCCGTCACGGCCTGCACCTGCTGTTTACGCCGCCCACGGATTCGAGGGAGGCCTTACGGGGCGTCACGCTAGCACGGGCTCGCTCCGGTGAGAACTGCACGATCACAGCCCGTTTACGTCCGGGACCCACCACACTTTGCCGATGGACGACCCGATGCCGATCAGCGCTCAAGCCACAATCCCGCTCGACGCGGTGCAGATTCGCACGAGCCGCTCCTCCGGACCGGGCGGCCAGCACGCGAATGTGACCGCCTCCCGGGTCGATGTCGAGGTCGATCTGACGACCTGCCCCGGCCTCGGAGAAGCCGATCGGAGCCTGCTGATCGAGCGGCTGGGCCCGCGGGTCACCGCGACCGCCCAGGACACGCGCAGCCAGATGCGCAACCGCGAGATCGCGCTGGAGCGGCTCCAGCGCCGACTGGCCGCCGGCCTCGTCTCGGCGGTGCCACGCCGCCCGACGCGGCCGACCCGCGGCTCGGTCGCCGACAGGCTCGCGTCCAAGCGCCGTCGTGCGGAGCGCAAGCGGGACCGGCGAACGCCGGAAGCCGACTCCTAGCTCGGCGCGCGGGTCCCGGACTACCCTCCCCCAGGTGCGCTGGCTCGTCGACGGGATGAACGTGATCGGCACCCGCCCGGATGCGTGGTGGAAGGATCGGGACGGCGCCATGCACCGCCTCGTCGACCTGCTCGAGCGCTGGGCCGCAGCGGAGGGCGAGGACATCACCGTCGTGTTCGAGCGCAGGGCGTCCCCGCCGATCCACTCGACCGTGATCGAGGTCGCGCACGCGCCGAAACCGAAGGCGGACGCGGCCGACGACGAGATCATCAGGCTCCTGAAGAGCGCGACCGACCCGCATGTCGTGCGCGTCGTCACGTCCGACCGCGCGCTCGTCGAGCGCGCGTACGCGGCGGGCGCCACCGTCGAGGGCGCCGACTCCTTCCGCGCGCGGATCGAGTCCTTCTGACGCCGGACGAACCGTCGCCGAGCGGGATCGTCGGGGTCGCGGGGCGCGGGCTTGCCACAATCTCCTTGGCATGGCAGACCAGCCGCCCCGCCTCCCGCTCCAGAGCCGCCCCCGGCAGCCTCAGAGCGGGCCGCGTCAGAACGGGTGGAAAGTCACTCCGGCGCCCGATGGCCGGGGTCGCGGCACGCCCCCCGATCGGCAGAACACGAAGCGCAACCAGCGACTGATCCTGCTCGTCGTCGTGCTCGCGCTGCTCGGCCTCAACCTGTGGGTTTCCTCGCAGGCGCTGCAACCGAATCCGCGGGTCAAGATCCCCTACTTCCCGACCTTCCTGAGCGAGGTGCAGTCCGGGAACGTCACGCTCGTCAACTCGACCGGCAGCGCGATCCAGGGCACCTTCAGGAAGGCGATCAGCTACGGCGGCAGCGAGAGCACGATCTACTTCTCGACGCGGATCCCCTCCTACGAGCCCACCGGGGAACTGTCGAAGCTGCTCGACGCGAAGAAGGTCCCGCAGAACGCGAACAACCCCAACGCCGGGGCCTCGTTCCTCGCCGAGCTGATCTTCGGGTTCGGGCCGACACTCCTGCTCGTGCTCCTGTTCGTGCTGTTCGCGCGCCGCGCCGCGGGCGGCGCCGGGGGCGCCGGGGGCCTGATGTCGTTCGGCCGCTCACGTGCCCGCCGCGTCGAGGGCTCCGAGCTAGCCGGTGACCTTTCACGACGTCGCCGGGATCGACGAGGCCAAGGAGGAGCTCACCGAGATCGTCGACTTCCTCAAGAATCCCGACAAGTACCTGCGCCTGGGCGCCAAGATCCCGCGCGGCGTGCTCCTGAGCGGCCCGCCCGGAACGGGCAAGACGCTGCTCGCGCGCGCCGTCGCCGGCGAGGCCGGGGTGCCGTTCTTCCAGATGTCCGCCTCGGAGTTCGTCGAGATGATCGTCGGCGTCGGCGCCTCGCGCGTGCGGGACCTGTTCGCGCAGGCGAAGGCCGCCGCCCCCGCGATCATCTTCGTCGACGAGCTCGACGCGGTCGGCCGCTCGCGGGCCTCCGGCGGCCCGAACATCTCCGGCGGCCACGACGAGCGCGAGCAGACGCTGAACCAGATCCTGACCGAGATGGACGGCTTCGACCCGCGCAGCGGCGTGATCGTGCTGGGAGCGACGAACCGCCCGGAGATCCTCGACCAGGCGCTCCTGCGCCCGGGGCGCTTCGATCGCCGCGTCGTCGTGCAGCCTCCGGACCGGACCGGGCGCGAGGCGATCCTCAGGGTGCACACGCGCTCGGTGCCGCTGGCCGTCGGGGTCGACCTCGGCCAGATCGCCGCGACCACGCCGGGCATGGTCGGCGCCGACCTCGCCAACCTCGTCAACGAGGCGGCGCTGCTCGCCGCCAAGCGCAGCCACGACAAGGTCTCCCAGGAGGATTTCACCGACGCGCTCGAGCGGATCGTGCTCGGCGCCGCCCGCTCGGTGATGATCAGCGAGGAGGATCGCCGCCGCACCGCCTACCACGAGGCCGGTCACGCGATCGTCGGCATGCTCACCCCCGGCGCCGACCCGGTCCGCAAGGTCTCGATCATCCCGCGCGGCCAGGCGCTCGGCGTGACCTTCTCGGCGCCCGACTCGGACCGCTTCAACTTCGACCAGCGTCACCTGCTCGCGCAGATCAAGGTCGCCCTCGGCGGCCGCGCGGCGGAGGAGATCGTCTTCGGCGACCTCACGACCGGCGCCGAGTCCGACATCCAGCAGCTGACGCGGATCGCGCGCTACATGGTCGGGCGCTGGGGCATGAGCGCCGCGATCGGCCCGATCGCCGTGCTCCCGAGCGAGGGCATGTCGATGCTGCTCCCGGGCGTGTCGGAGACCTCGGACGCGACCCAGCGCCTCGTCGACGAGGAGGTCCACCGGATCGTCGGCTCCGCGCACCGCGAGGTGCTCGAACTCCTGCGCGGGCGGCGCCACCAGCTCGACGACCTCGTCGCCGCCCTGCTCAAGTCCGAGACGCTCGACGAGGCGGAGGCCTACTCAGCCGCCGGGCTCACGCGTGACTCCGCCGCCGAGACGGTCAACGGCTCGCAGCCGGCCGGCGCCGATGCGTAGCCGGGTTTAGGGCTCCAGGGGGCGAAAACCGCGGTGCTGACGCCTCTGAGAAGAGATGGCGCGCCGACAACGAACCTTAACTTCCGGAGCCCCCTCCTCGAATCGGGGGGTCCGGAAGTTGGGGGTCGTTAAGACCCCCCAGCTCCACACCCCCGTCAGACTCGTGGGGGGTCCGGAACTTAAGGTTCTGAACGGCCGCCCTGACGAACGGATCGCCGCCGTCGCCGGTGCCCAGCACGGGCAGATCAGCCACGCGCAACTGCTCGCACTCGGGCTGACGCCACAGATGATCAAGACCCGTGACCGCCGCGGATCGCTGTTCAGAGTCCACCGAGGCGTGTATGCGGTCGGCTCCCGCGCCGCCATCGACCTCGGTTCCGAGACCGCGGCGCTGCTCGCTGTCGGTGCCCCGGTCGCGCTCAGCCTCGACAGCGCCGGATGGCAGTGGCGAATCTGGCCGGAGCCGCCGGACGATGATGTCGTGCACGTATCGGTGCCCGGCCACCGGGCGAAGAGCCGTGGACGGATCACGGTTCACCACTCCCTTTCCGTCGGCGCCCGCGACGTCACGATCCTCCACGGCCTTCCGATCACAACCCCCACCCGCACCGTGCTCGACCTCGCCGACCGCTACCGCGACATCCCGCGGACGGTCGAGCGGGTGCTCGACGAGGCGCTCGCGCGCCACCTGACCAGCCCGACGAAGCTCCGCGCCGCGCTCGCCGGCAGCCCCGGTCGAAGCGGCGCGCCGCTGCTGGTGGCGCTGCTCGATCCGGAGCGCGCCCGCGGCGTCACGCGCGAGGCGGCCGAGGAGCGGCTGCTCGGCCACTTTCGTCGCGCGAACATCCCCGACCCGGAGCGGAACGTCGGGCTCGGGCGCTTCACCGTCGATTTCTACTGGGCTGGGGCCCAGCTCGCGGTCGAGTTCGACAGCTTCACATGGCACACCGGTGCGGCGGCCTTCCGGCGGGACCGGGAGAAGGACGCCTACCTGAGAGACCGGGGCGTCGAGCTGCACCGGGTGACGTGGACGATGCTCGAGGATCCGGTGCCGCTGATCGCCCGGATCGTCAGGGCGATCGCGACGCGCAGCGGCTGGCCCGACCACTCGTGAAGCCCGACTCCGGCAGCGGCTGGCGCGACCACGCGTGAAGCCCGGCTCAGGGCAGCGGCTCACGCCCCCCGAACCCGGTCTCGATCGGATGCCAGAAGCCGATCTCCTCCTCCTCGTCGATCAGCCAGCAGAGGTAGATCTCAGGCCCGTCCGGGGTGCCACGGGCCGGGCAGCCGGAACCCCCGCAGTCGTGGAGGCCGGCGGATCCGTCGGGCTTGATCGCCGGGAAGTCGATCAGCCCCCGGTCGACGTCCCGGAGCACGACATCGACGGCCTCGAGCTCCGCCATCGCCCGGCTCAGCTCGGCGAGCGGGCGGGCGACGTCACGGCCCGGATACGAGCCGCCCGAGCGCACATCGAGCTCCTCGACCGCCGCGTCCAGGCGCGGTCCGAGCAGAGCCAGCATCGTGCGGGCGTGGCGGATCCAGCGGACGCGCTGGATCACCCACCCCCGTAGCGCCGTCGCCTGCTCGAGCGTGTAGTGGCGCGAGTGCCGCAGGATCAGTCGCCGAGGCGCGTCATCTTGGCCAGGGATTCGTGGATCTCGACCACGCGCTTCTTGACCGGATCGGAGTCGGGCCGGTCGTGCACTAGGTCCCACGTGCGATCTGCGACCTCGCGTGCGTTCTCGGGCGTCGCCAACTCGTAGAGCCGCTCCACGAGGCGGAGCTCGAACGCCCGGATCTGGTCCTCTGGCCGGCCGGGTGCCATTCGTGGCAGCGGCTCGCCTGTCGCCTCCTTCCACATGCCGGTCGCGACGAGCAGGCGATTGCGCAGTTGAATCTGGTCCATCGGGCCCATCATCCCAGACGGCGGTCAGGCGAGCAGTGGCAGCGACTGGGCGAGCGTCGCGGCCGGCGCGAACAGGTCGCCGTGCTCGGCGACCCGCGCGAGCACCTGTGCCGGCGAGAAGGCGAGCAGCTCCGGGTTCCCCTCCGCCCGGCAGGCATCGACCTCCTCCCAGCTGACGGGCGTCGAGACACCCGGGCGCTCGAGCGCGCGCACCGAGTAGACGGTCACGGTCGTCTTGTGCCGGTCATTCTGGCTCCAGTCGACGAGCACCCGGCCGCGCCGCAGCTGCTTGCCCATCCGCGAGACGACGAGCTCGGGCAGGCGCGCCTCGAGCAGCTCCGCGACTCGCCTCGCGAACGCCTTCGTGACGTCGTATCCGGGGCCGCCGCCGCCGAGCGGCACGTAGACCTGCATCCCCTTCGAGCCCGACGTCTTGACGACCGACTCGAGCCCGAGCCCCGCGAACGTGCCGCGCAGCACGAGCGCCACCTCGCAGCATTCAACAATGCCGGCCGGCGCGCCCGGATCGAGATCGAAGACGAGCAGCGTCGGGCGATCCG
Source organism: uncultured Solirubrobacterales bacterium (assembly GCA_963705995.1). Classification (GTDB taxonomy): domain Bacteria; phylum Actinomycetota; class Thermoleophilia; order Solirubrobacterales; family Solirubrobacteraceae; genus Palsa-465. Next base: position 265,442 of record CAVPLN010000035.1, read on the forward strand.
GAGCGGTCGCGAGCGACAGCGATGTGTGCAGCTCGATGTCCGCCAGCCCCGCGAGCCAGACGAGCGTCGCCCGCTCGTTCGCGAGCGTGTAGTCGACGCCGCCGACCGCCCGCGCCGGCACCCACGCGGGCCTGTGACTGGGCGACTGCTTCTCGTAGAAGTGCGGCGCATCGACCCCATTCGGATAGCGCTTGAGCGTCAACGCCCGTTCGCGCAGGTGGGGCAGCAGCACCTCGGCGACACGCCCGTAGTAGGCGACGAGGTCGCCCTTGGTGAAGCCGCTCGCCGGGAACAGCACCTTGTCCCAATTGCTCAGCTTCAGCGTGCGGCCGTCGACGACCACGAGCCGGCCGCCACCCGCGGTCTCCTCGACACTCGCGAACAGATCAGTCTGCGAACCCGATGGGGCGTGCGGGCTCTCCTGCGGGCCGGCCCGCTGATCGCCGCCGCCGGCGGCGGCGTCCTCCCGCACGACCTCGGCGGCCGGCTTGTCGAAGCGCAGCCCCTTGAAGGACGGGGCTCGCATGACCCCGTCCGCCGTCCACTCGACGAACTCGACCTCGGCGACCAGCTCCGGCAGGACGAACACGGCTCCCTTCGGCAGCTTCGGCACCGGGACGAACGGCGCCGCCTCGGTCCGCAGCGGCGCGAGCCGGTTCGCCAGGTCCGCGAGCGTCGCCTCGGTGAACCCGGTGCCGACCCGGCCGGCGAAGCGCAGCAGCCCGTCCTCGTGGTAGCCCATCAGGAGCGCGCCGATCCGCTCCTGACGGCGTCCCTGACCGGGCAGCCAGCCGCCGATCACGAGCTCTTGGCGGCGGGTGTGCTTGATCTTGAGCCAGCTGCCGTTGCGAGCGCCCGGCTCGTAGCGCGAATCAAGGCGCTTGGCGATGACCCCCTCCAGCCCTTGACTGGCGGTTGCGGCGAGCAGTTCGGCCCCGAGCGCGGGATGGGCCTCGGGAACCCGCCAGGCGGAGCCGCTCAGTCCAAGCGCCCGCAGGCGCCGCCGCCGCTCCTCGTACGGCAGCCCGATCAGCGATTCCCCGTCCAGATGGAGCAGGTCGAAGATCGCGTAGACGACCGGTGTCGAGGCGGCAAGCCGCTTCACGGCGGCCGCCGCGGTGACGTGCATCCGCGTCTGCAGCCGCCCGAAGCTGGGCCGCCCCGCGTCGTCGAAGGCCACGAGCTCGCCATCGAGGACCAGCTCGTGCATGCCGACCTGGTCGAGCACCCCCCGAACCTCGGGGTAGGAGGCGGTGATGTCGTTGAGGTTGCGGCTTTCGAGCCGCAACCTCCCGGGCTGCGCGTACGCGATCGCGCGGACGCCGTCCCATTTGACCTCGAAGGACCAGCGCTCCGGATCGCGCGGCAGCCCACCGGGCCGGGCCAGCATCGGCACGACGTGCTCGGGGAGCGGAGCCCAGTCGGGGTTCTGCGGCGGGTCCATGCGGTGGATCATCCAGTCGTTCTCACCGCCGGCGTCGCCCGCGCGGCCGATCGGGAAGAGTCCGTACCGACCGCGCAGGCGTTCGCCGTTGAAGATCACCTCGACCTTGCGCGGCTCCCACTTGACGAGCTCGTAAGTGCCCGCGTCCCAGACGCGCATCGTCCCGGCGCCGTATTCGCCGCCGGGGATCTCACCTTCCCAGCCGAGGTATTCGAGCGGGTGGTCCTCGGTGTGGACGGCGAGGCGGTTGTCCCTCGGCGTCGGCGGCAGGCCGCCGGGATCGCCCACGAGACCGCGACACCATCGTGCTCGAGGCGCAGGTCCCAGTGCAAGCGGCGGGCGTGGTGCTGCTGGACGACGAAGCGCGGCGCCGGCTCGGCGCCGGACGCAGCGCCGGCCGAGGCGTCGGGCTCGGCGGTGACGGCGAAGTCGCGCCGGGCGCGGTAGCGGGTGAGCTTGTCGTCGGGCACGTGGGCTCCAGACGTGATTGTCGCTGGCTCGCGACGGTCCGCGAAGATGTCGGGGAGATGCGCGAGCCGGTCGAGGTGATCGCCGGGGGCTACTCTCGGGCGGTGCTGATCGCCACCTGGAACGTCAACTCGCTGCGGGCGCGACTACCCCGAGTGCTCGAGTTCCTCGAGCTCCACGCGCCCGCGGTGGTCTGCCTGCAGGAGACCAAGTGCGCGCCGGACACGTTCCCGGTCGGCGAGCTCGCGGCCGCCGGGTACGCCTCCGCCCATGTTTCGGCGGGCCAGTGGGCGGGCGTGGCGCTGCTCGCACGGGAGGAGCTGGGGCTCACGGGCGTGACGGGGAGCCTGCCGGGCGATCCCGTGCCCGCAGAGGCACGCTGGTGCGAGGCGACGATCGCCGGGATCCGCTTCGCGAGCACCTACGTCCCCAACGGGCGAACGCTCGACAGCCCCGAGTTTCCACGCAAGCTCGCCTTTCTCGATGCGATGGCGCAGCGCGCGCGAGCGCAGATCGTCACCGGGGGCGTGCCATTCGTGATCGCCGGCGACCTCAACATCGCCCCCGCCGACGCCGATGTCTACGACCCGGCCGCGTTCGCCGGCTCCACGCATGTGACGCCGGCGGAACGCACACGCCTGGACGAGGTCCTGCGCGGCGGGCAGCTCGTCGACGCATTCCGCCGCCTGCACCCCGATACGCAGCAGTTCACCTGGTGGGACTACCGCGCCGGCCACTTCCACAAGGGGCTCGGCCTGCGGATCGACCTCGTCCTGTTGAGCGAGTCGCTCGCCGAGCGGGCGGTCGCCTGCGGGATCGACCGCAACTTCCGCAAGGGCAACAAGCCGTCGGACCACGCCCCGCTGCTCGTCGAGCTGCGCTGAGGCGCAGCTCGACGGGATCGCGGCCTGGCCTCAATCGGTCAGCCCGCGACCGGCACGCTCACGATCGCGGCGCTCGCCGGCGGCACGCGCAGCGCGTAGAGGCTGCCGTCGGGCTCCAGGCGCGGCAGCGCCGCCGGCCCCCCAAGCGCGCCGGTGCTGGTCGTCGGCCCGAAGCTCCCCCGGCAAGCGTGACGCCGGCCGCGGCCTCCAGTGACGGCGCCTGCAGGCGCGTCACGGTTGCCGCACCCTGAGCGCCGGGCACGTCCACCGGCACCGTCCACGCCCGGCTCCCCTCGTTGATCACGACGACGTTGACGAGATGGCTCGGTGTCAACACCGCCCAGGTGCGGACCTCCGGCCTGGATCGGCCCGACAGGTCGAGCAGCTGGGATCCCGGCGGCACTGCGTCGGCGAACGCCAGCATGCCGTAGTACATCGGCGTGACCGTCCACTGCAGCGGGCCCTTCGCCGCCTCCACCAGCTTGAACGGCTGGTAGGCCGCACCCGGCAGCGTGTGGATGTTGACCCCGGCGACGCCGGCCTTCGCCATCGAGAACAGCGCGTCGAGGATCCACAGCGACGACGCGAAGGTGTCGCTCACGCCCGCGCTGCCGCGGCACGAGACGGAGTTCATCTCGTCGACCCTGACCTCGAGGCCGCGGGCGCGCGCCTGCGAGATCGCGAGTGCTGCCCGCTGCGCAAGCCCGGCCGCCGACGTCCGGTCGAGCAGGTGCGCGATCGTCGGGTACACGTCCGATACCTGCGGCGTGTAACAGCGCTGCAGCGGATAGAGGTGGACCGTCACGAGACCGAGCCGTGGCGCCGTCCTGATGAACGCGGCCAGGCTCTGCATCCAGACCGCGCCGCCGGTCGCCGGTCCGGCGAGCGGGAGGTCGGGCAGGTCCCTGGCGTAGCGGTCGAAGTCGCGCCGGTAGCCGGCGATCGAGTAGGTCGCCGGGCGGCTGTAGACCTTGACCCCGGCGCTCGTCTCGTACCACTTGAAGTGGCCGTACAGCTCCGGCTCGTTCCCGACCTCGAGCGCCTCCACGGAAGCCGGGCCGACCGCGTCGATCAGCGCCTGCGCCTCGCGGGCGCCCTCGCGGGCGTTGCCCTGCATCAGGTTGATCCCGAGGATCACGTGCGCGCCGGCGGCATGGACGAGCGCGCCGAGTGTCCGCAGCCAGTGGGCGGAGAGCACGTACTGGATGCCGGGAGGCGGCTGCGCGCCCTCCGGAAGCTGCGAGTAATCGGTGCTGTCGCCGCCGATCCGCAGCACGGGCACCTGCCCGGGGGCGAGATTGCGGATCAGGCTCGCGAGGATCTGGAGTGACGCCGGATTGCCGGCATACGCCGCCACCGCCGGGTATTCGAGCGAGATCCCGACGAAGCCCGCCGGCACGGGTGGCGCGTCGAGCGCAGCGCCGACCGTGAGCGCCGGCGCCGAGGACGCGTCGGCGTCGAGCGGCAGGGTCGCGAGCAGGGCTCCGCACGCAAGCGCGACGAACAGCGCGGCGAGCGTCGCCGTGACTCTCGAGATGGTGATGGCTGGCATGGCGGCAGATCGGCTGGCAGCGACAGCCGGGGGCCGATCCTACTCGGGTGGCGGGGTTGCAACCTCAGTGCCGCGGCAGACGTTCTTCACCACCTTTTACGCGCAAGCTCCACAATTGCGGCGATGGCGAACATCCTTGTTGTGGACGATGAGCCGGCCGTCCGGCGGGCACTCGAGCGCGCGCTGCGCCTGGAGAGCTATGACGTCGAACTGGCCGAGGACGGCCGCCAGGCGCTCGACCGGCTGGCCGACCGCCCTGCCGATGCCGTGATCCTCGATGTGATGATGCCCGGGATCGACGGTCTCGAGGTCTGCCGCCGCCTGCGGGCGGCGGGCGACAGGACCCCGATCCTGATGCTGACCGCGCGGGATGCGATCGACGATCGCGTGCAGGGGCTCGACGTCGGCGCCGACGACTATTTGGTCAAGCCGTTCGCCTTGCGCGAGCTGCAGGCCCGTGTGCGCGCGCTGCTGAGACGTGCGGGTGACGACGGCGACGACGCCGAGGTTCTGCGCTTCGCCGACATGGTGCTCGATCCGATCGCCCACGAGGTCCACCGCGGCGACCGCCGGATCGAGCTGTCGAAGACCGAATTCCTCCTGCTCGAGCTGTTCCTGAAGCATCCCCGCCAGGTCCTGACCCGCTCCACGATCTTCGAGAACGTCTGGGGCTATGACTTCGGTCCGACGTCGAATGCGCTCGGCGTCTACATCGGCTACCTGCGCCGCAAGACCGAGGAGGGTGGCGAGCGGCGGCTGCTGCACACGGTGCGGGGCATCGGCTACGTCCTGAAGGACTGAGGCCCGCGGATGCAGCTGCGCAAGCGGGTCAGCCTCGCCGCGGCCGGAGCGGTCGCGCTCACCGTCGCCCTCGCGATGGTCATCTGCTACGGCGTGGTCCGCCACCAGCTGCGCAGCCAGCTCGATTCCGAGCTCACCGCACAGAAGGAGCGCGTGCTCGAGACCCACATCCTCGGCAGCAACCTCCCCGGCAACACCCCAAACGAGGGGGGCTCGGCCCAGTATGCCCAGCTGGTCGGTTCAGGCGGTGGCTGGCGACCGATCACCGGGGACCTCAGATTGCCGATCACCGCGACAGCCGAGGCGGTGGCGTTGGGCAAGCGCAACAACGTGATGTTCGACGCGACCGTCGGCGGCAACGACCTGCGCATCCTGCTGTTCCACGCGCTGTACCAGTACTCGCCGACGACGTCGGTGCCGGTCGCCGTCGAGCTCGCCCGCCCGCTGGGCCCCCTCAACAACATCCTTTCGAACCTGCGCGTCCTGCTCACACTCCTGTTCCTGGGGTGCATCGCGCTCGCCGCCGGACTCGGCCGGATGGCCGCCCGGCGGGTGCTGGCGCCGCTCGCCGAGGTGACGAGCACGGCACAGACGATCGGCGAGACCGACGACCTCAGCCTGCGGCTCGCCGTGCACGCCGACGACGAGGTCGGCCAGCTCGCGACGCGCTTCAACGAGATGCTGGAGCGCCTGGAGGAGTCGCGGGCAGCGCTCGACGACTCGGTCCGCTCCCAGCGCCAGCTGGTCGCGGACGCCTCCCATGAGCTGCGCACACCGGTCACGAGCCTGCGCACGAACATCGAGGTCCTGCTCGAGGGGGGCGCGGTCGACGAGGAGGACCGCCGCCGGCTGCTGGCCGACGTCGTCGAGCAGAGTGAGGAGCTCACCCAGCTCGTGTCCGACCTGATCGAGGTCGCGCGCGGAGACCTGCCGTCGGGCGCAACTGAGGAGGTCCGCCTCGACCGCATCGTCGAGGAGTGCGTCGCGCGGGCGCGCCGCAACAGTCCCGAGGTGGTGTTCGACGCGCGGCTTGCCCCCGTGCTCGTGACTGGCAATCCGGAGCGCCTGACCCGCGCGATCAACAACCTGCTCGACAATGCGGCACGCCACACCTCACCGGGCGGTCCGGTCGAGGTAACCGTCGACGCGGGCAGCGTCCGCGTTCGTGACCACGGCGAGGGGGTCGATGACGCCGACCTGCCGTACATCTTCGACCGCTTCTACCGCGGTGCGAACTCCAGGGCGCGGCAGGGCAGCGGCCTCGGACTCGCGATCGTCCGGCAGGTCGCCGAACAGCACGGCGGCAGTGCAACGGCCGGCAACCCGCCGGGAGGGGGCGCGCTGTTCACACTGGCGCTGCCGGGAACTGCGGCGGCGCCTGACGAGGCGGACGGCGACGACCCGGTCTACGGCGCCGGCGGCTTCGCGACCCGCTTCTGACGAGCCTTCTCGAAGCTCTGCCTCAACACCGCGAAGCAGATCGCGAACACGGGGACCGCCGGCAGGATCAGCAGCAGCCGCTGGCTTGGCTGCCCGAACACGATCACGGCGATCACGTCGAGCACGACCGCGGGAATCGCGGCGAGCAGCGCCGCGTGCGAGCGGTAGCCCGAGAAGTGCTCGCGCACGGTGAACTCGAGCACGCCGAGGCCGCACACCGCGGCGCCGACGCCGATCGCGAGGGCGTTGCTCTGAATCGCGCCGACGATCAGCGCGATCAGACCGATCGCGATCGCGAGCTCGGAGACGGGCAGCCCTCCGAACGGACTCGGCGGGGGCTTCACGCCGGGCTCGGGCCGCCAGCCGGTGCTCCGGACCTGGCGCGGCGCGATCTCGCGAGGGGCGGGGCGCCGGGCGGCCGGCGGATGCGGCGGATGCGGCGGAACGCTGGGAGCCCGTCGCGCAGAACGCTTCGATCTCTGGGCGGCCATCGCCGCAAGTATTGCGGACCGGCCCGCGACCGGCGATCGCTCAGTCGCCGGCGCGATCGTGCAGCCGCCCGACCTCGTCGGCCGGGGCGGACCGAACTCCGGTGCGCAGCACCGGGTCCGCGGACACGGGCGCGGTCGCGAGCCCCGGCAATTCAGGCAGCGCCGGCAACTCGTCGGGCGCGCTGGCGGCCGCCTCGTTCTCGCGCTTGACCTCGAGCCAGATCTCCTCCCGGTAGATCGAGACCGAGCGCGGAGCATCGATTCCGAGCCGGACCGTTCCTCCCCGCACCTCGAGCACTTCGATCACGACCTCGCCGCCGACGATCACGCGCTCTCCAGCCCGCCGCGTGATTCTCAGCATTGCCGCACTCCCGTCAAGTCTGCGCGGCTTCCCCGCCCCCGCCGAGACTGGGGAACAGCTTGGCCCGCAGCTCCGCCCCGGGCGCGTGATTGATGACCTGATCGGCACGTCCCGGCCGGATCAGAATCGGTGCACGGAGGTTGGCGGTGAACTTGGCCAGATCGGAGCTCGCGGTGACGGTCACGTACACGTCAGCGTTCGGCGAGGCCGCGAATCCGAGCCGCTCGGCCTCCTCATCGGTCAGCTCGACACGGTAGTCGGCGAAGAATCGCTGCGGATTGGTGACCGGAAGCGCGATCGCCGGATCGTCGAGCGACTGGAGCCACAGGAACGGACTCTCGGGGTCGCGCGCCAGCAGCGCGTAACGGCTGCCTCCGAGCCCGATCAGACCGTTCGGGAACTCGACGACGCTGTCGTGCGCGATCTCGACCGTACCGAAGCGACTTGACTGAATCGTCAGCGTCATCGGTTCAGAGTCTAGGCGGAGCTGAGCAGGAACGATCGTCACGGCTGCAGGAGGTTCACGGGAACGATCGTCACGACTGCAGGAAGTTCAGCAGCGACTGCTGTTCGATCTTCGCCGCCGTCTGGAGCGCGGCCTGATAACCCGCCTGCTGGGTCGAGTACAGGATCGTCGCCGAGGCCATGTCGACATCCTGCACGCCCCCGAGCTCCTGGGCGTCGGTCGTCTGCAACGACTGCAGGCGCGTGGAGGCCATCTGGATCTGGTCCTGGACGCCGCCGACCTGAGCCTGGAGGTCTGAGAGTTGGCTGAGATTCGCTTGCAGCTTCGTCAGCTGGGTGCCGAGGTCGGACTGGTTGCCACTGGTCAGATCGTTCTCGATGTCCGTGAGCGTGTCGAGCATCAGGCCGTCGCCCCCGCCGCTGCCGAGGACCGAGCTGAGATTGGCGTTGACGGCGACCTGGCTGCCCGCGCCGGGCCCGATCGCGCGCGTCACCGTCCCGGTGTTCCCGTTGTAGGTGTTCGGCGAACCCGTCCCCGTCGCGTAGGGCGTCGTCGTCGTCGCCGTGCCCGCGAAGATGTAGTTGCCGTTCAGCTGCGTATCGGCGGACTGCTTGATCCCGTCGATCATCTGGTTCACCTGCGCGGCCATGTCGGTGAGGTCAGACTGGTTGAGCGTACCGTTGGACCCCTCGACGACCAGCGTCTGGACGGTCTGCCCCTGCTGATAGATCGACTGCATCGCAGCGCTCGCCGTCTGTGTCCAGGCGGTGGCATCCGTGATGTTCGTGCTGTAGCCCTGGATCGCGGTGATCTGCGCATTCAGGTTGATCGACAGCGCGCTTCCGTATGGGTTGTCGGACGGCTCCTGGATCGAGAGCCCGGTCGACAGCTCATTCTGGGTCTGGTTGAGCGCCGACAGATCGTTGTCGATGTTGGTGATCAGGAGGTTCGACTCCATCTGATCGGTGATCCGCCCTGTCATCTGAAGCTCACCAACCCATGCGATCAGCCGACGCCGACCGCGGACATCAACGAGTCCATCATCGTCGAGAAGGCGTTCATCACCTGCGCCGACGCCTGGTAGGCACGCTGCTCCATCACCATGTTCGTCGACTCCTGGTTGAGGTCGACACCCTCGATGCTCTGCTGTTGCTGCTGGACCGCAGTCAGCAGCGCGCTCTGTGTGCTCTGGTTGCTCAGGGCGGTGTGGACTCCGCCACCGACCGACGCGACGAACGCCTGGTAGGCCTGATCGGCGGGTCCGTTCGAGAGGTTGGCCTCGGCCGATGCGACGTCGTTACCGCCGGCATCGTTGACCGGGTCGCTCGTCGCGTAGATCTGCGACGGGGTCACCGCCACCGCAATCGTCCCCGCCGTGGCGCCGCTGAAGAACGGCGTCGTCAGGCCGCTGACGCCGTTGACCTCGCTGACGAGCGCAGCGGCGACTCCATCGAGCTGTGAGCTGTAGTTCGCGATCGGGCCGTTTGCGCCGGTGAGGTTGAGCAACGCTCCGAGCGTGCCGCCCGCCGCCGCCGTGATCGTCTGCGGCCAGGTCACGGTCGAGCCGTTGACGAGCGGGGTCGCCGCATCGCCGAAGCCGACAGTCACGGTCCCGTCGCTGTTGTTGGTGAGGCTCACCGTCGCGAGCGTCGAGAGGTCGTTGATCGCGGCGTTGCGCTGATCGATCAGCACGTTCGGGTCCTGGCCGGCTTGGGTCGCCGACTTGATCGAGGAGTTGAGCTGGGCGATCTGGTTGGCGTCGTCCTCCACCTCGCCGTTGTTGGCGGTCAGCGCGCTGAACTGGCTCGATGCCTGCGACGAGATCGTCGACATCTGCTGACTCAGGCTGTTGAGCGCATCCGCAAGATCCTGACCGTCGTCGTGGACGACCTGCTTGGCGGCCGAACTCGTCGGCGTCTCGGAGAGGCTGTTCCACGCCCCCCAGAAGCTTCCGAGGAGCGACGAGATGCCGCTGCTGGACGGCTCGTTCAGGGCCGACTGAACCTGGCTGAGGTAGCTCTGTTCGGTGTTCGCCGCGTTCGACGCAGCCGACTGGGTGCGGAAGGCGCCGTCGAGGTACGCGTTGGCGTTGTTCGTGATCGACAGCGTGTTGACCCCGGTCCCGAGCTGGACCGCGGCGCCTGCCGCGCTGCCGTCGGCGATCGTCACAGACGCCGCCTCTGTCAGGTTCACGGTCTGCGTCACATAGCCGGCGGTGTTGGCGTTGGTGATGTTCTCGCCGGTGGTGTCGAGCTCCTCCTGAGCGGCCTCGATCCCGCTGAGCGCGGTCTGCAGGGGTGTGAAGGACGAAACGTACATTCGATCACGCCTCCAAGTCGAACACGCGCGTGCGTGCGTAGGCACCGCCGGCGCGGCGCGCGGACCGGTCGACCGGCCCGTCGTAGGCGCCCGAGCCACCGCGGCCCGCGAGCTGCAGCAGATAGTCGAGGAACGCGAGCTCCTGGCGCATCAGCACGCGGTTGGTCTCGTGCTCGCGCTCGATCTCGCGCAGGAGTCCGGTGAGCTCGGCAGTCCGCGCGCGGGCGGCCTGGGCGGTATCCGGATCCATCAGGGCCTGGATCGCCGTCAACGTCACCGCCTGCGGCTCGAACTCGAGCTGGGCAGCCGCGCGCCCCAGCAACTGGATGCGGTCGAGCTCGATCACCTCTCGGCGGTGCATCTCCACCTGCAGGACGCCTGCCAGGCGGACGACGTTCTGCACGTCCCGACGCCGGATCGCCTCCCCCTGCTCGAGCACCGTCGCGAGCATCCGGTGGGCCGACTCGAGCTGGGTGTCGAGGTGCGCCAGGAAGGCATTCGCGAGCTCCGGCGCGACGTCGCGGTCCGAAGTGATGATGCTCATTTGACAGCCTTTCCGGCGTCGTTGATCGATGGGTCGATCGCGGACGCGATCTCCTGGGCGATGCCCAGGCCGCCGCCGGCCATGATCGTGCTCGTGAGCGCCTGCGGGATCAGGCTCGCATAGCCCGACGCCGCTGAGGAGTCGCCGAGCAGGCCGCTGCCGAGACCTCCGTCGGAGTCCTCAGAATCCGAACCGCTGCTCGAGTCCGTGCCGCTGGAGCCGCTGGAGCTGCCGGCGGCGAGCTGCTGCGTGAGCTGCTCGACGAGGACCTGCTCGAACTGGAGGCCTTCGGCATAGGCCTCCTTCGCCTTCGCATTGCCGGCGCGCACGCCGGCGGGGAGGGCGGTCTGGCTGATCGCGGGAAGCGCCGAGGTGAGGCCGGCGAGCGAGAGTGGATCCGGCGCCGAGAAGCTCATGAGGACTTGAGGGTCGCGGCGATCTGGCCCATCTGGTTCTCCACCGCGATCGCCTTGCTCGTCATCGAGTAGGCGTTTTCGGTCGCCATCATCTGCGTCATCTCCGCGTTCAGATCGACATTCGACCCCTCCAGTGCCCCCTGCTCGACCGTGGCTCCGGTTGCCGGGCGGAGCGCGCCGCTCGCCGCGGTCGCACTGAACACGCTGTCGCCGGACTCGAGCAGCTGGTCGGGCGCCGCGACGGTCACGAGCGCGATCTTTCCGAGCTTCGTCTGGCCCGCGCTGACGGTGCCGTCAGCGGCGATCACCACTTTGGACGGGTCGGTGCCCGCCGGCACCGTGATCGGCGGCTGGATCGGCATGCCGAGATCGGTCGTCAGCCGCCCCTTGGCGTCGAGCTGAAGCGTTCCGTTGCGGGTCAGACCGATCGTTCCGTTCGGCTGGCGGACCTCGAGGTAGGCGTTACCGACGATCGCGACGTCGAGTGGATTGCCGGTCTGCTGCACCTGACCGGCCGCCTGGCTGTAGCCGATCGTGGTTGCGCTCGCGCCCGAGCCGACCTGCGCATTTCCGTTCGGATCGTTGTCGCTGGCGTAGAGCAGGTCGCTGAAGCCGACCTCGGTCGCCTGATAGCCCGGCGTGTCGGCGTTCGCCACGTCGTTTGAGATCGCATTGAGTTGCGTCTGCTGAGCCGCCATGCCCGCGGCAGCCGCGTACAGGCCTTCCGACACTTACATCACCCTCCTCCGGATAGGAGACCCACCGTCGAGGCGCTCTCCTGCATCGTCTGGCCGATCGTCTGGATCGCCTGCTGCCCCGCCTGGTAGGCTGTTGAGCGCGGTCTCCATTGCGGTCATCGTCTGGATCGGGTTGACGTCTGAGCTCTCGAGCTCGCCCTGAGCGATCGTCCCGGTCGCCCGACCGTTGGCGGTTCCCGAGAAGTTGTTGTCGCCGAGCTCTGTGGGATTCCGCAGTGCGAACAGGCCGAGTGCGGTCACCGGCACGCTGTCGGCCGAGCCGACCTTGATCGGTGCGCGGTTCTGACTCAGCACCTCGTTGCCGTACTGGTCCACCAGCAGGCCCTGCGCATTGGTCGAGAACTGGCCGTTGCGCGTGTACTGCACCCCCGCTGCCGTCTTCACCGCGAAGAACCCCTGGCCGGTCACGGCGAAGTCGAGCGGCTGGCCCGTCGATTGGAGCGCGCCCTGGCTGAGATCGACGCCGGTGCTCGTCACCTTCACCCCGGAGTCGATCGACCCGATGTTCTGGCCGGTATTGCTGTTGGCGAACAGGAGCTGGCCGAAGCTGCTCTGGTCGCTGACGGCCTGCTTGTAGCCGGGCGTCGTCGAGTTCGCCAGGTCGTTGGAGAGCTGGTCTTCGACCACCTGCTCTGCGAGCATGCCCGAGGCGGCGATGTTCAGACCAAGGTCCATCACTCTGCGTTCTCGACCATCGGAGGCGATTCTTTAGCGCGATGGAAGCGCTCGCGGTCGACGCCCAACTGCTGCGCGCGGTCCTGACCCCGGACCTGACGCTCACCGTCGGACGCGTGCTGAGCGTGCGCGTCGCCGATCTGATGCCCGGCGGCCGCGGCACGCTCAGCCTCGCCGGCGTCCTCCTCGAAGCCGAACTGCCGCAGGACGTCAAGGCCGGCCAGGAGCTGCGCCTGATCGTGCGCGAGGTCACGCCGTCGCGGATCGTGCTCGGGATCCAGGACAGAGGCGCCGTGCAGGCGCAGCTGAACGCCCCGACCGCCGTGCCGCTCCCCGGCGGCGGCAGCGTCCACGTCACGGAGCGCGACAGCGGCGGGCAGGCGGGCACCGGCTCGGGCAGCGGCACCCATACGCTCGCGCTCACCTATGACGCCCCGAGCCTCGGCGCCGTCGAGATGCAGTTCGCGCTCGACCCGAGCTCGTTGCGGCTCGCGCTGACGGTGGCTGCAGGACCGGCCTTCGAGCTCGCGGAGGGCAGCGCTGACCAGCTATCCGCAGCGCTCAGCTCGGCGGTCGGCCGCGCAATCAGCGTCACCGTCAAACCGCGCCGGGAGCCGGTCGAGGTGTATGCCTGACACGCCGGAGGAGCCGCCGAAACGAATCCGAGCGACCGCGCTGCAGTACGAGCCCGGAAACCGGGCGCCACAGATCACGGCGACCGGGAGCGGCTACGTGGCGGAGCGGATCATCGCCGCCGCGATCGAGGCCGGCGTCCCCGTCCGCTCGGATCCCGCCCTGTCGAAGGCGCTCGCAGCGCTGGATCTCGGAACCGAGGTGCCCGAAGAGCTCTATCGCGCCGTCGCCGAGGCGCTCGCCTGGGCCTACAAGCTCGACGCCCAGCACCGCCGGGGCGTGTGACGCGATGGGCGGCGCCAGGCGCCGCCCACGCGTCACGCGACTTCGCTGAAGAGCTGGTCGTCGGCCGCCAGCAGCTCGCGCAGACGCCGGCGGAGCTGGCTGTGGATCTGGCAGACCCGGCTCTCGGTGACGCCAAGGGTCTCGCCGATCTCGCGCAGCGTGAGGTTGTGCACGTAGAGCAGGACCGCGACCTGGCGCTCGCGGTCGGGCAGCTGGTCGAACGCCTCGCGGAACCGGTCCTTGGCGTCGTCGCGAATCGCTCGCGATTCGGGATCGGAGTCGGCGTCGGTCGAGGTGAGCGTGTCGATTCGCTCGATCGTGGTGTCATCCTCGCCGAGCACGAGCACGTTCAGCGATCCGACCTCGGAGCGCTGGATATCGCCGAGGCGACGCTCCAGGTCGGCTACCGAAAGGCCCACCGCCTCGGCCAGCTCGCTGCGCGTCGGCGCCTGCCCGTAAAGAGCGATGAAGCGCTCGCGCGCCCGCGCGATGTCCCGCTCCCAGCGCCGCAGCGACCGCGGCGCCCAGTCGTTGCGCCGGAGCTCATCGAGCACGGCCCCATGGATGCGGGTCCACGCAAACTGCTCAAGCGTCGCGCCGCGGCTGGGGTCGTAGCGATCGATCGACCGCATCAACGCCTCCAGCCCGCACGAGATGAAGTCCTCGACCTCGAACCGGGCGGGGATCTCCCGCACCTTGCGGTAGACGATGTACTTGACCATCGGTGCCAAGGTCAGCACCAACCGGTCGCGCACACGCGAATCGCCGGTCTCGTGGTACTGCTCCCAAAGCTTCTGAACGGACTCGCTCGACGCCCGTTCGCTCTTGACTCGCGCCACTTGGTTACTCCTCACACCAGCACACACACATTTGGACGGTGACCGGACACGTATCGACGCACCGTAAGTCGGCCTAAACCTGGCCATTCGTCCAAATCTGAGCGTCCGAGGTCGTCCACGCCTCCTGGACACCGACCCTCGTGCGCGTATCTTCTGCCGCTGGAGCTCGTCATGCCGCGACGTGGGGACTCGGCGCGCGGCGATCGACGCGGCCCTAAGGAATCTGGTGCAGCTGCCGAACACATGGCTGTTCTCTCGAACCGGAGGTCCCCCTCGTCATGGCGCTTCGCATCACCTCGTCAAAGCTGGCCGCCACCGAGCCTGAGACCGGGAGGGGTGGCCCAGAGGCCGACCGCACTGCGGCCGCGGTGATCGCCGGTCGAGGCGCGATCGCGCTCGGAGCGGCGGATTTCGAGGAGTACCAGCGCCAGTTCGAGCGCGCCGCCGAGCTGGCCGATCCGAGCCGTCGCTACCAGGCGCAGCGGGCACTGCTCGAGCACGCCTTCACAGCGTCCGCGCAGCGTGGCGGCGCCGCCGCCACCGAGCTGCTGGTCGCCCTCGCGACGGGCGCGCTGAGCGTGCTCGAAGCGACGCCCGCTGAACCGATCCTGCTCAACTACGCAGGCGTCGCGCTGTACGAGCTGTGGAGCCTCGACGCCGCCCGGGCGCTGTTCAAGGCGGCCCAGCGGCTTGACCCGAGCGTCCCGTTCCTCAACCGCAACCTGCGCGAGTGCGCCCAGCGACGGCGTGCGGCCGGCCGGTCACGCCGAGCGTTGCATCCTGCGATCCCGGGCCTCGCGCGCCGGGCGCAGGCCGTCGCCGCGAAGGCCCGTCCCGCCGAGGGACTGCGGCTCAGCCTCTGCATGATCGTCCGTGACGAGGAGGAGATGCTGCCGCGCTGCCTCGCGTCCGCGGCGGCGGCGGTCGACGAGATCGTGATCGTCGACACCGGCTCAAAGGACGCGACGGTCGAGATCGCGCGTTCGTTCGGGGCGCACGTGATCGAGCGCGAATGGACCGGATCGTTCTCCGATGCCCGGAACGTCTCCTTCGACGCCGCGACCGGCGACTGGCTCCTGTACCTAGACGCCGATGAGGTGCTCGTCGGCGCCGACATCGACAAGCTGCGCGCGCTGTGCGGCCACACATGGCGGGAGGCCTTCTACTTCGTGGAGACGAACTTCACGGGCGAGGCGGACTTCGGCGGGGCGCTCACGCACAGCGCGCTGCGGATGTTCCGCAACCGGCCGACGTACCGGTTCTCGGGCCGGCTGCACGAGCAGATCGCCCACAATCTGCCCGCCTACATCCCGGAGCGCCTCGTCCAGACCGGCGTGCGGATCGAGCACTACGGCTACATGGGCGCCGTTCGCGACGCCAAGGAGAAGTCGCGACGCAATATCGACCTGCTCCGCGCGCAGATGGCCGAAAGCCAGCCGTCGCCGTTCCTGCACTTCAACCTCGGCTCCGAGTACTTCGCCACAGGCAACGCAACCGCCGCGTTGGCGGAGTACGAACGTGCCTGGGAGATGATGCAGAACGAGCCCGAGGATTCCTACGAGTTCACACCGACGTTGATCTCGCGGATGGTCAAGGCACTGCGAATCTGTGATCGCCGGGAGGAGGCGATCGCCCGCGCCGCCGAGGGGCTCGAGCGCTTTCCGGGCTTCACCGACCTCGTCTTCGAGCAGGGCGCCGCGAACCTGGACCTCAACCGGCGCGACGAGGCGTTCGCGCACTTCACGCGGTGCATCGAGATGGGCGATGCACCCGCGCGCTATACCGCGCTCGTCGGTTGCGGCACCTACCTGCCGCGGATCACGATGGCAGAGGTGCACCTGAACCACGGCGAGGTCGAGGCAGCGCTGCCGCTACTGCGGTGGTGCATCGAGCACCACCCCGACTTCGTCGGCGTCGTGCTGCCATACGCGTCGGCGCTGCTTCGCTCCGGCACCGAACCCGAGGCTGTGCTCGCCGAGTTCGCGGCGCGCCTGCCCCGCCTCACCCCGAGCGTGCGGTTCATGCTGGGCACGGCGCTGTTCGAGTCCGGCGCGGCGGATGTCGCCGAGACCCAGTTCCGTGAGGTGCTCGCCCGCCAGCCGCACAGCGGCTCGGCGCGCGTCGCGCTCGCCGAGGCACTGCTCTACCAGCGGCGTTACGCTGAGGCGGCGGCGGCTGCGGCCGCACTGGACGAGTCGGATGCCTTCGCTGCGATCGCCTCCCGCAGCGAGCTGTTCGGGCTGCTGGCGGCCGGCGACCACCCCCATGTCCCGGCGGCCCTCGAGCGGTCGGCTCGGGTCGGCCTCGCCTCGGCCGAGCAGGAGCTGTTCGCGATCTGGAACGCCCGCGCGAGCGACCCGTCGGACGCTCGCGTCGTCCCGCTCGCGGCGATCCCGCTGCTGGCGACGATGCTCGAGGCGCTGCTCCGGGTCCAGGACTTCGTGACCTTCGAGCAAGTGCATCCGCTGCTCGGCGCGAGTGAGCTCCCGCTCCGCGAGCAGCGCGAGCTGCTCGCCCAGATCTATCTGCGGCGGGGGTTCCTGAAGTCGGCGGCGCGGGAGTGGATGGCGGTGTGTGACGATGCCCCCGACCTGCGCGCGCTGATCGGCCTCTCGCAGGTCAGCAAAGCGCACGGCCTGCCCGAGGCCGCGCACAACTTCGCCCGTCATGCCCTCGCGCTCGATCCCGACTGTGCGGCGGCCCGGACGTTGCTCGAGGCCACGCGCGAGCCGGTCGCCGCTTGAGGCGAGATCTGGAGCGGGCCCTCGTAGGGTTGCCGATCAGCGCTCAAGTTCTCGGACATCGCAACGATTACCGGAGCAGTGGACACCTGACAGTGTCCGTTCGGGCCGTCGAGCGGCCCCGACACAAGGAGTGCAGACGCTGATGAGCTTCTTTGACATTCAAGGACTCGGCTCGGCACAGGGCCCCGCCCGTGTCGGTCCCACCCGCGCCGTCTCGCAGCCGGCGCAGACGAGCGAAGCCGGAGAGGTGGATGACGCCGTGGAGATCACGACGATGCCGTCATCGCCGCCGCCGGCGGTGCTGAGCGCCGTCGCGAACGCCGCCGGCGCGTACGACCGCCTCCAGGCGAGCGGTCAGCAGCTGCACTTCGGGAGCGATCCGACGACAGGCGGCCTGACGATCGAGCTTCAGGACCTGAGCGGGAACCCGCTCGCATCGGTGGCTCCGAGCCAGGTACTCGCGATCGCCGACGGCGACGCTTCGTAGAACGACCGCACGCGGCGAACGACGACAAGGAAGTCGAAGATGTCAACGGGAACGATCGACAGCAGCGGTGGGCTCACCACAAACTCGACTCTGACCAACAGCGGCGCCTCCGGGGCGCTTCAGATCACCGGTCTCGCATCGGGGATCAACACGAACGAGATCATCCAGGCCGAGCTCGCCGAGCAGGAAGCTCCCATGAACAACATGGAGTCCGAGATCACCGGGATGCAGTCCCTCGACGGCCAGCTGACCTCGGTCCAGAGCTCGCTGCAGCTCGTCCTCGTCGACGTCCAGATCCTGGGCGACGCGTCGACGTTCTTCCCCACGCAGGCCGTCACCTCGACGGACTCGAGCCTGGTCGACGCGACCTCCACAGGCGGGGTCGGCGCGGTGATCGGCTCATCGACGGTCGAGGTGACGGGGCTCGCCGCCGCCGCTCAGCGCACGTTCGCGTTCACGAGTCCGACGAGCCCCGACACGGTCACGATCGACGGAAAGCCGCTCTCGCTTGACGCGGGCGCCACCTCGAGCGACCTCGCGAACGCGATCAACAGCGACGACAGCCTCGATGTCTGGGCCTCGGCGACGAACTCCGGCCAGATCGTGATGTCCAACCGCACCACCGGCAAGGAGACCGGCAGCTACATCCAGGTCTCCGACACGGCCGGGTCGCTGGTCGAGAACACCGCCCTGCAGAACGCGGGGCAGGACGCCGCGTACACGATCAACGGGGTGCCCGGCTCTTCCTCCACCGATACCGTCACGGGCGCGATCCCGGGCGTGACCCTGACGCTGAACGGCGTCACCGGCGCGGGCGACCCGGTCACGGTCGGCGTCAGCCCGCCGGCTCCGGACACCTCAGCGATCGCGCAGCAGGTCTCCCAGTTCGTGTCCGACTACAACAGCGCCCTCAGCGGCATCGAATCCGCGACGAGCACGATGCCAAGCAACTCGTCGACCGGGGGCACGTACAACCCGAACGGCGGCTCGCTGTACGGGGACGTCGAGCTCGAGAGCGTGATGAGCAACATGCGCGACGCGATGATCCAGCCCGGCGCGGGACTCCCCACCGGAATGGCCTCGATGTCCGACATCGGGATCACGACCGGGGCCTCGACCGGAGGGCTCAGCAGCTCGGCCATCAACGGCATGCTGACGGTCAACACGGCAACGCTCGACCAGGCGCTGCAGACCAACCCGAACGGGGTCCAGGCGGTGCTCCAGACGTGGGCGACGAATCTCGGGAAGATCCTCAACAACGAGTCGGGCCCCGGCGGCGCGATCCAGACGCGCATCAACGGCGACCAGGACGAGATCACGAACCTGCAGAATCAGTACTCGTCGCTGCAGACGCTCTTCGCGCAGCAGGAGAAGAGCATGGAGCAACAGTGGGCGACCGTCGAGGGCACGCTGTCCAAACTCCAGAGCCAGAGCTCGTCCCTGACGAGCTTTGCGAACTCGTCCTCGTCCTCGTCGTCGTCGTCGTCGAGCTGATCGAAGTTCCTCGCAGCCGATCGCCGACGCGACTCAACTCAGCGCGCGAACCGTCGACTAAAAGGAGTACATGGCTATGTCCACCTAAGCGGCCGCAACTCGCAACGCCTATCAGAAGGCAGCGGTTCTGACCGCCACGCAGGAGCAGCTGATCGTGATGCTGTACGACGGGGCTCACCGCTTCCTGTTCCAGGCTGCAATGGCGATGCGCGACGGCAAGGCCGGGCTCTCCAGCCAGAAGCTGCTCCGCGCCGAGGCGATCGTCAACCACCTGCGGGCGTCGCTCGACTTCGAGCAGGGCGGCACGCTCAGCGAGCGGCTCGACTCGATCTACGCGTTCTCCCTGGTGTACCTACACGAGGCCTGGGTCGAGCGCGACCCCGAGCGGATCGAGAAGGTGGATGCGCTGCTCACCGAGCTTCGCGATGCGTGGGCGAAGATCGCCACGCAGTGAGCGATGAGCGACGCGGCCCCATACGAGCGCCTGGTTCGGATGATCGAACACGAGCTCGAACTGGCCGGCCAGGGCCGCCTCGAGGAGCTGTCCGACGCCGTCGACGCGCGCGGTGAGTATCTGACGACGCTCCGGTCCCCCGCCCCAGCAGCGGCGCGTGGGGCCGTCGAACGCGCCAACGCCCTTCACTGCCGGGTGATCATCGAGACGCTCCGAGTGCGCGAGAGCCTGGAGCGCTCCCGAGGCTCGCTCAGGCGCGCCCGCCGAGTCGCTCGGACGTACTCACCGGCACCGCGGCGCCGCTACTCGACGACGGCCTGAGGCAGGCGCCGTGGCCTCTCAAGTGACGGCGGCAGTTGCCGATTTCGTGACCGTATGCGCCTGATCGCGACAGCCAGGGCTCATGACGGCTGCGAACTCGGCCGCGACGTGATGGTCGGCCGCCCGGACGGCGTGCCACTCCTGCGCACCGGTGTGCGCCTCACTCCCCGATACCGCGAGCTGCTGCTCAAGGCCGGCATCTCCGCGATCTACGTCGAGGACGACGACAGCGCGGGGATCGTCGTCGAGCCCGTCGTCGACGACGCGACCCGGGCGATCGCGACACGCGCCGTCGCCACGGCCTACCGCTCCGCGCGCGACGCGGTCGCGTCGGGCAAGCCCCTCTCTCCGGACGCGGTCGCATCGCTCGAGGACGTCGTCAGTCGCATCATGCGTCAGGTGGACAGCTCGGGCGGAGTCGCGCTGGCGCTCGCCGACCTCGCGTCGGCCGACGCCTACACCTTTCAGCACTCGATCGACGTGACCGCCGTCGGGATCCTGATCGGCCAGCGGTACTACCGCAAGTACGGATGGACCGATTACCGCGGCGAACGCCACTTCACCAAGCTGGACGAGCGCCTCTCGACACTCGGACTCGGCCTACTGCTGCACGACATCGGCAAGCTCGCCGTGCCGCTCGGGATCCTCAACAAGCCGGGGAAGCTCACGCCCGAGGAGTGGCAGATCATGAAGAGTCACCCACGTGCGGGCGTCGACCTGCTCGACGGCAGCCAGTGGAGCCCGCTCGTCAAGGCGATCGTCCTGCGCCACCACGAGCGCTGGAACGGCAGCGGCTACCCCGATGGCCGGGTCGGCGAGGAGATCCACCAGATGGCGCGCATCGCCGCCGTCGCCGACGTCTACGATGCGATCACCTCAGAACGCCTGTATGCCCCGGCGCGGCCGGCATGCGAGGGCGTCCGGGCGATCGCCGAAGGATCGGGGACGCTGTTCGATCCGGACGTCGCCGAGTCGTTCGGCCGAATCGTGGCGCCGTATCCGCCAGGTACCTCCGTCGAGCTCAGCGACGGGCGGGCGGGCATTGTCGTCAGTGTCCCCGAGAGCGCCCTCGACAGGCCCGTCGTGCGCATCCTCGTCGGTGCCGGAAGCCCCTGCGAGGTCTCGCTCCTGCTGGAGCCGGGCGTCGGCATCGTCGGTTGGCACGAGCCGGCCGTGCACGCCGCCGCGGCTTGACGCCTGCCGTGTTCTCTGGACGGATGCACGAGTTCAAGTAATCCGGCGTGCAGCCGATCAGAAGGGTGACCCGACGGAGTGGGTCAGAGTGAGCCCAAGGAGGGCGGACCAAAGGAACCGCATTTCGATGTCCCTCCTTGACACGACACAGATGGCGCTCGAATCCGCGATGAGCGGCTCGATGCTCCGCCAGACGCTGTTGACAAGCGACCTGGCCAACGCCAACACTCCGAACTTCCAGCCTCAGGACGTCAACTTCCAGCAGCAGCTGGCGCAGCAGCTCGCCGCCGGCGGGTCGCCCAGTGCGGTGACGTTCACCCCGACGACGGCCAGCCAGACGAACGGCGTCGACGGCAACGGGGTCGATCCCGATCTGACGAACGCGGAAATTGCCGAGAACGGCCTGCTCTACCAGGAGCTGAGCGAGGTCGCGGCCGCGCGCGAGCAGATCCTCAAGACCGCGATGAACGCGACCTCCTGATGAGCTTCTTCGACTCGATCAACATCGCCGCAAGCGGCCTCACCGCCAACCGGATCCAGATGGACGTCACGGCGGAGAACCTCGCGAACGCCAACTCGACCAACAACGGCACCCCGTACGAGCCGCAGACCGTCGAGCTCCAGACGGTCGGCTCCAACTTCCAGGATCAACTCGCCTCGGCGATCGGCGGGACGCCGGCCACCGACGGCGGCGTCGAGGTGACGGGGATCGTCTCCGAGAACGTCCCGCCACAGCTCGTCTACGACCCGGGAAACCCGCTCGCGAACAAGCAGGGCTACGTCAAGGAGCCGAACATCCAGCCAGTCACCGAGATGACCAACCTGATCTCGGAGTCCAACTCCTATCAGGCCGACATCACCGCGATGCAGACCGCCAAGTCGATGTACACCGACGCCCTCAACCTCCTGAAATGATCATTCCGTCGATCGGGATCGGGGGCCTCGGCCCAAGCGAATGGAAGATCTCGCCGATCTCCGGCAGCGGCGCTCCGGCCGGAGTCGCCGCGACCACGAGCGCCGGCGGGAACGCCGGCGGGAGCTTCGGCTCGGCGCTGAGCAACGCGATCACATCGCTCGAGAACACGCAGGCGACGGCGTCGACGGCCTCGCAGCAGCTGGCGACGGGCCAGCTGACGGACCCGACGGTGGCGATCACCGCCGTCGAGAACGCCCAGATGGCGATGGACTTCGCCGCTCAGGTTCGCAATGCCCTGACAACCGACGCGACGACGCTGCTGCAATCGACCTTCTGAGCGCCACCGCTCCCCCCACCGGACCCTCGACCTCCCGCTGCCCGCCCCCTCGATGAACCCACAACCGCCCTGGCGGCTGACGCCCGCCAAGTGCGGCCCCGGCTGACCCGCAGCGGCCGGGGCTTTGCCCCCGCGAACCAACCGCTGACAGCCCGTATCCCTCGACCACGCACGCTGGTATCCCTCGATGAATCTCAGTCAGATCACCTCGAAGCTCTCCCCGAAAGGGTGGTTGATGGTCGGCGGCTCCGCCGTGGCCACGATCGCCTTCTTCTACCTCCTGATGAGCGTCGCCTCCGCGCCGAGCTACACGACGATCATGGCGGGCATCAATCTTTCCAACACGGGCAAGATCGAAAGCGCCCTGACGACAGCCGGCGTCGCCTACGAGCTCCAGAGCGGGGGCACGGCCGTCGCGGTCGAGAGCGGCCAGGTGGCGCAGGCTCAGGTCGCGCTCGCAAACGTGGGGCTGAGCGCGAGCAGCAGCGCCTCGAGCGAGTGCATGAGCCAGATCTCGAGCGGCGGCAGCCTGGGACAGAGCAACTTCCAGCAGAGCGTCGCGTACCAATCCTGCCTCGAGCAGCAACTGAACGGTGCAATCAATTCGATCCAGGGAGTCAGCTCCGCCAACGTCCAGCTGGCCATCCCCTCGCAGACCGATCAGCTGTTCGGCTCGACGGAGTCGGCCAGCGCATCGGTCCTGATCAGCGACTCCGGCATGCTCGGCGCCGGCGCGGTCCGCGGCATCGCCGACCTCGTCGCCAACGCCGTCACCGGGCTGAGCCCCGACAGGGTGACGATCACCGATCAGGACGGGCAGCTGCTGTGGCCGTCGTCAAGCGACACCGCCGGTGGCCTGCTCGGTAAGCAGAGCGCCGAGGCGAGCTACGACTCGAACCTCGTCGACCGCGTCAACGCCGGCCTGGCGGCCGCCTTCGGCTCCGGGGTGGCGCTCGTCTCGGTCAACGCCGATCTCAACACCGATCAGGTCACGCAGCAGTCCCTCGTCTACGGAAAGAAGGGCCTGCCGCAGACGGCGACGCAGACGACCGAGACGCTGACAGGCGCGACTCCGAGCGCAACGACGGGCGGCACCCCCACGTACACGGCCGGGACAACCGGCAACTCCAAGTACAAGAGCACGAGCAAGACCGTTTCGGATGTCTACAACAAGACGATCACGACCAACGTGGTCTCCCCCGGGACGATCATCCGCCAGACCGTGTCGGTGCTCGTCTCCAGCAAGGAGCCAGCCGCCACGGTCGCCGCGATCAAGTCGTTCGTTGCCGGCGAGGTCGGGTTCAACGCCAAGCGCGGTGACACGCTGACCGTCGCGCCGGCCGCGTTCAAGACGCCGGTCGCGACACCCGCAGCCTCCTCGCCGACGCAGATGATCGGCTACGCCAAGTACGGGCTGGTCGGTCTCGGGGCGCTGCTGTTCCTGTTCTTCACCAGCCGGATGCTGAAGCGCCGCGAGAACGAGGCGTTCCAGGGAGTGCCGACCTGGCTGCGGGAACTCGAGTCGCCCCGCTCGCTCGCCGAGCTCGAAGCCGGCGCCGAGCTCGACACCGAGGGCGCCCAGAGGTTCAAGCAGCTCAGGTCGCCCATCAACGTCGCTCGCCAGCAGGTCGATGACCTGGTCGACCGCGACCCCGACCGTGTCGCCGCCGAGGTGCGGCGCTGGATGAGCGAGGACTGACGCCCGCTTCCGGCCGAGCGTGATGGAACCGTCTCCCATGGCAGTCGAGATCTACCAACCCAAGTCAGTGGACGCCGCGCCCGCCGGGCCGAGCACGCCGCGCCCAGCCGGCCTCGTCGGACGCAAGAAGGCGGCAGTGCTGCTGATCACGCTCGGCCCGGACAAGGCCGCCGAGGTCTTCAAGCACCTCGCATTCGAGGAGATCGAATCGCTCTCACTCGAGATGGCGAAGCTCCAGCACGTCGATGCGAACGTGTCCAGCTACGTGGTCGAGGAACTGGCCGCGACCGTCCAGGCCTTCGAGTCGCTCGCCGTGGGAGGCGTCGACTACGCCCGCGAGGTCCTCGAGAAGGCGATCGGGGGTGATCGCGCCGCCGAGATCATCGGCCGGCTCTCCTCGGTGATCGAGATGCGGCCGTTCGAGTTCCTGCGACGGACGCCGCCCGAGCAGATCGTCGCATTCCTGCGCAACGAGGCGCCGCAGACGATCGCGCTCGTCGTCGCCAACCTGCACACGACCCTCGCCGCGCAGGTGCTCTCGACTCTGCCCGAGACCGATCAGGCCGAGATCGCGCTGCGGATCGCGCGGATGGGCGAGACCTCGCCGGACGTCGTGCGCCAGGTCGAGGAGGTGATGCGGGCCAAGCTCGCGTCCGTCGTCCAGCAGGAGTTCTCAGCCGCCGGCGGCGTCAAGTCACTCGCCGAGATCCTCAACCAGGCCGATCGCCCGACCGAGCGCAACGTGCTCGACTCGCTGACCGACACCGACGCCGAGCTCGCCGCCGAGGTCAGGCGCCTGCTGTTCGTGTTCGAGGACATCGTCAAGCTCGACGATCGCTCGATCCAGCTGGTGCTGCGCGAGGCCGACCAGAAGGATCTTGCGCTCGCCCTGCGCGGCGTCAGCGACGAGGTCAAGTCGCGAATCCTGCAGAACATGTCCGAGCGCGGCGCGCAGATGCTGCTCGAGGAGATGGAGTACCAGCCGCCGCAGCGCAAACGCGTGATCGAGGAGGCTCAGGGCCGGATCGTCGCGATCGTCCGCAAGCTCGAGGAGGCCGGAGCGGTCGTCCTCTCGCGCGGGGACACCGATGCCGTCCTCTGAGCACACGAGCTACGCGTTCGAGCAGCTCGAGCAGCTTGCCCACATCCGTGCGGGACGAGCAGAGGACATCCTCTCAGCGGCATGGGTGGAGGCCGAGAAGGTCCGCGAGCACGCCCGGCGCGAAGGTGAGGCGCTCGGGCGCGCCGAGGGACTCGACGCCGCTCGCGCGGACGTCGAGCAGCTCGTGACGGCACTCGGCGCAGCCACGCGAGGCCTCGAGGAGGCGCGCACCGAGCTCGTCAGCGTGATCGAGCGTCAAGCCGCCGAGCTCGCCCTGCGGATCGCCGAGCAGATCCTGACCGCGGCCGTCGAGATCGAACCCGAGCGCGTCGTCGACATCACGCGCGCGGCGTTGCGTCGCCTCACCGACCGTCACCGCGTGACGATCGCCGTCAACCCGCTCGATCTCGAGCTCGTGTCCGAGTCTGTCGGGCCCCTCAAGCACGAGCTCGGCGGCATCGAGCATCTCGACGTCCTGGCCGAGCGCCGCGTCGAGCGCGGCGGCGTGCTCGTGCGGACCGAATACGGCGAAGTCGACGCGACGATCTCCGCACAGCTGCAGAGCGCCCGCGAGGTCGTCGCGGACGCGCTCCGCGGCGAGGAGGAGCCCGAAGGCGAGCCGCCGCCACCAGGGTCCGAGGGCCTTGATGCAGGCTGAGGCGCGCGGGCTGCCGCGCGCGAGCGCCGCGATCCGCGCGAGCGATCTCGCTCGCCGGCGCGGACTGGTCGGCGATGTGATCGGACTGATCGTGGAGGCGACCGGCCTGCAGGCGGAGATCGGCGAGGTCTGCATGGTCGGCGACGGACGCCGCCAGCCCCCCGTCGCGACGGAGGTCGTCGGGTTCCGGAGCGGGCGCACGCTGCTGATGCCGCTCGGCGAGCTCGGCGGGATCGGTCCGGGAACGCCGGTCAGCCCGACTGGAGCGCCGTTCCGCGTGGCCGTCGGCCCGGAGCTGCTCGGACGGGTGATCGACGGGCTCGGCAAGCCGATCGATGGTCGCGGCGCGCTCGAGGTCCGGTGCTGGCGATCGACCGACTCGCCTCCGCCCGATTCGTTCACGCGGCCGCGGATCACCGAGCGGGTCGGACTCGGGGTCCGCGCGCTGGACACGCTCGTTCCCTGCGGCGTCGGCCAGCGACTCGGCATCTTCGCCGGCTCCGGCGTCGGGAAGTCCTCGCTACTCGGGATGATCGCCCGCTCGACGACCGCGCAGGTCAACGTGATCGCCCTCGTCGGCGAGCGAGGGCGCGAGGTCCGCGAGTTCATCGAACGCGATCTGGGCGACGCCCTCGCCCGCTCCGTCGTCGTCGTCGCGACATCGGATCAGCCCGCGCTCGTTCGCATCCGGGCGGCGTTCACGGCGACCGCGATCGCCGAACACTTCCGCGACCAGGGCGCCGATGTGATGCTGATGATGGACTCGGTCACGCGCTTCGCGATGGCCCAGCGCGAGGTCGGCCTCGCGATCGGCGAGCCGCCGGCGACCCGCGGCTATACGCCGAGCGTGTTCGCGCTGCTGCCGCGGCTGCTCGAGCGCGCCGGGACGAGCCCGGAGGGGTCGATCACCGGGCTGTACACCGTGCTCGTCGACGGCGACGATATGAACGAGCCGATCGCCGATGCGGTCCGATCGATCCTCGACGGGCATGTCGTGCTCACGCGCGGCCTCGCCCACGCGGGTCACTATCCGGCGATCGATGTGCTGCAGAGCGTCTCGCGACTGGTCGGCGAGATCGTGTCGCCCGAGATCCGCACCGCCGGACAGCGTCTGCGAGCGGCACTTGCCGCCTATCGCGAGAAGGAGGATCTGATCTCGATCGGCGCCTACCAGCGCGGGTCGGATCCGCTCGTCGACGTCGCGGTCGCGCTCCGGGAGCGCATCAATGACTTCCTGAAGCAGCGCGTCGATGACGTCACGAGCGCGATCGGGGCCGACGAGCACCTCCTGACGATCGTCGCGGAGATGGACGGCGAGGGCCCGCAGGAGTCCGCTCAGCAGCGCCCGGCCGCTCAGCAGCGCCCCGCCGCTCAGCCGGGGCCGCCGCTGCAGCCGGCCGGGACCTCCGGCCCGGTCGGCGTGCTCGGTCCGTGACCGCAGTGGCCTCCTCGGCGCCCCGTCCAGACCGATCGGTGAGGCGGGATCGACCAGGCGTCCATCGCACTGAACATCCGCACGGAAACGCCGATGAAGGGGTTGTGAGTGGTTCCCCGTATCGGTTCCGTCTTGAGCGAGTCCGTGCCCTGCGTGAGCGCCGGGAGGATCAGGCGAAGATGGAGCTTGCGACCGCGCTGGCGCACCAGCGCAACGCGGCGCATCAGCTCGACGTCGCCTCCGAGCGCATCGAGCACGCGCGCCACTCGCAACATCGGCTCGGTCAGAGCAACGCCGCCGATCTGGTCGCCCGCCAGGCATACCTCGAGCGGCTCGAGACCGCGCATCGCATCGACACCGAGGAGCTCCGCCGCCGCGAGGAGGCGGTCACCGGAAGCCGCGACGCCCTGACCGAGGCGGCTCAGGCCCGCCATGCCCTGGAGCGACTTAAGGCCAAAGGCGCCGCAGCGCACCAGCACGAACTCGACCGCGTCGAGAGCGCCGCAATGGACGAGATCGCAACGAACGGATACCGAAGGAGAGCAGCAGCATGACCCAAGCGATCGCACCGCCCGCTCAGGAGCGGTGCCAGACCGGCTCGGCGCCACCACAGGGTGGGTCCGGGCAGGCGGGAGCCGCGCCACCGGGCCCGCCGTTCGCAAGGCTCCTCGACACGGCCCGGACCGCAATTGCGGAAGGCCACACGGAGATCGGCACGAAGGCCGGCTCCAAGAACGGCACAGTCGCCACGGGCGCCACCACCGCCCAGTCATCGGCCGGCGCTGTGCCCGCGCCGTCCGCGGCCGCGTCCCAGAACGTCGTGGTGCTCACCGCGATCGACGCAGCTCCCGCGCAGGCCAGGGCGGCGGCCGCCGCCCCCTCGGCTGCGACCCTGAGCGCGAGCACGCCGGCTCCGTCGACCGTCACGGTCGCCCCGGGTCCGACCCAGACGAGCGCGAGCAGTGCGCTGACGGCGTCTGCCCCGGTCACGACCGGCGCGGCCGGCGGGGGAACCCCGACACCGGTCTCGCCCGGGCCCCTCAGCCCGCCGCAACCTCCAGTCACGGGGCAGCCGCCGGCCGCATCGGCAGCGCCGTCCGTCTCGCCCGGAGCCGCGACGCCGACACCGGCAAACGGCTCCGCGCCGACGCCCGCTGCCGGCACGCCGGCGACTGGAAGCGACGCGACCGCGATCCTCGGTGACTCGCGGGCCACGAACGCTGCGCCAGGGCCGAACCCCGCGCCAGGCACGGCCGCCGCGGCGAGCACGACCGCAACCGGGACGCCGGCGAGTGCACCGGCCGTCGCGCCGACGCCGGTCGCTGCACCTTCCCAGCCGACGCCGGCTCCCAGCTCGCCGGTGGCCGGCGCCGCCGGGCTCCTGGCGCGGGCACCGCATACCCCCGCGGGACCGGCGCAGACCGGTGCTTCGGTCCCCTCGCCGTCGCGTCAGCCGGCGTCGACCGGCAGCGCCCAGCCGGCGGCTCAGGACGCCTTCCGAGAGGGAGCGGCGGGTGCCGGAGCCGACGCCCACGGCGGCCCCGCCCACCGAGATGCAGACCTCCCAGCGGGCGCCTCAGCAGCCGACGGATCGAAGGCGGGGCCCGGGGCGGCGACCACCGCCGACGGGACGCCGGTCGCGCCGAGCGGCAACCCCGCGACGGCCACGACCAGCGCCGGCGGCACGGCTGCGACCACTCAGGCGCGGACGACGGTCAGCCTCGACGAAGCCGCCGACGCGGTTCAGGCGACGGTCAACGCGGCGGTGCGCGCCGGCGTCAGCTCCGCGAGGATCGCATTGCACCCCGAGTCGCTGGGCGACA
The DNA here is from genome assembly GCA_963705995.1 of uncultured Solirubrobacterales bacterium. GTDB lineage: Bacteria > Actinomycetota > Thermoleophilia > Solirubrobacterales > Solirubrobacteraceae > Palsa-465. Next base: position 294,482 of record CAVPLN010000035.1, read on the forward strand.
TCAAGATCACGCTAACGCAGACCGCGAACGGGCTCGTGGCCCGCGTCACGGCGGAGCAGCCCGAGGCGCTGCAGGCCCTGCACGAGAGCATCGGCGAGCTGCGCCGCTCGCTCGAGGCGAGCGGCCTCCCGCTGCTGCGCCTCAACATCGGCACCAGCGGCGAACAGGGGGCCGGCAGCCCGGGTGATCCCCGCGCCGCCGGCCAGCGGAAGGGTCGCAGCCCCGGCGAGAGCGGCTCCACCGAGGCGCTGACCGACGAGCCGGCGACCACCACGACGATGACGGTCGAGCTCAGCAACGGCTCGCTCGTCAACGTGCTCGCGTAGGCACCGATCTGAAGCGGAGATAGAGAGATGAGTACGACACCGATCAGCACCAGCACCGACGGCCAGCCGATCGCCGGCACGTCCGGAACGACGATCGGCAACACAAGCGCCAATCAGCTCGGCCCAGACCAGTTCCTGGATCTGCTGATGGACCAGCTCAAGTACCAGGACCCGTCGAATCCGACGGACCCCAACCAGTACATGGCCGAGCTCGCTCAGATGAGCTCGGTCGAGCAGGAGCAGAGCATCGCCACCTCGACGTCACAGTCCGCCTCTGCGGGCGCGGTCACGGCGGCGGTCGGCCTGATCGGGCACAGCGTCACCTACACCGACGCGTCGACCGGCAACCCCGTCACCGGCACCGTGCAGAGCGTGCAGATCGGCTCGAGCGGCCCGACCCTCACGATCGGAGGCGTCGCGGGGATCGCCCCGTCGACGGTGACGGCGGTCAGCGGTGCCACGACGAGCGCAGGCACGTCATGAGCGGCGTGATCCCCAACCCGGCGCTCCTGCCGCCCGGCGCAGCGGCAGTTGCGCAGGCGCCTGCGACGCGAGCCCCGGTCGGCACCCAGGCTGCGGGCCCGTCGTTCGCCGACGTGCTCGCGGATCGAACCTCGGCGGCGGCGTCCCCGAAGTTCTCCAAGCACGCGCTCGACCGCCTCGCGCAGCGCGGCATCGACCTGTCGGCGACCACGGTCGGGCGGCTTGCGGACGGGATCGGACGTGCTGCAGCGAAGGGCTCGCGCAGCTCGGTTGTCCTCGTCGACGGAACCGCCTTCGTCACATCGGTCCCGAACAACACCGTGATCACCGCGGTCACCCAGGACCAGATGCGCTCCCACGTCTTCACCAACATCGACAGCGCCGTCATCGCCTGAGGCGCGACACGCCGACCACCAACAGCGGCTGGACCTCCTTGAGGAAGCCGCACCGAAAGGAAGTGACCGAGCCATGATGCCGGCCATGTACTCCGCGATCAGCGGACTCGAAGCACACCAGACGATGCTCGACGTAACCGCGAACAACCTCGCCAACGTCGACACGATCGGTTACAAGGCGCAGCGGACCACGTTCGCCTCCTCGCTCTCGGAGCTGCTCTCCAACGGCTCGGGCCAGACGGCCAGCAACGGCGGCACGAACCCGATGCAGATCGGCCTCGGCGTCCAGGTCGGCTCGATCGACAACATCATGTCCTCGGGCTCGATGCAGAGCACGGGCAACACGCTCGACGTCGCGATCCAGGGCGACGGCTTCCTCTGCGTCGGCTCGGGCACGCCGGGCGCGACCCCGACCAGCGGCGTGCCCGCCACCACCAGCCTGCAGTTCACGCAGGCCGGCAACCTCACGACCGACTCACAGGGGTACCTGACGACCGCGAGCGGCCAGTACGTGATCGGCTCGACGACCGCGGGCGGCCAGCCCAACACGTATCTGCAGATCCCGCCCGGCTCGACCGACGTCTCCGTCGGCCCGGACGGATCGGTCTCCTACACGGACGAGAACTCGGCCGATGCGACGTACGGCCAGACCGTGGTCGCGGGCTACCTCTCGCTCGCGACCTTCCCGAACGAGGCCGGACTCACGCGCAACGCAGGCTCGAACTGGTCGACGTCGAGCAACTCGGGAGCGGCGACCTTCGGGACGCCGAACACCGGCACGTTCTCCAACACGCAGACGATCTCGGGCGAACTCGAGCAGTCGAACGTCGACATGGCGAGCGAGTTCACGAACATGATCGAGGCCGAGCGTGGCTACCAGGCGAACTCGAGCGTGATCAGCACAGCCAACACGATGATGCAGACCCTCGTGCAGATGGCGCAGGGATGACGGGAGCCCTTGCGCAGAGCGCAGCGGGAGCGTAAACAGCAGTCTCAGATGCCCCGGCTGCGGTGGGGCGGCGCGAAGGCGACTCCACCTCACCGCAGCCGGCGCCGTCCGTCTCGGAGGAGAACCCATTGATCACCTTGCACAGGCTCGGTCACGCTGCCGAGCCGTTCCACCTGAACCCGGATCTGATCGTCACGGTCGAAGCGAATCCCGACACCGTCGTGACCCTCACGACCGGAACCAAGATCGTGGTCGCCGAACCGCCGGACCGCGTCGTCGGCCAGATCCGGCAGTTCCGCGTCGACGTCCTCGCCGGCGCGCTCGAGCGCCGCAAAGAGGAGGGCGGCTCGCAGCCACACGCCGTCCTCGCACGCCGGGCCGCGAAGGGCCTGCTCGTGGCGATCGACCGGGAGAGCGAAGAGGACAAGCCCAGCGACGAGGATCAGGGCTCGTCGGCGCCGTAGCTCGCCCGCGCTCGGCGAGCGGCGAGATCCTCGACAGCTTCGCATGAGCGGGGCGCGGCCGGCAGGCCGCGCCCCGCTCTGCGTAACGGGCGAGCGAAGTTCGGCTTAGTGGCCGGACAAAACGATTGAAGGTTGACCGCCGCGCGCCGATGACAGGACTGTGAAGCCCGCAACCGGCATCGGCATGGGCCTGGCAATCGTCGGGATCCTGATGAGCGCGATGATGGAGGGCACAAGCCCCGCCGCGTTCATGGATATCCCCGCGCTGCTGATCATCCTCGGCGGCACGAGCGGGGTCACGCTCGCCAGCGTCGGCATGGAATCGTTCAAGCGGATCCCGACGCTCTACAAGCGCGTGCTCAGCGCCGAGCCGCCTGACGTCGCGGGCCGCGTCGGCCTGCTCGTCTCGCTTGCCGAGCAGGCGCGGCGCGAAGGCCTGCTGGCGCTCGACGCGAAGGTCGGCGAGATCGATGACGAGTTCACCCGTAAGGGCCTGCAGCTCGTCGTCGACGGTATCGACCCCGACCTCGTGCGCGAGGTGCTCGAGGCCGAGATCGACGGCATGGCCGCGCGCCATCACGCGGGCGCAGCCCCGTTCGAGAAGGCCGGCGGCTTCGCTCCGACGATGGGGATCATCGGCACCGTCATGGGCCTCGTGCACGTGCTCCAGAACCTCTCGGCACCGTCGACGCTCGGGCCCGCGATCTCGAGCGCGTTCATCGCGACCCTGATGGGCGTCGGCAGCGCGAACGTGATCTACCTGCCTGTCGCGAACCGGCTCAAAGCGCTGTCTGCCGAGGAGGTCGAGCTACGGACGCTGACGCTCGACGGCATCCTCGCGGTGCAGGCCGGCGACAACCCGCGCGTCGTCGCCGAGAAGCTCAACTCCTACATCGCACCGCCGGACCGCCGGACCGCGGAGGAAGCGAAGGCTGCGATGGCCAGCTCCGAGGATCAGGCAGAGGCGGCGTGAGATGGCGAAGAAGCGCGGCGGCGCCGTCGAGCACGACAACGAGGAGCGCTGGCTGCTGACCTACGCGGACATGATCACGCTCCTGATGGCGCTGTTCATGGTCCTGTTCTCGATCTCCTCGGTGAACATCTCGAAGTATCAGACGCTCCAGGAATCGCTGCGGGCGGCCTTCTCCGGCTCGATCCTCAACGGCGGCCGCGCGATCCTCAACACCGCGTCCTACTCGGCCGGCAGCCACATCCCGTCAATCGCCGAGGTACCTTCGGTCATGCAGCTGACCCCGTCGGTGCCGAACACCACGGGAGGCTCCGAGAGCTCGCTCGAGCAGGCGGCACAGGCAGCGGTCCGCGAGCAGGACAACCTGGAGGCGCTCCAGTACCGGCTGCGTCAATACATCGCCGCGCACGGCCTCCAGACCCAGGTTTCGACCCAGATCGACAAGCAGGGCCTGGTTGTCACCGTCCTCACCGACAACCTGCTCTTCACGTCCGGGTCGGCCGCGCTCGAGCCCGCCGGCTATCCGCTCCTCGACGAGATGGCGAACCTGCTCAACGTCGACCAGACGAACCCGATCATGGTCGAGGGCTTCACCGACAACCAGCCGATCTCGACCCCACAGTTCCCGAGCAACTGGGAGCTGTCGACCACCAGAGCCGACGTGGTCGTGCGCTTCCTGATCAGACAGGGAGTTCCAATGACACGTTTCGGGGCCGCCGGCTATGCCTACCTGGATCCGGTCGCGTCGAACGCAACGCCCGCAGGCCGCGCGCGAAACCGCCGCGTCGAGATCGTATTCGAACGCACTAACGCCTACCCCTCATGAACCCATGAACAAGAAGATCATCGCGATTCTGCTCGTCGTCGTTCTCGTCGGCGCCTATGCGGGCTACACGTTCGCCAAGCCCAAGCCGAAGACCCCGGTCGTCAAGGTCAACGGCACGATCTACATCCTCCCGAAGGCGTTCACGGTCAACCTCAGCGGCGGGCAGTACGCGACGCTGACGGTCGCGCTGCTGCTCGCTCCGACCCAATCGGCCGGTACGACCAGTGCGACCGATCCGCCGCCGACCGGCTTCGGGTCGCTCCCTGAAGAGGCGGTGGTCCGGGCGATCATCACCGACGATGTGACCAACCAGCCGCCCAGCACGCTGATCACGCAGAGCGGGCGCACGGCGCTCGAGGCGAAGATCCTGCATGACATCAAGACGACGACCGATGACGACATCACCAACATCTACTTCACGGACCTGGCGGTCCAGTAAGGAAGCCTCGTGTCGGACCGAGCTCCATTCGAACAGCTGGAAGCCGCAGCGGAGATCGGCGGCACGGGTGGCGCCGGTGGCGCCTTCCGCGACCTGCGCCGCCTGGCCGATGTACCCGTCGATCTGACGGTCGAGATCGGCCGGACGCGGCTCACCGTCGGGGAGACGCTGGAGCTCCGCCAGGGGTCGATCGTGTCTCTCAACCGCATGGCCGGCGAACCCGTCGATCTGCTCGTCAACGGCACCCCGATCGCACGCGGCGAGGTCGTCGTGATCGACGAGCAATTCGGGCTGCGCCTGACCGAGGTGCTCGGCGGCGCCGGGGGCGCACCTCCCGCGGCCGCTGACGGCGCCGAACTGGTCGCAAGCGGGGACTGATCCGGCCGCGTCCGGCGCGCGCCTCAGCGACCTTCGTGGAGCACGGCGGGACTTTCTAAAGCTCATGAAACCCGAGCCGAACAAGAGATTACGTGGCGTCTCAGCAACGGGATGGAACCCAGCTGGCGGCACGTCCGCGCCACCGGCCCCGGCGCGGATCAGGTGACACATCCCCAAGCAGCCAAAGGAATTAGTCATGTCCGAGGAAACCCACGCCCGTCAGCTGGTCGTCTTCACGCTCGGCTCCGAGCAGTACGCCCTGCCGATCGAGCAGGTCCACGAGATCATCCGCTACTACGAGCCGCGCTCGGTCGCCTCGCCGATCCAATGGGTCCGCGGCGTGATCAGCCTCCGCGGCAAGATCGTGCCCGTCTACGACCTGGCGTCACGCCTGGGGCTCTCCTCGGAGCTCAGCGATCAGACCAAGATCGTGATCGTCGAGGCCGGCAGCGAAACCGCCGGTGTGATCGTCGACGACGTCGAAGAGGTGCTGACGGTCGAGGACGCTCAGTTCGAGGACGTTCCCGGCGCCGATGACGAGCTGATCGAGGCGATCGCGAAGATCGGCGACCGGCTGATCGTGCTGCTGAAGCCGACCACGATCTTCGGCGCGCTCGAGCTGGCGGTCGCCTAGCGGGCGACCAGCGGCCAGTCCGTCCGGCTCAAGACCCGGACGAACCGGCCGTTCACAGGACCAGCCCCCGCCAGCCCAACGCCTGAGGTTCCAGCGTATGCCCACCCAGACCCCAACGCGCGTTGTCGTCGCCGACGACAGCGCGATGATGCGCCAGATCGTCGCCTCGTCGCTGACGAAGGCCGGCGTCCGGGTCGTCGGAAGCGCCCGCAACGGTGACGAGGCGCTCGCGATCTGCGAGCGCGAGCGGCCCGATGCGCTGATGCTCGACCTGACGATGCCCGGCCTCGACGGGATCGGAGTGCTCCGGGCCCTGCGGGAACGCGGTCGCTCGGACATGCCGGTCGTCGTCGTGTCCGCATTCTCCCCGACACAGGGCGCGCGCGCGGTCGACGCACTCGCCGCCGGCGCCTTCGACCTCGTCGCCAAACCGGCCGTTGGAGAGGGTCTGGAGGGATTCGCTCGGGCGCTCGTCGAGAAGGTGGAAGCCGCGACCGTCGGCCGGCGCCGGTCGGCACGTGTGATCACGCCTCGGCAGGCGACGCGTCCGGCGCCCCGAACGCGGCTGTCCCGCGTCGTCGTGATCGCGATCTCGACCGGCGGGCCCAGAGCCCTCGCCGAGCTCTTCCCCAGCCTGCCCTCGCCACTCGGCAGCGGCACGCTGATCGTCCAGCACATGCCGCCGGGCTTCACCCGGTCGCTGGCGATGCGTCTCGACCAGCTCTCGAAGCTGACCGTCAAGGAGGCTGAAAACGGCGAACGGCTCGATCCGCGGGTCGCACTGCTCGCACCCGGTGGCCATCACCTGCGTCTCTCCAGCGACGGCCGGACCCTCCTGAGCGACGAGCCGGAGATCGGCTCGCTGCGGCCGCGCGCCGACCTGACGATCGAGGACGCCGCACGCGTGTTCGGGGAGCGCACCCTGCTCGTCGTGATGACGGGGATGGGCAACGACGGTCTCCGGGGCGCAACCGCGATCCGCGAGCGCGGTGGCCGGGTCCTGGTGGAGGCCGAGGAGTCGTGCACGGTCTACGGCATGCCGCGGGCCGTGCGGGAGGCGAACCTCGCCGATGACGTCCTGCCCCTGCGCGAACTCGCGCGCGCAATCGCCGAGGAGGCGAACGCATGAGCACTGAATTCCGTCCGACCGCGGCACACGACGACTACGTCGAGTTCTGCGTGTTCCTGCGCAGCCTGTGCGGCATCGACCTGACGCAGTACAAGCGACCCCAGATGGAGCGCCGGCTGCGGTCGTACTACTCGACCCGGGGGATCACCAAGCTGACCGACAGCTTCGAGCAACTGCGGCGCGATCCGGAGTGTCTCGACGCGCTGCTCGACCGGATCACGATCAACGTGTCGCAGCTCTGGCGCAACCCCGAGCAGTGGGACCTGATCGAGAAGCGGATCCTGCCGGAACTGGCGTCGACTGGTCAGATCCGCGCCTGGAGCGCCGGCTGCTCCTACGGCGCCGAGGCCTACACGCTTGCCACGCTCTGCCACCTCGTCGCCCCGCGGGCTCGGACCCTCGTGCAGGGGACCGACATCGACAAGCGGATGGTGGCCAAGGCCCGGATCGGCGAGTTCACGGATGAGGACGCGCGCAGCGCCCCGCGCAGGCAGCTGGAGGCCGGCTTCGACCAGATCGAGTCCGGCTGGCGGGCGAAGCTCGCGGTTCGCTCACTGACGCGATTCGACGTCGGTGACCTGCTGAAGGTGACGCCCCGGCCCGACTCCTACGACCTGATTCTCTGCCGCAACACGGTCATCTACTTCTCCGAGCCGATCCGCGACGAGCTGCATGTGCGCCTTGCCGGCGGCCTGCGCGCCGGCGGATACCTCGTGATCGGCTCGACGGAGCGAGTCGCCCAGCCGGGCGATCTCGGTCTCGCCACTACCCACCCATTCATCTACCGGAAAGCGTAATGGACACCTCCGAGTACATGCCCATGTTCCTGGCGGAGGCGCGCGAGCACCTCCAGGAACTCAACCTCGCCGTGGTCCAGCTGGAGGAGAACCCCTCGGATCGTCCGACGCTCGACCAGATCTTCCGCATCGCCCATTCCCTCAAGGGCATGAGCGCCACGATGGGGTTCGCCGCGATCGCGAAGCTGACCCATGAGATGGAGGAGGTGTTCGAGCTGCTCCGCCAGCGGACCAGCGGGCTCGGCCAGGACGCCGTCGACGCGGTCCTCGCCTGCCTCGACGCGCTGTCGGAGGCGATCGAATCGATCGAGGCCGATGGCAGCGAGAAGCTCGACCCGATGCCCCTGATCGAACGCCTGCGACGTCTCGTCCGCGCCGGCCACGCCGAGGAGTCGGCCGCCGCCGAGGAGCTCGCCGCCGCTGCACAGCCGGCGGTCGCGCACGAAACGGCCTCGGTGCGTGCCGCACAGGAGGCGGGCGCACGCGTCCTGCACATCGTCGCCGAGCTCGACGACGACGTGATGATGCCGGCGGTCCGCGCTCACATGCTGTTCGCCGCGCTCGCCGATCACGGCGAGCTGGTGGCCAACGCGCCCGCGACGGAGGACATCGAGACCTTCTCTGGCCGGCACGTGGAGGCGTGGCTGGCCTCCGACTCGGCGGAAGACGAGATCGCGAGGGCGGCGACGCGCGTGTCGGATGTCGCGTCGGTGACGGTCACCGAACTCGCCGCTTCGGAGAGCACGCCGCCAGCCCCAGCGCCGGCGCCAGCGCCAGCGCCGGCGCCGGTCGCGAGCGCGGACGGCGCGCCCGGCGAGGTCGCGGCTGCGACCGCCCCGGACCGCGGCGGCCCGCAGGCCGCCGCGGGCGCAGGCCATAACGCGCGCACTGTTCGCGTCGACGCCGAGCGGCTCGACGCGCTGATGCACCTGATGGGCGAGCTCGTCATCCACCGGACGGCCGTGGAGGCGCTGACGGCGAACATCGAGCGGCCCGAGCTGCACCACGCCGTCCAGAACCTGACGCGCAGCTCGCAGTCGCTGCAGTCGATGGTCATGCAGGTGCGGATGATCCCGGTCGACGTCGTGTTCATGCGCTTCCCGCGCCTTGTGCGAGACCTCTCGATGAAACTCGGCAAGCAGGTCGAGCTGGAACTCCTCGGCCGCGAGACCGAGCTCGACCGGACCGTCGTCGACGCCCTCGGCGACCCACTCGTCCACCTCGTCCGCAACTCGCTCGACCACGGCCTCGAGCCTCCGGAGGAGCGAGTCGCGGCCGGCAAGCCGGCCACCGGCACGCTGACGATCGCCGCCCGCCACGCCGGCGGCAGCGTCGTGATCGAGGTCCGGGACAACGGCCACGGCATCGACCCGGCCCGGGTCGGGAGGATCGCAGCCGAAAAGGGGCTGATCGACAGCCGAGGCGGCCGCGAACATCGACATGCGGGCCGCGATCGAGCTGCTCTTCTCCGCCGGGTTCACGACAGCCGAGACGACCTCCGACATCTCGGGCCGCGGCGTCGGTATGGACGCGGTGCGCGCGACGATCCGCGAGCTCGGCGGCGAGGTCATCGTCGAGTCGACCCAGGGGTCGGGCACGTGTGCTCAGATCCGGCTGCCGCTCACGCTGGCGATCGTCTCCGCGCTCCAGATCGACGTCGCTGGGGCACCGTTCGCGATCCCGATCGATCGGATCGAGCGGACCTTGCGCCTCGCCGAGCACAGCGTCAGCTCGGTCGCAGGACGGCGCGTGCTCGTCCTCGAGGACGGCGTGCTGCCGCTGCTGGAGGGAGCGGCCGTCTTCGGAAGGCAGTCGCGCGGCAGCCACGAGCTGGTCGTGATCGTCCGCGGCCACGACCGCCGCGTCGGGCTGGCGGTCGACGAGCTCGTCGGCCAGCGCGAGCTGGTCACGCGCCCGCTGCCTCCGATCGTCGCCGAGGGCCAGCCGGTGTCGGGCGGCGCGGTGCTGGCCGACGGGCAGATCGCGCTGATCGTCGACTGCGACGCGCTCGCGACCGACGCCAACATCGCCGACAAGGCCATGTCACTGCAAACCCAACTCGCCGCAGCGTAATCAGGCAGATAGGAGCCTCCCTTGATCCCGTACACCGACATGCAGCTCGATGCGCTGCGCGAGCTCGCGAACATCGCCTCGGGCACTGCCGCGACCTCGCTCTCGCAGATGCTCGGCCGCGCCGTCGATCTGAACGTGCCGAGAGCGCTCGCCCTGCCGCTGGCACAGGCGGTCGACGCCACGGGCGACGCCGGCGAGACCGTGACGGGCGTCGCGCTGCCGCTGGGCGGCGACCTCGATGGCATGGTCCTCCTGCTGATCAAGCCAGAGGGCGCGAACCAGCTCTGCGAGATGCTCGGCGTCGAGCCTGGCAGCGACGTGGCGGATTCGGCGCTCGGCGAGATCGGCAACATCCTCGGCGCCTCCTACCTCGCGGCGCTCGGCTCGATGACGGGCCTCGAGCTGCTCCCGTGCCCGCCACAGGTGCTGACCGACCTGCTCGGCGCGATCGTCGCGAGCGTGCTGGCGGAGACCGCCGGCGACGTGCGACATCGCGTTCGTGCTCGACTCCGAGCTCGTCGTCGATGGCGACGCGTGCGCGATCTCATTCATGCTGCTTCCCAGCCAGGGCAACGCCACCGACCTGCTCGCCCCACTCGGCCTCGCCGAGATGACTGCCTGACGGCCATGCAGAACGTCCGGATGGGCGAGCTCGCGGTCTCCAGGACAGACGGCGATGAGCTGGTCGCGATCGGGCTCGGCTCGTGCATCGGGCTGGCGCTGATCGATCGCCAGGCCGGAGTCGCCGGACTGGCGCATGTCGTGCTCCCCGAGTCGAGCACGACGGCCGGACCAGCCGGCAAGTTCGCGGACACCGCCGTTCCCGAGCTGATCTCGCAGCTCGAGCGGCTGGGCGCGATCAAGCGCCGCCTCGAGGCGGTGCTGATCGGGGGGGCGCGCATGTTCGCGATCGGGGCGAGCCTCGACATCGGCTCGCGGAACGCGGTCGCGGTCAAGCACCACCTTGGCCGTTACGGGATCCAGATCCACGCCGAGGAGACCGGCGGCAATCGCGGCCGGACCGCTCGCCTCGTGCTCGGGACCGACGTGTCGTCGCAGCTCGCAGGCGGCGAGCGCACCTCGTTGCTGTCGCTGCACGAGCGGCGGCCGAACCACCACCCTCGGCCTCGCAGGAGCGCGCTGAGCGCCGCCGGCGCATCGCGGTCGAGCCTCCTCGGAGACGCCAATGAACGAAATCATGAATCCGGACCAGATCGCCGCCCTGTTCGAGGCGGCCAAGTCCGGCAGCGTCCCGGAGGCGACGGCACAGGCGCCCCGCCGCACCCAGCGGCTGCGCACCGTCGACTTTTCTCGGCCGACCAAGTTCACGTCCGATCATCAGCGCCGCATCGCACGCGCGATCGACACCTTCTGCGTGACCGCTTCGACGCGGCTCACCGCGGAGATGCGCGCCGCGTTCGAGCTCGAGACGATCAACACGACCCAGGTCACCTGGTCCGCCGCCCAGGCGCAGCTCCCCGCCCACTCGCTGGCCGCCACCCTCAACGTCGCGCCGATCGGCACGAAGATGATGCTGACGGCTGAGTCCTCCTTCATCCTCTGGGGAATCGAGTGCCTGCTCGGCGGCGCCCCCGACAAGATGCCCAAGGAGCGGCGCTTCACCGAGATCGACTGGAGCCTCTGCCGCCGGCTGATGGAGAAGCTCGTCAACCAGCTCTCGCCCGTCTGGCAGGACCTCGGCGGCGTCACGGTCTCGATCGACGAGGTCGATCTCCACAACGACGCGTCGTCGATCGCCTCCGTCTCCGAGCCGACCTTCATGGTGATCATCGAGGTCCGGATGAACAAGCATTCCGCGTCGCTCGCGCTGCTGGTCCCCTGGGTCGCGATCGATCAGATCGCCGACCGCATCGGCGGGCGGGAGCGCCACCAGGCCGACGAGGTGCTCGAGTCCGGCATGAGCCGCGCCCTGGCGGCGGTCCCCGTGACGTTGCGAGCCGAGATCGCCCGGATCGAGCTGCCGGTCGAGCGGATCCTGTCGCTCGCGCCAGGCGATGTCGTCAGCCTCGGAGCCCGTGCCGACGAGGGGGTCGCTCTGTATGCGGAGAACGTCCTGCTCGCGCGGGCGCATCCGGGGTCCAACGGCGCGCGTCGCGCGATCCAGATCCGCCGATCAGAGGAGGGCTCGGTCGATGACTGCTGAGATCACCCAGCGCGAAGCGCTGTCACGGCTCGGCGCATCAACCGCGGAGGCGGTCGCGCGGGTGCTCGAGATGTTCGCGCCGGGCGCGGTCGAACGTGGCGACGTGACGGTCAGCGCCGACGGTCAATCGCCGTTCGTCAATCTGCCGGCCGGCGGCATCGCGGCGTCGGTGTCCTACATCGACGGCGTGACCGGCGCCAACGTCTTCGTGATGTCGCCCGCCGGCGCTCGCGCGCTCGCCACCGCGATGGGCGTCGGCGCCCCCGAAGACGACGCATCGACAGAGCTCACCGAGCTGGAGATGTCGGCGGTCGGCGAGGCGGCGAACCAGACGCTCGCCGCCGCCGCGGCGGCGATCAGCGTCGTGATCGGGCAGGAGATCGAGATCTCGCCGCCGGACGTGCGCGTGCTCGGCGACGCCGATGCCGCGACCGAGACGTACGGGACGGCACCGCACGCGTGCTCCACCTCGTTCTCGGTCAACGGCGAATCCTGCCGCCTGATCCAGCTCGTTCCAAGCGCGTTCGTCGTGCGCATGGCGCGCGCGATCGACGAGCTCGGCTTCGAACAGCCCCCCGCCGACGGCGACGACTGGTCCGATCATGATGGCCGCGGTCCTACCAGCTACTCGCTCAGCGAGACGCTCAGCACGATCACGCTTCGCGTCTGGGCCGAGCTCGGACGTGCCGAGCTGGCGCTCGGGGACGCACTCGAGCTGCCGGTCGGGGCGGTTGTCGACCTCGACCGCGGAGTCGACGCACCGGTCGATCTGTTCGTCAACGGACTTTGCTTCGGGCAGGGCCAGCTGCTCGTCACCGAAGAAGGAGAGTGGGCGATCCAGATTCACGCACTCGATAACCCAACGTCGCGCATGCCCGCGCTCGCGGGAAGCGCTTCCGGTCAAAACCCATGAAAGGAACAAACTGATGGCCCGTGTACTCGTTGTCGACGACGCCGCGTTCATGCGGAAGCTGCTCAGCGACGCGCTCGCCTCCGGAGGCCACGAGGTGGTCGGCGAGGCGGGGAATGGCTCGGAAGCGGTCGTGCGCTACCAGGAGCTGCGCCCCGAGCTGACGACGCTCGACATCACCATGCCCGAGAAGGACGGCCTTTCCGCGCTGGCAGAGATCATGTCGATCGACCCCGGAGCGAAGGTCGTGATGTGCTCGGCGCTCGGTCAGGAAACCAAGGTTCTCGAAGCCGTCAAGCTCGGCGCCAAGGACTTCGTCGTGAAGCCGTTCCAGCCCGCCCGCGTGCTCGAAGCCGTGGGCAAGGCACTCGACTGATCCCGGCCTCATGATGAGACGCCAGCGCGGGCGACCCGCCACGACGGGTCGCCCACAGCGCCAGCCGGCCGGGCCGGCCGCCGTCGGTGCGCCGTCCGCACGCGGCAACGCGTCAATTCCCACCTCCCCGCCGCCCCGGCGCGCCTAAAGCCCCGGGAGGGCGAGGCCGATATCTAGGGGGACTCCTCTCGACGGAGTCTTCCCTCGATGAAGCCGCATACGTTCACGCGTGGCGCCGCGATCAGCGGTGCCCTTTCGCTCCTGCATGCCCCGGCCGCGTTCGGATCGGCGTCTCCGGACGCGTTCGAGAAGACGCCGCTGCACCTCGGCGCGCAGGCAGCCCACCATGCCGCCTCCTCACCCGGAGCCGGCGCCAGCATCGTCCGCACGATCGTCGCCCTCGCGATCGTGATCGCCGTCATCTACGGACTGGCGTGGATGGTGCGGCACGCGAAGGCTTCGAAGAACCCGTCCGTCGGCTACGGACTCGAGCAGGTCGCCTCGCTTCCCCTCGGCACCGGCCGCTCGGTCGCGCTGGTGCGCGTCGGCACCGAGCTCCACCTGCTGGGGATCGCCGAGCACGGGGTCACGACGATCCGGACGTTCACCGAGGACGAGGCCGTCGAGTTCGGGCTACCGGTCGGCGGCCCCGGCGACGGTCCCGGCGCGACCACCGAGGCGGGGACTCCGGTCGCCCGGGCACTCGACGCGCTTCGGCGGCTGACGGTCAGGTAGGCGCCCGGTGAAGATCGACACCTCGAGCGCCGTCCAGATCATGCTCCTGGTCGGGGGCCTGACCCTCGTTCCGGCGCTGCTGTTCACCGTCACCGGCTTCAGTCGGATCCTGATCGTGCTCGGCTTCGTCCGCACCGCGATGGGCACGCAGACGACCCCCCCGAACCAGGTCCTGATCGGCATCGCCCTGTTCCTGACGCTGTTCGTGATGATGCCGACCGTCAACGCGATCAAGACCGACGCGTGGGACCCGCTGCAGAAGCACCAGATCAACGTCACGACCGCGATCCATCGCGCCGAGGAGCCGTTGCGCGAGTTCATGTTCGAGCAGACCGGCGACGAGGAGCTGTCGCTGTTCGTGAACCTCGCGAAGATCAACACGCCGAAGACGGAGGGGCAGGTCCCGACCTACGTGCTCGTGCCGGCGTTCATCATCAGCGAGGTCAAGACGGCCTTCCAGATCGGGTTCCTGGTGTTTCTGCCGTTCCTGATCATCGACATGATCGTCGCCTCGACGCTGATGAGCATGGGCATGATGATGCTCCCACCGACGTTCATCTCGCTCCCGTTCAAGATCCTGCTGTTCGTGCTGGTCAACGGCTGGGACCTGATCGCACGCGCGCTGGTCGCGAGCTTCCACGGATGAAAGCGGGGAGAGCATGAATCAGGACACCGTCGTCGGACTCGCATCGCAGGCCATGACCGTCGCGATGGAGATCGCGGGACCGCTGCTACTCGTCTGTCTCGCCGTCGGGCTCCTCGTCAGCCTGTTCCAGACGATCACCTCGATTCAGGAGGCGACGCTCTCCTTCATTCCGAAAGTCGTCTGCATGGCACTCGTGGTCGTGCTGCTCGGGCCGTGGATGCTGGGTCAGCTCGTCAGCTACGCGACCAATCTCTACACCTCAATCCCGAGCCTGATCGGCTGAGCACCGAGACGCGATGAACGCATCGACGCTGACGACCCTCGTCCGGACCCTCGCGGGTGACCATGTGCTCGCGTTCTTCCTCGTGCTCGCGCGCGTGACGCCGCTGTTCCTGATCGCGCCGGTGTTCTCGTCCCCGCAGGTGATCGGGAGGGTTCGCACCGTCGTCGCGGTGGCGCTGGCGGTCGGCCTGACCCCGCTCGCCGCACATGGCGTGACGCTCCCGAGCGACCCACTCGCGATCGCGGGCCTGATGATCGAGGCCATCGTCGTCGGCTTCGCGTTCGCGTTCGCGATCGCGTGCGTGTTCGCATCGATTCAAGGCGCTGGCGTCCTCGCCGACTTCCTCACGGGCTTCTCGTTCGGATCGACGGTCGACCCCGTCAACGGAAACCCCGGCGGTGCCCTCACCAACCTCTATGCGATGGTCGGGATGATGCTCTTCCTGGCGATCGGCGGGGACGCCTGGACGATCCGCGGACTATCGGCGACCTTCCGCGCAGTGCCGCTCAGCGGCGGCCCGCAAGCCCGATCGATGGTCGCGGGGGCGCTGTCGATGTTCACCCAGGTGCTCGTCGGGGCGATCGAGGTCGTGGCACCCGTGATGCTCGTGATCGTGATCACCGACATCGCCCTGGGGATGGTGTCGAAGGTCGCTCCGCAACTGAACGTGTTCGCCGTCGGCTTCCCCCTCAAGGTCGGAGTCGGGCTGCTGACGGTCGGGGTCGCGATCCCGTTCGTCGGTGGCTGGATGTCCGGCCAGCTCGAGAGCTCCGTCGGCGCCGCCATGCACTCCCTGTCACTCGCCTGATCTCGCATGCCCAAGGACAACCGCACCGAGAAACCGACCGCCAAGCGCCGCGGCGAGTCTCGCAAGAAAGGCCAGGTCGCGAAGAGCGGCGACCTCACCGGGGCCACCGTGCTGGGCGCGGCGCTGATCGCCGTGTTGCTGACCGGCCATACGATCGCGACGAGCATCGCCTCGGCGATGATCAACATCTTCGGGCGAATCGCGCATCCGAGCGTGGTCGCGACCGCCGGCGGCCTCGGCTCGCTCGTCCAGGTGGCACTGTCGACGTTGCTCGGCACGCTTGCGCCGATCTTCGCGATCTGCCTCGCCGCCGCGCTGCTGGTCAACGTCGCCCAAGTCGGCATGCGCCCCTCGCTGCAGGCGCTGAGGCCCAACTTCGGCCGGCTCAACCCGCAGGCCGGGCTCAAGCGGGTGTTCGGTCCGAAGATCTTGTTCGAGACCTTCAAGTCGCTTGTCAAGGTCGCCCTGATCGGGGGGGTCGTGGCGATGGCGCTGGTCCCGGACATCATCCATCTCGGCGCCGCGGTCGGCACGGCCCCGTACGCGCTGGGCCAGCTGATGGCAAGCGGCGTGGCCGGCATCGTCGAGCGCGCAGCGATCGGCTACTTCCTGATCGGGGTCGTCGACTACGTCCACCAGCGGCGGCGAAACGAGAAGTCGCTGAAGATGACCAAGCAGGAGGTCAAGGACGAGGCCAAGCAGCAGCAGCTCCCGGCCGAGGTCCGCTCCGCGATTCGCCGCCGCCAGATTCAGCTGGCGCGAGCGCGGATGATGGCGGCCGTGCCGAAGGCCGACGTCGTGGTCACGAACCCGACCCACTTCGCGGTCGCCCTCGCGTACGACGGCGAACAGCCGGCGCCGGTCGTGATCGCGAAGGGAACCGATCACGTCGCCCTGCAGATCCGCCAGATCGCCGAGGAACACATGATCCCGATCATCGAGGATCCGCCGCTCGCCCGCGAGCTGCACCGCGTCGTCGAGCTCGATCAGATGATTCCGGCCGAGCTCTACAAGGCTGTCGCCGAGGTGCTGGCGTTCGTCTACAGGATGGCGGCCCGCAAACGAGTGAGCGTGTGACGTGAACGAGGAAATGGTCCGCCGCATGCTGGCGCACACCGACCTGATGGCCGCGGTCGCGGTCGTCACGGTCGTGACGATGCTGATCATCCCGCTGCCGCCGTTCGTCCTCGACACGATGATCACGCTGAACATCTCGGGGGGCCTCGCGATCGTCGTGGCGACGATGTATCTCCGCAAGGCGCTCGAATTCTCGGTCTTCCCGAGCCTCCTGCTGCTGACGACGATGTTCCGCCTCGCGATCAACGTGTCCGTCACGCGCCGGATCCTGTCGACCGGCAACGCGGGCTCCGTCGTCCACGCCTTCGGCCAGTTCGTCGTCGGCGGGAATGTCGTGATCGGCCTGATCATCTTCATGATCCTGGTCGTGATCCAGTTCGTCGTCGTGACCAACGGAGCCGGTCGCGTCGCCGAGGTCAGCGCCAGGTTCACGCTCGACGCGATGCCGGGCAAGCAGATGGCGATCGACGCGGACCTCAACGCCGGGCTGATCACCGACCAGGAGGCGCGCGAGCGCCGCTCCGAGATCTCCCGGGAGGCGGACTTCTACGGGGCGATGGACGGCGCCTCGAAGTTCGTCAAGGGCGACGCGATGGCGGCCGTCCTGATCACGGCGATCAACCTGATCGGCGGCATCGTCGTCGGGGTGCTGCAGCGGCATCTGTCCTTCTCGGACGCGATCCACGATTACTCGATGCTGACCGTCGGCGACGGACTCGCCGCGCAGATCCCCGCGCTCCTGATCTCGGTCGCGACCGGCATCCTCGTCACGCGAACCGCCTCGGAGCGCGACCTCGGCTCCGAGATCGCCAAGCAGATCCTTCAGCAGAAGAAGGCGCCGATCGTCGCGGGCTCACTGATCCTGGCCTTCGCGGCCGTCCCGGGTCTGCCGAAGATCCCGTTCCTGCTGGTCGGTGCGCTGCTGCTGACAGTCGGGCGCGCGGTCCGCAACGGGCTCCCCGAGTCCTTCCTCAACGTCGGTAAGGCGCCCCCCGCGATCGAGGCGCCGAAGCCCGACAGCGATATGGTCCCGCGCGACGTCGTCCTCAAGGAGCTGCCGATCGACGCGCTCGAGCTCGGGATCGGCTTCGGACTGGTTCCGCTCGTCGATCGCCGCGCCGGCGGCACGCTCGCCTCTCGCGTCTCGATGATCCGCCGACAGATCGCCGGGGAGCTCGGCATGGTGGTCCCGCGCGTGCGGATCCACGACGAGATCGACCTCGATTCCCACGAGTACATGTTCAAGGTCCGCGGCTCCGAAGTCGCGCGCGGACGGGTCATGGCCGGGCACCTGCTCGCGATGGATCCCGGAGACGCCGTTGGACGGCTCGACGGCATCCCGACGACGGAGCCCGCCTTCGGGCTCTCTGCAACATGGGTGCACCAGAGCCAGCGCGCCAACGCCGAAGCGCTCGGGTTCACCGTCGTCGACGGCGAATCGGTGATCGTCACGCACCTGACGGAGACGATCCGAACGCACGCCGCCGCGCTGCTCACGCGCCAGGACGTGCGCCAGCTGCTCGACCAGCTGAAGCTGAGTAACGAGGCGGTCGTCAACGAGGTCGTCCCCGACGTCCTCTCACTCGGCGAGATCCAGCGCGTGCTCCAGAACCTGCTCGCGGAGGGCGTCTCGATCCGCGACCTGGGCGTGATCGTCGAATCCGTCGGCGACAAGGCCAGGTTGACCCGCGATCCGAGCCTGCTCGCCGAATATGCGCGCCAGGCGCTCGGCCGCGCGATCACGGCGCCATACCTCGACGCGAACCGCACACTGCACGCGATCACGCTCGATCCATCGATCGAGCACGAGGTTGTCAGCTCGATCACGCAAACTACCGAGGGCGAGTATCTCGCAATGGAGCCTTCACGTGCACACGCGGTCCTCACAGCGCTGCGCCACCAGTCCGAGAGCGCCGCGGCGCTCGGCGGGCTACGACCCGTGCTGCTCTGCTCTGCGCGCGTTCGCCGCCACCTGCGCCGGCTCGTCGAGTCGACGCTGCCGCACCTGGCAGTCTGCTCGTATAACGAGATCGCATCCGGAATCAGCGTCGAGACGATCGGCGTGGTCAACACATGACCGTCGAGGCGGCTCTGATGGCTGACGAGCACACGCCCGATTCGCCCCGGTCCGGGGTGCGCACGTATCGCGGCCGCACGCTCGCCGACATCCTCCCCCAGGTCCGCGAGGAGCTCGGGCCCGACGCGATCATCCTGCGCGAGCGCGAGGGACTCGTCGGCGGGGTCGGCGGCTTCTTCGCGCAGCGGTTCGTCGAGGTCGAGGCTCGCGCCGGTGGGCCGTCGATCGACCTGTACGACGACGAGGAGGACGAGGACGGGTTTGAGGCGTTCCCGGACGCGGTCGCGCTTCCGGTAGATCCGGCCCCGGCCTCGCCTCCCCCGGCCTCGCCTCCCCCAGCCTCGCCTTCCCAGGCGCCGGCTCCACCGGTCTCGCCTCCCCGGGCCTCGGCTCCGCAGGCGCCGGCTCCACCGGTCTCGCCTCCCCGGGCCTCGGCTTCGCAGGCGCCGGCTCCACCGGTCTCGCCTCCCCGGGCCTCGGCTGCGAGGGTCTCGCCTGCCCAGGTCTCGGACGCACCGGCGGCGCTTCCACCGGCGCCCGCGACGGTCCCAGCTCTCCGGGCTCCGGATCCCCCGGCTGAGTCCTCCCCTGTGTCTCCCCCGGTCATGTCTCCACCGGGTGCGTCTCCCCCAGCTGCCACTCTTCCGGCTGTGCTGGCCCCGGCGCCATCGCCGGAAGCCTCCATCCCAGCCGCGAAGCCATCCCCCGTCGCGCGCTGGGCGGAGATCGCCGGCGACAGCCCGCAGCGCTTCGCCCCTGATCCGGTTCGGCGCGGCGGCAAGCGCTCATCCGCGGTCGACGGAGACGCGTTCCTCGCACGCCTGCGCGAGGCGGCCGCCGTGTGGGCCGAGGAGGACGCGGCAACGGCTCCGGCCTCGATCGCTCGCGACGAGCGCCCGAAGTCGGTGCGAACACCCCCGAAGCTGGCGTCCGCAGCGCCGGCGAACGAGTCCGAGGCGGTCGAGGTCGTTCCCGAGCCCAGGCCGAAGCCCCAGCCCAAGCCCGAGCTCGCCCTGAGGCCCGAGCTCTCGCCCGAGCTCAAGCCAGAGCCCGCGCCGGCGCCGGCGCCCGAGCCCGAGCCCGAGCCCGAGCCCGAGCTTGCAGCGAAGGTCGAGCCAGAGCCCGAGCCCGCTCTGAAGCGACACCCCGAGCCCGAGCTTGCAGTGAAGACCGAGCCGGCCGTGGCGCGGCAGCGCAAGCCCGCCGGGCCGCCACTCCGGTCCGCGCAGGCGAAGCCGGCGGCGCGACCGCAGCCGCTCCCCGACCCGCGCCCCACGGGCCGTCCCAAGCCGCGGCCCGAAACCAAGCCGGCGCGACGCCCGGTCACACCCAAGCCCTCCGAAGCTGCCACACCTGAGGCCCCCATCCGGGCGCGGCCGCGGCTGCGCCCCACGGGCCTCGCGGGTGGCGCCGCCGTCGCGGCGCCCGTGGCCCCTCCCGCAGCGGCGGCTCCCGCCTTGCCCCATGCCCCGTCGACCGCACCTGCCGGCCCTCCGGCGAAGCCCCCCGAGACGCCGGTTATGCCCACCGCCGCTGACCTCGAGGCAATGCCGGTCGGTCCCTCGGCCCCCGGCCCGGTCGCACCGGCACCGGTCGCAGCGGCCGCGGCCGTCGCGGCCGCGGTCGTCGCGGCCGCGCCGCCCACCCCCCCGACTCATGCGGCTCCATCTGTGCCGGCGCGCCGCGCGCCGAGCGAGCCCGTGACTCGGAGGTCCGGCGGGCTGCTGCGTTCCGTCGCACGGCTGCTCGGCGGCCGGCCCGCGCCCCCGGTGCTTCCGGCCCCCGCGCCCCCGCGTGCACTCGACACGTCCGCCGCGGTCACGGTGGCCGGCGACCTCACCTCGCACGGTGCGGGCCATGTGTTCGCCTCGCAGCTCATCAGTGCGGCAGCGGCGCACGGAGTCGCGCTCGCCGGTGGGCTCCGCGATGCCGCCCAGTCCGAGCTCGCCCGCCGGATCGTTCCGGCGCCGGCGCTGCCGCCGGGTGGCGCCGCGGTCGCGTTCGTCGGGGCCGGCGGCTCCGGCAAGAGCATGTGCACGGCTTCGCTCGCGGCTGCCTACCGCCGCGCAAGCACCCTGACCGTCTGCGTCGTTGCGATCGACGCCCCCGACGGTGGCCGCGAGCTCAGCGCATCGCTGCGCCCACTCGGCGTCCCCGTGCATGCCGGGTCACGGGAGGACCTGGCCGAGATCGTCCGAGACGCCCGGATCGGCGGCCTCGTGATCGTCGACACACCGGCGGTGACGCCGACCGACTCGGCAGAAGTCGACGCGCTGGGCGAATTGCTCGAGCCGATGGGGCTCGACGCGATCTACGTGACCCTGCCTGCGACGCTGGGCCCGCAGGCGGCGCGGCGCGCACTGGCCAGCTTCAGCGGGCTGCGACCGACTGCAGTCGCGGTCACGCATGCCGATGAGACAGATCAGTTGGGAGTCGCTGTTGAGATCGCGGTGACCCACCGCATCCCCGTCGCCTTCCTGCATGCCGGAACCGACCCCGCGCGCGCGATCTCGGCGGCTGACCCCGTGACGATCGCCCACCACCTGCTGCCATGACCCCTCGGCCCGCAAAGCACGGCAACGTCCAGCCGATCCGCCCTGGCATGAGCGGCCACCTGACCGTCGACGACGAGCTGTCGGTGCCGGTCAACTTCATCGACGGCGGCGACGACATCCTGCTCGTCCTGCTCGACGATCCCGGGCCTGCGCTTGACGAACCGGCGGAGGGTCTCGTGCTCGAATCGTGCAGCGCCCGGGGGCTCGTGCGCATGCGGGGCAAGGCAGTGCGCTTCAGCGAGGATCTCGTTCGTTTCACGATCGACGGCCCGCCGCAGGTCGTCCAGCGCCGCCAGTTCGTTCGCGTCGTAGCGCCGCAACCCGTGACGATCGACGACGACAAAGGCTTGGTCGTCGATACCCATTCAGTGAACATCAGCGGTGGGGGCATGCTGCTCTCCGGGCCGGCCGGGCTCGACCTGGACAACGAGGTCCACTTCACGCTGTCGCTCGGGAACGGCGTCGCGCCGGTCAGCGGGCTCGGCCGCGTGGTCCGCGCCGCCGCCGATCCGCAACGGGCGATCGTCTTCGAACAGATCTCGCAGGCCGACCGCGAGCGTCTGATCCGCTACATCTTCGATCGTCAGCGCGTGGCGCTGGCGGTCACCCGCGGAGACATGATCTGATGGCCGACGAGACCGACACGAAGCCGGCCACGAGCGACGCCGAGGGCAAGGCCGACGCCGAGGGCAAGGCCCCCGCCAAGGGCAAGGCCCCCGCCAAGGGCAAGGCCGCCGCCAAGGGCAAGGCCGCCGCCAAGGGCAAGGCCGATGCCAAGGGCAAGAAGGGCGCGAAGGGCAAGAAGGGCAAAGGCTCGGAGGCGGGGGGAGCGTCCGGCCAGCGCGGGCGCCCGATGAGCGTCGCGGCGCATCCGAGGGCCCGGAGCCACGTTCGCAAAGCGAAGGGTCTGGGAGGCCTGCTCGGCTTCGCGCTCGCCTTCATCGTGTCCATGCAGGCGTCGGTTCCGATCAGCGCCGCCGGCGAGCGGGCGCTCGTCGCCGGCGTCGCCGGGTACCTGCTCGGCTGGGCTTGCAGCGTGACGATCTGGCGGCAGCTGATGGTCGCCGAGATGAAGCTCGCCGTCGAGCAGGTCGCGAGGGCTCGCGCCCGGCAGCGGGAGGAGTAGTGCTGCCGCGGTGACGGCATGAGCCGCAAGCGGGAACGAAACGATGGATCCGATCCGCCCGATCACCCCAGGCGACACGCGCATGCCGATCCCGCCTGTGCGCCCACTCGAGCGCGTGGGCCGCGAGCGGCGGCGCCGTGACGACGACGAGCCGAGTGGCCGTCGCGACGCGGACGCGTCGGACGCGCAGCAGGACTACGCCGACGGCGAAGACGAGGAGGCGGAGTCGTACGCGGGGCCCCAGGATTACTCGGAGCCCGACGGCGACCAGGCGAGCAACGGTCCGCCGCGCCGCGTCGAGTTCGACGAGGACGATGGGGGCGATGGCCCCCCTCCTGCACACCTGATCGACATCAGCGCCTGAGCGCCCCTCCCCACCCTCGCTCCGCGAGTTCGGGCGATCCGGCGCCGGCGCGCGGATGGACGATGTGTCCAGCGCCCTTAAGCAATTCCTTGGATCTGGCGATCTGATCCTTGCCGACACGGAGTCGGCTGGGACTCAAGTCAACGCCAAATCAAGGAGATAGGCATGTCCCTCATCATCAATAACAACATCGAGGCGATGGTCGCCCAGAACAACCTCTCCAACACGGAGAACAATCTGAGCACCTCGATGACGGACCTGTCCTCGGGTCTGAGGATCAACACCGCCGCCGACGACGCCGCCGGCTACGCGATCTCCGAGGATCTCACCGGCCAGACCAACGGCCTCACGCAGGCAGCGTCGAACGCGCAGGACGCGGTTTCGCTCGTCCAGACCGCTGACGGCACGCTGAACGACGTGGAGTCGATGCTCCAGCGCGTCCGCGAGCTCGCCGTCCAGTACGGCTCCGGCACACTGTCGGTGAACGACCAGGCAGCGATCACGTCCGAAGTCAGCCAGCTGATGTCGGAGATCTCGCGGGTCGGTTCGACCGCGCAGTTCAACGGCATCTCCCTGTTCACGGCCGCGACGACGATCACGTTCCAGATCGGCGCCAACGACAAGGACACGATCTCCGTCAAGACCGCGACGATGTCGAGCATGGTCGGGACCCTCTCCCTCGGGACCATCGGGTCCGGAACGACACCGGGCGTCCTCGGCGCGACGACCCTGTCGACGATCGACGGCATGATCAACAAGGTCTCCGCGCAGGCGGCAACCTTCGGTGCGGTCCAGAACCGGCTGAGCTACACGATCGACAACCTCAACACCTACAACGAGAACCTGACCGCCGCCCAGGCCCAGATCACGGACGTCGACATGGCCTCCGAGATGACGCAGTTCACCGGTCAGCAGATCCTGCAGCAGGCCGGCATCTCAATGCTGTCCCAGGCCGAGCAGAACCCACAGGCAATCCTCAAGCTCCTCCAAGGCTAAGCAACTTTCGCCTGATTCCACCACACACGAGGCACCGAGGGAACCCACGGGGGGGAGCGCCGAAAGCGCTCCCCCCCGCTTCGGTTGACAGGGCCGTGCAGATCCGAGCATGTCCCAGTTCACATCCAATCACCCCAGCTTCCAGAGAAAGTTGTCCGGAGGGGCTCAAGGGCCGGTCCGAGCGGGCGATTAGTGGCAGTAGAGGCTGACACGGAGTCGGCCGGGACGAAATCATCAAAGCCCCGTCAAGGAGATAGGCATGTCCCTCATCATCAATAACAACATCGAGGCGATGGTCGCCCAGAACAACCTCTCCAACACGGAGAACAATCTGAGCACCTCGATGACGGACCTGTCCTCGGGTCTGAGGATCAACACCGCCGCCGACGACGCCGCCGGCTACGCGATCTCCGAGGATCTCACCGGCCAGACCAACGGCCTCACGCAGGCAGCGTCGAACGCGCAGGACGCGGTTTCGCTCGTCCAGACCGCTGACGGCACGCTGAACGACGTGGAGTCGATGCTCCAGCGCGTCCGCGAGCTCGCCGTCCAGTACGGCTCCGGCACACTGTCGGTGAACGACCAGGCAGCGATCACGTCCGAAGTCAGCCAGCTGATGTCGGAGATCTCGCGGGTCGGTTCGACCGCGCAGTTCAACGGCATCTCCCTGTTCACGGCCGCGACGACGATCACGTTCCAGATCGGCGCCAACGACAAGGACACGATCTCCGTCAAGACCGCGACGATGTCGAGCATGGTCGGGACCCTCTCCCTCGGGACCATCGGGTCCGGAACGACACCGGGCGTCCTCGGCGCGACGACCCTGTCGACGATCGACGGCATGATCAACAAGGTCTCCGCGCAGGCGGCAACCTTCGGTGCGGTCCAGAACCGGCTGAGCTACACGATCGACAACCTCAACACCTACAACGAGAACCTGACCGCCGCCCAGGCCCAGATCACGGACGTCGACATGGCCTCCGAGATGACGATGTTCACCGGTCAGCAGATCCTGCAGCAGGCCGGCATCTCAATGCTGTCCCAGGCCGAGCAGAACCCACAGGCAATCCTCAAGCTCCTCCAAGGGTAAGAGCTTTCGCCCGACTCGGGCGGCGCGTAAGCGCCGCCCGAGAGGCGAGCCAAGCTCAGCCGCGGGCACGCGTGCACGCCCGTCGCTGGGATCACACCACCCCGTCACCCGTCAGACGGGGCCACATACACCACATCCGATCCATCGAGGGAACCGGAGCGGGGGGGCGCCTACGGGCGGCCCCCCGCGGTGCTTAAGGGGGCTCGCGGGGGATCTGCCCTCAAGGGCCGGACCGAGACGAGCAGGCCTGAGGGTCATCGAAGCTCTGACGAGGACGACCGGACCGAGCTCAGGGGGCGGACCGAGGGACCCGGCCCTTTCGAGTCGGGGTTCAGCCCGCGTGCTCGGGCTCAGCTCGGGCTAAGCTGACTCAAGTTCCCGCGCGCCACCACCGATTACACGGTCAGCGGGGCCACCCCGATGCCCGGATCGCCCATGCCCGCACTGATGTCACACACGCTCCCCGGAACCTCGTTCGC
The DNA here is from genome assembly GCA_963705995.1 of uncultured Solirubrobacterales bacterium. Taxonomy (GTDB): domain Bacteria; phylum Actinomycetota; class Thermoleophilia; order Solirubrobacterales; family Solirubrobacteraceae; genus Palsa-465. The sequence goes on from CAVPLN010000035.1 coordinate 320,031, forward strand.
GCGTATGCCGCTCCGAGGGGAGCGCCCGACATCTGGTGGCGGCCGATTTGCGCAGCACCGCGGCTGGGAACTCTGGACCTGGACCCCCTCGGAAGGGTCGCGCGGTGCGCAAGCGTGAGCGTGACCACCTGCTCGCAGTCGCCGACGACATGCTCGACGGCGCGCGTCAACTCCCCTACCTCGAGCCAGTCTCCGTGCGCAGGATGGCCGCCGACATCCTCGAGGCGGCGCCGCTCATCGACGCTCCGGCCTACGCGGATGCGCGTGAGCGGATCACGCGAACCGCTGAAAGCCTGCTGACCGCAGCCGGCACCGGCACAGCGTCGGCAGAGCGCGAACTGGCCAGTCAGCTTCGGGGGCTCAAGCAGCGACTTCTCGCAGACAAGGACATCACCTACACGGTCGTGTTCATGCCCTATAACGCGTCCATGTGGGACAGCCTCCACACCATTTGGGCGGCAGCCCACGCTGATCCCCGGGTCGATGCGATCGTCGTCCCGCTCCCCTACGCCGACCGGCTGCCGGGCGGCAGCGCCGGTGTCTGGCACATCTGCGTCAACGACCTGCCCCCCGAAGTCCCGATCACGCCGTACACGGAGTTCGATCTCCAGAGTACGCATCCTGACGTGATCTACGTCCACAACCCCTACGACGGCAACAACCTCGTCACGAGTGTCGCTCCGGAGTTCTACAGCGCGGCGCTGCGCCCGCACACGGACCTGCTGGTGTACGTCCCCTACTACGTATCGGCTGCGCCGCCGGTGGCGGGCATGTACGGGCAGCCGAGCTTCGAGCTGTTCGACAAGGTGATCGTCCAGTCGGAAGAGATCGACCAACAAGTCATTGAGAAGTGGTCGAGCAACAAGGTGGTGCCGCTCGGGTCGCCAAAGTTCGATTACGTCCGCACGCCTGGGTCGCCTCCCGAGCCGGACTGGACCAAGAAGGCCGACGGTAGAACCGTGCTTCTGCAGGTGACCTCGATCTCGGGACTGATGGGCTCACCCGCTGACCGTCAAGCCGTGATGCGAAAGCTGAATGAGGTCCTCGATCTGGTGGAAGCGAGTGAGGACCTCGTGCTGTGGTGGCGCCCTCACCCCCTCGAATGGGCGACCGTCACAAGCATGGTGCCTGACATCGAGGCCCTCTATACGGCCTACCAGCAGCGGGCCACGCACTCCGACCGTGTCATCGTGGACACCTCTGCGGACCTGCAAAGAGCGATCCACAACACGCACGCCTACTATGGTCAGTGGAGCTCGATCGTCGAGCTCTTCGGGTTCACCGGCAAGCCGATCGTGATCCAGGATGTCAACGTGGAAACGAACGCGCCCCGGCCCGAGGCACCTCCGGACAGTGGCCCGAACGCTGCCCTGACCGCATGGGCCCGGCCCGAATGGTACGTCGCTGAAGGCGGAGTCGAGTACCTGCGCCGTGTGCTGAGGGAATCCGGCGGTCGGGTTCCCGGCCAGCACGAGTACTTCGCGTCACTGTGCGCGCACTCGGACGGTACTGCGGGCCAGCACATCCACGATTACGTGATCAGCTGTCTGACGGATGACTGACGGCCGATCGTGACGCCCGACGTGCAAAACGCAATCGACGAGCTGCAGCGGTCCGGTCGGCTGCGGGACGTCGCGCTGTACGCGTTCGGGCACGGCGCTGCCACCGAGCAGGTCCGCAGACGGCTGGCCCGATATGACATGACTCTCACCGCGATCCTCGACAACAACCCGGCAAAGCAGGGCAGCTCACTGCACGGAGTCCCCGTGATCCCCCCGGGAGCGATCACAGACGTCAGCGGACCGTCGGTCGTTCTGATCGCGTCCCGGTTCCACGGCGAGATGCGCCGGCAGCTGCTGGATCTGAGATACGCAGGGGAGATCATCCAGATTGGCACGCTCTCGATCGCAACTGATGAGGCATCCGGGAGAGACAGCGATCGCGGAGCGCGGCTGCTCGACCAGCTCCAGGTAGCCCACCCGGGCCATCATCTGGTCGTGTGCCCATTCGCGGCGCTGGGCGACGTGTACTGGGCACTCGCATACCTCCCGGCCTTTGCCGCAGGCCGCCGACTGCCGCCGGCGGTTCTGGCCGTCGTCGGTGATGGCTGCCGCCAGGTCGCCCGGCTCTTCGGCCACGAGCACGTGTACAGCCTCACGCAGGACGCGATGGACGGCCTCGTGGCTGCCGTCGTGGCCGCGGGGACACGGACCGCGACGATCGCTCACCATGACCGGCCGCATGGTGACGATGCGCCCGTCCGGGCGCTCGACGAACGGTTCGTGGGGTTCACCGACATGTACCGGGATCTCGTCTACAAGCTGTCGGCCCGGTCACGACCGCAAGCCCCAGGGCGGGACTTGCAGCGACAGGCCGGGCGGGCCGACGGCTCGATCTGGGGCAAGTTTCCCCGGGGCCGGACCGTGCTGATGGCCCCGTTCGCCAAGAGTGTGCTGCCGATTCCGTGGTCGTTCTGGGAGCAAGCCGCCGAGCGCCACCTGTCGCAGGGATATGTCGTCGCAACCGTCGTACACGGTGATCAGGACCCCGTAGCCGGGACGCTGGCGCTCGAGGTTCAGATACCGGAACTGCTCGATGCCGTTGAGCACGCGGGCACGTTCATCAGCCTGCGCAGTGGGCTCTGCGATGTCGTCCACACAGCCCGTGCTCGCAAGGTCCACGTCTTCCCAGACGCGTACTACAGCACCACTCCCTACAAGGTCGCTGACTTCTTCGCGCTCCCAGGTTGGGAGTCCGTCGTGATCGAGGTCTCATGACTGCCAGGCAGCGATCATCCGCCGATACATCTCCGCCATCCCGTAACGCGGCTCCCAGCCGAGCGCGCGGATCTTGTCCGTGGCCAGGAGGTATGAGGAGGGCGGCGCATAACCCCGGCTCTCGATATCCTCGGGCCTCTTCATGACGACGTTGATGGTCCCGCCGGCGACCTCACGCGCAACCACCTCCGCCATCTGCCGAATCGTCATGCTTGCCTGCGGGTTGGCCACGTTGTAGGCCTCGCCAGCCGCCCCCCTGGTGGCGAGCAGCAAGAGCGCGCGTGCCGCATCCGTGAGATAACAGACGTTGATCAGCCCTGACCCGTCGGTATGAAGCTCGATGTCACGCCCGCTCAGGGCCGAACGTGCGAACTGCAACGGGACCCGCGTGTTTTCGGGATCGTTCGGAACCCCAGCACCGAATGTGAGGCCCAGACGGGCGTTGGTCGTGCGGAGGCCGCATTCGACGGCGTAGGCGACGCTCAATGCCTCGCTCCGCCGCTTTCCGTAGGGGTAGCTGCTGCGAGGATCGGCCGGGTCGATGATCCCAGCGTCGTTCTCCGTAACGGCGCCGGCCAGGCCTTGGCCATACACCTCCATCGACGACACACAGACCACGCTGCCTGCACCGAGCGAGACAGCCAGGGCGAGGACATTGCGGGTGCCGTCCACAGCGACGGCGAGGACCTCCTCCGGCCGCGCGACCATGCGCGCCGATGAGGTCACGCCGGCGGCATGGAAGACGAAGTCGACCCTGCCCAACCCGCTCGCTGCCGGCGTCAGCTCGCGCACGTCCGCCGCGAGGAACCGCACGTCGAGCTCGGCTGCGAGCCGTCGCCCCTTGCTGCGGTCGCGCCCTTGCGCCACCAGAGTCAGACCGAGGTCCTTGGACGCGTTTGCTGCGCAGAGCAACCGCACGACGGCGCTCCCAATCACCCCCGTGGCGCCAGTGACGAGGGCGGTGGCGCCGCGGAACCGGTCCCACGGGATCGCCGGATCGGCCAGCGCCGCCTCAAGATCGTCTTTCAGCACATCAGTCACGGACATGACTCACACCCAGCCACGACGCGGCGCACCGTGCTCAATCACGTTCCCAGGATCTGCTGATTCTCCATCGCCTCGTACAGCGCACGGAAGACGTAGTAGTCCGTCGGCGTGGTGATCTTCATGTTGTGGGGCGCACTGGTGACCACGCGCGGCCGGATGCCGCGCAAATGGCAGAGATGGGCGGAGTCGATCGTTCCGACCCCCGCTGCGTGCGCCCACGCGTACAGCTCCAAGATCAGCCCGTAGCGGAAGCTCTGCGGTGCTTTGGCGACGTACATCTCATCCCGAGGCGGGATCTCGACGACCTCCCCGGAACCGTCAAGAGCGTATCGCTGGAACTCAGATGTTCCCCGAGTTTCACGGTGAGGAATCTGAGCAAGCGCGCTATGGGGAAGGGAGAATTGTGCATCCCCGTCTTGGGCAGGGGGCCTTTCGCGTCTTGGTAACCGATGCGTACTCCCGTCGTTGCGCAATCACAGGAGAAAAGACGCTCCCTGCACTGGAAGCAGGCCATATAAAACCCTACGCAGAAGCCGGCCCACACCGAATCGACAACGGAATCCTGCTTCGTTCGGACCTGCACAATCTTTTCGATCTAGGCTATATGACGATTAGTCTGGATTACCGTGTGGAAATAAGCCGCCGGATACGTGAGGAATTTGAGAATGGACGCCACTATTATGCATTGCATGGACAGAAGCTCGCGGTCCTGCCGGATGATGTTAGTGCGAGGCCCGCTAGAGAGTTCCTAGAATGGCACCACGGAATCTTTATGAGCTAATTGTTCCCGGTTCCGATGAAGGTGAACTATGCCAGCCGACAAGTTCCACCGATCTAACAATCTTTCTTTGGATCTTGGTGCAGCTGAGCATCTATAATTTCGCATCCTCTGTGGACCTTTAGCCATATTTTAGGCGAGCAAACCTCCATGACAGGCCCTTTGGATCAGGTGCGTAGGCTTGCTCCGATGGCAGCAACATTCTTTGCCCACTAAGTCGCCCAAGCTCCTCCTCCCCTTTAGAGCGCCTCGGATCGATATCAATTGAGACCCTCCATATTTGTTCTGGATCCGGCGCTATCAAACCTTGGTCCAACGCCCAGTGGTGGTTCTTACAGAGAGCCATTCCGTTGCTCGGGTGGTCGTTGCGGCTCTCCGAGAAGGGAACGATGTGGGCCGCATCTACAAATGTGAGCTCCCTCTCTGGAATCCAAATTCGGAGACCGCACGCGCAGCATTGGAAATCGTAAATCTCGACGACTTTCCGCCTAAACGCTGACGAACGGCCATCCGCTTTCTCAACGGCCAGGTCTAATTCTGGCTCATCTCCATAAAGCGAGAAGATCTCGCTCCGAAAAGAGGGAAAGTAACGTGATACGATCGCCTCGCGCATTGCTCTCCGGGAGAACTTATCAGAGACCATCGCAGCCCAATCGGGTTTGAAACGAGCAAACACTCGTCCATCGTCCGCATCAGCAACGCTAGGCGGTCCCTCCAAGCTGCGCTCCCCCGATGCGTCCACCCGGAAGGGCTGCCAGAAGCCGTCGCCTTTTAGGTAAAAAAACGGATTCTCGGGTGTGGGTTTGTCGTTTGCGGAACTTACAATTGCGAAGTATCCACGAAACCGGTCACGCAGCCATTTGGTCCACTCGATCCTATTCGGAGTCGATACGCCCAGGGAGATTACATCGAACACTGTAAGGAGCATTACAGGCTTGTGCGGCCTTTCGTGACGCGAACCACCAATCTCCACCACACCTACATTCAAGCGATAAAGTTCGTCTAACGCTTTGGGTAGATTAGGCACGGCAACGATTTATCAAGGCAAAGACCCGTTGTTTCGTCAACGAGGACGAGCGGACGTAAGTCCTACAGCAGTGCTCTCATCGAATCTCTTCTTCGTAGCGCCTGAGAGCTCCCTCGAGGCTTCGAAACGACAAATTGGGGTGACAGGACCTATGCAAATTGAACACTTGCTGCATGCTTAATAGTTGGACTTACGGCACAAATTGTCCGGTCGCAGCCTAGGAAACGTGCGCCTCGTAACTGCAGCTATCATCGAAAGGGACGGTCGGGTCTTGTTGGCGCGACGTTCGCCGAAGTCCAAGTTGGCCGGAAAGTGGGAGTTTCCGGGCGGCAAGGTAGAAGACGGCGAATCTCTAAGAGAGTGCCTGAAGCGGGAACTCATTGAAGAATTGGGCATCGATACGGAGATAGGAGATCATTTTATGTCGAGCGACTACTGTTACGAACATGGTAGCTTTCGAATTGAAGCTTTTCGTGTGAAATGGATCGGAGGCGAATTGAGACTTCTCGATCACGACCAGGTAGAATGGATTCAAGGTATCCGTCCGGCGGGCGACCTCCTAGTCGGCGGCGCTGAAACCGGATAATCTTGGCGGATGAAATCCTCCGCCGTGGTCGAGACGCTCGAAATCGCGAAGCACGACGAGAGGGGTCGGCGGATTGCGGACGCTCAGGAAAAGGAGGCGTTGATCACGGGATATGCGGCGAGCGGGATGACGCAGCGAGCGTACGCGCAGCGGGAGGGGATCAATCCGTTCACGTTTGCGGGCTGGTTACGGCAGAAACGCCAGGCGCAAGTGGAGTCGAAGGAGCCGCCTGGCGAGAAGGCCGCGGTTCGTCGAGCTGGGGTTCCCGAGGGTGGGCGCTGGGTTTAGCCTGGAGGTGGTGTTGCCGGACGGACTGATCGTGAGGGGCAGCGAGGCGAAGCAGCTGGCCGTGCTCATCCGGGGGCTGCGCTGATGTTCGGCTTTCCCGGGACGTGGAGGATCTACCTGGGCGTGGAGCCGGTGGACATGCGAAAGCATTTTGACGGGCTGTGGGCCGAGGCGGAGCTCCACCTCGGTGAAAATCCCCGGATGGGAGCGTTGTTCGTCTTTGCGAACAAGGAGCGCAACCGGCTCAAGATGCTCTACTGGGATGGGTCGGGGGTCTGGGTTCTAGCGAAACGGTTGGAGAAGGGACGGTTCACCTGGCCCGTGGGCAGTGACCAGAAAAAGCTGTCTCTGACGACCGAGGCCTTGACGATGCTGATCGGCGGAATTGATCTGAAAGATGGCTGTCAGAAGGCATGGTACGAGCGGTAAGGATGGCACGCATTATGCTTTATATGAAGCACTTATACAATGCCTCCGATCGAACTAGTCCTCGAGGAGAACCAGGCCCTGAAGGGCAAGGTGAGAAGCCTGACGGAGGAGAATGGCGGACCTGAAGGCCGAGCTGGCGATCTTTAAGAAACAGTTCTTCGGGAGCGGCAAGAACGAGAAGCAGGACAAGGCGCAGCTGCTCCTCACGCTGGGCCAACTGGAGGCGAAGATTGCGGAGGTGACAGACGGAGCGGGTGAGCTACGAGCGGCAGAAACCCGGAGCGCCGCGGCAGCCGCCGGGAGAAATATTTGATAAGCTTCCGGTCAGGGAGACGATCGAGATCATCCCTGCGGAAGTGAAGGCGGACCCGGACCTGTACGAGCGGATCGGGGAGGAAACGACCTTCGAGGTCGATATCGTGCATCCGCAGCTGTACAAGCGGATGATCGTTCGCCCGAAATACCGGCACCTTTTGGACCGGAGCCGGCCGCCGCTTGTTGCGCCGGCCATGAAACGCCCGTTTACGGGAGGCTACGCCTCGGCGGGGCTCGTTTCCTATGTGGTCCTCTCCAAATACGCTCACCATCTTCCGCTCTACAGACAGGAGCAGATGTCGGCTCGCTGGGGCGCGAAACTCTCCCGAAAGACCATGGCGGACTGGGTGGGCGGGGCGGCCGATTGGTTTAGGCCGATTTACCTGCGAATGCGGGAGGGGCTGATCAAGGGTCCCTACTTGCAGGCCGATGAAACTCCTATCCGCTGCCAGGATCCCGACGAAAAAAACGGAGAAACCCTCCTCGGCTGGCTCTGGGCGATCAGTCGGCCCGAGGACGACGTCGTCTTCGACTGGCGCCTCTCCAGAAAACATGAGGAGGCGGACACGCTCTTGGAAGGTTTTACGGGCGTCTTGCAGGGCGACGGCTACCAGGCCTACTCCAGCTTCGCCAAGGATCACGCGGGAGTGGTCCGTGTCGGGTGTTTTGCCCACGTACGACGCGGCTACCACGAGGCCCTGGACACGGCCCCGGTGGCCGCCGGCTTCATGTTGCGCCTGATCGGCAACCTTTACCACATGGAACACGAATGGGATAAACGCGGGGTTGCGCCTGGGGAGCGAGCGCGGCTGCGCAAGCGCGATTTTGAGATCACGCTTCGGCTCCTCAAGAAAGCCGCCGTCCTGCTCGCCGGGCGCTCGAGGCCGAAGTCGCCGCTTGGGAAGGCGTGCAAATACCTGATCAACCAATGGGACACCCTGGTCGCCCACTGCGAGCACGGCTGCACCCGGCTCGACAACAACCTCATGGAAAATGCGATCAGGCCATCGGCGATCGGTAAAAAGAATTTTTTGTTCATCGGCCACCCCGACGCCGGTGACCGCTCCGCGATCATCTACTCGATCATCGTATCGTGCCAGCGTCGGGGCATCGACCCGTTGGCCTACATGCGGGACGTGCTCTCCCGCCTGCCCAGCATGACCAACCAGGACGACCTGGGCGCCCTGACACCGGCCCGCTGGCAGCCAGCGGCGGCTCTTGTTTAGTCGGGAATTACGCTCTGCATCCACAAGCGTCACTCATGTGACGCACGACGTCACAGGCAATGACGTTGAGTGAGGACGCCCGTCGGACGGATACGATTCAAGCTAGCGACCTGGAGATGTACCAACTGTTGCCAGCCGATTTACCAATCGCTCGGCGCCTGCTCTCCCTACAAGACTCCACGCAAACATAGTCTGATCAGTCACCTGCCGCTAGGCCGCCCGCGCTTCTTCAAAAAGTGCCGCAGGGATCGGATGCTCAAGATCCCATACGATGGATATCGGTCGATCGCCTTCGGCCGAAATCAGATCTTTCACTGGTCCCAAAAATAAGAAAGGAGCCGTTTCGCCTTCAATCCTCTTCTCGAGCCTCGCAAAGAATAGAATGGTATAGCCGCGTTCTTTAAAGTGCAGGTAATTCTGTCCATTGGAACTAGCCTGTGTCGTCCCTGATTCGCTCTCCCAATGAAGCCGATTTCGACTAATCGGATAGTCACGGTAACGTGTCGTTTGAGAGAAATCGCGCTCCGACTTTCGAAAGGTTACAAGATGTACGTAGCACCTAATATCCTTCTTATGCAACACCCCCACCCCCGTTTGTCCGCTCGATTGCAGAGAAGAGAAACCCAAAGCCGCCTTGATCTCGGCCGAGCCATAAGCCGCATGAAGCTCCAATGAGCAGGGGAACGGGAGCTCGACAGGAACGGTCGACAATACGTGCTGACTCGTTCTCCACTCCACAATCTCTTTTAGGTCGCTCCGCCCTAGATCACTCTTAAGCCACCTCCTGAGCGAATCAGTCGCAGACACGACACCGATATCCGATCCCTTCTTCGCCCATAGAAGATAATGCAATCTCACCGCATCTCCTTCGGATAAGCTAGCCAACGATGCTTCCAGATCCTCCGACGTCGCAAGGATAGCCAACTGCCTAAGGGTTTTCGAATCGGTCCTTAGCAGAATACGTCTGAGAGCCTGCCGCCGCGTTTCGCTATCTGCGTCTTCGCTCAGAGGTCGATGAACTGCAAGCGCCTTCCAATCCGACCAACTTCTGTCTCTAAGGAGAGCTAATTCAGAAATTCCAGTGCATTTAACAAAGTTCGAAAAACTGAGTTCGAGTCCATAGTCTTGCTTGAATGTGACGATGCTTTCAGTGACCAATGTTGAAAGGTCCCGCAGGGTGGTCCGAATGTTGTTCAATACGTGCTCCTGAGCTATACGTTCGAGCTGGATATTACATCCTGGAGGCAAATGCGGAAAGTCTGCCTCTACTTCGCTATCAATTCTCAGCCTCTCTCTGGTCATCAAAGCCGCAAACTTTCTGTCCAGACGGTATCTACGATGGCTTTGACCAATAAAATCGAGCACCGTGAGAGAATCCTTTCCTCTGTGGTTCCTTAGACCTCGCCCCAGTTGCTGTAGAAAGACGGTTAAACTCTCAGTGGGTCGCAAAAACATAACCAAATTAATCTCCGGTACGTCTACACCTTCGCTAAAGACATCGACGGTAAAGACAAATGGAAGACTGCCGTCTCGGAACTGTTTAACTCGTTCCTCGCGAAGATTACTCTCTGTGTCACCAACAATAATGGCGGCTTTGTGGCCGGCCCGATTAAAGGCCTCCGCCATAAACGTTGCGTGTTTCACACTAACACAGAAGCCAACCGCTCTGACGTTAGTCAGGTTTGGTTGGTATTGCCTCAAGCTTTCCAGAATTGCATCAAGCCGTTGCCTAGCTCGAATATCGTCCCCGGTATACGCCTCCGTTAAAGCGTTCAGGTCATATTTCCCTGATCTCCAGAATCGCTCGTCTGCTAGGGAAACCGGGTCGCTGATTCCAAAATAGTGGAAAGGGCAAAGCAGCTTTTCTTCCAAGGCTTCGGGTAGCCGAATTTCAGCCGCCAATTCGCCACCAAAGTCAGGCAGAATCGAGGTTCCGTCCATCCTTTCCGGCGTTGCTGTGAGGCCTAGGAGTACCTGCGGACGAAAGTGCTCTAATAGCGGTCAGTAACTAGAAGCAGCAATATGATGTGCTTCATCGAGCACAATGAAACGAAAATGGTCAGTCCCTAGCCGTTTCCATAATTCAGCGCTTTGGAGACTTTGGACTGAAGCAAATACATGCAGCCAATTAAGTGGCCGATCGCCGCCGACGAATAGCTCCCCAAAGTTCTCATCGCGAAGAACCAAACGAAAGCAATCGCGAGCCTGCTCCAAAATTTCCTTTCGATGGGCAACAAACAACAATGAGGGACGACCCAATCCCTCTAACTGATTGGCTTTTAAGCGTTCGTAATCAAAAGCGGCAATAACGGTTTTTCCAGTTCCTGTCGCGGCCACTACCAGATTTCTGTTCTGCCCCGCGATACGAGCTGCGCTCAACGCTTCCAATATCCGTTCCTGAAATGGTCGTGGG
>CAVPLN010000036.1:0-600321 GCA_963705995.1 uncultured Solirubrobacterales bacterium
CAGCGAGTACCAGTCCTCCCCGCATCGCCCGCCAACCAGCGACTACCGATCACAGTCAAGAGGACGCTCTCCCGGCAAGGGCGAGCCCGCGCCGGCTTTGCTATCGTGGCCGCGCCTGATTTCCCTGCAAGATCGGGGAAGGCGGGGAGCCGTCGGGCGAGTGCCATGGGAGATCACGACCGCCACGCAGGGCCGCTGCGGACATTGTTCGTCGCCGTCCTGCTCGGGTCGGCCGCGATCGGCGCGATCGTGGCGCTCGGTGCCGGCTCCGCACGCGGAATGAGCCTCGATCAGCTCGGCTCCGAGCTGAGTCAGACCCGCGCGCAGGAGGGGAATCTGTCGGCGAGCCTCGCGAGCCTCCGCGGCGAGATCGGCGCGCTGAGCAACCAGGTCGCGCTCCTCCAGGACCGCGAGGCGGACGTCCGCAGCGCGCTTGCGAGCGACGATGCGTCGCTGCTCGGAGCCCGCGCGGCCGTCGCGCACGAGCACGCCCAACTTGTGATCCTGCGTGCCCGCTTGGCCCGCGCACGCACGATCCTCGCCGACCAACTCGTCTCCAGCTACGAGGCCGCGAAGCCGAGCCTGGTCTCGGTCGTGGTCGACGCGCACGGGTTCAACGACCTGCTCGAGCGGATGCAGTTCCTGAACGACGCCGAGCGCGCCCAGCAGACGATGATCGCGATCACCCGGGTCGCGAAGCGACGGACGCTCGCCGCCGCCGGCCGGCTCGCGCTCCTCGAGCACGGCGATTCCCAGGCGCTCTCGCAGACGTTCACCCAGGCCGAGGCGCTCGCGGGGATGAATCAGCTGCTGGACTCGCGCGAGTCCGCGCTCGTCCACCTCCAGTCGGCGCAGCAGGCCGCGCTGGCGGCGGCGCAGGCCCGCGGGGCGCGGCTGGCGCAGGCGATTGCGACAGTGCAAGCCCAGCAGGCGGCGGCCGCGCGGGCCGCCGCGATGGCGACGCAGGAGCGCTACGCCGGCGGTGCCGGGCTCAGCTCGTCCGCCGGCTGGGCGATCCCGTATCCGATCGTCCTCTGCGAATCGGGGGGACAGGACCTGCCGCCGAACAGCGCCGGCGCGTCCGGCTACTACCAGATCATTCCCGGCACATGGCGGGACTTCGGTGGCAGCGGACCGGCCGCGTACCTGGCCCCGAAGGCCGAGCAGGACGCCATCGCGGCCCGGATCTGGAACGGTGGCTCCGGCGCGTCCAACTGGGTTTGCTCGGGAATCGTCGGGATCGGCTGACCCGAGCGCGCGCGCTGGTCCTCGCCCACCCGGCGCGCACAGCCGCGATCCTTCTGATCGTCGGCTTCGGCCTGCGGCTCGTCGAGGTGGAGCGAGCGCCGTACAGGCCGATCGGGGATGCGCGCTCGTACCTGAGCCTGGCGACCCAGGTCGCGCGCAGCGGCGATTACTCGGGCCGCGACGGCGGTGCCGGCAGCACGATCGGCCCGACCGCGTACTTCGCGCCGGGACTGCCCTTCCTGCTCGCCTTCACGGACCTGCTGACCGGCGACAGCCGGTCGGTCGCGGGTACTGCCGGTGGCGCTCGGATCACCGAGGTGCTGATCGGAACGCTGATCGTCGGCCTGATCGGCCTGGTGGCGAGCGAGCTGTTCGGCGTCGACCTGGCGCTCCTCTCGATGGCCCTGGCGGCGATCTACCCGGCCCTGATCGAGCTCTCGACGGTGGTCACCGCCGAGAACCTGCTGACGGCGCTGATGCTCGCCGCGATCTACGCCGCATTGCGAGCCCGGCGGGCGCACGACCCGATGCGGTGGACCGGCGCGGCAGGAATCCTGATCGGTCTGGCGTCGCTGACCCACGCGAACGGCATCGTCCTCGCGCTCCCGCTGGCGTTTGCCGTTCGCGGCCTCCGCACAGCCGTCGAACGGCGGCCCCTCCCGGCTCCGGCGCTGCTGATCGCCGTCGCCCTCGCGACCGTCGCCCCATGGGTGATCCGCGACGCCGTCGACCTGCACACGTTCGTGCCGGTCACCGACGAGGCCGGGATCACGCTCGCCGGGACCTACAACCCGGTCTCGGCTGCCGCCGAGCACCCGCCGTGGAAGTGGCGGTTCTACGGTGACATCCCCGCCGACCATGCGATCGCGCGGATCGCGGCGTCCCTGACCGAACCGGAGCTCGACGGGCGTCTCGAACACCAGGCGCTCGACTACATCGGCGCGCACCCGCTCGCCCCGCTCGAGGTCGCCGCCGACAACACGCTGCGGCTGCTCGAGCTCGAGGGCTCGGCCGCGTGGCGCGCGTCGGCTGCGTCGATCGGCATCCCGCTCGGATTCGCGCGCTTTGCGGTCGCGAGCTTCTGGGTCCTGGCGCTGCTGGCCGCCGCCGGCCTGTTCACACGCCCGGCGCGCGGCCTGCCCCGCTGGCTGTGGGCGATCCCGGTCCTGCTGTGGCTCTCGGTCGTGCTCGTCAACGCCGAGACGCCGCGCTTCCGCGAGCCGCTCGAGCCGTTCCTAGTGATGCTGGCGGCCTGTGGGCTCGCCGGCATCGTGGGCGGCCGATCAGCTGATCGAGATCGGCTGCGTGGCGAGCGTGACGCCGCCGGCGACGGCGGCCACGACGTACTCGCCGGCGGGGGGTAGACCACCCGCGAGCCGTAGCACGACTTCCTGAACTGGCACGGACAGCACGCCGATCGTGACCGACGCCAGCGTCGCGGCATTCTGCTGCAGCTCCACGGCGACGTCGTCGAGTTCGCTGCGGCTCGCCTGTAGCTTGACGACGATTCCGCCGGCAAGGAGGCCGACGCCCACCCAGGTGAACCGAGCGGTGATCGGAAGCGGTGGTGGCGCCGGCGGCGGCACGGTCCCCGGACCGGTCGTCGAGCACTGGAGCGCCTGCGGCGTATCGCCGGCGTCGGCAAGCTGCGGCAGTTCGGGGAACGTCGGCTGTCCGGCGGCGATCGCGTTCATGTCGAGGAAGTCGGTGAGATCGTTGGCGTTCGCGTCGCGATAGGTCATCGCCGGCAGGTTGAACTTCCGCTCGAGGAACGCGAGCACGGACGTGTGGTCGTAGACGAGGCTCGAGACGTAGTTCGGCTTCGAGTAGGGGCAGACGACAAGCGACGGAACGCGGAAGCCGTACCGATGGAAGCCATCGAAGGGCCGGTCGCCCTTGATCAGGAACGGTGGGACGCCGTCAGGTGCGAGCGCGACCGGCGGCGGGACGTGGTCGTAGTAGCCGCCGTGCTCGTCGTAGGTGACGATCAGGATCGTCTGGCGCCACGCCGGCGAGGCGCCGACCGCTTCGACGACCTGGCGCAGGAAGGCCTCGCCGACGACGATGTTCTGCGGGTTCTCCTGCGACTCGGTATCGAAGTTCGGATCGATCAGGCTGAACGGCGGCAGGGTCCCGGCGGCGGCGTCCGCGAGGAACTGACTGAACGGCTTCACGTTCGTCTTCTCGTACCTGAGATCGACGGTCGGGTAGAGCGACTCGGTCGCGCCGGTGAGCGTGCTCGACGAGTCCACGTACTCGAGCCAGCTGATCCCCGCGTCCTGCAGGCGGGAGAAGATCGTGCCGTTCGGCGGCGTCAGGAGCAGTGCGACATCCTGACCCGGCGACGACAGGGAGGCATCATCGGTCATCCCCATCGAGGTGCCGGCGATCAGGAAGCGCCGGTTCGGGTCGGTCTGACCGAGGACGCTGCAGAACCACCGGTCGCCGACCGGAAAGGTGCTCGCAAGGTCATAGGTGAACGGGAGGCTGTCACCGGTCCAGTACCCCATCGCGACGACCCCCGATCCGGATGTGACGAACCCCTGATTGGTGCCGTTCGCGTACTGGATGTGGCACTGCTCCCACTCCTGCGTCGGAGCGCCGCTGAACTGGCACGTCGTCGGCATCAGGAAGGCGCGCTGCCGGCCGCCGTCGCTCGTCGGGTTGCTGTTGGCCGGATAGCCGTCGGGCGCGATCGTGAAGCCGTCGCCGCGGGCGAGCTGGTAGGGCCCTCGGCCGAGCATGCCGAGGAAGTTGTCGTAGGAGTGGTTCTCCATCATCAGCACGACGACGTGCTCGATCTGCGGGATCGTGTCGGTGCCGGCGGGAAGCGACGGGTCGGGCAGCGACCCCGGCGCCCGCAGCGCGGTCCGGCCGAGGACCGCGAGCGCCGCAGCCTGGTCGGCGCTCGGGCCCAGCAGGTCGGAGCGCGCCCAGAGCCGCGCCGGCCGGCGCGAGATCGCGCTCGCGCCGGGCGGCGCGACCACAGCGCCCGTGGCCGCGGCGGCGCCGGCCACAAGGAATTTCCGCCGGGTCCTGCGAGCTTCCTCAGGTTCGGACACTGGCTGACTCCTTGACGCGAGGCTTGCGATCCTCGCGCGAAGGTATCAGCGGTCGCCCGGCAACCTGCGGGGATATTGTGAAACCGGCTGCTCGAGGTCGAGCGCGGCCGTCACGATGCGCTGCTGCTCGCGCGAGTGCGCGATCGGATATCCCTCGCCGGAGGCGGCCCGCTCGGGCCTGCCGACGTACCCGAACTTGAGCCCGTCCGGCAGGATCTGGCGCAGCCGCTGCGACATGTACGCGCGCGCGCCCATGTTGCGCGGCTCCTCCTGCACCCAGACGACCTCGCGGAGCCGCGGATAGGTCCCGATCAGGTGGAGGATCTCGTGCTGGGGGAATGGGTACAGAAGCTCGACGCGGCCGATCGCGACGCCGGGAGTCTCGGGCCACCCGGGATGACCGATGAGGTCGTAGTAGATCTTGCCGCTGCAGAGGAGCAGGCGGCTGACCTGATCGGCCCTGGTGCCCGGTTCCGCGAGCACCGGCTGGAAGCGCCCCTCGGACAGCTCCTCGAGCCGCGAGGCCGCAACCGGAAGGCGCAACAGGCTCTTCGGCGTCATCATCACCAGCGGGCGCTGCTTGGCGATCCGGGCCTGGCGGCGCAACAGATGGAAGTACTGGGCCGGGGTCGTGCAGTTGGCGACGCGGATGTTCCCCTCGGCCGCGAGCTGCAGGAAACGCTCGAGCCGCGCCGAGGAGTGCTCGGGACCCGAGCCCTCGTAGCCGTGCGGCAGCAGCAGCACGAGGCGGGACGTCTGACCCCACTTGGCGAGCCCCGAGACGATGAACTGGTCGATGATCACCTGGGCGCCGTTGGCGAAGTCGCCGAACTGCGCCTCCCACAGGACGAGCGTCTCCGGCCCCTCCTGCGAATAGCCGTACTCGAACCCGAGGCAGGCCATCTCCGAGAGCGGGCTGTTGTGGAGCTCCATCGGCGCGAGCGCACCCGGGAGATGCTGGACGGCGCAGTGCTCCTGGCCCGTCTTCGGATCGTGCAGGACGAGGTGCCGTTGGGAAAAGGTGCCGCGCTCCGCGTCCTGACCGGTGAGACGGATCGGGATCCCCTCGGTCAGCAGCGACGCGAACGCGAGCGCCTCGGCGTGGGCCCAGTAGATCCCCGCCTCCGCCGTATCCGGCGCGAGCGCCTCGCGGCGCTGCTCGAGCTGCCGGACGAGCTTGGGATGCACGGTGAAGCCGTCGGGGACCTGGAGCAGCTCCTCGTTGAGGACCCGGAGGCGCTCGACCGCAACCGCGGTGCTGACCTCCGGCGAGGGCGAGCGGTCGAGCTGGTACTCGCCGGTCGAGTCCTCGACCTCCTTGGCGGCGGCGATTCGCTCCTTGAGCTGCTGGTGCTGCTCGCTGAGCACCGCCCAGACCCGGTCGGTCATCTCCGTCAGCTCCTGCTCGCCGACGACCCCGGCCGCGATCAGCTGCCGCGCGAACACCTCCGACACGGGCGGGTGCTTCTTGATCACGAGGTACATCTCGGGCTGCGTGTAGGCGGGCTCGTCGGCCTCGTTGTGGCCAAAGCGCCGGTAGCCGATCAGGTCGATCAGGACGTCGTGGCCGAACTCGCGCCGGAAGGCGAACGCGAGCCGGACCGCCGAGATGCAGGCTGGGACGTCATCCGCGTTGACGTGGATGATCGGCACGTCGAAGCCCTTGGCGAGATCCGAGGCCCAGGTCGTCGAGCGCGAATCCTCGGGATCGGTCGTGAACCCGACCTGGTTGTTCTGGATCAGGTGAACCGTGCCGCTGACCGTGTAGCCGTCGAGCGCCTGCAGGTTGAGCGCCTCGGCGACGATTCCCTGCCCCGGGAAGGCGGCGTCGCCGTGCAGGATCACCGGCACCGCGGCGTTCGTGTCCTGATGGGCGTGCGGGCCCTGGCGCGTCGTCTGCGCGGCCCGCGTGGCGCCCATCGCGATCGGGCCGACGAACTCGAGATGGCTCGGGTTGGACTCGAGCCGCACCGAGATCGACTCCCCGGTCGGAAGCGAATACGAGCCCTCGGCGCCGTGGTGGTACTTGACGTCACCCGTGCCGCCCTGCGGGATCGTCGTGATCGGCTCGAGCGTCGAGGAGCCCTCGAACTCGGCGAAGATCGAGTCGTACGGGCGGCCGAGGTTGTGGGCGAGCACGTTCAGGCGTCCGCGGTGGGCCATCCCGACGACGACCTCGCGGGCCGAGTTCGTGGCGGACAGCTGGATCAGCTCGTCGAGCATCGGGACGGTCATGTCGAGCCCCTCGATCGAGAACTGCTTCTGGCCGAGGTATGCCTTATGCATGAAGCGCTCGAGTGCGTCGACCTCGGTCAGGCGCTTGAGCAGCGCCTGCTGCTCGTCGGACGTCAGCGGCTGGCGATAGCGGCCCGACTCGATCGCCTCCCGCAGCCACAGACGCTGACGGTGCGAGGCGATGTGCTCGATCTCGTAGGCGATCGGCCCGCAGTAGGTCTCCCGCAGATGCGGGAGCGCATCTGCGAGCGTCTCGCCCGGCACCCACACGTGCATGATGCGCGCCGGCAGCTTGGCCATCAGCTCGGGCGTGAGACCGTGCCACGCGGGGTCGAGCGCCGGGTCCCCCTCCGGCTCGCGGCCGAGCGGGTCGAGCCGCGCGGCGAGGTGGCCGTGCGTGCGGTGTGCCTTGACGAGCGAGACGGCGGCCTGGACCGCCTGCAGCAGCTCCTCGGTCACCTCCGCGGCGGGCGCGGCCTGGGTCGGAAGGCCTGGGGGTGCGGCAACCGCACGCGCAGGCTCGGGCGCGGGCGCCGGCGGCAGCTGCGGCAGCGTGGCGCCGAGATCGGCGAAGACGGATTCGTAGAAGCCCCCGTCGCCCTGGAGGAGCGACTCGACCTGCTGCAGGAAGCGACCGGATTCGGCCCCCTGGATGATGCGGTGATCGTACGTCGAGGTCATCGTCATGACCTTCTCGGCGCCGATCGACGCACCGATCGCGCCGAGTCCGGGCGGGTATCCGATCGCGCCGGTCGCGACGATCGTGCCCTGGCCGACCATCAGCCGTGGCACGGAGGCGATCGTGCCGATCCCGCCGGGGTTCGTCAGGGTCACGTTCGCGCCGATCAGGTCATCAGCGGTCAGCGTGTTCGTGCGCGCTCGGTCGACGAGATCGTTGTAGGCCGCGAGGAAGTCCTTGAACGACAGACGGCCGGCGTCGCGGATCACCGGGACCATCAGCGTCCGGCTGCCGTCCTGCTTCTCGACGTCGACCGCGAGGCCGAGATTGACGGCTCCGTCATCGACGCGATGGGGAGCGCCGTCGCGCTCGAGGAAGTGATGGGCCATGACCGGCAGGTCGTGCGTTGCGACCCGCGCGATCGCGTAGGCGATCAGGTGCGTGAACGAGACCTTGAGGCCGGCGTCCTTGAGCTGGCGGCGGCGCGCGTCGAGCGTCGTCACGGGCAGCGTGCGGAACGAGGTCGCGGTCGGCACCTGACGGCTCTCGTCCATGTACTGCGCGAGCATCGCCGCGCCACCGCGGATCCGGACCGCTCCGGCGGGGGCGGCGGCGGGCGGCGGCGTCGCGGTCGCGCCGTTGCCGCCGTTCGCGGCGGCGAGGACGTCCGCCTTCACGATCCGCCCGCCCCGAGCGCTGCCTCGCACGTGCGCGAGGTCGATGCCCTGCGCCGCGGCGATCCGCTGGGCGACGGGCGAAGCCTGCCCCGGTGGGACGGCGCCGCTCTCCCGGTCGCCGGCCTGCGGGCCGGCGACCCCCATCCCGGCCACATCCGCCGGCGCCGCAATGGCCGAGGGAGCGCCGTTGCCTGCGGGACTCGCCGCGGGGCCCGCTCCCGCCGTCATCCGCGCGATCACCTGCCCCGACGCTGACGGTTTCGCCGGCCTCGAACAGGATCTCGGTGATCGTGCCGGTGGCGGGAGCCGGCAGCTCCATGTCGACCTTGTCGGTCGAGATCTCGACGACCGTGTCGCCATCCCTGACGGCGTCGCCGACCTTGACCGCCCATTCGAGGATCGTGCCCTCGGTGACGCTCTCGCCGCCCGTCGGCGTGACGATGTCGATCACCCGCGGCGGCACGGGATCGCCCGCCGGACCCCCGGTCTCGCTGGAATCGGGGACTGCGCCCGCGTCGTCGGCGGAGATCTCGGCGAGCACCGCTCCAACCGCCACGGTCTCGCCCTCGGCGGCGTGAATCTTGACGACCGTTCCGGCGATCGGCGAGGGAACTTCGGCGTCGACCTTGTCGGTCGAGATCTCGACGAGCGTCTCGTCGGCGGCCACCGAGTCGCCGACGCCCTTGTGCCACTCGAGGATCGTCCCCTCGGCGACGGAGTCGCCCATCGCCGGCATCGTGACCTGGTGGGTGCCTGTCTCTACAGCCATCAGTTGCTCTGCCGGCTAACTGTAACGACTAGATGGCCGATTCCACTGTGGCTGCGGCGTGGCGGCGGCGGCTCTCGATCACGAAGCCGACAGTTCCGCAGAACGGCCCGAGTCCCCCGAGCACCGCGACCGTCACGCCCAGCCACAGTGGAATCACCCGCGCGCGCGCCGCCGCCAGGCAGATCAGGGACATCGCGATCCAGATCAGTCCGTGACCGAGACCGAAGATGAAGGTCGCGGGCTCGGGGTTCCCGAGCGCGAACGCACAGATCAGCAGCACGAGATAGACGCACGAGTGGGTGAACGACACCGCCTCGAGGCGCCGGAAGGTGATGAACCGCGGAAAGGCCATGCGATCCGCGCGATCACGCGTCCGCGAGCAGCGCGCCCATGTGCCGGAGTGGCGCGTCGGCCTCATCGGGCCAGCTGTCGACCGCGGCGGGCCACCACGCGAACTCATCGTGCTCGGAATCAGGCGTGACGGTCGCGCCTTCCGACAGCCAGGCCTGCCCGACGAGCAGCACCGTCCCGCCGGGCGCCTGCACGAGTGCTTCGATCGTCATCCGCTCCGCCTCGACCGACCACTCCTCGAGCAGCTCGCGCCCGAGCGTGTCGGCCGGGTTCTCATCGAGCTCGACCGCGCCGCCGGCCCCGAGCGCCCAGCGACCTGCCCATGAGGCGAGCCACGCCGCCCGGCGCCCCGCGAGCCAGCTGCCGTCAGCGGCCCGGACCACGCACAGCGCCGAGATGCTGCGCACCGCGTCGTCGGGCAGCAGTCGCAGGGCCCAGCGGACGGGCTGCAGTTGCAGGGTCAGCCCCACGGCCGAGGCCTCGAAGCTGACGAGGCGGGCGGCGAGGCCGTCGTGGCTCGGGGAGCCGCGCTCGCGGAGACCGTCGAGCAGGCGGTCGGCGGCGGCAGCCGCCCCGGGCTCCGGGACGAACGGCTCGGGCAGCCACGAGACGCGGACGTCGTCCGGATCCCAGGGCCCGCGCGCGAGAAGTCCCGGTTGCATTTCCACGCCGGTAAAGGTATCGGTGCCGCATGAGCCGCGAGTCAACCCGGGGGCGGGTCGAATCGGCGCTAACTAACGGTTTGCGCTTATTCGACCCGCGGTCCGGAGATCACGGCGCAGTGGCGAGCGCGGCCAGCTGGGCCGGGAATGAGGCGTTCGGCTCGCCGATGCCGCTGGCCAGGTCGTAGCCCGGTCCGGCGCTGTAGCCGGGGACGACGAACGTGTCGCCAGCCTGGCTGACGGTGACCGTGTTGTTGCCTGTCGTGATGTCGGTCAGGCCGGAGCCCGTCGCGTCGCCCATCTCGTAGAGATACGGGTTGATCACGCCGAGCCCGCGGCCGGCGATCTGATCGGCGAGCGCGACCTCGCCGGCGAACAGGGGCGTCGCCTCGCTCGTCCCCGCCTCGGCGTACCAGCCAGGACCGGGAACGCCGGCGGCGGGCGCGACGAAGCTCGTGTACGTGTTGACCGCGCCCGATACCGAGGCGCTCAGGCTCACATCGGGCAGCCCCCGCGCCCCGCCGACGACGCTCTGCACCGAGTCCTGGAAGGAGGGGCGGCTGAACACGACCGAGAGGCCGCCGTTGCCGGCGCAGGGGCTCGCGCAGATCGAGTTCGGGTCATTCCAGACCGTGTCGGGAGCGGTTCGCCCACCGAATGCGTTGAGCGACAGATTGAGCCCCCCGACGGCCGTCACGAGCGGGTCGTCGGGCGGGAAGGAGACGACCGGGAAGTCGAAATACGTGGATTCGTCGGCGCCGACGTCGGCCGCGCCCGAGTCGCCCGTGGCGGCGAGCACGGTCACGCCGTTGGCCGCGGCGTTCTCGTAGGAGCTCTGGAGGCCGAGGATCTGGCTCGGTTCAAAGCCACCGGACGCGTTCACGAACGACTGCTCCGTCGCGCTGAAGCTCTGGCTGATCACATCACCGAGGTGGTGGTCGATCACGTAGTTCTCGGCCTCGATGATCTGCGGGAAGCCGGTCACGCCCTCGGTCTCCGAGACGGGCGTCTCGACGAGCAGGATGTTCGCGCCCGGGGCGATCGTGTGGGCCATCTCGACATCGAGCGTCGTCTCCTCCGCCCAGCCGACCATGTCGGTGTTCGTCGGATCCC
Source organism: uncultured Solirubrobacterales bacterium (assembly GCA_963705995.1). GTDB lineage: Bacteria > Actinomycetota > Thermoleophilia > Solirubrobacterales > Solirubrobacteraceae > Palsa-465. The sequence goes on from CAVPLN010000036.1 coordinate 10,797, forward strand.
AGGGCGGGATCTTGCCGGCCGGCGTGATGATGTTGAACAACGGCGGCGCCGGCAGCAGATTGGTGCTGTCGTAGACGGTCAGGTCGTTCTGGATCGTCGGCGACCCGAACGAGTCGACGATCACGATCGTCGTGCCCTTGCCGGTGACGCCGCGCGCGTACGACCCGAGCGTCCCGTACGCGCGCTCGAGCTCGAACGCGTTGTAGCAATTGATGCCCATCGTCTGCTGACATTGGGCGATCGTCGGCTGCGACGCGAACCGCGCCGGCAGCATGTGGTTGTCAGGATGCGCCGCCGCCGTCGCCGCGAATCCGGCGCCGGCGATCGTGAACGACGCGAGCCCGGCCGCCCACCTCAGGTTTCCGCCCATCCTCGCCCCTCCTTGCTCCGATGTGATTGCAGCGCATTGAACCACCCGCGCGGCCACGCTGTGCCAGATTGAGCCGGGATGGACCGCTTCGCGGTACTCGGACCCGGTGGCGTCGGCGGCTTCCTGGCCGCGGCGCTGACGCGCGCCGGGGCCGCCGTGGCGGTGGTCGCGCGCCCAGAGACGGCCGCGGCGATCCGCCGGGACGGTCTGCGAGTGCGGAGCCGCCTCCTCGGCGACTTCGAGGCGCATCCCGCTGCCGCCGAGTCGCTGAACGAACCGGTGGACGTCCTGTTCGTCACAACCAAGGCGGTCGGGCTGAGCGCGGCGCTCGAGCGGATCGGCTCCGAGCCACGGCTTGTGGTCCCGCTCCTCAACGGACTCGATCATCTGACCGTGCTGCGCGCCCGCTTCGGAGCCGGGCGCGTGCCCGCCGGCGTGATCCGGATCGAGTCCGACCGGCCGGCGCCGGCCGTGATCGTGCAGAGCAGCCCGGGCGCGCGGATCGATCTGGCGGCCGCCGACCCCGTGCTCGCGGCGCGCCTGCCCGAGCTCGCGCAGGCGCTCGCGAAGGCCGAGCTGGAATGCCGTCTGGACGGCAGCGAGGCGCACGTGATGTGGTCGAAGCTGGTCCGCCTGAACGCGCTCGCGTGCACGACGGCGGTCTCCGGCCGGCTGCTCGGCGCCGTCCGCAGCGACCGGCGGTGGCGCGAGCTGATGGTCGGCTGCGTCGAAGAGACGGTGGCCGTCGCGAACGCCGAGGGCGCGGGCCTCGAGGCGGGCGCGGCGATCGCCGAGCTCGACGCTGCCCACGAGCAACTCGGCTCCTCGATGCAGCGCGACCTGGCGGCGGGCCGGATCCCGGAGCTCGACGCGATCCAGGGCGCCGTACTGCGGGCCGGCGCGCGGCACGGCCTCCAGTGCTCGACGGTGCGGATGCTCGCCGACCAGATCGCGCTGCGGGCCGGACTACCGGCGCCGGGCTGATCAGAGCGGGGGGCGCAGCGGGCTCGGCGTCCCGATACCCGGACGCACGATCTCGAACTCCTGCTCGCGCTCGAACTCCCGGTCGGCGACGGCGTCGACGATCTCTTCTTCCTCCTCCTCGACGTGCCCCTCGCCATGATCGCCGTCGCACAGGATCCGGAACGCTCCGGTGAAACCGCCGTCGGCCTGGAGCACGATCCCGGGGAGGATCTCCTCGCCCTCCTCCAAACCGAGCCGCTCGATGTCGAAGTGCGCCATCCCGACCCCCCAGGTGCGGTGGGTCGGATTCTCGCGGTTGTGCGCCGCGACGCCCTGCGCGAGCCGCTCGAGCAGGTGGGCGATCTTGCTCTTCTCAGCCATCGACGTGACCAGAGCCTACTACCGAGGCGGCGTCGGGATTCCAGATGATCGTGCGATCTCGCCCCTCGTGCTTGGCGCGGTAGAGCGCCTGGTCGGCGTGCTCGAACAGGACCGATGCGTCCCGGATGAGCTCGCGCGTGGCCACGCCGATCGAGATCGTGAGCCTGCCGATCGGGGACATCTGCCGGTCGCGGATCACGTGGCGCGCGCGCTCGGCCGCGGCCAGCACGCCCGCCGCGTCCGCGCCCGGGAGGATCCACGCGAACTCCTCGCCGCCGACGCGGGCAAGCAGTTCGCCCTCGCGGACCACGGTCGAGAGGCGCTGCGCGACCGCGACGAGCGTGTGGTCGCCGACGACGTGCCCGTAGCGGTCGTTGATCGTCTTGAAGTGGTCGAGGTCGAGAATCGCCACCGACAGCCGGCGGCTGTGGCGGACGGCGCTCGCCATCTCCTCGGCGAGTCGCTGGTGGAAGAGCCGGTGGTTCGCCAGACCCGTCAGCGGATCGTGTGTCGCGAGCCTTTCCAGCTCGGCTTCGTAGCGTCGGCGCTCGCTGACGTCGCGGACCGTCGAGACCCAGCCGAGGGGAGTGCCATCGGGCTGGAGCGCCGCCCGCACGGTGATCTCGGCTTCGAAGCGCGAGCCGTCGCGCCGTTGCAGCTGCCAGTCGACGGCGCCGCCGTTGGTGCCGATGATCTCGTCGCGCAGGCGGCGGTAATCCGACTCCGCCTCGGCCGGCCAGAACGGCCATGGCAGGCTCGCGCCGACAAGCTCCGCGCGCGAGAAACCGGTGATCGCGCAGAGGGCGTCGTTGACCTCGACGATGTGGTTGCCCGCCGTGAGCAGATAGCCCTCCCCCATCGCGGCCATGATCGCCGCCGTGCGATCCCGTTCCTCGCGCAGCGCCCGCTCGATCCCCTTGCGCTCCGAGATGTCGGCGAGCTGGGCGATCACTCGCAGCGGCCGGCCGTCCTCGTCGCGGATCAACGACGCCGACAGCTCGCCCCAGATCGCATGGCCGTCACGGTGTCGCACCCTCGTCTCGGAGCGAACGGTCGTGAGCTCCCCGGCGAGCAGCGATCCCACGGCCTGCCTGGTCGCGGCGGCATCGTCGGGGTGGGCGAGCTCGTCGAGCGACAGGCGCAGGAGCTCCCATTCCGAGTAGCCGAGGATCTCGCAGAGCGCCCGGTTGACGCGCAGGAAGCGGCCGTCGGGCTCGGCAATCGCCATGCCGATCGGAGCGTGGTCGAGCACGCCCGCAAGCAGCTCGCGCTGGGCGACCAGCTCGCCGCGCGACCTGCGCAGCGCGCGCTCGACCGCCCTCAGCTCGGTCACGTCCTGGGCCGTCCCGACGACGAGGCCGGCGTGCTCGGGATCGGGACGCCCGATCACGTTCAGACTTCGGTAGGCGCCGTCGGCGGCGACGAGCCGGCATTCGAGCTCGAACGGGTTCCCGAGGCGGGCCCGTTCGAATGCGGTGCGGATCCGCTCGCGATCGTCGGGGTGGACGTAGTCGAACAGGCTGGGCACCTCCTCGGCCGAATCGACCACCGCGAGCCCTACGAGCCGGAACAGCTCCGATGACCAGCTCCACGTCCCGCCGGGAAGCTCAACCCGCCATGAGCCCATGCGGCCGATCCGCTGCGCGTCGCGCAGGTCGCTGACGACGACCGCCCGTTCGCGGACGGTCTCGTGCAGTCTCGGGAGGCGCTGGTCGGCATCGGCACCGGCGAGCGAGACGAAGACGAGCTCGAAGTCCTCGGAGACGAGCGCCTCGATGCCCTCGTCGAGTGAGGTCGCCGTGCGCACGCGGTACCGGGGCGTGCGCGACTCGGCGAGCAATCGCCGGAGTGGCTCAGCCCGTGCCGGCCCCTCGTCGATGAGCAGAACGCTGACGCTCTCCGGTGCGCTTTCCATGTTGTTGCCCCACATCGACGGGCGTACCCCTGGATCCGCAACCTCACGGAACCCCGCCTGCCGGCTGGCCATCACAGCCCGGAGCGCAGCCGGCCGCCGACACTCCAGGTGCGTCAAGCATAGAGGCTCCCGGAGGTCCACAGGACCATAGACTGGACGGATGGCCCTCATTCACACTTGCTACCGCATCACCGATATCGATCGCTCGGTCTCCTTCTACGAGGCGCTCGGCTTCAAAGAGGTCCGGCGCATGCCGATCCGCGACGAGGCGATCAACGTCTTCCTCAACCAGCCCGGCGACGGCGACGAGCCGCGACTCGAGCTCACGTTCAACTTCGGCCGCAGCGAGCCGTACGAGATCGGGACCGGCTACGGCCACATCGCGATCACGGCCGGCGACCTCGACGCGACGCTCGCGCAGCTCAAGGAGGGCGGGATCGAGCCCGAGCGGCCGCCGTACACCGTCAGCGAAGGCGGCTCACGGATCTGCTTCGTGCGCGATCCGGACGGCTACCGGATCGAGCTGATCGAGCGAGCCTGATGGCGGTGATCATCGAGCGCTCGATCAGCGACGGGTGGCTCTCGAACACGTATCTCGTCGCCGACGAGGAGGCGGGTGAGGCCGTGATGATCGATGCCGGCGGGCCGGTCGCGGCGCTGCTCGAGCTGATCTCCGGTCGCGGCCTGTCGTTGACGCACGTCCTGCTCACCCACCATCACCACGATCACGTCGCCGAGCTCGACACCGTGCTGGCACACCATCCCGGCACGCCGGTCCTGATTCACCCGCTCGAGCGCGAGCGCGTCCCGGCCGCGACCGGCGCGCTCGAGCCCGGCTCGACGATCCGCTGCGGTCAGGTCGAGCTGGTGGCGCTCCACACGCCCGGCCACACGGCGGGGATGATCTCGCTGCTTGCGGGCGGCACCGACGTGTTCACCGGCGACACGCTGTTCAAGGGCTCGGTCGGGGGCGTGCGCGCACCAGGTCACACGACCTACGGCGACCTCAAGCGCTCGATCATGGAGACGCTGCTGACGCTCCCGCCGGACACGCGCATCCACCCCGGGCACACCGATCCGACCACGGTCGCCGAGGAGCTTGCGCACAATCGCTTCGTGCGGATCTGGCGGGGGCTCGACCCGGAGGGCACCGGACCGTGCACCGCGCTGGGCCAGCCCGCGACACTGATCCTGCTCGGCGATGACTACGACGGCGGCCACAAGGCATGGGTGCGCTGGCCCGACGGCGCCGATGACATCGTGCCGGGCTCGCAGGTGACCGTCGGCTGATGGCCGACAACAAGATCCCGACCGGTCGCGTGCGACGGACCGCCAAGATCGGCGGCCTCGCGGCAGGTCAGGCGCTGCGCCAGGCGGGCACGAGGGCGGCGAACGTCACCCGCTCGCCCGAGGGGAAGTCGGCGGCGCTCGAGCGCCGTCACATCGAGGCCGCGGAGCAGATCGTGGCCGCGCTCGGGACGATGAAGGGCGCCGCGATGAAGATCGGCCAGGTCCTCTCCTTCATCGACCCCGGGCTGGTGCCCGCCGACTACCGCGAGGAGTTTCAGCGGCGGCTCGCGGCGCTGCGCGATGCGGCGCCGATCGTCACCTTCAAGGACATGCGCAAGGTGATCGAATCGGAGCTCGGAGCGAAGCTCGGCGAGATCTTCGACGACTTCGACGAGGATCCGATCGCCGCCGCGTCGATCGGCCAGGTCTACCGCGCGCGGCTGACCGATGGACGGGACGCCGCCGTCAAGGTGCAGTATCCGGGCGTTGCCGCCGCCGTCCGGGCGGACCTTCAGAACATCGGGATGATCCTCCGGCTCGCGAAACGGATCGCCCCCGGGATCGACGTGCAGGCCGTCGGAGAGGAGATCCGGCTGCGGATCGAGGAGGAGCTCGACTACGAGCTCGAGGCGCAGAATCAGCGCGCACTCGAGCGCATCTTCCGCGGCCATCCCTTCATCGTCGTCCCGGGCGTCGTCACGTCGCTCTCGCGCCAGCGCGTGCTCGTCTCCGAGTTCGTCGAGGGAACCGGCTTCGAGGAGATCAGGGGCTACCCGCAGGCCGAGCGAGATCGAATCGGCGAGATCCTGTTCCGCTTCTACTTCGGCTGCCTGTACAGGCACGGACAGTTCTCCGGCGATCCCCATCCCGGTAACTCGATGCTGCTCGCCGACGGCCGGGTCGCGTTCGTCGACTTCGGGCTGTTCAAGCGGATGCCGCCGAAGGCGCTCGAACTGGAGCTGGAGATCATCCGAGCCGTGATCGAGGGCGACAAGGACACGATCATGGCCCGCGGCGCCGAGGTCGGGTTCTTCCCGGAGCCCGAGCGCTTCGACGCGGACCGCGTGCTCGAGCACTTCCGCGCCGCATCGTGGTGGTACACGATCGATGCCGAAGTGGACCTGACCCCCGAGAACGCGACCCAGGTGCTGATCGACATGAGCGACCCGCGGTCCGAGTACTTCCACCAGCTTCGGCACGAATCGGCGCCGCCGGACCATCTGTTCGGACGGCGCATGGAGGTCCTGACGCTCGCCGTGCTCGCCCAGCTGCGGACGCGGGCGAACTTCCACCGGATCGCGCGCGAATGGTTCTACGACGACCCGCCCGCCACCGAGCTGGGCCGCGAGGAGGCGGAGTTCTTCGCCGACCGTACGCTCGCGCCGGAGTGAGGGTCCGAGCCAGGCACGAGCCCGAGCCAGGCACGAGCCCGAGCCAGGCACGAGCCCGAGCCAGGCACGAGCCCGAGCCAGTGCACGAGCCCGAGCCAGGCACGAGCCCGAGCCAGGCACGAGCCCGAGCGGGTGCCGTGCCGGCCAGCCGGCACCCGCGAGCGGGGCGCTCAGTGCGTCCGTCTCCGTCAGGCCCGCGTCAGCAGATAGGTCTCGCTCGCTGAGAGCAGCGAGTAGACGGACGCGGCGGTGGGACCGGGTGAACTGATCTCCGCCGCCACCGCCGAGACGAGCAGCGAGGCGATCGTCGCGCTGGGCACCTGAGTCGCCGCCTGAGCGCCGGCCGCGGACCCTGCCCTCGCCGCCGCCGCGCTGAGCCCCACGAGCGCCGCTTCGGCCCCCTGAGCGGGGGTCTGCCGCGCGCCGGCCGAGGTCCCCGCGGCACCCCCGAGCAGAGCTTGTGCGGCTTGCTGCTCCGGTGTGAGCGTCGAGCCCAGCAACGACGAATCCAATAAACCGGAAATTGTTGTCATCAGCGTCACGATCGACACGCGTCCCGTCGTACTTGAGCCTCGCTCAACACTTTGGACGCGGCGCCTTCGAGCCGATAACAGGTGGGATGACCAGACCGCATCGCTTGCGAGGCATGCCCGAACGTCCCCGGGCGTCGACCTGGCGGCCGTGGCGGCGGCTCGCACGGTGGTCGGCGACGGCCTGGGCTCAGCTCGTTCTCGTCCTGACCGCGGTACTGGTCGCCGTCGCGATGGTCGTCGTCGCACAGACGGCACAGGTCGGAGCACAGCGCCACGAACGAACCGAGATCCTGCTCGAGACGATCCGCGCCGACGGCCAGGAGCTCGATGCGGTCCGCGGCGAGGCGCTGTCGGCGGTCGAGATCCACAGCGATCAGCGCATCAGCGTCGGCAAGAACCTGATCGCCCGCGGCTGGGCCGTCGTCGGACAGCTGTACGCGACCCTCGGTCAGCTGTCCACCCTGGATCACCCGCTCGCGATCGGCCTGCGAGCCGACGCACGCATGGTCCTGACGCTCGGAACGGCGATCTTCGACGCGGCGAACGGGCAATCGATCACGCCGGCCCTGATCAGCGCGCAGGAGAACTTCACGCAGACGGTCGACAGGCTCGACAGCGATACCCAGCGCGAGGCTGCAGCCGAGAGCCGCGTCGCGGCCGCCGCGTCGAGCGCCGCTCGTACCGCGTTCATGGGCTCGCTCGTGCTCGGGCTGCTTGCGCTCCTGCTGATCGCAATCCGGGTTCACCGGCTGCGCCGAAGGCTCGCCGTCGAAGCCGCGCAGGAGGCGATGGAGTTCCACAACGAGGCGCGGCTGCGCGCGCTGCTCGAGCACGCGGGCGACATCGTCACCGTCGTCGGCACCGACCTCACCGTCCGCTGGCAGGCGGCGTCGATCACGCGCATCCTCGGTCACGGCGCCTCGGCGCTGATCGGCAAGCCGCTGACCTCGCTCGTGCACCCTGACGAGGTCATCCTCGTCGAGCATTTCCTGGCGAGCGGCCTGACGGGGTCGAGCACCCAGGGCTTGACGATCCGGCTCAGGCACGCCGACGGCAGCTGGCGCGCATTCGATGTGGTCGCGAACAATCGCGTCGCCGATCCGGCGATCTGTGGCCTCGTGCTGAGCATGCGCGACGCCACCGAGCGCAAGGCGCTCGAGGACGAACTGCGTCACCAGGCCTATCACGACTCCCTGACAGGTCTCGCGAACCGGTCGCTGTTCGAGAACCGGCTCTCGCACGCGGTGGCGATCGCACAGCGCTCGGCGCGCGGCTTCGCGGTCCTGTTCCTCGACGTCGACGATTTCAAGATGATCAACGACAGCCTGGGGCACGCGCTCGGGGACGATCTCCTGCGCGGCGTGGCCGGCCGGATCAGCGCGATCCTGCGTCCGACCGACACCGCGGCGCGGCTGGGCGGCGACGAGTTCGCCGTGCTCCTGGAGACCGACTCATCCGATCAGGACGCCCGGCTCGTGGCCGATCGGATCCTCGAGTCCCTGACCTATCCGTTCACGATCGGCGACCGGGAGCTGCGCGTCACGGCCTCGATCGGCGTCGCTCTGACGTCGCTGGGAGCCGGCGTCGAAGAACTGCTGCGCAACGCGGACATCGCGATGTATGCGGCCAAAGCCGACGGCGGCGCCGCGGTCCGCACGTTCGAGCCGGACATGCACGATCGCGCGGTCGAGCGGCTGGAGCTGACCGGCGAGCTGCGCGCCGCGATCGAGGCCGGGGAGTTCGTGCTCGAGTACCAACCGATCGTGACCGCCGAGAGCGGCCGCGTCGTCGGGGTGGAGACACTCGTCCGCTGGCGCCATCCGCGGCGCGCACTGATGGGACCCGACAAGTTCATCGGGCTGTCGGAGGACACGGGGCTGATCGTCCCGCTCGGTCGCTGGATCCTCGAGACCGCCTGCGCGCAGAGCAGCCAGTGGCGACAGGCGCGACCGGACCTCGACCTTGCGCTCAGCGTCAACGTCTCGACGCGCCAACTGCGCGACCCGGGCTTCGTCACGGGCGTGTGCCAGACGCTGTCGGCGACGGGCTTTCCGGCTCGGCTGCTGATCCTCGAGATCACCGAGGGCGTGCTGATCGGCGACTCGGACGCCGCCGTGGCCCGCCTTCGCGAACTGCGCGAAATCGGCGTCCGGATCGCGATCGATGACTTCGGGACCGGATACTCGTCGCTGTCGCACCTGCGGCATCTGCCGGTCGACACGCTCAAGATCGACAAGTCGTTCGTCGACGACATCGAGCGCGACCCCAACCAGGCGAAGCTCGCGCGCGGCATCGTCAACCTCGGCGAGAGCCTGGGGCTGGAGATCGTCTGCGAGGGCGTCGAACGGCCAGAGCAGCTGCGCGAACTGATTGGCGCGGGCTCGCCACTCGTGCAGGGCTTCCTGTTCCACCCGCCGCTGCCGCCGGCCGCGATCGACCGCCTGCTCGGTCACGAGCCCCGCGGCGCGGAGTCGGGCGGGAGCGAACTGCCGGAGTCGGGCGGGAGCGAACTGCCGGAGTCGGGCGGGAGCGAACTGCAGGCACCGCAGTCCGTGAGCGCCTAAGTGGTCCGACTGAGCGATCGTCGGTCGATTCAGGTGCAGGTCCTGGGGTCTGGGTGCAGCGTCGGGCGGGCCGCGGGATGCTGAAGCGGCGAGCGCGCAGCGCCACGCCACCGGCTGACGCCCGCTCAAGCTGAACGCGCGCGGTCGCGGCGTCCGTTGCGTGCGTATCAGGCCCGGGCGTCCGGGGATCGTGGGACCGCGACCGCAGCGGCGCGCGGGCGTGCGGGTTGAGGGCCGCCCGGTCGGGCAACCTCAAGTTCCAAACCCCCCTCCGAATCCGAGGGGGTGTGGAGCGCAGGGGTGTCTAAGACCCCTCAGCTCCACACCCCCCCATCACGACCGGGGGGGTCCGGAACTTACGGGTCATCATCACTCGACGTGAGGGGGGGCGGGGGCCGGGGCGGCGGGGGGCCTCTGACCTGACGTGAACAGGGATGCGGTCCCGGTCCAGACCCCCCGGCGCTGCGTGATGGCGAGGCCGCGATCGCTGAACGCGACCGGGAGAGCGGCGCCAGACCAGAACCCGCACAACGCCGCCAGCCAACCCGCGGCCCGCAACCCACGGCCCGGCCTGCCCCCCGTTTCACCCCCAACAGCCGGGCGCGGCCAGCCACCGATCTCCGGCGGGGGAGACCGACGCGCTGATCGCCGCCAGCAACGCGCTGATCGCCGCCATCAACCCTCACGGCCATCAAGCCTCACCGCCACACTTCCACAGCGACTGCAACCACACCATCAAACCCTCATCTCATCGAGCGACGACCACTGAGCGACGACCACTGAGGGTCGACGACGCGGGCGACCGTGGCAGACTGAGCGGCGATCGCATGAGGAGCCCCGCCGAACCGCAGTTTCTCGCGCAGCCCGGCCCGGAGGCCGCGGACTGGACCGTGCGCGCGCTGGTCCGCCGTCACAAGCTGGCGGCCGCGGGCGCGGCAGCGACCGTTCTGATCATCGCGGCGATGTTCGTCGCCGCCGTGGTCGTCCCCCGGAACGGGGCGGTCGGCTACGCGACTTCCTGCCTGCAATGGGGCTCGTCGAGTCAAGCGCAGCAGCAGGCCTTCGCCGGGCTCTACCTCGGCCAGCACGGGAACATGCCGCACCAGGCTCCTGGCGTGGCCGGCGTCGAGAATGCCGTCAACAGCGGCTGCCTGGCGGCGTTCAACTCGGACGAGGAGGACAGCGTCACCGTGCTCGACGCGATCGAGAAGCGGTACTGACCCGGACCGGGCAGATCGAGCGACTCGGTTCGGAGGGACGCTCGCCGGCGGAGGCGGCGGCACTCCGCGGGTGCGATGATGACGAGCCGTGCGAGCGCGTCAGGGAGAACTCGCCCCGGGCGGCCCCGGCCATTCATGGAAGGTGCCACGCGTCCGGATGCTCGCGCTCGCGTGTGTGGGGGTGCTGACTGTCGCCGGGGCAGCGCCCGCTGCGGCGGTGGCCCACGGTCCGGTGGCGCCGGTGGCGCTCGACTATCTCGCCCGGGTGGCTCACGTGCCGGCGGGCCTGGATGCGAAGGTGGTGGATGGGGATCAGCGGGTGTGGCTGCGAGTCAACCCCGGCCTGACGGTCGTGGTGCTCGACTACCGCGGTGCGCCGTACCTGCGGTTCACGCGCTCGGGCGTCCAGGTGAATCGCAACTCGGTGATGCGCTACCTGAACGAGACGCCATTGGCGTCGATGCCGCCGGCGGGGCTCGGACCTCTGACGCCGCCGGTCTGGCGGCGGGTGAGCGGCGGACACGACTACGAGTGGCACGACGGGAGGGTCCATGCGCTCGCGGCGACCGCGCTCGCCGCCGGCGCCTCATTCGTGGGAGCCTGGAGCGTCCCGATTCTGGTGGACGGCCGGCGATCCTCCGTCACCGGTGGTCTCTGGTATACCGGGCCGCCGTCGGTCCTCTGGTTCTGGCCGATCGCGGTACTGCTGCTCTGCGTGTCGGCGGCCTGGCGACTGCGGCGTCCGCGGCTCGACCAGTGGACCGCCCGCCTGCTCGCGCTCGCGGATCTGGCGTCGCTGGCGGTCGCCGGTTTCGGTCGCGAGCTGCACGGACGCCCCGCGGTGTCGGCGTTTCAGCTGGTCGAACTCGCCGTGATCCTGACGTTTGCCGGGTGGGGGCTGTTCCGCGTTCTCGTGCAGCGCCCGGGCGCCATCTCCTACATCGCGATCGCGATCGCCGCGCTGTGGGAAGGTCTCGGGATGGTCCCCACGCTCCTGCACGGGTTCGTGTTGATCGCGGTCCCGGCGTTCGTGGCGCGCGCGGCGACGGTCTCGGCGCTCGGGGCCGGGGCCGGCCTGTTCCTGATGGCGATTCGGATCTACGATTGGCAGGACCAGCCCTCGGCGGCGGGCGCGGCGATCGACGAGAACGACAGCGTCTGGGGGATCGCGTGAGCACCGCGGGCTCGTCGCCGGGTACATCGCCGATGATCGGAGGCCAGAGGGTGGGTGTCGGCAGTCCGCGTTGCTGGTTCAGGCTCCACGGCTCACGAGTCCGCCTGCACGTGCCGGTCCTGCTGCCGGTCCTGCTGCTGGTCTCGGCGCTGATCTGGGCACCTGGCGTCGCGCGCGCGGACGGCGATCCCGCCAGCGACTACCTGCTCGCGGGTCAGGTGTTCCTGACCTCGCAGTCGATCACCCCCTCGCCGGCGCAGCGACAGCTACGCGCTCTCGTCGCCGCGGCGAATCACGCCGGGTTCCCGATCCGCGTCGCGGTCATCTCGGACGAGTACGACCTGGGCTCGATCACTGCGCTGTGGCGCAAGCCCGGTCTCTATGCCCGGTTTCTCGGGATCGAACTGTCCGCGGCGTACGGCAAGCGGCTGCTCGTGGTGATGCCGGGTGGCTTCGGCTTCGACTGGCCGGGACACCCGGTGGCCGCCGCCGAGCGGCTGCTCGGGGCAGTTCGAGTCGGGGCCGGGCCCAACGCGCTCGCCGCTGCCGCGCAGGTGGCCGTCCGGCGGCTGGCCGCCGCGAGCGGCGTGAGGCTCGCAGCGGGCGGCTCGACCGGAGCCGGTGCGACCGCGTCTGAGGGCGTCGGCGCGCCGCTCGTCGTCGGTGCCGCGACAGGGGGCCTTGCCGTGCTTGTCCTGATCGTCGCGCTCGCGATCTGGACGAGGCGACGCCGGACGCTCGTGCGAGACCCAGCAGCCCCGCCGGTCTGGAGGCGGCTGCCGGGGGTCCGAGCGCCCGCGCCGAAGCGCCCGCCGGTCGGGAACCGACGGTTCCCGGCGGTCCCGCTGCGCTGGACGGTGCCGGCCGTGGCACTGGTCGCCGCCGTCCCGGTCGGCTTGTCGATCCGGGCCAGCCGCGCTGCGGATTCCCAGCCGTCGCCCGGCTCGATCGTGACCCCCCCGCCCTTCAGCTGGCCGGCGGGCGCGCGCCCCGCCCCGGCATTCCTCCTCCACGACCAGGCGGGCAATCCGGTGTCGGTCGCCGCGTATCGAGGGCGACCGGTGATCGTCACCTTCATCGACCCTCTGTGTCGCAACCTCTGCCCCCTGGAAGCACAGGTGCTCGACCAGGTGGAGCGACAGCTGCCCGCCTCGCAGCGACCGGTGATCCTCGCAGTCAGCGTCGATGTGTACGCCAACACGCGAGCTGATCTGCTCGAGGATGTGGCGAAGTGGCGCCTCGTTCCGCAGTGGCGGTGGGCGATCGGCCGTCCGGCCCAGCTGGCCGGTGTCTGGAAGCGGTATTCGGTCGGTGTCTCGGTTGTCACGAAGAGGATCGCGAGCACCACGATTCACTATGTGACACATACAGAGGCGGCATACGTGATCGATGCCACGGGGCATGAGCGGGCGCTGTTCTTCTGGCCGTTCTGGCCCCAGGACGTGAGGCGGGTGCTGCGGCGGATCGCGTGATGGGCCGAAGCGATCGTGGTGCGCGCGGCTGCAAACCGACCGCACAAACATGAGAATCTCCTCACGTTGTCGCTGGCCCGCCGAAGCGCGCCAAGCCCCGATCAGTGGAGCGCGTCGGCCGCCGTCACCGAAGCCCGCGCAGCTGCTGCTCCTGCCATTGACAAACGATTGCAGAGCAGTAAGGATGCGCTCCGATGGAGAGGGCCAGCCGATCGTGAGCGAGAACGCCAAGCGTGGGCTGGTCGTGGGGTTGTGCGCGGTTGTGGTCGCCGCCGCGATCGGCCTGTACATCGGCCTGTACCTGATCAACGTGCCCGGAAGCGTTGCGGCGACGCACACGGCGGCGGGCGAGCAGCTGTACCTGGCGACCGTGCCGGCCGCCGAGCCGAATGACCCGCATCCGCTCTGGGTCTCGTTCTACGGAGTCAACGCGAGCGCGGGCGACTGGCAGCACAAGACCACGTTCGTGGTGCCCGCACACACGCTCGTCCACGTCACGATCTACCAGTTCGACGGCGACTCGGGACTTCGCAACCCGTTCATCAGCCAGGTGAGCGGCACCGTCGGCGGCGTCATGTCGCTCGACGGCAGCGCCGTCAAGGCGATCAATCCCAACGCCGCCTCACACGTGTTCGCGATCCCGCAGATCGGCCTGTCGGTGCCGCTCGAGGGCGTCCCCGACAACGCCAAGAACGCCTGCGGCCAGGCGCCCTGCTCCCTCGGTCAGGCGCACGAGACGATCTCGTTCAGCTTCCGGACGCCCGCGAAGGGCCTGTACCGCTGGCAGTGCTTCGTGCCCTGTGCGGCCGGCTACATCGAGGGCCTGGGCGGGCCGATGCAGACGGTCGGCTATATGGACGGCTTCGTCAAGGTCGTATGACTTCGTGACCGACGAGTCCCATCACTTCCGCAACGTCGTGCTGCTGTGGCTGCTCGCCAATGCGATCATGCTGCCGCTCGTCGTGTTCGTCTTCGGGCCCGGGATGCCGCCCGGCAACGCGACCGTCGAATCTCATGGCCAGGTGGTCGACAACACGGTCCTGCTCGCGACCGCGACGCCGGTCGCGCTGGCTGTGCTCGTGTACTTCGCGTACGCGCTCTGGGCGTTTCGCGAGCGCGAGCCCGAGGTCGTCGTCGACGGGCCCGCGATCAGAGGCGACGCGCGCGTGCAGTTCTGGTGGCTGGTCGTCACCACCACGATCGTCCTGTTCCTCGCCGGCTACGGCTCCGTCCGGCTGCTGCAGGACGGCTCCGGCGGCGGCCAGGGTCCGAACCCGATCGCGATCCCCGCCTCGAGCAAGGACGACCCGCCGCTGCAGGTGCAGGTGATCGCGCAGCAGTGGGAGTTCACCTACCGGTACCCGTCCTACGGTGGGGTCGAGACCCGCCAGCTCGAACTGCCCGCGCACAGGCTGATCGAATTCCACGTGACCTCGCTCGACGTGATCCACTCGTTCTGGGCCTACCAGCTCGGCGTCAAGGTCGACGCCAACCCCGGTGAGGACAACATCGCCTACGTGACGACGCTGCGCCCGGTCAACTTCAACGTTCGCTGCGCCGAGCTGTGCGGCCTGTGGCACGGCTACATGTTCAACAGCGGCGAGGTCGTCCCGAAGGCGCAGTTCGCATCGTGGATCACCCAGCAGCAGCAACAGTATGCGCCCGCGACGGCCAACCTGCCGCGATACGCGCTCAAGTACTTCCCGGCGCCACAAAGGAGAGGTGGATGAGCGCCATCGCAGCGACGATCCCGGCTCCCCAGTCCGGCTTCAGGAGGCTGATCGGCTTCAACATGGCGACGGGGGTCATCTTCGGGATCGCCGGTTGGTTCATCGGCTACCACGCGATCGGCCTCAACATCCACGGTGCGAACCTCACGTACTACAGCCAGGAGGCCGGCGAGAACGACATCGCGGTCATGATGGGTTACCTCCTCGGTGTGGTCGGCTTCCTGATCGGGCTCGGATTCGGCAACTATCCGTTCAAGCGGATGCTCGGCCATCCGCCGAGCCTGGCCGAACACGAGGCCGCGCAGGAAGGGCTGCTCCGGTACTTCAGCCTGTCGACCGACCACAAGGTCGTGGCCAAGCAGTACATGATCGGGATCGGGGTGTTCTTCGGAATCGGCGGGCTCAACGCCATGATGATCCGCACAGAACTGCTCCAGCCGAACGTGCACGTGTTCGGCGCCAACCAGTATCTGACACTCGTCGGTATGCACGGCTCGATGATGATGGGGATCATGACGTCGGGCATCCTCGGCCCGTTCGCGAACTGGCTCGTGCCGGTGATGATCGGCAGCCGGCGGATGGCGTTCCCGCGGATCGAGGCGCTCACATTCTGGATTCTGATGGCCGGATCGGTGATCCTGCTCTCGACGATCTTCTTCGGCGGCTTCCAGACCGGCTGGACCGGCTACCAGCCGCTCGGCGACCAGGGCACCGCCGGATACGACGCGTACATCGGGTTCTTCGCCTGCGTCGGCCTGTCGATGACGCTGTTCGGCTTCAACCTGATCGCGACGATCGTGACGATGCGGGCACCCGGCATGACCTGGTCGCGGCTGCCGATCTTCGTCTGGGCGACGCTCTCGACGGCGGCGCTGATGATGCTGGCGGCGCCGATGCTGATCGCCGCGCTGCTGATGGGCGCGATGGACCGGACCGTGCAGACCGCCTTCTACATCGCAGGAGGCGGCGGCAGTGCGTACCTGTTCGAGAACCTGTTCTGGGTGTTCGGCCATCCCGAGGTCTACGTCCTGGCGCTGCCAGGCTTCGGGATCGTCCTCGAGCTGCTGCCGGTGTTCACGCGCAAGCCGCTATGGGGTTACCGACTCGCCGTCGCGGGCATGCTCGGCATCGGGCTCCTGAGCTTCTTCGTCTGGCAACACCATCTGTTCGTGTCGGGCATGAACGCCGATCTGCGGCCGTTCTACATGCTCTCCACCGAGCTGATCTCGCTGCCGACAGGGTTCATCTTCCTGGTCGCGATGGGGACACTGTGGCGCGGACGAATCCGGTTCACCGTGCCGATGCTCTTCTGCATCGGGTGGGCGTTCAACTTCCTCTGGGGCGGGATCTCGGGCGTGTTCAACTCCGATGTCCCGAGCGACGTCACCACGCATGGCAGCTTCTTCGTGATGGCGCATTTCCACTACACGATCATGGGTGGATTGGTGTTCGCCTTCTTCGCCGGGATCTACTACTGGGTGCCGAAGATGTACGGCGTCAAGTTGAACGAGCGCCTATCGAAGATCCACTTCTGGGTGATGTTCATCGCGTTCAACTCGACCTTCGCGCCACTGTTCGCGCTCGGGTTCATGGGAATGCCCCGGCGGGTGATCACCTATCCTGCGTCGATGCAGGCGCTCAACGACTGGGTGTCGGCATCCGCGTACGTGCTCGGGCTCTCGATGCTGGTCTTCCTGTACAACGTCGTGTGGTCACTGGTGTTCAAGCGTGAACCGGCCGAGCCGAACCCGTGGCATTCGAAGTCGACCGAGTGGCAGCTCCCGACGCCGGTGCCGCTGCACGACTTCGCGCGCACGCCGCACTTCGACCCGGACCCGTACCCGTACGGCGTCGAGCCGGCGCCGGTGTCCGGTGCTCGCGACCGGTGGAGGCGAATAGTCGATGGAAGCATCTGCCTCAGCTCCTGGCGCCGACTACCTCGAGCCCGAGCCGCGCGAATGGCAGCCGCGCGCGGTCTGGGCCTCCGGACGGCTGCTGTGCGGCTCGATCTCGTTCTTCTTCGCCGCGTTCGTATTCGCGTACTTCTACCTGCAGGCGCTCGACGACAACCACAGCTGGAAGATCGGCCAGGTCCACCCATCGAAGGGGCTGGGGGTGGCGATCGCAGCGCTGTACCTGCTCGGCGGCGTTGTCTACCGGATGGCGGTGAAACGTCCCGAAGTGGACGTGGTCCTCGCCGGAGTCGTCACGATCGTCCTCTCGCTACTGGCGGTGGCGCTCCAGTTCTTCGAATACACGACCCTGGACTTCGGCGCCGCCTCGGGAGGCTACGCCTCCGTGTTCTTCGGTTGGACCGCGCTGTACGCGATCGTCGCGCTGCTCGGGATCTACTGGATCGAGGTGCAGGTCGCCAGCGCGTGGCGGGTGCGGCGCGAGGGCCCGCGCCCGATCGAGATCCCCTGCGGAGAGGAGGCGCTGATTCGCGCCGGCCTCGAGACCTCGTCGTTCTACTGGGCCTATTTCGTCGCGATCGGCCTGATCACCTACATCGTCCTCTACATCGTCTGACCGATGCTCGGGCATTGGCTGCTCGATCCGGGCCTCGTCTACGTGCTGGCATCGGCGGCGCTGTACGTGCTCGGCGCGCGGGGACGCCTGCGACCAAAGCCCATGCAGGTCGGCGGCGTTCTTCGCGGGACTCGCGACGATCGTGATCGCGCTGGACTCGCCGATCGACTACTACGCCGACCAGCTGTTCTGGGTCCACATGGTGCAGCACGTGATCCTGCTCACGATCGCGCCGCCGCTGATCCTGCTGGGAAGGCCGTGGCCGACGATGTGGCGCGCCCTGCCGCTCGGTCCGCGCACGGCGCTCGCCCGGACGATCGGCCATGCCGGCTGGACGGCGCCGCTGCGAGCGCTTGCCCAGCCGCTGCCCGCGTGGATCCTGTTCAACGTCACGCTCCTCGCCTGGCACATCCCCGCCGCGTACGACGCGACCCTCACCTCGGGCGCCGTGCACGTGTGCGAGCACGCGATGTTCTTCTTCACGGGGCTGCTGTTCTGGGCTCGGGTGATCGACCCGGGGCCGTTGCGCCCGCGGCTGCTCTGGCCGATGCGGATCGCCTACACGGTCGGCGCGATGGTCGTCGGCTGGGTCCTCGCGATCACGCTGGTGCTGGTGCCACACGCCATCTACCACTACTACGCCGCCCTTCCCACCCGTCCGGGCGGGATCAGTGCCGCTGACCGACCAGCAGCTCGCCGCAGGCGTGATGTGGGTGCCCGGCTCGATCTCGTACACGATCACGTTCGTGATCGGCTTCTATCGCTGGTTGCAGGCCGACGGGACCATGGCCTCAGCAGGCGCGGCGATCACGACCTGAGGAGACCATGCCAGTGATCCCCATCGCAGCCTTCCTCGCCGGTGCGCTGCTCACGCTACTGCTGCCGATCTGCCTGCTGCTCGCAATCGTCGTCTGGTACTCGATCGCGATCAGGCGGGTTCCGTCCGGGCGAGAGGACCCCGAGGCCGCGGCACCCTCGCCCCCCACGGATCCAACATCGACCATTTAGGGGTCTCGAGTTAGTTAGGTTTAGGCCCCGCCCCGCGGAGGCGTTGGATGTAGTCGCTGGGCGCGAGTCGCCACTTGGATACAGAAAGTGCCCGGGGAGGGCGCGGTTTGTATCCAAGTGGGCTGGGACCGCAAGTGGGCCGGGACCGCCCACGTTTCCGGCAAACCCGACGGCCGCTTATGTGTCCCCTACTGGGCTCCGACAGTCAGCTTACGGACGTTTTCGACGATACGTACTGGCTAGTAATTGACTCGAGCAAGAACAGATCAAGGAGACCAGTCATGGGCATCGTCATTCTCAACGTCGTTTTCGCGGCCGTCGTCGTGGGAGGAATCCTCCTGCTGCTGGGTCGGGCCATCCGCGATGGAGGTGAACCCGCCACGCTCGTGCAACAGCGCCGGCGCGCCACATCCGGAGTTCAGGTCAGAACTCAAACGCCCGCTCGGACCCGGTCGGCTTCCCCCTCGACCCGTCCGCACCGTGGAACCGCGTCCAGCCTGTCGTAAGCGCGAGCCGGGACGGCTCGTCACCGGTATTCGTGGAGCATCCGTCGAGACGACCCGTCGGTTGTCTTGACGGATGAAGACGGTCACACGCGCTGGATCTGCAGCAGGCTCGTGGTCCCCGGACGGCCACTCGGCAACCCGGCGGTGATCCCGACGCGGGCGCCGGGCTTGACCCAGCCGAGCTCCACCACTCGACGAGCGGCGTCCGCGATCAGGGCCTCGGTCACCTCGTGGCGCCGCATCGAGGCGGCCTGCACCCCCCACATCAGACCGCACCGACGAACGGTCTCCTTGCCGGGCGAGAGCGCGAGGATCGGCACGGATGGGCGGTGCGCCGAGATCAGCCGCGCCGAGCGGCCCGACAGCGTCGGGACGACGAGCGCGGCCAGGTGCAGGTCGTGGGCGGCGGCGCAGGCGCTGTAGGCGACCGTGTAGGCGGGGTCGCGCGCGTCGCGCCGGACCCGCTGCTCGTTCCAGGTGCGATACGGCAGGCCGTGCTCGGTGCGCTCGGCGATCGAGGCCATCATCGCGACCGCCTCGACCGGGTACTGGCCGACCGCCGTCTCCTGCGAGAGCATGACCGCATCGGTGCCGTCGAAGATCGCGTTCGCGACGTCGGTCGCCTCGGCGCGGGTCGGGCGGCTGGAGGCGACCATCGAGTCGAGCATCTGGGTCGCGGTGATCGACGGGCGAGCGAGCTGGCCGGCGATCCGGAGCAGGCGCTTCTGGACGAGCGGGACATCCTCGATCGGCAGCTCGATCCCGAGATCGCCGCGCGCGACCATCACGCAGTCGGCGGCCCTGATGATGTCCTCGGCGGCGTCGACCGCCTGGGGCTTCTCGATCTTGGCGATCAACGGCAGGCGCGTGTGCCTGCGGACGTTCTCGACGTCCTCGGCGGTCCGCACGAACGACAGCGCGACGAGGTCGACGCCGATCGACTCGCCGAACCGCAGCATCTCCAGATCCTCCTCGGGAACCGCCTCGAGTCCGCGCGTGGAACCCGGGATGTTGAGGCCCTGCCGGGTGGCGACCGAGCCGCCGATCTCGACGGCGGTGTCGATCTCGCCGTCCCCTTCGCGGACCGCGGTGACGCGGAGGCGAATCGCGCCGTCGGCGAGGTAGACGATGTCCTCGGGGTCGACGGCGCCGGCGAGGCCGCCCCAGCTCACGGACATCAGGTGCTCGTCGCCCTCGAGGTTGACGCCGCATTGGAGGACGAGCTTGTCGCCGGGCTTCAGCTCGGCGTAGCCGCCCCGCAGCGACCCGATCCGGAGCTTCGGGCCCGGCAGGTCCTGGAGCATGGCGACCTGGCGGCCCGCCTGGCTCGCGGCGTCGCGGACCCGGACAACGTTCTCGGCGTGCAGCTCGCGGTCGCCGTGGGAGAAGTTCAGGCGCGCGACGTCGAGCCCGGCCTCGATCATCCGGACCAGCACCTCGGGCTCGCGGGAGGCGGGCCCGATCGTCGCGACGATCTTCGTGCGGCGCATCAGGCTAGTTGCTTGCAGTCGTGGTCGTTGGTCACGCGTCCAAACTTACTCGACGATGCGCCCGCCCTCGATGAACGGGTCGCCGTCGAGGCTGACGCGTCCGCCCTGGCGAAGGTCGCAGACCAGATCCCAGTGCAGGGCCGAGCTGTTCATGCCTCCGGTCTCGGGATAGGAGCGTCCGAGCGCGAGATGGATCGTGCCCGCGATCTTCTCGTCGAGCAGGGTCGAGCCGGTCGCGCGATCGATGCCGGCATTCGTCCCGATCCCGAGCTCGCCGAGGAAGCGGGCGCCGGGATCGGTCGCCAGCGACGCCCGCAGCCGCTCCTCGCCGCGCTCTGCACGCGCCGACACGACCTCGCCGGCGACGAAGGTCAGCTCGACGCCAGCGACTTCGGCGCCGCGCACATCGGAGGGCACGCCGAAGTGGATCGTCCCGGTCGCCGAATCCTCGAGCGGGCCGGTGAAGACCTCGCCGCTCGGCATGTTGCGGCGCCCGTCGGAGTTGATCCAGGTCCGGCCCGCGACGTTGAGGCGCAGGTCGGTGCCATCGGCTTCGATATGCACCTCGGCGACGGTCGAGAGCCGCTCCACCAGCCGGGCCTGCCTCGCGGCCAGCTCTCGCCACGCCTGCACCGGATCGGGACGGTCGAGGAACAGCGCGCGCTCCACGAACGCCGCGTACTCGCGATCGCTCATCCGCGCCTGCTGGGCGAGGGCCGGCGTCGGCCAGATCGTGTTACACCAGCGCGAGGCGCTGCGCGCCAGCTGGAGCGGGCGTCGTGCGCGCGCCGCGCGCGCGACGAGCGCCGGGTCAGTGCCGGTCAGCTCGGTCGTGTTCGAAGGTGCCTGGATCGCCACGCGCGCATCGACCGCGCGGGCCTCGACGAGCTCGAGCGGCGCGAACGAGTCGATCTGCGCGGGCCGCGCGTACCGGTAGAAGTCCGGCGTCACACCATCGGGCGCGAGCCGCAGCAGCGGCCACGCGCCGCGCTCGAGCAGCGCGCGGTGGAGTGCGACGGCGGGCGCCTGGCCCCGGGTGGTCGTGATCACGAGGATCTGCTGGCCGGGCCGGGCCTCGAGGCACCAGTCGGCGATCAGGGCGGCGAAGGCGTCAGCATCGATCATGGTGCCTGGATCTCCGGGAAGTTCTCGTGCAGGTGCGTTCTGAGGGACTCGCGCACGAACCGGCGCTCGTCCGCGGTGGCGATCCGGTAACGCGCGAGCAGCTCCTGCTGGCGACAGGTCCGCAGCCCCGAGATCGTCCAGCCGACGGCGAGCCGCTCGAACAGCAGTTCGGTGGCGCGCTGCCAGGCGTCCTCCTGATGGTGCCCGCCGGCCAGAACGGCCGCGTACTCCGAGCGAGCCTTGGCGGTCAGCGCGCCGCGCAGTTCGAGCTCGTTGCCGTCGGCATCCGTGTAGGTCGACGTCGCCGCGAGCAGCTGGCCCTGGCGGCCGGCCTGCGGGCCGGCCTCACGCTGTCGCTGACGCCCGCGCTTGCCCATGCTCAGGTCAGCCGCCGGCGGGCGCGGCGGCGGCCTGCATCAGCTGACGCTCGACGTCCTCGCCGGCGACCGGCAGCCGATGGCCGGGCCAGGCGACGGCGGGATCAAGCGCCGCGAGCTTGCGGATCGAGCCGCGCGCCTGCTCGCCATCGAGGTTGAATGCCGGGTGGGGCAGGGTCGCCGGTGAACGGCGACCGGTCTCGGGATCGATCACGTAGAAGCAGTCGGAGACGAGCGCGAGCCGGTCACGCTCGCGGAACAGACCGATCAGCCCTGGCGCGTGGCCCGGCAGCTCGATCACCCGAAAGCCCGCGACCTCGTCACCCTCGGCGACGGTCCCGGCGACCTCGAGCGGCCCGCCGTCCCAGGTCCGCAGCAGCCATGGGTAGACCGGGCGGGCGGGCCAGCCGAGCTTGCCGAGGTCCCAGTAGTCCCGGACGCAGGAGGGCGAGCGCGCGGCCTCGACCTCGAGCGCATGGCAGTAGACCGGCGCACCGAGGCCGGCGGCGGCGCCTCGGTGGTCGGCGTCGGCGTGACCGAGGACGACCCGCCGGATGCCGCCGAGCCGGGCGGCGGCGGCGCTCAGCGCCGGAAGCATGTCGGAGATCCCGGCGTCGAACATGGTGATGGCGCCCTCGTCCTCGATCAGGAAGACGTTCATCAGGCGCGGCCGCCCGCCGCGGACGATCCAGACTCCGGGGGCGATGATCTCGGGCTCGGCGCCGTGGAGCGCGTGCCGGAGCCGTGTCCGGGCATTGGCTGCGCGCGCGAGCGTGCGCTCTGCGCGGGACCGCGCCGGCGGCAGGAAACCGAGCTGGCGAGCGATGTCGGCGCCATCGACGTACGCATCGTTGTGCGTGATCAGGCCATCCGAGACCGTGATCACATCGCAGCCTTCGATCGCGATCCGCGCTCCGTTCGGCGCGAAGCCCTGGAAGTACCCGGGACCGGCGAACGTGCCGTGCGCATGCCAGCGCACGGCACATCGGCCCCGGTAGGAGATGGCCTCGTCGACGACGAGCGTGAAGTCGGGGAACGCCTCGAACAGCGAGCCGAAATAGCGCACGATCCCGTCGGGCGCGATCAGGTCCTCCTGGCCGACGAGCCGGTCCACCGAACCGGCCCGCCAGAGCGCCGTCGCGCCGGGGAGATCCTGGCGCCCGATCGCGTCCATGTAGCGGCGGGCGATCTCGGATGCGGAGGCCACGGGCGCCAGTCTACGCGCGGTCGCCGCGTCCTCTAACGTGGCGGCGTGCCCCCCAGCACCCGCAAACGCGAGGTCGGTCGCGGCGAGCGCGTGCTGCCGGGACTGTGGCGGCTGCGGCTGCCGCTTCCCTGGCCGGGCGTTCCCCACTGCAACGCGTGGGCGATCGCGGCCGGCTCCGGGATCGTGCTCGTCGACTGCGGGCGCCACGAGGCCGGTTCGATGGCCCAGCTCGAGACCGCGATGGCGCAGGTCGGGCTGCGGGTCGAGCAGGTCCGGCGGCTCGTGATCACCCACGCCCACTCCGACCATTGGGGCGACGCGGCCTCAGTCGCGCAGAGGGCTGGCTGCGAGATCTGGATGCACCCCAACCACGCTCACGGGACGGCGCCGGAGGCGGACTTCGAGAAGGCGATCTCGCGCCGGCTCGAGGTCGCGCGCCAGAGCGGTGTCGCGCCGGCCGCGCTCGCCCAGATCGCCGAGTACGTTCGCGAGATGCCGTCGGGCATCTCCGGCCCCGTCGAGCCGGATCGCGACCTGCTCGACGAGGTCGTGATCGAGACCGACCTCGGCCCGTGGACGGTGTACGAGACACCGGGGCACGCACCCTCGCACGTCTGCCTCTATCAGCGCGAGCGGCGGCTGCTGATCTCGGGCGACCACCTCCTCGGGCGCGTGTCGCTGTACTTCGAGTACGGCTGGACACCCGACCCGATCGGTGAGTTCCTGACCTCGCTCGACCTGATCGCGGACCTCGACGTGCGCCTCTGCATGTCCGGCCACGGCCGCACGTTCACGGACTTCGGCGCGCACATCGAGACCAGCCGCGAGCTCGTCGCCGAGCGGCTGCGGGCGACGCTCGCGGGCGCGTCGGGCGCGTCGGGCGCCACCGCGCTCGAGCTCGTGCCCGGGGTCTTCGGGGCGCCCAACGGCGCGGGGCCGAGCTGGCGCCTCGACGACATGCTGTGCTACCTGCATTACCTCGAGCATCGGCGGATCGTCAGCCGGCAGACCAGCGCGGACGGCGTCGAGCGCTGGTCGGGTATCGAGCAGCTTGACAAACCTTGACACATTCTTGTCAAGGTTCTATCGTCGCTGCCCATGCAGATCGACGAGATCATCGCCGCCAAGCCCGGGCCCGTCTTCTCATTTGAGTTCTTCCCGCCGAAGACCGACGAGGGCGAGCAGAACCTGCGCGGCGCGCTGGCAGCCCTCCAGGAACTCGAGCCGGACTTCGTCTCGGTCACCTACGGGGCCGGTGGCGCCGGCCGCGACCGTACCCTCGGAATCACGCGCTGGCTGAAGTCGAGCCTCGGAATCGAGGCGATGGCGCATCTGACCTGCGTCGGCGCCAGCCGCGACGAGCTGTCCGCGACGCTCGGCGGGCTCGTCGAGGCCGGCATCGAGAACGTGCTCGCGCTGCGTGGCGACCCACCGCGCGGTGAGAGCGAATGGCGGCCACATCCGGGCGGCCTGAACCATTCGAGCGAGCTCGTGCAGCTGATCCGCGCCGAGCACCCGTCCGTGTGCATCGGCGCTGCCTGCTTCCCCGAGCTCCACCCCGAGGCCTCAGACCCGCTGAGCGACCTGCAGTTCGTCAGGGCGAAGGTCGACAGCGGCGTGGGCTTCCTGATCACGCAGCTGTTCTTCGACAACGAGTACTACGTGAGGTTCGTCGAGGCAGCCCGGTTCGCCGGGATCGAGGTCCCGATCATCCCGGGGATCATGCCGATCACGGACGTCGCGCAGATCAAGACGATGACCTCGATGTGCGGCGCAACGATCCCACCG
Organism: uncultured Solirubrobacterales bacterium; assembly: GCA_963705995.1. GTDB lineage: Bacteria > Actinomycetota > Thermoleophilia > Solirubrobacterales > Solirubrobacteraceae > Palsa-465. Next base: position 35,830 of record CAVPLN010000036.1, read on the forward strand.
CCGCTGCTGGAAGCGCTCGAGCTGCGGGCCGAGGACCCCGAGGCGGTGCGCGAACTCGGCGTCGCCTACGCGACGCTCCAGTGCGCGGAGCTGCTCGCGTGGGGCGCTCCCGGGATCCACTTCTACACGCTCAACCGCTCACCGGCGACGCGGGCGATCCTGTCGGCGCTGAAGCTCCGTGAACCGTGGAGCGGGCGCGGCGACGAACTCGCGGGCGGCGGCGTCAGCGCTCGGGATCGCGCGCCCGCAGCACGAAGCTGACGCCCTCGCGGGAGAAGCCGGCCGCCGTGGCGGCGCGGATCAGCGGCTGATCGGCGGGGTCGCCAGGGTCGCCGGGGTCGAGCAGGACGCGTTCGACGCCGACCTCCTCGAAGAGCCACGCCGCCGCGAGGGCGAGCGCCCTTCGCGCGAGGCCCCGCCCGCGCAGCTGCGGAGCCACCCAGACCTGCAGCTGGGCAGCCGCGCTGCCCCAGTCGATCGGCCCCACCTCGATGCGCCCGCAACAGTCGTGGCTGCCGGGTTCGACGATCGTCAGCGAGATCCGCGCGCCGCTCGCTCGGTCGGCCGCGGCCCGCTCCGCCGCCTGCCCGAGCTGGGCGCCGCTGGGCGGGCGCCGCAGGCCGAGGCGCACATGCAGCTGGGGATCGTGCTCGTGGGCGATCAGGATCTCCGGGATGTCCCATTCGGAGCCCTCGCGCAGCTCGACGACGCCGTCGGACAGGCGCTCGCTGAGATCGGGGATGGCGGGCATGTCGGCCATGGACCGTACCCTGTCTGCGGTTGCCGGCGTTCGACTACAGCATCCGCAGGTCCGACCGGGCGCGCCGTGTGCGGGTCACGGTCGATGCGACGCGCGGGGTCGAGGTGGTGCTGCCGCGGCGGGCGCCGGAGCGGGCCGCGGCGGCCGCCGTCGCCGAGCTGACGCCGTGGATCGAGCGCCGGTTGCGGGAGGCGGGTCGCGTGCGGGCCGCGGTCGCGGCGCGCGGCGCGACGGTGCCGTACCTGGGGACGACGCTGTTACTTGTCGCCGAACCCGGGCGGATGCGGGTCACGCGACGCGGCGACACACTGCTCGTGCCTGCGGATGGCGTGGAGCGGCTGGCGGCGCTCGAGCGCTGGTACCGGCGCAGCGCCCGCGAGGAGATCGCACCGCGGCTCGAGCGCGCCTGCGCGGCGATCGGCCGCCGTTACACGACGCTGACGATCCGCGGGCAGCGCACCCGCTGGGCGAGCTGCGCTCAGTCAGGCGCGATGAGCTTCAACTGGCGGTTGCTGCTCGCGCCCGAATCCGTCCTCGACTACGTCGTCTGGCACGAGGCCTGCCATCTGCAGGTGATGGACCATTCCCCGCGGTTCTGGGCGCTGCTCGAGTCCTCGTGGCCGGGGTGGCGTGAGCAGTCGCGCTGGCTGCGGCGGCACGGCAGTACGCTCGTGCTCTGAGTGGTCGGTTCCCTAGCGCGCGGCCAGCGGGACGTAGTCGAGGCCGCGGCCGCCCGTGTAGATCTGGCGGGGCCGCGCGATCTTCTGCTCGGAGTCGTCGACCATCTCGAGCCACTGCGCGATCCAGCCGCTCGTACGGCCGATCGCGAACAGCACGGGGAACATCTCGACGGGCATGCCGAGCGCCTCGTAGATCAGCCCCGAATAGAAGTCGACGTTCGGATACAGCTTGCGCTTGATGAAGTACTCGTCCTCGAGCGCGATCTTCTCGAGCTCGGCCGCGATGTCGAGCAGCGGGTTCTTGCCGGTGACCTCGAACACGTCGTCGCACGCCTTCTTGATGATGCGAGCGCGCGGGTCGAAGTTCTTGTACACCCGGTGACCGAAGCCCATCAGGCGCTCGTTGCCGCTCTTCACGCCCTCGATGAACGAGGGGATGTTGTCCGTCGTGTCGATCCGCCGCAGCATCCGCAGCACCGCCTCGTTGGCGCCACCGTGGAGCGGCCCGTAGAGCGCGGCGACGCCAGCGGCGATCGCCGAGTACGGATCGACCTGGGACGAGCCGACGCTGCGCACGGCGCTGGTCGAGCAGTTCTGCTCGTGGTCGGCGTGGAGGATGAAGAGGACGTCGAGCGCGCGCTCCAACCGCGGGTCGGGGTGGTACTTGAGCTCGGTCATCTTGTAGATCATCGCGAGGAAGTTGCCGGCGTAGCTGAGGTCGTTGTCGGGATAGACGTAGGGCATCCCGCGGTTGTGCCGGTAGGAGAACGCCGCGAGCGTCGGCATCTTGGCGATCAGCCGGATCACCTGGTTGTAGCGGAGCTCCCCGTCCTTGATCTGGCTCGCCTCCGGGTAGAAGGTCGAGAGGGCGCCGACCGACGCGAGCAGCATCCCCATCGGGTGCGCGTCGTAGCGGAAGCCCTGCATGAACTCCTTGATGTTCTCGTGCACGAACGTGTGATTCGTGATCAGGTACGTCCACTCGTCGAGCTGGCTCTGGGTCGGCAGCGTCCCCGTGGATCAGCAGGTAGGCGACCTCCAGGAAGCTCGACTTCTCGGCGAGCTGCTCGATCGGATAGCCGCGGTACTCGAGGATGCCGCGATCGCCGTCGATGTAGGTGATCGCCGATCGGCACGACGCCGTGTTCATGTACGCGGGGTCATAGGTCATGATCCCGAAGTCCTCGTCGTCGACCTTGATCTTGCGCAGCTCCGTCGCGCGGACCGTGCCGTCCTCGATCGGGATCTCGTACGTCAGCCCGGTTCGGTTGTCGGTGACCGTCAGCGTCTCCGCACCCGTCGCGACCCCGTTGCCTGTTGCGTCTGCGTGTTCCCGTGCCTCAGTCGTCATCGCGTTCCTCTCGGGCGATCTCGTGCTCGTCAGTTAGACAATACCCAGGAAAGAGAGCCTGTTCGCGTTCGCGCCGACGCAGTGGCTGCGGCATCGCCTCAGTCCCGGCCGCGGCCGCCCTCGTAGCGGCTCTCCGTAGCTGCCCGCTGGCCCTGGTAGTGACTACCGAGTCCCGGACTCCCGTACGGCCGCAGCGCTGGGCGATCGAGCGTCATGAACGACAGCTGCGCGATCGGCAGCCCCGGATAGAGCTTGATCGGGACCCGCGTGAGGTTGTTGAGCTCGAGCGTCAGCGTGCCCCGCCAGCCCGGGTCGCAGAAGCCGGCGGTCGCGTGCACGATCAAGCCCGAGCCGGCCCAGGGAGCTCTTGCCCTCGATCCGCGCGACGATGTCGTCCGGAAGCTCGACCCACTCGAGCGTGCGTCCGAGACAGAACTCGCCCGGGTGGATCACGAACGGCTCGTCGGCCGGAACGAGCACCTCCTCGGTGAGGTTGTCGGGCGGACTTCGCAGATCGATCGCCGACGCGCGGTGGTTGTGGAACACGCGAAACGAGTCGCCGAGCCGCAGATCGATGCTCGCAGGCTGGACCAGCTCGGGGTCCCACGGGTCGATCCTGATCCGCCCGTCGCTGACCAGGCGGAGGATCGTGCCGTCCGAGAGCACCGAGGTCGATGTCATGCCGAGAGTCTGGCAGGGCCTCTGCCTCGGCGCTTTCAGCAGTTGCGCCCGAACTGCTAATGCTTTGAGCTCAACGGCAACCGTGCAACAGGAGGGTGAATGGCGAAGTTGGGTGGCACCGATCTCGACGTCAGCAGGCTGTGCCTCGGCGGCAACGTGTTCGGCTGGACGGCGGACGACGAAGCCTCGTTCGCGGTTCTCGACGCCTACGTGGAGGCGGGCGGAAACTTCATCGACACGGCGGACAGCTACTCGGCGTGGGTGCCGGGCCATCGGGGCGGGGAGTCCGAGGAGGTGCTCGGCCGCTGGATGGCGGCGCGCGGGAACCGTGACCGTGTCGTGATCGCGACCAAGATCAGCCGCAAGCCCGATCGGCTGGGGCTGTCGGCTGCAAACGTCCGGATCGCGCTCGCCGAGGCGCTCGAGCGGCTGCAAACCGATCGCCTCGACCTGCTCTACGCCCACTATGACGACCCGGACACGCCGCTCCAGGAGACACTCGGGGCGTTCGCCGAGGCGATTGCGGAGGGGAAGGTCCGGCATGTCGCGGCCTCGAACTACGGCGCGGCGCGGCTTGCCGAGGCGCTGTCGCTCGGCGAGCGCGACGAGTACGCCCGCTTCGCCGCGCTGCAGCCGCACTACAGCCTGGTCGAGCGGGACACCTACGAGGGCGGGCTACGGGAGATCTGCGAGCGCGAGGGCCTGCCGGTCCTGCCCTACTGGGTCCTGGCCGCCGGCTTCCTGACCGGGAAGTACCGGCCCGGGACGACCGTCGACAGCCCGCGGGCGGGCGGCGCGAGCCGCTACCTCAACGAGCGCGGCCTCGCTGTGCTCGCAGTCCTCGACGAGATCGCAGCGGCGCACGAGACGACCGTCGCGGCCGTCGCGCTCGCCTGGACCGCCGCCCAGCCGACGGTGTTCGGCCCGATCGCCAGCGCGCGCACGCCCGAGCAGCTCGCAGGCCTGCTGCCGATGCTCGAGCTCGAGCTGAGCGCCGCCGAGATCGAACGGCTCGGCACGGTCAGCGCGACGTAGCGCGCCTGTTCAGAAGTCCCGGAGGACGAGCGGCTTGTCGACGAAGTGGGTGATCCGGCCGAGATCGGCGACGCGCTGGCCGACCTCCTCCGCGCGCAGACGGGCGACGCGCTCGGTGCCGAACTCCTCGACGTTGTAGGAGGCGAGCGCGGTGCCGTACGCCATCGCCCGGCAGAGCAGCTGGTGATCGAGGGGTTCGTCGGGATGGGCGGCGACGTAACCGACGAACCCGCCCGCGAAGCTGTCGCCCGCGCCGGTCGGATCGACGACCGTCTCGAGCGGGTAGGCGGGAAGCCCGAAGAAGCCCTCATCGGTGATCAGGGCGGCACCGTACTCGCCCTGCTTGGCGACGACGACGCGCGGCCCCCACTCGCGGATCTTGCGGGCGGCGCGTACGAGATTCGGCTCCTCGGTCAGCTGGCGCAGCTCGGCGTCGTTGAGGATCAGGCAGTCGATCTCCGCGATCGCCGCCATCAGCGAGTCCCGGGCGATCTCGATCCACAGGTTCATCGAGTCGAGCGCGACGAAGCGCGCCTGCGCGCATTGCGCGCGGACCTGCCGCTGGAGGTCCGGCTGGATGTTCGCGAGGAACAGGACGTCGCACTCGCGCGAGGCGGGCGAGAGCTTCGGAGCGAAATCGGCGAAGACGTTCAGCTGCGTGTCGAGCGTCTCGCGGTCGTTGAGGTCCCAGCCATAGACGCCCTTCCAGAAGAAGGTCTGGCCCCCGGCGACGTGCTCGATGTCGTCGGTCACGACGCCACGGGCGCGCAACACGTCGAGCTCGGCCTGACCGAAGTCGTCGCCGACGGGCCCGACGACACGCACCTCGTCGAAGAACGAGGCGGCGAGCGCGAAGTGCACGGCCGCGCCGCCCAGCATCTTCTCGCGCTCCCCGAACGGGGTTTTGACCGCGTCGAAGGCGATCGATCCGACAACAGTGACCGACATGGCGCCGGAGAGCGTAGCGGTCGCGCCCGCTACGTTGCTTTGACGCCTGCGAGCCGGCGCAGGCGCTGCCCCTCGGGATCGAACAGCGGCTCGGCCGCGACCTCGCCACCGACCCAGCGGCCGAAGATGTCGATCTCGACCGCGGTGCCGACGTCGTGCTCGGGAGGCAGATAGGCATACGCGATCGATCTGTGCACCGTGTACCCGTACCCACCGCTGGTGACGCGGCCGACGACGTCGCCCGCAACCCGGACGGGCTCGTTTCCGAGCGCGACCGAGCGCGGGTCCTCGAGCACGATGCAGCGCAGCCGCCGGGGCTCCTCGCCCGAGGCGGTGCGCCCCGCCCGCAGGGCCTCGCACCCGATGAACTCCTTGTCGTCGCGGACGCAGAAGCCGAGCCCCGCCTCGTAGGGGTTCTCGTCCGGAGTGATGTCGGCACCCCATGCGCGGTAGCCCTTCTCGAGACGCAGCGAGTCGATCGCGCGGTAGCCGCCGGCGATCAGGCCATGCTCGCGGCCGGCCTCCCACAGCGCCCGCCAGAGTCCGGCACCGTACTCGCTGGAGCAGTACAGCTCCCAGCCGGCCTCGCCGACGTACGTGACTCGCAGCGCGCTGACGGGCACGTCGGCGACGGTCAGCTCGCGCATGCGCATGTAGCCGAAGGCGAGCGGGTCGGGGGTGAGCGGCGCGAGCACGTCGAACGCGCGCGGCCCCCACAGCCCGAAGCAGGCGAGGCGCGAGGTGACGTCGGTGAGCGTGACGCTCCCGTCGTCGGGCAGATGGCGCCGGATCCACGCCGCGTCGTGCTGGCCGAAGGCCGTACCGGTGACGATCCGGAAACGGTCCTCGGCCAGCCGCGTGACCGTGAAATCGCACTCGATCCCGCCGCGCCGGTTGAGCATCTGCGTGTAGGTGATCTGGCCGATGTCGCGGGCGACCCGGTTGTCGCACAGGCGCTCGAGCAGTTCGGCCGCGCCGGAGCCGGAGACCTCGAGCTTCGCGAACGACGATTCGTCGAACAGACCGGCCGCCTCGCGCGTCCCGCGATGCTCGGCGCCGATCGCAGGCGACCAGTGCATCCCGGCCCACCCGCGCGGGCGCAGCCCCTCGTCGCCGGCGGCGCCGTTGCACTCGTACCAGTTGACCCGCTCCCAGCCCGACTTCTCGCCGAACGCGGCGTCGTGCTCGGCGTGCCAGCCGTACGCGCTCGAGACGCGCAGCGGCCGTCCGGCCAGGCGCTCGTGGCCCGGATAGCGGATGTCGTAGTAGGTCTCGTACACCTCCTTGGCCCGCTTCAGCGTGTACGACGGCGAGCGGTAGTGCGGTCCGAACCGGCGGATGTCCATCTCCCAGACGTCGCTCGGCGGCTCGCCGTCGAGGATCCATGCGGCCATCAGCCGGCCGAGCCCGCCGGCCCCCGCGAGCCCGTGCGCGCAGAAGCCTGCGGCGACATAGAAGCCTCCGACCTCGGTCTCGCCGAGACAGAACTCGTTGTCGGGCGTGAACGCCTCCGGACCGTTGATCAGGCGGGTGACCTTGACGTCCTCCATCAGCGGCACGCGCTTGCGCGAGTTCTCGGCGATCTCCTCGAAGCGGGGCCAGTCCTCCTCGAGCAGCCGGCCGTTGAAGTCGGCCGGGACGCGGTCGACGAGGTGGTCGTCAAGCGCCCACGGCGCGCTGTCGCGCTCGTAGCCCCCCATCACCAGTCCGCCGCCCTCCTCGCGGAAGTAGATGAGATTGTCGGGGTCGCGGAGCGTCGGCAGATGCACGATCTCGTCACCGACGCGGCGCTCGCGGAATGGCTGGGTGACGAGGTACTCGTGGGCGAACGGCACGATCGGGACGCGGACACCCGCGAGCCGTCCGAGCTCGGCGGCGAACATCCCCCCAGCGTTGACGATGACCTCCGTCTCGATCGGACCCCACTCGGTCTGGACTCCGGTGACGCGGCCGCGCGGGCTGACGTCGATCCCGGTCACGCGCGTGTGAGTGAAGACGCGGCAGCCGCCGGCACGCGCGCCGTCGGCCAGCGCGTAGGTCAGCTGCGACGGATCGAGGTAGCCGTCGGTCGGCAGGTAGGAGGCGACGCGGACCCCATCCGTGACCATCAGCGGAAACAGCTCCCGCGCCTGCTCGGGCGAGATCAGCTCGAGCGGCAGACCGAACGTCCGGGCCCACGCGACCTGCCGGAGGACCTCCTGCTCGCGCTCCGGCGTGCATGCGAGCCGGATCCCGCCGCTCTCGACCCATCCGCAGTCGAGCGTGCGGTACAGCGCGACCGAATCCATCATCAGGCTCGTCAGCGCGACGCTCGAGCGCAGCTGGCCGACGAGCCCCGCCGAGTGAAAGGTGGAGCCGCTGGTCAGCTCGTTGCGGTCGAGCAGAACGACATCGCGCTCGCCCGATCGCGCGAGGTGGTAGGCGATCGAGGCACCGCCGACGCCGCCGCCGATGATGACGATACGAGCACGATCAGGGAGCTCACGCGGTCGCGGCATTCGGGGACTCCTGGGTCGGGGATCTGGCGCTGGCACGGTCGGCGGGCGCCCACCCCGCCCCGCACGCGTCCTGGGACGTCAATAGGATCTCGGCCGGCACGGGCATGCGCGAAACCTACCGCGTAAGGAACGACTCTTATACCTTCTGCTCCACGATCGCCACAGACCGAGGGAGAAGGATGGATGGTCATGGACATTTCTGAGCTATCGGCCCGGGCCAACGCGGGCGAAATCGACACGGTGCTGCTCGTCCTCACGGACATGCAGGGCCGGCTCCAGGGCAAGCGGCTGACGGCCAGCCACTTCCTCGACGTCGTCGCTCACCACGGCGCCGAAGGCTGCAACTACCTGCTCGCCGTGGACGTGGAGATGAACACGGTCAGCGGCTACGCGATGTCGTCATGGGAGCAAGGGTACGGCGACTTCGAGATGCGCCCCGACGTCTCGTCGCTGCGTCTGATCCCCTGGCATGAGGGCACGGTCCTCTGCATCGCTGATCTCGCGTGGTCCGACGGGCGCGACGTCGTCGCCTCGCCGCGACAGGTCCTCCGCCGGCAGCTCGCCCGGCTCGCCGAACGCGGCTGGACGGCGAATGCGAGTACCGAGCTGGAGTTCATCGTGTTCCGCGACTCCTACGAGGAGGCGTGGCGCAAGGGCTACCGGGACCTCGTGCCCGCGAACCTCTACAACGTCGACTACTCGATCCTCGGCACCGCGCGGATCGAGCCGCTGATCCGGAGGATCCGCAACGCGATGACGACCGCTGGGCTGGCGGTCGAGAACTCCAAGGGCGAGTGCAACTTCGGGCAGCACGAGATCAACTTCCGATACGCGGATGCCCTGCGGGTCGCCGACGATCACGTGATCTACAAGAGCGCCGCGAAGGAGATCGCGGCCCAGGAGGACATGTCGATCACGTTCATCGCCAAGTTCAACGAGCGCGAGGGCAACTCGTGCCACATCCATTTCTCGCTCGCGGACGCCGAGGGCCCGCTGTTCGCGCGTGACCGTGCCACCTTCGAATCATTCCTCGCCGGCCAGCTGGCGTGCACGCAGGATCTGACGCTGTTCCTGGCGCCGAACGTCAACTCCTACAAGCGCTTCGCGGCCGGCTCGTTCGCGCCGACGACGGTCGCTTGGGGCCACGACAATCGCACCTGCGCACTGCGCGTCGTCGGACACGGAGCCGGGCTGAGGTTCGAGAACCGCGCCGGCGGCGCGGACCTGAACCCCTACCTCGCGCTCAGCGCGTTGATCGCCGCGGGCCTGCACGGCGTCGAGGAGGGCCTGAAGCTCGAGCCCGAGTTCGTCGGCAACGCGTACCTCGCGACCGACCGGCCGCGGCTGCCGACCACCCTGCGCGAGGCGCGCGAGCGGTTCGCTTCCTCGAGCGTCGCGCGGGCAGCGTTCGGCGGAGAGGTCGTGGCCCATTACGTCAACGCCGCGGACGTCGAGCTGGCAGCGTTCGAGGCGGCCGTCACCGACTGGGAGCTGTTCCGGGGGTTCGAGCGGCTTTGAGCGACGCGGAGTCGAGGGTCGACCCGACGACGATCACGGCGACACTCGACTCCGCCGCATCACTCGACACCGTCTTCGCCCCCGTTCGATCTCTCACCGCGTTCGAGGAGACGGTCGATCGGCTCGGCACGGCGATCCGGCTCGGCCTGCTACCACCCGGGACGCGGCTGCCGGCCGAGCGCGAACTGTGCGCCAAGCTCGGGATCGCCCGCTCGACCCTGCGCCAGGCGCTCGTCGCGCTCGGGCAGAGCGGTCACCTGCACGCGACGCGCGGACGCGGCGGCGGGACGTTCGTGTCCGATCCGTTGCCGCCGACCCAGCCGCCATCCGAAGCCGTGATGGCGGCCTCGCACGACACGTTCGACCAGCGGATGGCGATCGAGGTGGGGATCGCGGTGCTCGCCGCCGACCGTGCCACAGCCGAGGCGCTCGACGCGCTCGACGATCTCGTCGCCGCGCTCGACGGGCTGCTGGAGGACTATCCCGCCTACCGGCAGGCGGACGTCCGCTTCCACGTCGGCCTCGCGGAGGCGACGCGCAGCTCGCGGCTCGTCACCTCGATGACCGAGGTCCAGGGGGCGATGACGCACCTGATCGCACTGATCGCGCATCCGCCGCAGGTGCTCGCCAGCTCCAACGCCCAGCACGCCCGGCTGCTCGCGGCGCTGCGCCGCCATGACGAGGCACAGGCGGCGGCGGTGATGATCGAGCACGTCCGCGCGACCGAGCACGTCCTCGCCGGCCTGCTGCCGTCGCAGAGCGGAGCTTGACGCGCCTCCGAGCGCGCTCGGGATCGATCCGTTCAACCCGCGGGCAGGCCTGGGGTTGACTTTGTGCGATTCACCCGCAAGTATTCACCCGCTTTTGTAAGGACGGATGACGAGACCTTTACGAGCCACTTCGAGGAGGGCCGGATGAGCACAGGCGCTGGGAGGCTTTCGACGGATGAGCGACGGCTCGCCGAGCTCGGCTACAAGCAGGAGCTCAACCGCGGTTGGAGCGGATTCTCCAACTTCGCGATCTCGCTCACGATCATCTGCATCCTCAGCGGTTGCTTCACCACCTATGGGCAGGCGTGGAACGACGGTGGCGCGATCGCGATCTCGATCGGCTGGCCGGTGATCAGCCTGCTCGTCCTCCTGGTCGGACTGTCGATGGCCGAACTCGCCTCCAAGTACCCGACGGCCGGCGGCATCTACTACTGGGCGTACAGCCTCGGCGGCGTCCGCTGGGCATGGTTCACCGGTTGGTTCAACCTGCTCGGCCTCGTCTCGATCGTCGCCGCCGTCGACTACGGATGCGCTTCATTCCTGAACTCGGTGCTGCAGCTCTACAACGTCGACTTCATCCTCAACTTCGGGACGACCAACGCGTCGACGATCCTGCACCACACGTTCGTCCTGTTCTTCCTGATCCTCGCGGCGCACAGCCTGATCAACGTCTTCTCCTCGCACCTGGTGTCGCTGCTGAACCGGATCTCGGCCTGGTGGATGCTCGGCGGCGTCCTCGTGATCGTCGGCGTGCTGATCTTCGGCCCCTCCTCGCACCAGAGCCTCTCGTTCGTGTTCGGGCACCGGGCCAACAACACCGGCTTCTCCGGCTCCATGTACTGGTTCTTCGTGCTGCCGCTCGGCTTCCTGCTGACGATGTACACGTTCACCGGCTACGACGCTTCGGCCCACCTCTCCGAGGAGACGCACGATGCCGAGCGGGCCGCGCCGCGCGGGATGTGGACGTCGATCGCTTACTCGGCGATCGGCGGCTGGGCGTTGCTGCTCGCGATCACGTTCGCGGCAACCCATGTCGCCGCGATCAACAAGGGTGGGGGCGGCGCCGTGCCGGTGATCGAGTCCGCGCTGAGCACAGGCCTCGCCAAGCTCGTCCTCGACATCTCGACGGTAGGCCAGCTGTTCTGCGGGATGGGCTGCGTCGCGGCCGCTTCGCGGATGGTGTTCGCCTTCTCCCGCGACGGCGCCGTGCCCGGCCACAACCTGTGGCGGCGCCTCAACCGCAACCGGACGCCGACCTGGTCGGTGCTGTTCGTGGTCGTCCTCGCGCTCTTGATCACGATCCCGGCGATCTTCGGGAACAAGGCCGGGCTTCCGGTCGCGTTCTTCGCGGTGACGTCGATCACGACGATCGGCCTGTACATCGCCTACATCCTCCCCGTCTTCCTTCGCTGGCGGATGGGCAACAGGTTCGAGCCCGGCGTGTGGAACCTCGGCGGTCACTTCAGGTGGATCAACGCGATCGCGATCGATCTGGGTCGCCCTGTGCGTGATCATCTTCTGCCTGCCGACATCGCCGTCGGCCGTCCCCTGGAACAGCGGGTTCAGCTGGAGTTCGTTCAACTACGCGCCGCTCGTCACGATCGTTCTGGTCCTCGGGGTCTGGATCGGATGGGAGGCCGGCGCCAAGAACACGTTCAAGGGGCCGGTCAGGACGGTCGACGACCCTGACGTCGGCACCTCCCACGATCCGGCGCTGATCCCGATCGCCTAGAGCCCACCCGTGCCTGACACACTGACAGTGATCGAGCCCGCCACGGAGGGCGTGCTCGAGGAGGTCCCGCGCGCCGGCGTCGATCAGGTCGACGCCGCCGTCGCCGCGGCGAGGGCGGCCTTCCCCGCGTGGAAGGCCGTTGCGCCGGGCGACCGCGCAGCACGCCTGCGGGCGCTCGTCGCGAGGCTGGAATCCGAGCACGAACAGCTCGCAGTGCTGGAGGCGCGCAACGCCGGCAAGCCGATCAGCTCGGCGCGTGGCGAGATCGGGATGGCGATCGAGACGATCCGCTACTACTCGGCCGCGCCCGAGCGCCTGCTCGGCGACACGATCCCGGTCGCCGGCGGCGAGGCGTTCACGTTCCGCGAGCCGCTCGGCGTCGTCGGCCTGATCACCCCGTGGAACTTCCCGCTGGCGATCGCCTGCTGGAAGCTCGGTCCCGCGCTCGCGGCCGGCAACACGGTCGTGCTCAAGCCGGCCGAGCTGACGCCGCTGACCGCGATGCGGTTCGGCGAGCTCGCCGACGAGGTCCTCGGCGAGGGGATCGTGAACGTCGTCGTCGGTCCCGGCCGGACCTGCGGCCAGCGTCTCGTCGAGCATCCGGACGTCGCGAAGATCGCGTTCACGGGATCGACCGAGGTCGGCAGCTCAATCGCAGCTGCCGCCGCCCGGACGATCAAGCGCGTGACGCTCGAGCTCGGCGGCAAGTCGCCGAACATCATCTTCGCCGACGCCGACCTCGAGCGCGCCGCGGCGAGCGTCCCCGGGGCGGTCTTCGACAACGCCGGCCAGGACTGCTGCGCGCGTTCGCGCATCTTCATCCAGGATTCGGCGGTCGAGCGGTTCATGCCGCTGCTCGAGCAGGCCGTCAAGGCGCTGCGCGTCGGCGACCCGCTCGACGAGCACACGGAGATGGGGCCGCTGATCTCGGCCGGCCAGCGCGAGACGGTCGCCTCGTTCGTGCCGGACGGCGCGCCGGTCGCATTTCGCGGCTCGGCGCCGGACGGCCCCGGGTACTGGTTTCCGCCGACGGTGCTGTACCCCGTCGCTCCCGATGCGCGGGCCGTGCGCGAGGAGATCTTCGGCCCCGTGGCCTGTGTGATCCCGTTCCGCGACGAGGCGGAGGCGATCGCGATGGCCAACGACACGATCTACGGGCTGTCGGGCTCGATCTGGACCGGGGACGGCGCGCGGGCTCTGCGGGTCGCCCGGGCGCTGGAAGCGGGCAACCTGTCGATCAACTCGAACAGCTCGGTACGCATCACCACACCGTTCGGGGGTTTCAAGCAGTCCGGCTACGGCCGCGAACTCGGCCCGCACGCGCTCGACGCGTACACCGAGGTCAAAACCGTCTATTTCGCAACTGGAGCGTGACGACCATGGGTCGCCTATCTGAAAAGGTCTGCGTGATCACCGGCGCGGCCGGTGGGATCGGACAGGCCGCCGCTGAGCGATTCGCCGCCGAGGGCGCGCGCGTCGTCGGCGTCGACCTGCTGGAGCACTCGGTCGGCGCACTGTCGCTGACGGTCGACGTCACCGATGAGCGTGCCGTCGCCGACATGTACGCGCGCACGAAGGCCGAGTTCGGGCGGGTCGACGTGCTGTTCAACAACGCGGGCATCTCGCCGAGCGACGACGCCTCGGTGATCGAAACCTCGCTCGAGGCCTGGGAGCGGGTTCAGAGCGTCAACCTGCGGAGCGTCTTCCTCTGTTGCAAGCACGGGATTCCGCATCTGCTCGAAGGCGGCGGCGGCTCGGTCATCAACACGGCCTCGTTCGTCGCGATCATGGGCGCCGCGACCTCGCAGATCTCCTACACCGCCTCGAAGGGCGGGGTGCTCGCGCTCTCGCGCGAGATCGGCGTCGAGTTCGCGCGACGCGGCGTGCGTGTCAACGCCCTGTGCCCGGGTCCGGTCGACACGCCGCTGCTCCGCGAGCTGTTCGCCAAGGATCCCGAGAAGGCGGCACGGCGGCTCGTGCACGTGCCGATGGGCCGCTTCGGTCTCGCCGAGGAGATCGCGGCCGCGGCGCTGTTCCTGGCCAGCGACGACTCGTCGTTCATGACGGCGCAGTCGCTGATCGTCGACGGCGGCATCGCCGGGGCGTACACCACCCCGCTCTGAGCGGGATGCTCGCCCCCGCCCCTGGGGGCGGGTCGAAAAAGATAAGCGCAACCATTGACTCTTTTTCGACCCGCGTCAGGGGACGACGCGGACGAGGCCGAGCTCGATATGGAGCGTGAGGCGCTCGGGCGTCGTGCCGGACTCGACGATCCTCCGCATTTGCTCGCGGCGCCGGGCGCGCTCGTCGTCGGGGAGCGCCGCGATCCAGCTCATCGATGCCATGTGGGCGAGGACGCCCTCGAGGTCGGCGCGGGGGTAGGTCGTGACCCGCACCTCCCAGGGCTCGCCGAAGCCGTCGGCCTCGCGCACGTAGTCCTGCCACGGGCGCCCGTCGAAGTTCGGGTGCTCGGGCCGGTTGTTCACGACGAGCTGGCCGAGCTCGTGGGCCCAGCTCGCGCCGCCCCAATCCGGAATCGTGTTGAACAGCGCGAGACCGCCACCCGGCCTCAGCACGCGGCGGATCTCGGCGAGCGCGCGGGGCCGGTCGAACCAGTGGAAGGCGTCGGCGACGGTCACGGCCGCGACCGACGCGTCGGCGAGCGGGATCGACTCCGCGACGCCTTCGCGAACCCGTTGCGGCCCGATGTGGGCGACCAGCCGGTCGCGCAGCGGCGCCTGCGGCTCGACGGCGGTGACGTCGAGCCCGAACGCGACCAGCGCGCGCGTCAGCTTGCCGGTCCCGGCGCCGAGATCGAGCACCGGGTCTCCGGCGACGATCCCGAGCTCGGCCGCGAGCGCGCCGACCACCGCCGGCGCGTACTCGGGGCGCCCACGCTCGTACGCATCCGCAACGGTCGCGAACTGGACGGCGAGGGGATGCAGGGGCACCCCCTCAGGATCTCAGCTGAGAGCACCTTCGGGCGCCGACGGAGCCGGTAGCGACGGCTCGACCCGCAACCAGCGCGCCGGCCGCTCGGGCAGCCACCAGTTCCAGCGGCCGAGCAGCGACACGACGGCGGGGACCAGCAGCGCCCTGATCACCGTCGCATCGAGCAGGATGCCCGCGGCGAGGCCGGTCGCGAACACCTTGACGTCGGTCTCGGGGCCGGAGGCCATCGACAGGAACGCCAGGAACAGGATCAGGGCCGCGCTCGTCACAAGCCGGCCGGTCCGGCCGATGCCGCTGATGACCGCGTGGCGGGTGGAGCCGGTCGCGTCGTACTCCTCGCGCATCCGGGAGAGGATGAACACCTCGTAATCCATGCTCAGCCCGAACAGGAAGGCGAACACCATCAACGGGATCCACGAGGTCACGGAGTGGGTGGGCGCGATCCCGAAGACGAAGCTCGAGCCGTGCCCCTGCTGCCAGAAGAGTGTGATCACGCCCCACGCCGCGCTGACGCTGATGACGTTGAGGACGACCGCCTTCAGCGGCAGCAGCAGGGAGCGGAATGCGCGCGCGAGCAGGAGGAACGTCAGCACCGCGATCAGCGCGATCATCTCCGGGAAGCTCCCGTAGATCGCCGAGACGAAGTCGGCGTTCTCGGCTTCGAGACCGCCGACCGAGACGCCGGTCCCGATCCGATGGGCGGCGCGGCGGGCTGCGGTGAGAACGGCGCCGCCTGCGCTCGTCGACGGATCCGCGATCGGGAACGCGTCGACCTCGGCGGTACCCGCTCGCTGCCACTGCGGGCCGCCGGGAACAACGGCTCCGTGGATCCCCGGCACGCGCGCCAGCGCAGCCGCGACCCGGCCGGCCTTCGGGCCGGCCGGGGCGAGCACCTCGATCGGCTGGAGCGCACCCGCGCCGATGCCGGACCGCTCGAGCGCGAGCAGGCCCGTGCGGGCCGTGCCGCTGCGGCTCAGGGTGTTGACGTTCGCCGATCCGGGCTGCAGCCCGGTCGCAGCGATCACCAGCACGATCAGGACGGCGAGCGCGGTCACGGCCGCCGGCCAGCGCAGCCGCACGACGAACTGCGCCCACGACGTCCACGCGCGGCTCGCGCGATCCTCGCGGCGAACGTGCGGCCAGTCGAGCCGTGACCCGAGCTTCGACAGAACGATCGGCAGCAGCGTCGTCGCCACGATCACCGAGACGAGCGGGATCAGCATCCCCGCGAACCCGATCGACCGCAGGAACGGCAACGGCAGCACCACCATCGCGAGCAGGCCGATCGCGACCGTCGTTCCGCTGAAGACGACGGCGCGGCCGGCGGTGGCCATCGCGCGGACGACCGCCTCGTCGCCGTCGAGGCCCGAGTCGCGCTCCTCTCGCCAGCGCACGACGATCAGCAGCGAGTAGTCGATCGCGACTCCGAGTCCGATCAGCGCCACGAGGAATTCGACGATGAACGACACGCTCGTCACCGAACTGACCCCGTAGAGCACGAGGAAGGTGGTCATGATCGAGACGACCGCCATCAGGATCGGCACGACCGCCAGCAGTGACGCGAACACGAACGCGAGCACGACCAGGGCGCCCAGGCCACCGATGACCGACTCGAGCAGCACCCCGGGACCGCCCCCGCCGCCGGTCTCGCTCTGCAGCGCGTCGACGCCGGTCACGTAGACGCGCGCGCCGTCCAGCCTGACCCCGGCGAGCGCGGCGGTCGCGGCCGTCGCCGCGCGCGTGTTCTCCCCGAACGACTGTCCGTCCGGCGGCGGATCGGCGAGCAGGAACGTCGTGCGGCCGTCCGTCGAGACGAATGCGCGGCTGCCGGTCGAGGCGTAACCGACGACGCGGGCGCCCGGAACGGCGCGCGTCAAGGTCGCCGCGATCTGCTCGAGGCCTGACCTGATATCGATCTGCTCGACGCTCGCTCCCGCCGGGAGCGTCACAACCGCGAGCAGCGGCGCGTACCGGCCGCCGCTGTGGAACGCGGTCACGATCCGCTCGTTGGTGACGAAGCCCTCGCGCCCGGGAACCGTGAAGTTCTTGCTGAAGGAGCGGGTGGCGTCACCAACCGTCGCGATCCCGGCGACGGTCAGGGCCAGCCAGACCGCGGTGACGAGGCGTTTGTGGGCGAGAACCCAGCGGGCGATGGTGGTCATCAACGGACAGCGTCCTCCTGATCAACTGCGGGCGTGCATCAACTGGTACGGAGCGCGGACTCGTGGCGGTCGGCGACCTTCCCGCACCTCAGGCGGTGGCCGCCGCGCGGCGGCTGCGGCGGCGCGACTCGCGCTCGCTCGCGTAGCGTCTCGCTGCATCCTGAGAGGCCAGCGCGCCGCCGATCCCGAGCAGCGTCCAGGTGAGCGGATCTTCGAGGAAATCCGCGTACAGCAGCGTGTGCAGCAGCAGGGCCAGGAAGGCGGCGGCGACGGCGACGCGCGCGGGCTGGGCGCGAATGCCGCGAAACAGCGCGACGAGCGCGGTCAGCACGAGCGCCAGGTAGACGAGCAGCCCGATGATCCCCTGCTCGGCGGCGATCGTCACCGGAATCGTGTGAGATGCGCACAATCTGGCGCAGCTGCCGGGGTGCTGATCCTGATACTCGGTCTCGAAGCCGCCCGAGCCATAGCCCCAGACCGGCCTGTCGCCGAACATGTGCAGGCCGCCGGTGATCAGGCCGGCACGCCCGCTCGAGGCGTTGTTGAGGCCCTCGTTGAGGCCGAACGTCTTCGGCGAGATCGCGAGTGCGGCGGCCCCCAGCAGGAGCACCACGGCGACCGCGACGAGCACCGGCCGCAACCGCCAGCGAGACGCCGCGAGCGTCGTCATCCCGAGCAGCAGCGCCGCGAGGCTGCTGCGTGAGAGCGTCAGCACGAGGCCGGCCCAGAGAATCGCGAGCACCCCGGTGACGAGCAACTGCGTCCGGGTGGTGTCGGCGCCGAGCAGCACGGCGGCGAGCGCGATCATCACGAGCGCCAGGTAGCGCCCGAAGATGTCCGGGTCGAAGAAGACCGAGTTGACCGTGAAGTACGGGTGAGCCTGGTTGGTGGCGATCAGCTTCGGATTCAGGAGGAGCGTCTTGGTCGCCTCCTCCACGAAGCCGACGCAGGCGAACAGCACCGCGAGGGCTACCGTCACCTCGAGGCAGCGGCGGAGCAGGTCGGGGTCCCACTCGAGATCGCGCAGGCGCGCCTCGAGGAGCGCGAACGGAACGTAGAAGAAGACCATGTTCTGCAGCGCCTGCGCGAAATCGACCGAGTAGATCGCCTGGATCGCGTAGAGCACGAGGTAGCCCGCCAGGACCTGCTCGAAGCGGTGCGGCGCGTGGGACCTGCGGCGCCCGCCACCCTCCTCGCCGGGGCCGGCAACTGCCGGGCCGGCCCCGGCGCGACCCGCGAACAGAACCGGCACGGTCCACGCCAGGCACGCGGCTCCGATCACGAAGTAGAGCGGGACGAGCAGGTTCGAGGTCTGCCCTGCGACCGAGATCGGGATCCGGAAGGGCAGCGCGAGGACCGCGAGCGGTGCGAGCAGCCGCGGCCTGCGCGAGATGATCGCGGCGAGGCCGGCGAGCGCGGCGAGGACGACAGCCGCCCCGGCGGCGGCGTACACCGGATCGCGGTGGATCACGCTGAGCTGGGGCGAGCGCCAGATGTCGGCGAGCAGCAGCACGGGCGCCAGCAGGAGCGCGCCGAGCATCGCCCACGCGCGCGGAGCATCCTCGCGCGTCAGGATCGCTCCGCCCGCCAGCAGCGCGACGGCGATCACTCCCAGCTTGGGCATGGGTCCGGACAGCGTTGCGAACGCGATCACCGCGCGGGAATCTAGAAGGTCCGCGGACGGGCGATCCTCTACCCTCGGGCGCATGCGTCTCGCGAAGCTCGTGATCGCGTGCGGTCTGACCGCCGCGCTGCTCGGCGCCTGTGGCATCAAGGCCAAGCCGGAGGCGGGCACGGCGCACGCCTCCTCCGCCACGGGCAACCACGCGAAAGTCGACGATCCGCGCACGCGGCACGTGAAGTGCCTGCGGCAGCACGGCTACCGCGTGACCGAGTATCGAACCGCAGGATCGAGGTTTCCGGCGATCCAGGTCGGGACGCTGCCGACGGGCCCGACGATCGTGTTCGAGCCGACACCGGGAGCCGCGCAGTACGAGCAGATCGAGGGAGCTGCGCAGGCTGCAGAGGTGATCGGCGCCGCGCTGCTGTACCCCAACCAGGCCTCCGACCACGAACTTTCGATCGTCGAAACCTGCGCGGCACTCGGCGTCACGGGCTGACCGCTGCAGCAGCCCGGACCGGGCCCCATTAGAATGTCGTGGCCCGATCTGCCGCGCTTGCGGCGCTGACGGGTCGATGCCCGCCAGCGCCTGCCAGTTCGTCCCTGCGCGGCGCCCGGAGAACCGCTTTGTCAGTACCGACAGCCGAGCCGACCGCGCCGAGTTTCGGCGCCCACCCTGACCCGAGCCGCGGCGGATCCGCGCTGATCGGCGGCTGGCGCACGTACGCGTGGCTCGGCGCCGCCGCGCTCGCGATCGCGGCGCTGTCACTGCTGCTCCCGTCGACGCCGAGTTACGACCCGTGGTCCTGGCTGGTGTGGGGCCGCGAGATCCTGCACGGCACCCTGCACACGCAGGGAGGACCGACGTGGAAGCCGCTGCCGATCATCTTCGCGACGATCTTCGCTGTCTTCGGCTCGGCGCAGCCGAACCTGTGGCTCGTCGTCGCGCGGGCCGGCGCGGTGCTCGCGACGTTGATGAGCTTCAAGCTCGCGGCGCGGCTCACCTGGTGGCTGCGCGGTGAGATCGCCGGGCGGGCGGCGGGCGACGCGCGCGGAGCGCTCGACGCCGTCTCCGAGTGGGCGCCGGCGGTGCTCGCCGGACTGATCGCGGCGGTCGGGCTGGCGCTCAAGGGCAACCTGCTGTCCGACAGCGCCCTCGGCTACTCCGAGGGCCTCGCGACCGCGGCGCTGCTGATCGGAGTCGAGCGGCACGTCGACGGCCACCACCGGCAGGCATTCGTGTTCGGTTTCGTCGCGGCGCTCGCGCGGCCCGAGATCTGGCTCTTCTGGGGGCCCTACGGCCTCTGGCTGATGTGGAAGGACCCGGGATCGCGCGGCCTCGTGATCGGCCTGGCCGTGCTCTGCCTGTTTCTCTGGTTCGTGCCGCAGAAGTGGGGCGGCGGCTCCTGGCTGAGCGGTTTCCAGCGCGCCCAGCATCCGCGTAAGAACAGCCCGGCGTTCGCGTCGTGCCCGTTCTGCACCGAGCTGTCGGACCACGCCTGGAGACTCGTGCTCCTGCGGATCAAGATCGGCGCGGTGCTGGTGATCGGATCCGCCGCTGCGGTCCTCGGACGGGCGATGCGCGCACGAGGAGCGCTGCGGCTCGAGGGCGCGCGCGAGCGCGCGCTCGCGACGCTGGCCCTGTGCGGGGTGTTCGGGTACGCGTGGTGGATCCTGATCGCGCTCGAGACGCAGGCGGGCTTTTCGGGCAACGATCGCTACCTCGTGATCGGCTCCGGGTTCATCGATATCTGTGGCGGGGCCGGGTTCGGATGGGCTGCGCTGGAACTCGGGCGATTCGTGCGCCGGCGCCTTGCCACGCGGGCCGGCTCAGGGGAGGCCGGCGCCAGGTCAGGCGCTGGAGCGCGCGCCGTCCTCGGAACGTCGGCCCCGGCCCTGCTTGCGCTCGTGTTCGTGTTCGTGCCCAACTGGGTCGGCGCGAACGGGAACACGATCTCCCTCGGGGCCACCCACCGTTCGCTCGTCTACCAGGCGACGCTGCGCAAGGATCTGGTCGCGCTGATCGACCGTGCCGGGGGCGTCGCCAAGCTGAAGGCGTGCGGCGCCGGACACGTGATGTCCGAGGGCTTCCAGGTGCCGATGGTGGCGTGGTACTTCAAGGCTCGGATCTCGGATATCGAAGATCAGCCGACCACCGACGCGAAGGGCGTGTCGAAGCCGTACGGCTATCCGTGGCCGAACGTGATCTTCCAGGATCGCGACACCGGAAGCGCCCAGCTGCTGCCGCTGCCCGACACGATCCTGGCCTGGGAGCGCCAGGGTGCGCGCTACGTCTTCCGGCGCACGAAGGAGATCTACTTCTTCGAGGACTGCTCGCCCCAGCTGCACGACAAGATCCCGGACGCACCGGTGAGGTACTCGATCTGATGGCGACGGCGCACGCCGAACGTCCCGGATCCGCTCTCGGCGAGGGCCGGGTCACGCTGCCGGCCTGGGTGTCCCGCATCCCCGACGGGGTGCTCGTCGGGGCCTTCCTGGTGATCCTCAGCGCCGCGTCGCTGTGGCTGCGCACGCGCTACATCAACGACCAGTACTGGATGGACGAGGCGCTGAGCGTCGGGATCGCGTCGCACTCGCTGACGGCGATCCCGGGCGTGCTCAGGATGGACGGCTCGCCGCCGCTGTTCTACCTGGCGCTCCACATCTGGATGTCGATGTTCGGGAACTCGGCGGCCGCGACGCACTCGATGTCGCTGCTGTTCGGGTTGCTGACGGTGCCGGTTTCCTGGTGGGGCGCGCGGAGTATGTTCGGGACGCGCGTCGCGGTCTTCGCCGCGTTCCTGTTCGCCACCAACGCGTTCATCACCGTGTACAGCCAGGAGACGCGGATGTACTCGCTGATGGCGTTGCTCGGCCTGCTCGCGACGATCGGATTCCTGCAGGGATTCGTCTTCCGGCGCCGGCGTTATGTCGCGCTGTTCGCCGTCTCGCAGGCGCTGATGCTCTACACGCACGCATGGGCGCTGTTCTACGGCGCCGGCTCGTTGATCGCGCTGATCGTGCTGTGGCGGATGAGCGACGAGCCGACTCGCGAGCACTTCATCCGCGACGCCGTGTTCGCCTACTGCGGCGCCGGGATCCTGTATCTGCCGTGGCTCCCGAACTTCCTGTTCCAGACCTCGCACACGGCCGCGCCGTGGGATGTCCCGCCGCGGCTCGGCGCGCCGATCCAGCTGTCACGCGGCGTGATGGGCGGCGACCGCGTGACCGCGGCGATCGTGGCGCCCGCCGTGATCGGCCTCGCAGGGCTGTTCACCAAACGCGCGCGCCACACCCGCGAAGCTCGACTGATGTGGATGCTGATCGCGATCCCGACCCTGACGCTGCTGCTCGCGTGGGCGGCCTCGCAGATCACTCCCGCGTGGGTGCCGCGCTACTTCGCGCCGATCGTCCCGGCGATCCTGCTGCTCGGGGCGCTCGGAATGGCGCGTGCCGGCGTGATCGGCGTCACCGGGCTGATTCTCACGCTCGCGTTCCTGATCTTCCCGCAGGAGTACGCCCCCGCCTACAAGAGCGACATGAGGGACGTCGCCGGTGAGATGCAGTCGATGCTGCACCGGGGCGACATCGTCGTCGTCGGGCAGCCCGAGCAGACTCCGCTCGCGTACTACTACCTGCCGGCCGGCCTCCGGTTCACGAACACGTCGACCCGCGGGCTGCTCGCCGACCCGACGTTCATGAACTGGATCAACGCGCTCCCGCGGATCCGTTCGCTCAAACCGCAGCAGATCGCGCCGAAGTTGCTCGCGAGCATGCGCGTCGGCCAGCAATTGCTCTTCATCCGCCCGCTGACCGAGGGTGCTCAGAACTGGAAGGCGCCCTGGACCAAGATGGTCAGGCGCCGCTCGGCTCAGTGGGGTGACATCATCGAAGCCGACCGCCAGTTCGTCCCCGTGGCGTGGGCGCCGCACAACTATCGCGGCGCGTGCTGCGTCGCCGACAGCGCCGTCCTCTACAAGAAGGTCTCCTGATTCGAATGCCCGAACCGAGTGTCAACGCCGCCAGCCTCCGCGGCACCGAGATAACCGCTGACAGACCCGTCGTCGTGCTCGGCGGCGGACCGGCCGGTCTCACCGCCGGGTACCTGCTCGCCAAGCAGGGAAAGCCGGTGATCGTGCTGGAGTCGACCGATCAGGTCGGAGGAATCGCGCGTACCGAGGTGCGCGACGGCTACCGCTTCGACCTCGGCGGGCATCGCTTCTTCACGAAGGTCAAGGAGGTCGACGACCTCTGGCACGAGATCATGAAGGAGGAGTTCCTCGAGCGACCGCGGATGAGCCGGATCTACTGGCGGCGGAAGTTCCTCGACTACCCGCTGCAGGGCATGGACGTGATCCGGAAGCTCGGCCCATGGGAACTGATGCTGTGCGGACTGTCGTACATGTGGGCGGCGATCAAGCCGAAGGGCCGCGAGGAGACGTTCGAGGACTGGGTGTCCAACCGCTTCGGCCGGCGCCTCTTCAACCATTTCTTCAAGGCGTACACCGAGAAGGTGTGGGGCGTGCCGACGAGCGAGATCCGGGCCGAGTGGGCCGCCCAGCGGATCAAGGGCCTGTCGTTCTTCGCGGCCGCGAGGTCGGCGTTCTTCGGCAACAGGGGCGACGAGATCAAGTCGCTGATCGGCAAGTTCAACTACCCCCGGTTCGGGCCCGGGCAGATGTGGGAGCAGATGACCGACGACATTCGCGCCAATGGCGGCGAGGTCCGGCTCAACGCCCCGGTGACGAGGCTGCGGATCGACGGCGGGCGGATCGTCGAGGTCGTCGCCGGAGGTGAGACGTTGATTCCGTCGCACGTGATCTCGTCGCTGCCGCTGCGGACCACGGTCGGGATCGCCGAACCCGAGGCGCCCCGCGGCGTGCGCGATGCGGCCCGCGGCCTGCGCTACCGGGATTTCCTCACCGTCCTGCTGGTCCTGACCGAGACCAACATCTTCGACGACAACTGGATCTACATCCACGAGCCGGACGTCCGCGTCGGGCGGATCCAGAACTTCCGCTCGTGGAGCCCGTGGATGGTCCCCAACAAGGAGGACGGCTCGATCGGACTCGAGTACTTCTGCTTCGAGGACGACGATCTGTGGACGATGGATGACGACGACCTCGTCAAGCTCGCGACCCGCGAGCTCGTCCAGATCGGCCTGGCGCGTCCGGAGATGGTCAAGCGCGGCTTCGCGGTTCGCGTCCACAAGGCCTACCCGATCTACGACGCGGAGTACGCCGAGCGCGTGGCGACGATCCGCGGATGGCTCGAGACGCTCTCCAACCTGCAGCAGGTGGGACGCAACGGGCTGCACCGCTACAACAACTCGGATCACTCGATGCTGACGGCGATGCGCGCCGTCGACAACATCCTCCTCGGGACCGAGCACGACATCTGGGCGGTGAACGCCGAGAGCGTCTACCACGAGGAGCACGTCGAGCCCGAGCAGCCCTACAGGAACCCTCCGAACACGCCCGCGATGCAACAGCCGCTGGCGTCTGAGCGCTAGCGGCGTCGAATGCACGTGCGTGGGGCGCGTCGCGCTAGGGTTCGCGCGAGGTGATGGTCGTGAGACTTCGCTCGTTGCGAACCGTGGTCGCGCTCGCTTTGATCGGCGGGCTCGGCGCGCTGCCCGCTGTCGCGCTCGCCGCCGGCAGCGGGTCGTCCGCCGCCTCGATCCTGCCGGACAGCACGAGCCCGTTCTCGCCCGGCGTTCCGATCTCGCCCGTGACCTCGACGGCGACGACCACCGCGGCGCCGGTCGTCTCCAGCTCGTCCTCCTCGTCCAGTGGCATCAGTGGTGCCGATGCGATCTTCATCGCGATCGGCGCGATCGTGGTGCTGTCCGGGATCGGCTTCCTGATCTGGGCCGACGCCCGCAAGCACGCTCCCGCCACGGCCGCTGCGTCGAGTGCGGCGGCGGCGGGACGCACCGGTTCCAAAGCGCCACCGAAGTCGCGCAAGCTCTCGCAGGCGGAGCGGCGGCGGCGCAAGCGCGGCAAGGCTCGCTGACGGCTCTGGCGGAGCCCGGGCGACTCCTCGACCCAGAGCGGTCTCTCGACGCGGACCGGTCGTCGAGCCGTTCATGCCGCGCGGATCCCGAGGGAGCGCTTGGCTCGCAGCAGCTGCCGCTCGACGGCCCGCTGGGATTCCCCCGTCTCCTCGGCGATCTCCGCGTAGCGGTAGCCGAAGCCGTGTAGCCACACCATCCGCTGCTCGCGCGCGGGCAGGCGGTGGACCTCGCCGAGCCGATCTCGCAGCTCGGCCACATCCTCCGGGCCGGGCGCCCACGCCGGCAGCTCGATGACCTCGCCGTCCTCGGATTCCGCATCGAGCGACAGCTCGCG
Organism: uncultured Solirubrobacterales bacterium; assembly: GCA_963705995.1. Taxonomy (GTDB): domain Bacteria; phylum Actinomycetota; class Thermoleophilia; order Solirubrobacterales; family Solirubrobacteraceae; genus Palsa-465. The sequence continues at coordinate 60,888 of CAVPLN010000036.1, forward strand.
GCGACGTGCGATCACCGTCCGCACCGCTTCCCGGATCGCGGTTCTCGCCAGCCAGCTGAAGATCGCACCGCGCGCGACCGGAGGGTCGGCGGTCACGAGCCGGCTCCAGGCGACCTGGCACGCCTCCTCGACGACCGTGCCCGGTGCCGTCACGGCGCGCGCCACGAGCCGCTCGAGCCTCGGCGCGAGACGCCTGTAGGCGAGCTCGAACTCGACCTGGGACATCGAGGCGCGGCCATCCGCCTGCCAGTAGAAAGTCCTCATCATCACCATCTCCATTTGAAGCAAATTTGTTACAGATTGAGCCTTGTACTTGTAGTCTCTGGAAGTAGTCTACATATCTCAATTAAAGTCAACATGATTGAGGAGCACCGTGCAAGTGATTCTTTCGGATGTCAGCGCGACCCCCGACCCTGGCGGGCTTCCGGGCAGCAACGTGCTCCAGCAACTCGTCAACGGCGCCGAAGCCTGGGCGCTGGCGATCACGCTGCTCGGCGCGTTCGTCGGAGCGGCGCTGTGGGCGATCGCGTCCCACACCAGCAACCATCACTACGCGGCGCGGGGACGGATGGCGGCACTCGTCTCGGCCGCCTCGGCGCTCGTGATCGGAGCGGCCCCCGGGCTGGTCAACTTCTTCGAGAAGCTCGGGACGACGGCGAAATGACGGCCGCCGGATTCGGCAGCATCCAGGCAAGCCCGCTCACCGCGCCGGCGCACTCCGTCGTCACGACGATCCTCAATCCCTTCACGACCGGCTTCGGCGCGCTCGCCGGCCTGGCACTCTCCAAAGTCGCTGCCTGGGTGCTCGCCGGAACGAGGGCGGCGCTGATCGAGACGGCTCACGCGATCGGTGCGACGACCTCGCCGGCACTGACGAGCGCGTGGTTCTCGTCGACCTACTGGCGCGTTGCCGGACTTGCGGCGCTGGTCACGGTGCCGTTCGTCTGCGCCGCGGCGCTCCAGGCGGTGATGCGCTCAGACCTGTCACTGCTCACGCAGGCCGTCCTCCTGTACCTGCCGCTGGCGCTGCTCGGGGTGAGCCTGGCCGCGCCCGTGACGATGCTCCTGCTGGCCGCGACGGATGGTATGTGCACGGCCGTCTCCGGCCCGGGCGCCACCGACGGCGCGCGCTTCCTGATCGAGGCCGGCGGGTACGCGGGAGGGCTGTCGGCGATCCAGGGCTCGCCCTTCTTCGCGGTCGTGGCCGGACTGGTGACGGTGGCCGCGGGTCTGGCGTTGACGATCGAACTGCTCGTCCGCGAAGCCGCCGTGTACGTCGTGGTGCTGATGCTGCCGCTCGTCTTCGCCGGACTCGTGTGGCCGGCTCGACGCATCTGGGCGATCCGGATGATCGAGCTCCTCGTCGGCCTGATCCTGTCCAAGTTCGTGATCGTCGCGGTGCTGTCGCTGGCGGGAACCGCACTCGGAGGGGCGTCGGGCGGGTCGCGACTGCTGACGGCGATGGCGCTGATCGTGCTCTCGACCTTCGCGCCCTGGGCGATGCTGCGACTGCTCCCGTTCACCGAGCTCGCGGCGGGCGCGAGCGAGGCCCTCAGCCACGGCAGCCGTCGTCTGGCGGATCCCGTCCAGATGCTGGCGGCGCGGGCGGATCCCGCGGTCGACCTTGCGCTCTCGCTGCCGGCGATGCTGCGCCGCGACCATGACCGCACGGACGCCGCGGGCGCTGGTCGGCCCGGCGGCGCAGGTCTCGATGCGGATGCGGTGCTCGCGCGACGTGACAGCCGCCCCGAGTCTGCCGTGGTGGGCGCGGAGCTGGGCGGCAGCGCGGTCGCCGCTGCGGCCTCCCAGCCGGCCGATGGCGGGCCTGTGGGCTATCAGGCACCCGCCGGCGGGCCTGTGGGCGATCAGGCACCCGGCTGCGTCCGTGACGATCGCCCGGGATCCAGCGGCGCTCGAGCCGAGGACGCGAGCAAGTCGCCGTCGGCCGGCGAGGGAACGGGCGGCGAGCCCGGGCTGCCCCCGATCCTGCGCGCCCCGAATCGATCGTGGCCGCCGGTGCGGCTCGAGCCCGGGTTCTACCGGCAATCGATCGCCGGACCGGCGGCGCCAGACACCGCCGAGCAATCGCCCGTCGCGGATTCCCCGACGGGGGACCTGCGCAGTGCTGAACCGCCGTTGCAGGACGAGAGCGCCGACGACGTCGATCCGGTCGCGCCGCCACCCGACGAGGACGGCGGCCTGTGAGCCACGAGCGGCTGACGTATCGGTTCGGGCCACTGGAGCGCCGCGGCCTGCTCGGCCCTGTCAGGGCCGGACAGGCCGGCGTTCTCGCAGCCGGGATGCTCGGTGCCGTCGCCGCGGTTGACGCGGCTCCGCATACCGGGGGCGCGCTGGCGGCGGTCGCGGCCCTGGCAGCGAGCATCGCCGTGACGATCGTGCCGATCGGCGATCGGACGCTCGAGCAATGGCTGCCGATCGTCGGAAGCTTCGCGACCCGACGCGCGCGGGGCAAGACCTCGTTTCGGTCAGCCGCCCCCAGACTCGGCATGAGCTGGAGCGCGGGCGTCGCCGGGCGGGCACGCGAACCACAACCGGAGCCTCCTCCGGCGCTGACCGGCGTCTCGATCGTCGCGCTTGCCTACCGCGAGCGCGAGCTGGGCGCCATCTCGGAGCTGAAGGGCCGCCGGCTGACGGCGGTACTGGCCTGCCGCGTGCCGTCGTTCTCACTGCTCGACCCGGAGGCGCAGGAGCGGCGGTTGGCCCGCTGGGGCCTCGTGCTGTCGTGCGCAGCCGGCACGGCGATCCGGCGGATCCAGTGGGTCGAACGCACGGCGCCGGCGCAGGGCGACGAGCTCGCTCGCTGGCTTCACGACGCGCGCGATCCCGCGGTGCCGCTACGGGGCACGCCGATGATCGAGTCCTATCTCGAACTGATCGGGACGAGCGCCCGGGTCGCTCACGACCACGAGATCCTGATCGCAGTCCAGGCCGATCTCAGTCGCCGCCACCGGCGGGAGCGGAGGCCGGCCGGGGCGCCGGACACGCTGATCGAGGAGACGGAACGGGTCGCCCGCGCGCTGGAGGCGGCCGACGTGACGGTCCTCGGCGCGCTCAGCCCGGGCCAGCTCGCCCGGGTCGTGCGCACCGGCTTCGATCCGTACGGACGAGCCGAGCTCGCGGTGCTCGAGGCGGGTGACCAGGAGCGCGACGGGCTGAGTGCGGTGAACGCGTGGCCGGTCGCCGCTGCGGAGGCATGGGACCACTATCGCTGCGACGGCGCGTACCACGCGACGTACTGGATCGCCGGGTGGCCCCGCATCGACGTGTCACCGATGTTCATGGACGCAATGCTCGGCAGCTCGACCGTCGCCCGCGCCGTCGCGGTGTCGTTCGAGGCGATCCCGCCCGAGCGCTCGACACGCGAGATCGAGGCCGCGATCACGCGCGACCGCGCTGACCGCGAGCTCCGGCACCGGTTCGGCCAGTCGGAGACGGCACGGCACCGCCAGGCTCAGGAAGCCGCGATGCGTCGTGAGGCCGAACTCGCCGCCGGCCATTGCGAGGTCCGGCTGGCGGGCTTCGTCACCGTCAGCGGGCGAGATCCGGACGAGCTGCGGCGCGCCTGTGCTGCTGTGCTCGAACAGGCCGCACGGGCACGGCTCGAGCTCCATCGCATGTACGGCCAGCAGGCTGATGGGTTCACCTTCACGCTGCCGTTCGGCCGGGGGCTACGGTGAGGGCGGTGCGGGCCGAGCGCCCCGCGCACCGCGTCACCACCAGGCACGCACAGGCGATCCACCCGTTCGCAGCCGCGTGCGGCCTTGGCGGACGGGGCGCGTTCATCGGCCGCGACGCGACGGGGAGCGCGTTCTGCTTCGACCCCTGGCAGCTGTACGGCGACGGCGCCCTCGACGACCCGAACGCGATCGTGCTCGGCAAACTCGGTCAGGGCAAGAGCGCCCTCGTGAAGACCCTGCTGTGGCGGATGCTCGTCTTCGGTCGCCGCGCCTTCGTGCTCGACGTGAAGCGGGAGTACGGGCCGCTGTGCGCCCAGGCCGGCGTCACGCCGGTCAGCCTGACGCCCGGCGGCGGCGTCCGGCTCAATCCGCTCGAGGCACGGCCCGAGGAGCACGCCCAGGTCGACCTGCTGCGCGCGATCGCCACCACGGCGATCGGCGAGCGCGTCGACCAGACCGAGGCGGCGGCGCTGCGCGAGGCACTGCGGACGATTCGGACTCGCGAGCTGGTGCCGACGCTTCCCCAGATCGCCGAGGTGCTGTTCTCGCCCCCGGCGGAGATGGCCGCGCGGCTGCAGACGACGCCAGAACATCTCGCCGCCGGCGCCCGGCGTGCCGCCCTCGCGCTCCAGGATCTGTGCGAAGGCCCACTGCGCGGCATGTTCGACGGTCCGACGACGCCCGGCATCGACCTGGAGGCGAGGCTCCTCGTCCTCGATCTCCATGCCGTCCGCGACTCCCCCGCCGTCGGGATCCTGATGGCGTGCGCGACAGCCTGGATGAGCGCGCTGCTCGCGCGCATGGCTGAACGCCCGGGGCGCGAGCGTCTGATCAACGTCGCCGACGAGTGCTGGAAGATCATCCAGCACACGGGGCTCGGCGAGTGGTTTCAGGCGAACTTCAAGCTTGCTCGCCAGTTCGGGGTGATGAACCTCGTCGTCCTCCACAAGCTCGGGGATCTGCAGGCGGCGGGCGATGCCGGATCGAGGGCGGCGCGGATCGCGGAGGGGCTCGTCGCCGACGCATCGACGCGGATCGTCTACCACCAGGACGAGAGCCAGGTCGAGCTGACACGCACGATGCTGGGCCTGTCGGAGACCGAGGCTCGGCTGATCTCGCGGCTCGCGCCAGGTCAGGCGCTCTGGCGGATCGGGTCGCGGGCGTTCGTCGTCCAGCATTACCGCTCGCGGCTCGAGACCCGGCTGACGGATACCGACACGGGCATGAGCGTCGGTGCGGAGTCGAGGCGATGAACTCGGAGCGTCCGGGCGCAGGGGCGGGCGGTGCGATCGAGCTGACGATCATCGGCGTCGCTGCAGCGCTGGCGCTGTCGGGGCTGCTGGTCTGGTTGTGGGGTGGCGTCGCCGGCGCCGTCCTCGGGCGCGGGTGGCCCAACGTGCCCGTGGGCGCGCTGCTGCGGATCCTCGTTCGCCTGCCCGACCGGTTGGCGCACCCGGCCGATGCCTGGCCGGCGGCCGCACGCACGCGGCTGCCCGGGACCGTCGAGCTCTACGGAGCACTGGGCGGGCTGGCAGCGAGTTGTGCGGGGACCGCTGTCGCCGGCTTCGCAGCGGTTCGGGCTGCGGCGCCCGGCGTCGGACGCCGCAGCAGCGGGGCTCGCTGGGCGTCGGGGCGGGAGCTGCGCGCGCTGAGCTCCACGCGCGACCGGTCGAGCAGGCTCGTGCTCGGAAAGCTCGGCGGACGCCTGCTGTACGCCGAGCGCCGGCACGCGGTCGTCGTGTTCGGCCCACCGCAGTCGGGCAAGTCCGCGGGCGTCGCGATCCCAGCGCTGCTCGAGTGGCCGGGACCGGCGATCGCATCATCGATCAAGACCGATCTCCTCTCGGTCGCGCTTCGCCGGCGGGCGGAACTCGGCGAGGCGCTCGTGTTCGATCCCTTCCGGCTGAGCGGGGTGCCGTCGCACACCTGGTCGCCACTCGAGCAGGCCGGGACGTGGGACGGAGCGCTGGAGGTCGCCTGGCGGATCGCCGCGGCGGGCGAGCTCGATCAGCGCGCTGTCGAAGGCGGGGACTTCTGGACCGTGGCTGCGGAGCAGCGGCTCGCACCCCTGCTGTTCGCCGCGAAGCGCGATGCGAGGGGCATCGAACAGGTCGTCGCCTGGGCGTACGGACAGGGGGCGCGGACACTCGAAGCGGTGCTCGAACGAGCGGTCGAGAGCGCGCGCGGCGAAGCGGAGCGTCGCGACGCCGCCTGCGCCTACGAGGCCGCCAGGGCGTTCGAGGCGCAGGCCGATCGAACCCGCTCCTCGATCGAGGGCACGGTGCAGGCGCTGCTGCGCGCGTACCGGTTCGCCCGCGTCGCCCGGTCCGCCGCGAGCTGCGAGATCACCGCCGACCGGTTGCTCGACGGGCCGGGCTCGCTGTTCCTGATCGGCGACGCGAAGGCCTCGAAGCTGCTGCGGCCGATCTTTCTGGCGCTGCTCTCGGAGGTGATCGACCGGGCATACGAGCGAGCAAATGACGAGGGCGGGCGGCTGCGGCGCGGCCTGCTCGTGTGCCTCGACGAAGCGGGCAACGTCGCCCCGCTGCCGAATCTCGCCGAGATCGCCTCGACGGCACCGAGCCACAACATCCAGCTGGTCTCGATCTTCCACGACCTGGCCCAGGCGCGAAGCCGCTACGGCGGGCAGGCCGAAACGGTGATCAACAGCCACCGGGCGCGGCTGCTGCTGCCCGGGGTCGCCGACCTCGAGACGCTGCGCTACTTCTCCGGGCTCGTCGGCGAGGAGGAGGCGCGAGAGCTCACGCGAACGACGGGGGCCGGAGGTGTGAGCCGATCGACGGGCCGCCGCCGCCGGCCGCTGATCGCGGCCGAGACGCTGCGTCAGCTGCCGGACGGGTCGGCGCTGCTGCTCTACGGCCGGCTGCCGCCCGCGCGGATCCGGCTTCGACGGTGGTTCGAGGACCGGCGTCTGCGCCGCCTCGCCGGCGCGGCGGACGCTCGGAGCTTCACGTCTCGCTTCACGGCTCGACACCACAAACGACGGAGTGACCGATGAACGACGAGATCTTGCCCGAGCCGGATGACGGGGTGCACGGACCCGACGACCTGATGAACGACCCCGGGCCGCTCGATCCGGACGGGCCGCTCGATCCGGACGGGCCGCTCGATCCGGACGGGCCGCTCGAAGCCGAGTGGGGCGACGCCGAGCCGCATCGCTGGCCCCTGCACTGGCACGGCCTCTATCCGCGCGAGCGCTGGATCTGGTTCGAGCGGCTCTGGTGCGATGTGTGCGCGCTTCGCAGCCGGTACCGCCTGGCAGTGCGCTCAAGCTGGTGGGAGGACTCGCTTCAGCTCGAGGCCCTTGCCGCGGCGGCGGCCTGGGTGGAGCGCTATGACTCGGGGGAGTGGGACGACCCGCCGGGGAAGCTCGCGCTGCTGTTCGAGCTCGAGCGGGTGGAGGTCCTGCTGCGAGCGGGCGGCCAGCCGTTCGTGCCGGAACGGGACCGCGATGCGTTCGAGCGCCATCTGGTCGCACTCGGCTGCCAGCGGCCGCCGGGTGATCTGTAGATGGCCGGCGAGCCCGGTCAGGTAGGTTCGGTTGCGACACGCAGCGGGCACTCGACCGCAGATCAGGAGAACAGATGCCTCTCAACACCCAGCGAACCGGCCGTCACCGTCGTCAGCGGATCGCGGCGGCTGTCCATCAGCGCGACATCGACGCATTCATCCCCTGCCACCAGCTGCCGGACGAGGGGATGGACGCCGGGTTCGCCTACGAGGTGATCACGAACGAACTGCTGCTCGACGGCCAGGCCCGGCTGAACCTCGCCACGTTCGTGACCACGTGGATGCCCTCCACGGCGGCGAAGCTGATGGCCGATACGGCCGACAAGAACATGATCGACAAGGACGAGTACCCGCAGACCGCGGAGCTCGAGGCACGGTGCGTGAACATCATCGCGGACCTGTGGAACTCGCCCGAGAGCGAGGCGGCGACCGGGTGCTCCACAACCGGGTCGAGCGAGGCCGCGATGCTTGCCGGACTGGCGCTGAAGTGGCGCTGGCGGGCGCGGATGCAGGCCGCCGGCAAGGCGACGGACCGGCCGAACCTCGTGATGGGTGCCAACGTCCAGGTCTGCTGGGAGAAGTTCTGCCGTTACTGGGACGTCGAGCCACGACTCGTACCGATGGAGGGCGAGCGCTTCCACCTCGACGCTGAACAGGCCGTCGCGCACTGCGACGAGAACACGATCGGCGTCGTCGCGATCCTCGGGTCGACGTTCGACGGGAGCTACGAGCCGGTGCAGGAGATTGCGTCCGCGCTGGACGTGCTCGCGGCCGAGCGCGGGATCGACGTCCCGGTGCACGTCGATGCGGCCTCGGGCGGCTTCGTGGCGCCGTTCATCCAGCCGGCCCTCGTCTGGGACTTCCGGATCCCGCGCGTGCAGTCGATCAACGCGTCGGGCCACAAGTACGGGCTCGTCTACCCCGGGGTCGGCTGGGCGATCTGGCGCGACCGGGCCGCGCTGCCCGAGGATCTGATCTTCAACGTCAACTACCTCGGCGGGAACATGCCGACGTTCGCGCTCAACTTCTCGCGGCCGGGAAGCGAGGTCGTGGCCCAGTACTTCAACTTCGTCAGCCTCGGAAAGTCCGGCTACACGAGGGTGATCCAGCACGCGCAGGACATCGCCATGTACGTCTCGAACGGCATCGCGGAGCTCGGGCCCTACCGGCTCCTGAGCCGCGGCGAGGAGCTCCCCGTGTTCGCCTTCACACTCGACGAGTCCGTCGCGAACTACACGGTCTTCGACGTGTCGGCCAAGCTCCGCGAACGTGGCTGGCTCGTGCCGGCGTACACGTTCCCCGAGAACCGTCAAGACCTCAGCGTCCTGCGGATCGTGATCCGCGCCGGACTGACCCACGACATGGCCGAGCTCCTGCTCCAGCACATGCGCGCGCTGACGCAGGACCTCGAGGAGCTCGACGGCCCGCTCCCGCGGGGCAAGCACGGTCCACGAGAAGCCTTCCGCCACTGACGAGGCGCCGCGAGCGCGGCGCCGGCCCCACGGTCGCAACCTCAGAGCAGATCGGCCAACTCGGCGCCCGCCTCCTCCAATTCGGCGAGCGTCGACGCCTCGAGGATCGCCTGCAGGTCGAGGATGCGCTGGTCGAACGTGTCGAGGTCGCGGCTGCCGACGACCGCGAAGCTGGGGACGCCCGCCTGGCGGGCGCGCGTCGAGACCTCGAACACGAGCTTGCCGGCGAGGCTCTGGCGATCGATCCGGCCCTCGCCGGTGACGACGGCCCGAGCGGCACGCATGCGGTCGTCGAAGCGGAGTGCGTCGAGCACGAACGCCCCGCCGGAGACGAGCTCGGCGTCGAGCGCGGCCCAGAGCCCCCCCGCGAGCCCGCCGGCCGCGCCCGTGAAGGGGACGCCACGCGGGTCGCGCGGGAGTCGTGCGGCGACGCGGTTCAGCCGGGCGGTCAGCAACCGGACCTGCGCCGGCGCCGCACCCTTCTGCGGACCGAACACGCGAGCGGCCGACTCGAACGGGGTCCGCACGTCGCAGAGCACGACGAGACGCGCATCGCCGAGCCCTCCCGCGGCGGCGATCGCTTCGAGCGCGCCGGCGCCGCCGTCAGTCGTCGCGCTGCCGCCGACCGTCACGTAGATCACCCGCGCGCCCGCGCCGGCCGCGGCTGCGACCAGCTCACCGGTCCCGGCGGTGCTCGCCGCCACCGCATCCCGCTCGCCGGGCGCGACGAGGCCGAGGCCGCTGGCCGCGGCCATCTCCACGACCGCGATCGGTCCCGCCACTCCGAACGACGCCTCGATCGTGCGGCCGAGGGGACCGGTGACGCTCGCGCGATGCAACTCGAGGCCGAGGGCCGGTGCGAGCACGGCCAGCGTGCCCTCGCCTCCATCGGCCAGCGGGCACGGCGACACGTGGAGGCCGCGCCGGCGCAGCCCGGCGGAGATCGCCTCGGCGACCTGCGACGCCGAAAACGTCCCCTTGAAGCTGTCGGGGGCGACGAGGATCTCGGTGGGGATGACGCCCGCCATCGCGATCGTCATCCTGTCAGGGTCATGGCAGAGACGGCACACACGCTCGTCCAGGCCGCGGGGCGCGAAGTGCGCGTCTCCAATCCGGCCAAGGTCTACTTTCCCGCCGCCGGCCACACGAAGCTCGACGTGGTCGAGTACTACCTGGCGGTGGCCGACGCGGCGCTGGGTCACCTCCGCGACCGGCCGACGGTACTCAAGCGCTACGTCGAGGGGATCGAGGGTCAGCCGTTCTTCCAGAAGCGGATCCCGGACAGCGCACCCGACTGGCTGCAGACGACCGTCGTCACGTTCCCGAGCGGACGGACCGCCAGGGAGCTGCTACCGAACGACGCCGCTCACCTTGTCTGGGGCGTCAACCTCGGGGTGATCGACTGGAACCCGTGGCAGGCTCGCCTGCCCGACCTCGACCATCCCGATGAGCTTCGCGTCGACCTCGACCCGACGCCGGAGGCCAGCTGGAACGACGTCCGGCAGGTCGCCCTCGCCGTGCGCGCCGTGCTCGACGACCACGGGCTCACCGGCTTTCCGAAGACGAGCGGCTCGCGCGGGATCCATATCAACGTCCGGCTCGTCCCGGAGCACGATTTCGTGACCGTTCGCCGCGCGGCCGTCGCGCTCGCCCGCGAGGTCGAGCGGCGGATCCCCGAACTCGCCACGACATCCTGGTGGAAGGAGGAGCGCCACGGCATCTTCATCGACTACAACCAGAACGCCCGCGACCGCACGGTGGCATCCGCCTACAGCGTTCGTCCGACGCCCGACGCGCGCGTCTCGACACCGCTGAGCTGGGCTGAGGTCGTCGACGTGGAGCCCGCTGAGCTGCGGCTCGACACCGTCCCCGAACGGCTGCGGACGGTCGGCGACCCGAGCGCGGGGATCGACGCGACCGCTGGGTCGCTGGCCAGGCTGCTCGAGCAGGCTCAGCGTGACGAGGACAGCGGGCTGCCCGACGCGCCATGGCCGCCGAACTTCAGGAAGATGCCCGGCGAGGCCCGGCGAGTGCAGCCGAGCCGCGCGCGCAAGCCACCGTCGTGATCATCGACGGTCAGGGGCGAGTCACCCTGCGCGGGCGCGCGGACCGCAGCGAGGTGGACGATCGCGATGTCAGGCGTTCATCTGCGAGAGCGCGCAGGCGGTCGGCTGCTTGTCCTCGCGCCAGCGGAGGATCTTCGTGCCGTGCCGGATGCGGCCGCCGCTCGCATGGTCGAACGTGACCTCCACGACCAGTTCGGGCCGCAGTCCGATCCACTCGAGCTCCTTCTCGCTCTTCCACCGACTCGGATCGCCGCTCCCCCGCTCGCCCGTCTCGTACGGCGCCAGCCGGTCGACGAGAGCGCGCTTCTCGCCGGCGCGCAGACCCGAGGAGTGACCTACGACCTGCAGACTCCCGGCGTCGTCGTAGAGCCCCAGAATCAACGAGCCGACGGTCCCCTCCTCCTTGCCGGGCCGGTAGCCGACCACGACCGCATCAATCGTGCGCACGCGCTTGACCTTGACCATCCCGACGCGCTGGCCGGGCCGGTAGGGCGCGCGCAGATCCTTCGCGACAACGCCCTCGCCGCGAGCGAGCCAGGGCTCCGCCTCGGCCGGCTCGCGCGTCATCGGCGTCAGCGCGATCCCCGGCAGCGCCAGTCCCTCGAGCATCGCCCGCCGCTCCGCGAGTGGCCGCTCGAGCAGCGACTCGTCGCCGGTGGCGAGCAGGTCGAAGGCGACGTAACGCGCCGGAGTGGCCGCCGCGAGCATCTCGATCCTCGAGACCGCCGGGTGGATGCGCTGCTGGAGCGCGCCGAAGTCCTGCTGATCGCCGTCGCCGTCGCCATCGATCACGATCTCCCCATCGAGCACATACCGTCCCAGCGGGAAGCGCAGCTCCGGAAAGTAGCGTCCGAGCGGTTTGGCGCCGCGCGACTGGATCACAACCTGGTCGCCGTCGACGAACGCGAGCGCGCGGAAGCCGTCGTACTTGGGTTCGTAGGCCCATTCGTCGCCGACCGGGAGATCGGGCTTGCCGCGCGCGAGCTGAGGCTCGATCGGGGGATTCAGCGCGAGCGGCATCGAGAACGATCCTAGACCGCCGGGAACCCGGACGGCCACCGAATCGCCCCGGCCCCGAACGCTACGATTCCGGGGTGCCGCCAGAACAGGCAACGCCAGCCGAAGAGGAGTACCTGCAGTCGCTGTTCTGGCTGTTCGAAGCCGGACTGCCGATGACCGCCGCGAACGTCGCGCGTGCGATGCAGCTGTCGGCTCCAACCGTTTCCGAGATGGTCGGCAGGCTCGAACGCGATGGCTACATCACCCGTGACGCCGACCGGGCGATCAGCTTCACGGATGCAGGCCGCGAGCACGCCGAGCGCGTCGTCGGCCGCCACCGGATGATCGAACGCTTCCTGACCGACACCGTCGGCGTTCCATGGGACGACGTCCACGAGGAGGCCGAGCACCTGGAGCACGCGATGACGCCCCGCTTCGAGGCGTACGTGCGGGCGTCCGTCGGAGACGCCGCCACGTGCCCGCACGGTCACCCGATCCGCGTCGGGGAGCGCATCGACGGCGTGCCGCTGGCCGACTGCGCGCCGGGCGCGAAGATCGAGGTCCTGCGCCTCGAGAACGAGGCCGAGGACCTCCTCCACTATCTGAAGGATGCCGGGCTCGAACCGGGCCTGAGCGGCACGATCGCGACCAACGACCGCGACCACGTCGCCGTCGACTTCGCCACCCACGTGGCGACCGTGACCTGGAGCGTCGCGGAGACCGTCTCGGTCCTCGCCGATCCGTCGCCACCTCCGCGCATCGCGCTGCCCGACCAGCTTGTGCTCGGGCGCGATCGCTACGGCCGCTGACCGGCGACCGCAAGCCCGCGCAAAGGCCGCGCTTAGCTGCGCGGCGAAGATGGAGGGATGGCCAGAGCCCAGCGCGCCGACCGGCGGCCGGCACCGACTCGCCGGCGCGTGTACCGGACGAGGCCGGGCTGGTGGCGCCCGCGGTTCGCAATCCCGGCGCTCGTCGCGGTCGCGCTGGCAGTGAAGCTGCTCGCCGGCTCCTCGCCCTCGACGGCCGGCCAGGCGGTCGATCCGTCCGCATTCAGCCGGGGCGCGTGCGTCGCATACGCGCCGACCGCCGGAGACCGCCAGCTGACGGTGTTCCTCGATGCCGGCCACGGCGGACTCGACCCGGGAGCAGTCGGGACCACGAGCGGCGGCAGTCAGATCCACGAGGCGGACGAGACGCTGCCGGTGGAGCTGGACGCGATGGCGCTGCTGCGCCGCGACGGATTTCAGGTTGTCGTCTCGCGAACCGGCAACACCTCAGTGGCGCGGCTCGGCGCGCGCGATGTCGACGGCGCCGAGCTGACCGTCCAGGGCGTCCACGACGACGTGGCAGCGCGAGCCGTCTGCGCCAACGACGCCCACGCCGACATCCTCATCGGGATCTACTTCGACGCGGGGGCGCCGGGCGACGCGGGCTCGGTGACCGGCTACGACGCGGTCCGGCCGTTCGCTGCCGACAACCTGCGGCTCGCCGGCCTCGTCCAGCGTGATGTCCTGGCCGCGATGAACGCCCACGGGTGGGCGATCCCTGACGTGGGCGTGCTGCCCGACAGCGGGCTCGGGTCTGCGGTCACGAGCACGGCCATCTCCTACGGCCACCTGCTGCTGCTCGGCCCGGCAGACCCCGGCTGGTTCGATACACCGAGCCTGATGCCGGGCGCGCTGATCGAGCCGGTGTTCATCACCGACCCGTTCGAAGCCTCGATCGCGGCGAGCTCAGCCGGGCAGCACGCGATCGCCGCCGGAATCGCCCGCGCCGTCGAGCAGTACTTCGCGGGACGGCGCCGGGGGCAGCCGTGAGGGGGACGGCGCCGAGAGCCACCGGACGAGTTGCCGGCCGACGACCGGGTGAGACAGCAGCTCGAAGTGGTGGGTGGCGCCGATGTGCAGATAGTGCTCCACGGGGAAGCGAAGGCGCTCCCAGCGACCGCCCCGCCCCCACGCGCTGTCGCGCGCCACGAGCAGGTCGCCGAGCGTCCGTGAGACGACGTCATCGCCGCCCGCGGTCAGCGATGCCGACACGTAGTGGGGCCTGACGTGCTCGGGGAACGGGATCTCGCGCGCCCGATGGCGACCGAGCGCACCGTCGTCCTGGCCGCGCCAGCATTCGTCCGTGACGTACCCGTGATCGAGATCCTTGATCCCGACGCTGCGGAGCCCCAGGACACGCGCCAAGGCGCGCGTCTCCGGTACCCGCGAGAGCACCCACTCGAGCCGCTGCACGCCCCGCGCCAGCGCCGCGCCCGTATGCGGGGTCCCGAGCATCACAACGCTGCCGACGCGCGCGACCGACGCCGAGCCGTCGCCGTAGTGGCAGGCGCTGCGCGCCACAAGCCCCCCGACCGAATGTCCGATCAGCGCGATCTCCACGACGGGAACCGGCCACTCCGCCACGAGCGTCTCGAGCAGCGACGCGAGCCTGCGCCCGTTCTCCGAGACGTGCAGCCCGCTGTTGTAGCGCACGTAGACGGGCGTGAAGCCGAGCTCGTCGCGCAGGCGCTCGCCATACGGCAGCCGCCGCTCGCGCCCGAGCAGCCACGCATCCTCGGTCTCACCGAGACCGTGCACGAACAGCGCGATCCGCCCGCTCGCGGCGGGGAACGCGAGCTGGAGCTGGGAGCGATCCAAGACGAGATCGCGCCCCCGGTCGCGGACGGCCATCGGCGCGGCAAGCGGACTCCGCCGCGCCTCCAGCCGGTCGCCCCAGAGGCCGCTGACCACGCCGAGGGCGATCCGCAGCGGCGCCTCACGCTCGAGCGACTGCGCCTGCGGACCAGCCGCACGCGCGGCGACCCGGCCGCCCAGCTTAGCCAGCGAGCGGCCGGTGACGCGGGTGGCGCCGTAGGCGACCTCCGCGATCGCGTCGTGCGCGAGCGCGACCGGCCGCGACGACTCCCCGACAGAAGCGAACACGCGCGCTGAGATCGCGCGGTGGGTCTCACGCACCGTGCCGACGAGCTCCGCGAAGCCGTCGGCGACGTGGTCCGCCGCCGCGATGCGCTCGTCAGGCAGCATCCGCCGTCGCCGAGGACGCCGCAAGCTCCCGGTAGGCGCCGGCGAGGCGAGCGATGCCCTCGTCGATCTCCTCGGGCGTGACCCCGGCGTAGGCGAGGCGCAGGCTCGACTCGGCGCCCTCGAGCACGAAGTCCGACCCCTTGACGAATTGCACACCGCACTTCGCGGCGGCGTCGAACAGGGCGTCGACGTCGGTGCCGCGCGGAAGATCGATCCACAGGAAGTATCCCCCCTCGGGGGCGACGAAGCGCGCGGCCGGAAGCTCCCGCTCGAGCGCCGCACAAAGCGTCGCGGCGCGCTCCGCGAGCGCGTCCCGGACGGTTGCGATCGAGGCGTCGATCGCGCCTGACCGGCAGAACTCGTTGACGATGCCCTGCGCCACCATGTTCGGCGAGATGTAGGCGCCGACGGCGAGCTTCTGGATACGGGCGATCAGCGCCTCGGGCCCGATGAGGTAGCCGACCCGGATCCCCGGGCACACGGTCTTGGAGAACGACGACGCGTAGACGACGCGCTCGGAGTCCATCGACAGCATCGTCGCCAGCGACTCGCCGCTGAATCTGAGCGCCACGTAGGGGTCGTCCTCGAAGACGACGAAATCGTGCTCGCGCGCGAGCTCGAGCAGCCGCTCGCGCTTGGCGGCGGACAACGTGTAGCCGGCGGGGTTCTGGAAGTTCGGAATGATGTGCGCGAGCTTCGGGCGCGCACCCGCGAGCAGCACTCGCTCGAGCGCCGCCACGTCGATGCCGTCGGGCTCGAGCTCGACCATCCGCACATCCGCGCCGCGCCCGCGCAGCGACAGGAGCGTGCGATCGTACGTCGGGCGCTCGACGATCACCGCGTCACCGGCGGACACGAGCGCATCGAACAGGAACGCATCCGCCTGCATCGAGCCGTTCGTGACGAGCACCCGCTCGGGCGCGACGCCGTGCCGCTCGGCGATCCACGCGCGCAGTGGCAGGTACCCGACCGCGGTGCCGTACGCCGTGAGGCCGCCCGGGTCGTTCTGGAAGGCGCGGTCGGCGGCGGCGCGGAGCCCATCGACGTCGACGATGTCGAGCGAAGGCGCGCCACGGGCGAACGAGATCGTCGTACCTGGCATACACCCAAGAGTACGCGGTCGGCATTCCCGAAGGCGTCATCCGGGGTCGATCTGAGACGTTGGCTCCGAACCCGGAATGTCGATTTGCCACCTCAATCGCGCCAATTGGGCGCCGATACCCGGAAGACCCCTCGCATTCGCCTGGACGTCACCCACCGGAAAGCACAGCCGTCACATGAAATTGGTCACATCGTCGTTGCGTAACAAGCTACTGATCGCGTTCGCCGTCGTCACCGCGGTATTCGCGGCCGGCTCGGTCGTCGCCGTCGTCAACCTCACCAGCCTCGCGACCAAGCTGACCGCAGGCTCGCAGCGGATCGACCTCGCCGATCGGGTCAGCATCGCGACCTACAACATGCAGGGCTCGCAGCTGATGAACACGCTCACGAACGGCGCCCAGGCGAGCAACCACGCAGGCGACATCCAGGGCTTCGATGCCGCGCTTGCCAAGCTCGGGGCCGATCTCGCGACCCCCGCGGAGCGCAGCGCATACGCGCGGGTCCGCCAAGCCTATGCGCACTGGACTGTGCTGAACGGCCGGGCCGACGCACTCGCCGCCGGCCGGCAGGTGGCCGCGGGGACGAAGCTCGTGACCGGCTCAGGCGCAGCGAACGTCGCGGCGGACACCCTGTCGAACGCTGCCGCCGAGTTCGCCTCGCTCGTCAATGCGGAGAACTCGAAGGGCGCGAGCTCGAGCAAGAGCGCATCCACGCTGATCACCCTGATCCTGGGGCTAATCGGGATCGCGCTCGCGATCGCGATCGCCCTATTCATCTCGAACCGAATCGTCGGCGGAGTCCGGCAGATGCTGACGGCCGCGCAGGGACTCGCACGGGGTGACGTGGAGCAGCACGTCGAGGTCAGGAACACCGACGAGGTCGGAGCGATGGCGCAGGCGTTCGAAGGCCTGATCGAGTACCTCCACGTGACGGCGGCCGCTGCGCGCGAGCTCGCGTCCGGGAACTTCGCGATCGCGATCGAACCACGCTCCGAGCGCGACGTGCTCGGTCACGCCTTCGTCGACCTGCGCGACCAGGTCGGAGAGATCGTCACCTCGATCAGGAGCACCTCGCAGGTGCTGAACGACTCGAGCGAGCAGATGGCATCGACCACCGACGAGGTCGGCCGCGCGATCGACGAGATCGCCATGTCCGTCGGCTCGGTCGCCAGCGGCGCCGAGATCCAGGTCCACGCCGTCCACGACGCCCGCGCGCTCAGCGACGAGGTCAAGCTCGCCAGCCGCACGTCTGCCGACCGGGCCCGCGAAACGGCCGAGGTCGCCGAGCAGACGATCGCTTCAGCCGAGGCGGGCCAGCGGGCCGTCGGCCAGGTCGAGGACGCGATGCGCGCGATTCAGAGCGCGACCGGCGAGGCGAGCTCGGCGATCCGCGCCCTCGGCGAGAAGTCGAGCCGGATCGGCGGGATCGTCGACACGATCACCGGGATCGCCGAGCAGACCAACCTGCTCGCGCTGAACGCGGCGATCGAAGCCGCCCGCGCGGGTGAGCAGGGGCGCGGCTTTGCCGTCGTCGCCGAGGAGGTCCGTAAGCTCGCCGAGGAGTCGCAGAGCGCCGCGGGCTCGATCGCAGAACTGATCGCCGAGATCCGATCGGAGACGGTACGCGCCGTCGAGATCGTCGAGCACGGCGCCGAGCAGACGGACCGGAGCACCGCGACGGTCGCCGCTGCCCACGATGCGTTTGACACGATCCGCGAGGGCATCGAGGCGATCGCGGGCCGGATCGAGCAGATCGCCGAGTCATCAGCCCAGGTCGTCGAGCGCGCCGAGCGCATGCACACGAGCATCACCTCGGTTGCCGACGTAGCCGCACAGTCGTCCTCCTCGACCGAGGAGGTCTCCGCGGCGACCGAGCAAACGAGCGCCTCGACGGAGGAGCTCACAGCCTCGGCTCAGGAGCTCGCGACGACCGCCGGCGAACTCCGCAAGCTGACCGCGAAGTTCACGCTCGCCTGAGCGCGGCGATCGGCCCGATGGTGACTGTCGGGACCGGTCGCCTCACGCCCAGAGCCTACGCCGCTCTGCCGAGGGTTTCCATCGCGAGCTCGGCGACCTGCGTGGGCGTGCGGCCGACCTTGACACCGCACGCCTCGAGCGCGTCGGCCTTGCCCGCCGCGGTCCCCTTCCCACCCGAGACGATCGCGCCGGCATGGCCCATCGTCTTGCCGGGCGGCGCCGTGAAGCCGGCGATGTAGGCGACGACCGGCTTGGTCACGTTGGCCGCGATGTAGTGCGCCGCGCGCTCCTCGCCGTCGCCGCCGATCTCGCCACACATCACGATCAGCTCAGTCTCGGGATCCGCCTCGAATGCCGCGATCGCATCGATGAAGTCGGTGCCCGGAACGGGGTCGCCGCCGATCCCGACGATCGACGAGTTGCCGAACCCGCTCTGCGCGAGCGCGTTGCCGACCTGGTAGGTGAGCGTGCCAGAGCGCGAGACGAGGCCGACGTTGCCCTCCTTGAAGAATGCCGCCGGGATGATCCCGACGTTGGCCTTCCCCGGCGACAGGATGCCCGGGCAGTTCGGCCCGACGAGGCGGGCATGACCGTTCTTCCTGATGATGTTGAAGGCGCGCAACTCGTCGTGGGCTGGAATGTGCTCGGTGATCGCGATGATCAGCGCGATCCCGGCATCCTCGGCTTCGAGGATCGAGTCGGCGGCGAACCGCGCCGGCACGAAGATCATCGCCGTGTTCGCCCCGGCTTCTGAAACGGCCTCGTGGAACGTGTTGAACACCGGAATCCCGTCGACGTCCTGGCCGCCCTTGCCCGGGGTGACGCCGCCGACGACGTTCGTGCCGTAGTCGCGATTGCGCAGCGTATGGAAGGTCCCCTCGCTGCCCGTGATGCCCGACGTGCACAGTCGCGTGTCGTTGTCAACGTAGATGCTCATTGGTGGCTCTCCTCCGCGGGGCCGCGAGCCCCGCGTTCTGACACGGCTGGACTCCCTCCGGCGGTCCCTTCGCCCGCGCTCCGGGCCAGTTCCACGACCTTCGCGGCGGCGCTGTCCATGGTCGACTCCGTGTACACGTTGGGGAGCCGTGCCTCCGCCAGCAGCGCCCGGCCCTCGGCGTCGTTGGTCCCGTCCAACCGCACGACGAAGGGCACGCTCGGCTTGATCTGATCGAACGCCGCGATCAGCCCGCGCGCGACCTCGTCGCAGCGCGTGATCCCGCCGAAGATGTTGAACAGCACAGCGACGACCTTCTCGTTGGAGAGGATCACCTCGACCGCGCTCGTGATCGCGTCGGCCTTCGAGCCGCCGCCCGCGTCGAGGAAGTTCGCGGGCTCGCCGCCGGCGAGCTTGACGACGTCGAGCGTCGACATCACGAGGCCGGCGCCGTTGCCGAGGACCCCGATGTTGCCGTCGAGCTTGACGTAGATCAGCCCCCGCTCCTTGGCCATCCGCTCCTCCGGGTCCTCGCCCGAGAGGTCGCGCAGCTGCGCGTTGTCCGGATGGCGGAACAGGGAGTTGTCGTCGAGCGTGACCTTCGCGTCGAGCGCCTTGACCTCGCGGTCGGGCGTCACGATCAGCGGGTTGACCTCGAGGAGCGTCGCCTCCTCGGCGACGAACGCGGCGTACAGCTTGGAGAGCATCGCGCCGACCGGGCGCACGACGTCGGCATCGACGCCGGCCTCATAGGCGAGCCGGCGACCGTGGAAGTCCTGAAAGCCGAGGAGCGGATCGACGTAGAGGCGCGCGATCGCCTCGGGCGACTCGTCGGCGACCTGCTCGATGTCCATTCCGCCCTTCGTCGAGAGCAGCACGAGCGGAGCCTTCGCCGAGCGATCGAAGACGACCGACGCGTAGTACTCGGAGGCGATCTCGGACGCGCCCTCGACCCACACCTCGTGGACCGTGAGCCCGCGGATGTCCATCCCGAGGATCGCGGTCGCGTGCTGCTCGGCCTCGTCGCGGTCGGCGGCGATCTTGATGCCGCCGAGCTTTCCGCGCCCGCCGATCTGAACCTGCGCCTTGATCGCGCAGGGGTAACCGATCTCCTCAGCAGCAGCGACCGCCTCGTCCACCGACCGTGCGGGCTTTCCCGAGGGAACCGGGATTCCGTGGCGAGCGAACAGCTGCTTGCCTTGATATTCGAGCAGATCCATAGTCAGGAACCCTATTGGAAGTCGGTCGGAACCGGCCGCGCGGCATAATGGCCAGCCGATGACGATCCCAAAGCAGATCACGTTCGTGACCTTCGATGTCTACGGCACCCTGATCGACTGGGAGGAGGGTGCCTGGCAGGCGTTCCGCACCGAGGCCGCCCGCGACGGATTCACGATCGAGCGTGAGGAGCTCGTACCGCTGTTCCACTCGGTGCAGCAGCAGATCCAGGCCGGCTCCTACGAGCTCTACGCCGAGGTTCTGCGCCGGACGGCCGTCCAGATCGCCAAGGACCTCGGCTGGCCGCTCGAGCCGTCGCGCTCGGGCTTCCTACCCGAGTCCGTGCAGCGCTGGCCGCGCGTTCAAGGAGACCAACCCGGTCCTCCAGAAGATCGCCAAGAAGTACAGCTGCGGCCTGATCTCCAATATCGACGACAAGCTGCTGGGGCAGACCCGGCGCCACATCCCGCTCGACTTCGACCTCGTCGTCACGGCCCAGCAGGTGCGCTCCTACAAGCCCGATCCGGCGCACTTCACCGAGTGCGAGCGCCGGATCGGCGGCAAGAAGGGCTGGGTGCACATCGCGGCGAGCTATTACCACGATGTCGAGCCCTGCATCAAGAAGAAGATCCCGGTGATCTGGGTCAACCGCTCGGGCCAGGTCCTGGACGCCGGCCAGAAGAAGCCCGACGCCGAAGTCAAGACGCTCAAGGAAGCGGCCAAGCTGATCGACGTGGCGGTCTAATGTCGTGATGCGGAAATTCGTGAGGAGCGTCGCGCCGCGAGGCTGCCACCGAATTTGCGCTTCAGGACACTAGCGCGCTGGATGCGCGCGCTCGCCGTCACGGAGGACGCGGTCGTCGTCCTCAGCGCGATCTACCAGACGACCTGCACACTCGTCCGTTCGGGCTCCGAGGGGTTCGTGATCGACTCCCCGATCCTCCCGGACGAGCTGGAGGCGCTGCCGGCCCTGGCCGAGCAGGCGGGCTTTCCCGTCAGCGGGCTGCTCGCGACGCACGCCGACTGGGACCACCTGCTCGCCCGGCTCGCGTTCCCCGAGGCCTCGCTCGGCGTCGGCGAGAGCACCGCACAGCGACTCGAGCACGAACCGGGCGCTGCGCAGCGCGCGCTCCGCGAGTTCGATGAGGACCAGTACATCGGCGACCGGCAGCCCCTGGGGCTGGGCGGGGTGCAGTCGCTGCCCGTCCCGGGCAAGGTGTCGCTCGGTGAGGGAGCCGAGCTCGAGCTGCACCCGGCGGCCGGGCACACGGCCGACGGGATCGCTGTCTGGCTGCCCTGGCTCGGGGTGCTCGTCTGCGGCGACTACCTGTCCCCGGTCGAGATCCCGATGATCAGCGAGGGCGGCTCGCCCGCGGCCTACCTCGAGACGCTGGCGCGGCTCGCAACGCTCGTGGACCGTGCCGTCACGGTGGTCCCCGGCCATGGCGGCCCGATCGGCCGCCATGGCGCGCAGCGGATCCTCGACGAGGACCGCGCCTACCTCGAGGCGCTGCTCGGCGACGGCGACGCGCCGCTGCCCGACGGGCGCCGCTCGCGGGTCCAGCGGCGCATCCACGCCGAGAACGTGGCGCGACTCTAAGCCGGCGCGGCGGAGCTGCCGTTCGAGGTGATCACCGCGAGCGTGTCGCCGTTGGCGACGGCCGCGCCGACCGCGATCGGAAGCTCGGCGACCGTGCCCGCCTTGTGGGCGGTGATCTCGTTCTCCATCTTCATCGCCTCGATCACGCAGATCAGCGCGCCCTCCTCGACCGCGGCGCCGCGCTCGACGCCGACCTTGAGGACCGTTCCCTGCAGCGGCGAGGCGAGCGTGTCTCCGCCGCCCGCTGCCCCCGACGCGACGCTCGGTCTCGCCGCGGGGGCTTGCGGGCCCCCGCGGCGGCCGGGGCGGCGGAGCTGACGGATGCGCCCGCGACGGCGGCCAGTGGCGAGCCGATCACCTTGACCTCGAAGCGCTTGCCCGACACCTCGACCGTGTACTCGTGCTCGGCCTTCGCATCCTCGACGTCGGGCTGCGGCTGGTCGGCCTTCGGGAACGCGAGCGTCTTCAGCCAGCTGCGATCCTCGATCAGGTCGCGGCAGGTCTCGGCATTCGCCCACTGCTCGGTCCGGAGGATCGCCGCGTGGAACGGCAGCAGCGTCTTGAGCCCGCCGATCTCGTACTCCGAGAGCGCGCGCCTCATGCGCTGAGTCGCCTGCTCGCGATCGGCGTCCCAGACGATCAGCTTCGCGATCATCGGGTCGTACATCGGCGAGATCACCGAGCCGGCGAGGCAGCCGGAGTCGACGCGCACGCCGGGGCCGCTCGGCTCGGTGTAGGTCGTGATCCGGCCGGGCGCGGGCGCGAAGTTCTTCGAGGCGTCCTCGGCGTTGATCCGGCACTCGATCGCGTGCCCGCGCAGGACGACCTGATCCTGCCCGAGTGACAGGGGCTCGCCGGCCGCCACGCGGATGCCCTCCTTGACGATGTCGACGCCCGTGACCATCTCGGTCACGCAGTGCTCGACCTGGACCCGAGTGTTCATCTCGAGGAAGTAGTACTCGCTGCCCTGCAGGAGACCCTCGATCGTGCCGGCGCCGGAGTAGCCGACGGCCGCCGCCGCGTCGGTCGCGATCTTGCCGATCCGAGCCCGCATCTCCGCGTCGACGGCCGGCGCCGGCGATTCCTCGATCAGCTTCTGATGGCGTCGCTGCAGGGAGCAGTCGCGCTCACCGAGGTGGATCACGTTGCCGTGCTTGTCGGCGAGAACCTGGACCTCGACGTGACGGGGATCGTGCAGATAGCGCTCGAGGTAGACGGTCGCGTCCGAGAAGAACTTCTCGCCCTCGCGAGCCGCCCCCTCGAACGCCTCTGCCAGCTCGTCCTCGCTCAGCGCCACACGAAAGCCCTTGCCGCCGCCGCCACCGGCGGCCTTGATCGCGACCGGGTAGCCGATCGTCTCGGCGATCAGCGCGCGGGCGTCGTCGACCGTCGCGACGGGCTCGGTCGTGCCCGGGACGATCGGCACGCCGGCCGCCTGCATCAGCTCGCGCGCATGGGTCTTCGATCCCATCGCCTCGATCGCCGAGGCCGGCGGGCCGATGAAGGTCAGCCCGTGCTGCTCGAGCGTCGCAGCGAAGCCCGCGTTCTCGGCGAGGAAGCCGTAACCGGGATGCACCGCCTCGGCGCCCGAGCGCTCGACGGCGTCGAGCAGGCGCGGGGTCGCGAGGTAGCTCTCGCTCGCCGGACCCGGTCCGAGCAGATACGCCTCATCGGCGCGTCTGACGTGCGGTGCGTCGCGATCGAGCTCGGAGTAGACGGCGACGGTGGCGATCCCGAGCTCCTCGCAGGCGCGGATGATGCGCACGGCGATCTCGCCCCGGTTGGCGATCAGGATCTTGGTAGAACATGCGGCGGGCGGGACTTTACCGCCGATCGCCGGATGCCAGTTCTCATGCAGCGCCCGGGGCCCGAACGCCGGGGCAGCATCCTCGGGGGCCGCTCCATCTACTATTTCGGCGGCATGAGCACGCTCCCGGAGGTGCGCGGGGCACAACCGGGTGTCGTAGACGACCTCGGTAGTCCAGCGCTACGACACCTGCGCCCCGCCGGGGAACGGACGCGTGCCCCGAGCCTGCGCCGGTACGCGAATCGGGACAGCGTCGCCACGGGCCTCGCCACCGTGCGCTATCCGCTCGGGATCTACCTGCTGTCGCGGGTTCTGTACCTGGCGATCGCGATCGCCGACAACCTCGCGAGCGCGCATGTTTCGTTGCTGACCGAGCTGTTCCAGTGGGACGGCCAGTGGTACATCAAGATGGCGGCCCAGGGCTATCCGAACCACGTCGTGACCGAGTTCGTCGTCGGCGCGGGCGGAACGCCGCACCTCGTCCACCCGTGGACGACGCTCGGGTTCTTCCCGCTCTACACGATCCTGATGTGGGCAACCGGCCAGGTTTCGGGGATTCCGTACGTCTACAGCGGGCTGCTCGTCGCACTCGTCACCGGCGCGATCTCGACGGTTCTCGTCGCGCGGCTCTCGGAGCGCTGGTTCGGTGAGAGCGGCGCGCGGCGGGCAGTCCTCTTCTACTGCGTCTTCCCCGGCTCGATCGTCTTCTCGATGGACTACACCGAGGGCCTGCTGTTGACGCTGATCGCCGGCTGCCTGCTCGCGCTCGAGCATCGGCGCTGGCTGCTGGCGGGCGCCCTCGCGGGCCTCGCCACCGCGGTCGGGCCGGTCGGCGTCGCGATCGTGCCCGCCCTGCTCGTGGCCGCGGGCCTCGAACTCCGCCGCCAGGGGTGGCGGCGGCCGGCCGCTTGGCGTGCGCTCGCAGCGCCCGCTGCTCGCCCCGCTCGGAATCGTGGCCTTCGGCGCCTACCTGTGGCTACACACCGGCACGCCGTTCGCCTCCTTCATCGCGCAGCACGACGCCTGGGGCGAGCGCTCGAGCCCGCTCGCGCTCTATTCGCAAGCGGAGCGGCTCGCTCACCAGGTCTTCAATTTCCACTCGTTCAACCACCCGACGATCAACCTCAACCTGATCGCCGGGCTGGTCGGCGCGGCGTTCATGTTCTGGGCGCTCCGGTATCTGTGGCGGGCCCGCCACCGCGTTCCGCTGACTGCGATCGTGTGGACGCTCGGCGTCTGCGTGCTCACGGTGACCTCCGACCAGGTGCCGCCGAACCCGCGGATGCTCCTCTGCGCGTTCCCGCTGCTCGTCGCACTCGCCGCCGAGCTGTCGCGCAACGGCTACCGCCGGTTGCTGATCGCGTCGACCGTCCTGCTGCTCGTGATGAGTCCGGTGACGTTCGTCTCGAACGCGCTCCGGCCCTAACCTACTAAAGGGTCGTAGAGGCCCCTGCGGTCCAGACCCCCTGGAACCGTAGGGGGGGTCCGGAACTTGAGGTTGCCCGACCGACACGCCGCAGACCTGCACCTCGTTCACCGACGATCGCGCGGTGCGCCAGTCAGCGGCTCAGCAGCAGCACCCGGATCTGGGCGGCGTAGCCGAACGTCGACAGCTCCCGCGCCGGGTAGCGCCGCTCGAACGTCGCCAGCAGCGCCCGGTAGCCCCGCCAGTCACGGCGTGACTCGGGCGGCCCGTCGCGCTGACCTTCGTGCGAGGCGACGAACCAGAGGCGCGGGCAGGCGCGGACGATCGCGTCGAGCCGGGTCGCCGACGGCACGACGTAGCGCTCCACATACGGGCGCGTGACGCCCCACGTGAGGCTCGGCAGCACCGCCGTCAACCGCGAGCCCGCTCCGTCGCGGACATAGTAGGAGAACGGCATCCGCCCATCCTCGGGGTAGAAGGCGATGCACGCGGGGGCGGCGGCGGCCAGTACGTGGCGTGCTGCGGCGTTCCACGGCTCGGGCGAGGTGCCGTAGCTCGGAGCGAGCGCGTCGAGGCGCAGCCCGAGGAGTACGAGCACGACTGCGACGGCGAGGTGCGCGGGCAGCCGCGTTCGCCACAGGCCCCAAGCGAGAAGCAGCGACAGAGCCGGGATGATCAGGATCCCGGCTCGCGCCAGCTCGATCGGCTGGCCCGCGAACGCGGCCACCAGCGCCAGCGCGGTCGGAACGGCGATCCAGGCGCCGATCAGGCGCAGCTGCCAGTCCACCGGGCGCACGCCGAACGCGGCGAGCAGCGCGACCGCGGAGGCAGCGACTGTGATCACCTCGTTGACCGTCGTGATCGCCGTCCGGTGGAAGTTCGGCGGATACCCGGCCGAGGTGATCACGGCCAGCGCCTGTCCGAGAACCGGCAGGCTCGGGCGCGGCACCCAGAACAGCTGGCTCGAGCCGCGCTCGCCGGCGAGCACCACCAGGGGCACGCACAGCAGCGCCACAGCGGCGACCGCGAACAGCGGGGCGCGCAGCCGGCGGTCCCGAAACGACAGCGCCACCAGCAGCTGGGCGGGCACGACGAGGATCGCATCGAAGCCGGTGTACAGGGCAGCGAGCAGGGCGGCGGCGAACGCGAGCAGCATGCGCCGGGGTGCGGGATCCGTCGGCTCGGTGGCGAACACGGTGGCCAGGCACAGGAACGATGCCGTCGAAAAGGCCGCCATCGCGGCGTAGCCACGGGCGTCCTGGCCCCAGAACACGAGCGGCAGGCCGGCGGCGGTCAGCAGCGCCGCCGTGACCGCGATCCGTCTGTCGCGATCGAACAGGCGCAGGCCGAGCGCCGCCACGACGGCCACGGTCATGCCGGTGGCGAGCACGGAGGGGAGGCGGATCACGGCTGCCGCGTCGCCAAACGCGCCGATCACCCAGTGCAGCACGACGTAGTAGGCGAGCATGTTGCCGCCGTCGTGCGCGATCGCGCTCCACAGTGCCGCGCCGTGCTGGGACGCGATCGCGACCGTCGCGCCCTCATCGAGCCAGAGGCTGCGTGTGCCGAGCTCGTACGCGGTCAGCGCGACCCCGACCAGCGCCGGTCCGGTGACGGCGAGCGCGCCCGCGAAGCGACCCGTTGTCGCGGCCGGCCGGCCGCTCACGCGACCTCGGAACGGGCGGCCGTCGTCGAGCGCGAGAGCCGGGGCCGCGCTGAGACGCGCGCCGCCGGCCCGCCGGCCGGCGGCGCGAAACGCCGCCACAGCGCGACCGCGAGCGCAGCGCCGTAGACGAACACGAGCTCGTAGGCGTGCGGCAGCGGGACGGCGACGTCGCCGCCCGGCATGATCGCAAACGCGGGGACGAGCACCGCGATCTGCAGCCACGGCGACCGCTGGGCGACGGGATCGGCCGCGAGCAGCGCCGCGCCCCAGATCAGGTACCAGGGCCACGCGGCGGGGCCGCCGACGGCGGCCGCGACGAGCATCAGTCCGAGCGCGCGGACGAGGCCGTCGCGGCGGACGCGCACGCAGAGCGCGACGGCGAACAGCGCGACGAGCGCCATCGCCACCTTGACGGCCGCCGACTCGAGACCCGCCGCGGCGCTCTCGACGCCGGCGTGGACGCCATGCCCGAGCTCGTGGATCGTCACCGCGATCGCGGTCGCCGGCGTGATCGCGAGCCGCGCCGTCGCGGACGTCGAGAAGAGGCCGCCCGAGAGCCAGCTGAAGCCGACGCCGGTCAGCGCCCCGATCGCGACCCACACGAGCATGACCGTTGCGCACGTCGCCGCGAGCAGGAGCGGACGCCGCGCGGGCGCCGCCCGCAGCCAGCAGATCGCGATCACCACGATCCCGGCGAGGCCCGGGAGCTTGACCGTGGCCGCCAGCGCGCACAGCGCGACCCCGGCGAGCGGCCGGTCCTCGAGCGCAAACGTGACGCCGGCCACCAGCAACCCCGCCATCAGCGCGTCGTTGTGACCGCCGGCGACGAGGTACAGGAGCGTCAGGGGGCTCGCGACGGCGAGCCAGACCGCCCTCACGGGGTCGGCGCCGAGACGGCGTGCGAGCCGCGGAACGAATGCGACGAGGAGCGCGATCCCGACGAGCTCGGGCAGGCGGACGAGCTCGATCCCGAGCGTGAGCCGGCCGCCGGCGAGCTCGGCCGCGAGCCCGGCGAGCGCGACGAAGAACGGCCCGTACGGGGCCGTCGTCTGGCGCCAGCGGCTCGAGACGGCGGCGAGCAGGCCCTGCTCGTGCAGATGCGCGAGCACGATCGGGGCGGTCCGGTACGGGTTGCGCCCGTGCGCGAGCAGCGAGCCCTGAGCGAGGTAGCTGAACATGTCCTGGCTGAACAGCGCCGGTCCGAGCGCGAGCGGCAGCGCCCACAGGGCCGCGACCGCGACGACGTCACGAGGGCGGACGCCCGGCGTGGCGGCGAGACGGCGCCCGAGCCCGATCCACGCGACCGCCAGAACGACCACGCCCACCCACAGGAGGTTGAGCGCGAGCGCGTGGCCGTGCAGCAGCGGAGCCCGCCACCACCACCGTACGGGGCGGTGGTCGAGCAGCCGCGTGGCCGCGGCGCTCGTGAGCGCCGCGCCGATCAGACCGAGGACGGGCCACAGCACGCCGGTGCGGCTCCGGACAGCACGCATCAGGGGAAAGCTAGCGTCTGGCGACCGCCTGCAAGACTCTCGCGTCGATGGGGGAGCAGCCCTTCGACCCACCCCGGGCCGCGACGCCGGATCAGGCCCCGGTCGTCGCCGAACTGCTCGACGCCTTCAACCGCGAGTTCAGCACGCCGACGCCGGGGGTCGCGGTCCTCGTCCGGCGACTGCGCGCGCTGCTGGCGGGCGGTGACGTGATCGCCC
The DNA here is from genome assembly GCA_963705995.1 of uncultured Solirubrobacterales bacterium. Lineage (GTDB taxonomy): Bacteria > Actinomycetota > Thermoleophilia > Solirubrobacterales > Solirubrobacteraceae > Palsa-465. The sequence continues at coordinate 89,123 of CAVPLN010000036.1, forward strand.
TGCTCGCGGGTGACCCCGCCGTCGGCCTCGCCCTGCTGACGCTGCGCCCGAACGTCTGGTACGACGGGCCGGTGGCGCTGCTCGACGAGCTCTACGTCGCGCCCGCTCGCCGGGGCGGCGGGCTCGGCTCAGCGCTGCTCGCGGCCGCCGAGGCCGTCACGATCGAGCGCGGCGGGCGGGTGCTCGAGATCAACGTCGACGGTGACGACAGCGACGCGCGCCGGTTCTACGAGCGGCACGGCTACCGGGCCACCGAGCCGGGTCAGCGGGAGCCGATGCTCTATTACTTCCGGGAGCTCACGGCTCACGACTGAACGAGTCTCAACGCCCGGAGATGATCATCCCGGCGCCGACCGGTGTCGTTCGTCGACTCGTCGATCAGGATGAAGCTGCCGGTCGTGCGATTGCGCGCGTACGGATCGACCACGAGCGGCGCGCTCGCCCGCAGGTGCACGCGGCCGATCTCGTTGAGCCGGAGCTCGACGGCCGCGTGGTCGTGCTCGAGCGAGTTGACGTTGACGCGGTACTCGAGCCGGTCGATGATCGCGCGGGCTGTGCGCGTCGTGTGCTTGATCGCATAGCGCGTCCCCGCCCGCAGCGGCTGCTCGCTCATCCAGCAGATCGTCGCCTCGAGTTCGCGGGCGACGGTCGGGGCATCGTCCTCCTGGACGATCATGTCGCCGCGTGAGATGTCGATCTCGTCCTCGAGGCGGAGCGTCACCGACATCGTCGGGAAGGCGCGGTCGAGCGGTCCGTCGTAGCTGTCGATCTGCTTGACCCTGCTGCTGCGACCGCTCGGGAGGACCATGATCTCGCTGCCGGGCCGCAGCATGCCGCCGGCCATCTGGCCGGCGTAGCCGCGGTAGTCGTGGTGCTCCTCGGACATCGGCCGGATCACCCACTGAACCGGGAAGCGGAGATCCGCCAGGTTGCGATCGGGCGCGATCACGACGTGCTCGAGGTGGTACAGCAGCGGCGCCCCGCCGTACCACGGCATGTTCCAGGAGCGGTCGACGACGTTGTCGCCGTTCAGCGCCGAGATCGGGATGAAGGTGATGTCCGGCAGCGCGAGGCGAGCCGCCCAGTCGGTCAACTCGTCGAGGATGTCGTAGAAGACCTCCTCCTCGTAGTCGACGAGGTCCATCTTGTTGACGGCCACGACAAGGTGCGGGATGTGCAGCAGCGAGGCGATGTAGGCGTGCCGGCGGGTCTGCTCGGAGACGCCGTGGCGGGCATCGACGAGCACGATCGAGAGGTCGGCGGTCGACGCGCCGGTGACCATGTTGCGGGTGTACTGCTCATGTCCCGGGGTGTCGGCGACGATGAACTTGCGCCGCGCCGTCTGGAAGTAGCGGTAGGCGACGTCGATCGTGATCCCCTGCTCGCGCTCGGCGCGCAGCCCGTCGGTCAGCAGCGCGAGGTTGAGGTAGCCGTCGCCGCGGCGTTCGGAGGTCTCGGCGACGTGTGCCAGCTGATCCTCGAGGATCGACTTCGAGTCGTGCAGCAGCCGGCCGATCAGCGTCGACTTGCCGTCGTCGACCGACCCGGCGGTCGCGATCCGCAGCAGCTCGGAGCGGCCTCTCAACGGTTCGGCGTCCTCGTCGAGTGCGTACCCATCGTCGTGCACAGTACGGCCCGCAGCGAAATCAAGCTCGCCGGCCTCGGCGCCGCCTGAGCGGGGCGCGAGCGGACTGGTATACGCCATGTCATCGTCGATGAGCCGGGTATCGTCGTTCGTGGAGGTGGCTGGACCGGGCATGCCTAGAAGTAGCCCTCGCGCTTGCGGTCCTCCATCGCCGCCTCGGTGACGCGGTCGTCCGCCCGGGTCTCGCCGCGCTCGGTGATCCGCGTGGCGGCGATCTCGGTGACGACGTCGTGGAGGTTGTCGGCGGTCGAACGCACCGCCCCCGTGCAGGTCATGTCGCCGACGGTGCGGTAGCGCACCGACTCCTCGAACGGGACCTCGCCGTCGATCAGCTCGACGTGCTCGGTGGCCGCGTAGAGCATGCCGTCGCGCGCGAACACCTGGCGGGTGTGGGCGAAGTAGATCGAGGGAACCTCGAGCTCCTCCTCGGCGATGTACTGCCAGACGTCGAGCTCGGTCCAGTTCGAGATCGGGAAGACGCGGACGTGCTCGCCCTTGCGGATCCGGCCGTTGAACAGGGACCACAGCTCGGGACGCTGGCTCTTCGGATCCCACTGGCCGAAGTCGTCGCGGAACGAGAACACCCGCTCCTTGGCGCGGGCGCGCTCCTCGTCACGCCGGGCACCGCCGAAGGCCGCGTCGAAACCGTGCTCGGCGATCGCGTCGAGCAGCGTCGTCGTCTGCAGGCGGTTGCGCGAAGCTCGGGGGCCGGTCTCCTCACGGACCCGGCCGGCGTCGATCGACTCCTGCACGCTGGCGACGATCAGGCGCTCGCCGAGCTGCTCGACGAGGCGGTCGCGGAATTCGATCACCTCCGGGAAGTTGTGACCGGTGTCGACGTGCATCACCGGGAACGGGAACCGCCCCGGGCGGAACGCCTTCTCGGCCAGTCGCATCAGCACGATCGAGTCCTTGCCGCCGCTGAACAGCAGCACCGGCCGCTCGAACTCCGCGGCGACCTCGCGCATGATGAAGATCGACTCAGCCTCGAGGCTCTGCAGATGTGAAAGCTCGTAGCTTCTCATTGATCGCGCCCGGTCGTCCGTCGCGAGGTCGGTCAGATGTGCAGACCGCACTCTGTCTTGTCCTCGCCCGCCCAGCGGCCCTCCCGGCCGCTCCCAGGAAGGGTACACGGCGCGCAGCCGATCGACGAGTAGCCCTGGTCATGAAGCGGGTTGTAGGGGAGATCGTGCTTGAAGATGTAGGTCCAGATCTGCTTTTCGGTCCAGTCGGCGAGCGGGTTGAACTTCCAGATCCCGCGGCGCTCGTCGCGCTCGAGCTTGTGGGCCGCGGACCGCGTCGGCCCCTGCTCGCGCCGGATCCCGGTGATCCAGGCGTCGGTGTCGCCCAGGGCCAGCTCGAGGCCGTCGACCTTGGCCTGCCCGCAGCAGTGCTCGCGCGTCCAGGGGCCTGCGCCGGCCGGTCTCGAGGCGTCGATCACGTCGATCGGCAGCCCGAAGCGCTCCTCGAACAGGCGCCAGGTCGCGAGCGTCTCGGGGAACAGCACCCCGGTGTCGATCACGAACAGCCGCGCGTCGGGCGTGATCTGCGAGAGCATGTGCGCCAAGACCGACTCCTCCTTCTGGAAGGAGCAGGCTGTTTTCAGGCGCGGGTGGAACTGCTCGACGGCATAGGCGAGGACGTCCTCGGCGGTCGCCGTCTCGAGGTCAGGCGTGACAATGCTCATCGTCATAGAGCGTAGCCCTTGACGGAATCGCTCAGACGGCGCATTCGCCCTCCCCGCGCTCGACCGCAAAGGGACTGCTCTTCGTCCAGTCGATGAACAGGTTCATCGACTCGAGCGAGAACTCGGCGGGCATCGCCAGGTCGCGGACGCGGTCTTCGAACGCGCCCGTGCCGACGCGCTCCGCGAACGCGCCGAACTCCTCGCCGTGCTCCCGGTCGGACTCGTAGTAGCGCAGCCAGCGCTCCAGCGCATCGGGGACGCGCTTGGCGGGCAGACGCGTCTTCAGCCGTTGCCCGTAGCGGACGTCGCCGCCCTCGTAGCTGCCGCCGATGTGGGGGATGTAGGCGGGGATCGTGTATTCGCCCGCCTTGATCGAGGCGCCGTAGAAACCGATCTGGGCGATGTGGTGCTGGCCACAGCCGTTCGGGCAGCCGCTCATCTTGACGTGGATCCGGCGAGTCAGCTCGTCATCGATCCGCATCTGCACGAGCCTGTCCTGGATCGCCTGGTTGAGACCCATCGAACTCGTGATCCCGAGCTTGCACGAGTCGGTGCCGGGGCACGAGACGACGTCGGTGATCTCGTTCGCGCCGGGGTCGCCCAGGCCGAGCGCCGAGAGGCGCTGCCAGACCTCGTAGAGCGACTCATCGCGCACCCACCGCAGGACGACGTTCTGCTGCACGGTGGTGCGTGCGAAGCCGCCCGAGAAGTCCCGCATCACCTGCGCGAGGCCGCGCAACTGCTCGGGGGTGAGGTCGCCGCGGCGCACCTTGACCTCGACCGTGACGAATCCGGGCTGGCGCTGCGCGCCGACGTTCGTCTGCGCGAAGCGCTCGAACGCGCGGCGGTCGCCGTTGGGCGAGTCCGGCGCGTGCGGCCGGGCCGGAGCGAGGGCCTGCTCGTCGATGTCAAGCAGGATCCCGTCGAGCGAGAAGTCGCGCTCCGCAACCCAGTCGCCGGTCAGCTCCTCCTCGACGAGGTCTCGGAAGGCGTCGATCCCGATCTTGTCGATCAAGCACCTTGATCCGGGCCCGCGCGCGGTTCACGCGCAGGAAGTCGGTGCGGTCGAAGATCCGCAGGCAGGCCTCGGTGACCTTCAGGTAGTCGCCGTTGTCGAGCTCGACGAACTCGTAGAGGGTCGGCGCGATCCGCGGCATGATCGAGGTGCCGCCACCGATCCTGATCTCGACGCCGCGCACACCGTCGCGGAGGCGCGGGCACGAACGAGACGTCGTGGATCTTCGTGATCGCATTGTCCTCGTCGGTGGCGGCGAACGCCGTCTTGATCTTGCGCGGCATCGCCTGCGTCGTCGGGTGGCGCACGAAGTAGCGGACATATGCCCCCGCGTAGGGGGTCACGTCGAACAGCTCGCCGGGCAGGACCCCGGCGCGCGGGTCGCCGGTCACGTTGCGGACCGTGTTCCCGCAGCCCTCGCGGCTGGACAGGCCGGCGTCGCCGAGCTCACGGATCAGCTTGGCCGCGTCGTCGAGCGGGACGTGGTGCATCTGGATGTTCTGCCGCGTCGTGACGTGCCCCTTGCGCAGCGGCACGTAGCGCTCGATCACCTCCGCGAAGGCGTCGAGCTGGTCGGGCGTGACGCCTCCCATCGGGAGCTTCACGCGGACCATCTGCACATCCGGCTGGCGCTGGCCGTAGACGCCCTGCTTGAGACGGAACCTGATGAATTCGTCCTCCTCGAGCTGGCCCTGGAGGAAGCGGGTCGACTCGGTGTCGAAGTCGTCGAACTCGCGGGCGATGATCGGGATCACGTGCCCGGGGACGTTTTCGAGCACCTCCGGGTTCTCGAGCGAGCCGCGGTTGGGCTCCTTGCCGTGCGTGTGGTCCTCGAGCGAGGCAGGCTCCATGGGTTCCTCTGGGTCGCGGGCCGGGACTGACCAAGGACAAATGTACCAAAAGCCGACTGGAATATCGGCATTTCGATGTCCGGTGGCGCACACCGGCTCGGATCGCCCTCGGCGGGCGCGCCCCGAGACCGACGCGATGGATCTAAGGCGCGCCAGGGTGCGCCTTACATCCCACGGAGTCCGCGACCCCGGACGGATGGCTGGATTGCTCGTTCTGGAAGACTGCCGCGCAGATGGGCTTGGGGTTGGCTCGGATTGTCACTTCTTGACATTCCCCGGTCCGGGCCTGCGAGTCGGTTGAGCCTCGACCGGGCCCCAGCCTGGGGCGAAGTGTTGAACCATTGAACAAAAGGCCCCAGCCTCCCGTCGGTGACCGGCCAGCCGCCGACACGGTGCGACCGGCAGCTGCCGATCCGACGGCTCAGAGCCGCTCAGAGCCGCTCAGAGCCAGGGCAGGCGTTCGGCGGGCTGGCCGGCAACGCCCTCCTCGAGCGCGGCGAGCGTCCAGCCGCTGCACGGCTCGGGGGCCTCGACGAGCACCGGCGCGGTCCCCCGCATGAACTGCTCGATCGCCGCGACGACGGCCGCCGCCTCCTCGGGCGTGGCGCCCGGGGCGATCAGCTCGAGCTTCGGCCGGCGATTCATCGAATGGGAGCTTAGGCCTACGGCGCCGGTCGCGGACCCTTGGCCCTCCGGTGAGCACTTAGCCGCAGATTCCGGTGCCGGCGGGTTGACAGCCACGACGGGTTTGCCCTAAGGTCACCGATTGCAAACGATTGCAGGCGGAGGCGCGGTTGACCCGGCCGGATTGCATCGGTCCCGTTCGCCGCGGCTTCCACGCAGTGGAGGAGAGTTGATGAGCATCTTGCGGAAAGGGTCGTCCGTGATCGTCGTCGCGATCGCGGCCCTCCTGTCGGTCCAGGCGATCAGCAGCGCCAGCAGTTCACGTGCGGCCAGCGCGGGTCCGATCACGATCGGCACGTCGCTGTCGCTGTCCGGCGACTTCTCGGCCGACGGCCAGGCGTTCGACCGTGGCTACAAGCTCTGGGTCGCCGACCAGAACAAGGCCGGCGGCCTGCTCGGGCACAAGCTCCAGCTCGATGTGCTGTCCGACGCCTCGAGCCCGGCCCAGGTCGTCACCAACTATCAGCGGCTGATCGGTTCCGACCACGACGCGCTCGTGTTCGGACCCTACTCGTCGCTGCTCACCGTTCCCGCCGCGCGGATCGCCCAGCGGTACGGTTACGCGTTCGTCGAGGGCGCGGGCGGCGCCCCGTCGGTGTTCGGCGCGGGACTGACGAACGTGTTCGACGTGTCGCTGCCGGTCAAGGACAACCTGGTGACGTTCGCCCAGTGGATCGCCAAGCTGCCGGCGTCCGAGCGCCCGAAGACAGCGGCCTACGCAACCGTCAACGACCCCTTCACCCAGCCCCAGATCCCGGTCGCGCAGAAGATCCTGCAGGCGGCCGGCGTCAAGACGGTGCTCAGCAAGGTGTTTCCCGAGGAGGTCACCGACTACACGGCGATCGCGGGGCAGGTCGCCTCCACCCACGCTGATCTCTTCATCCTCGGCTCGGTCGATGTTCCGACCGTATCCGCGTTCACGCACGTGTTCATCCAGCAGCACTACAACCCGAAGGCGTTCATCGCCACCGCCGGGCCCGATCAGGGCGCCCAGTTCATCAAGGCGGTCGGCAGCGGGAACGAGAACGGGATCTTCGTCCCGAACGGCTGGTACGGGGGGTTCAAGAACGCAGCCTCCGAGAAGATGGTGTCGGAGTACCTCGCCCAGTACGGCGGCACGGCATCGGAGATCAACGCCGACGTCGCCGAGGCCTACTCGGTGGGCGAGGTGCTGGCACAGGCTGTCCAGGCCACGCACGGCTTCAACCAGCAGAAGATCATCGCCTACCTGAAGAGCGGCGTGACCCTCAGCAGCGTGCAGGGCCCGGTCAAGTTCGACAAGATCGGCGAGAACACGCGCAATCAAGACGATCACGTTCCAGTGGCAGTCGGCGCAGCTCGTGCCGGTGATCCCCTCCGGTTCGCCGCTGTATCCGAAGCCGGCCTGGCAGGGTTAGCGGGCCGGCGCAACCCGGTCGCAGGCGGATGTCCTTCACCGCGTTCCTGGAGGCGGTCGTCGACGGCGTCCTGACGGGCGGCGTGTACGCCCTGATGGCCGCCGGTCTGACGCTGATCTTCGGCGTCATGGACATCATCAACATCGCCCAGGGCGTGATGGTCGTGCTCGGTGCCTACCTCAGCTTCGAGCTCTCGGCCCACGCCGGCATCGGACTCCTGCCGGGGCTCCTGATCACGGTGCCGGCGATGTTCGCACTCGGGGTGGCCGTGGAGTTCTGCTTCATGCGGCGTCTGCGAGATCAGGACCGCACGCAGATGTCGATCCTCGTCACCTACGCGGTGGCGATCGTGATCGAAGGGGTGCTGACCGCCGCGTTCGGCGTCGACTATGACGAGCTCCAGGCGTCGTACGTGAACAGCTCGATCCACATGCTCGGCTTCTACCTGCCAGACATCTACCTGATCGGGTTCGGCCTCGCCGTCGGCCTGATGGCCGGGCTCTACTACCTGCTGTACCGGACCAAGTTCGGGCAGGCCGTGCGCGCCTCGCTCCAGAACCGGACCGCGGCGGACCTGATCGGCATCGATGTCGCCCGGGTTCGCACGATCTCGGTCGGAATCGGCGTCGCCGTCACAGCCGTGGGCGGGATGGTCTTCGGTGCGACGAACGCGTTCAACCCCAGCAGCGGGTACGACCTGATCTCGCGACTGCTGGCGATCGTGATCCTCGGCGGGACGGGGAGCATCGGCGGCGCGATGGGAGCAGCGATCCTGCTGCTCGTGATCAACGATGTCGTCGCGGTGTGGTGGTCGCCGACCTGGGCGCCGCTCGTCTATTTCGCCGCGCTCGTGGTGGTCCTGTCGATCAGGCCGCAGGGCCTGTTCGGACGCGCGGCAGTGCGGGCTCAATGACCGCGCTCGAAGCCCGAGGGGGGGAGCCCAGTGGGGTCGCCGGCCGGCCGGCGACCCCACGTCGGGCCGGCGCGCTCGCGGGCATCGCCGTGCTGCTCGTGGTGTTCGCGAGCTTTCCGGTCGCGATCACCGACCCGACGACGACGTCGATCGCCTTCTTCGCGCTGATCTTCATGATCTCCGCGTCGGCCTGGAACATCTTCAGCGGCTACACGGGCTACCTCGCGCTCGGGCATGCCGTGTTCTTCGGATCGGGAGCCTATGCGGTCGCGATGGCGTCGAATTCGTGGCACGTCGGAGGCGGCTGGCCCGTCTTCGGGCTGCTGCCGTTCGGGGGTCTGATCGCCGGCGCGATCGCCGTTCCGGTCGGGCTCGTCGCACTGCGAACCCGCCGTCACACGTTCGTCGTCGTGACGATCGCGATCTTCTTCATCTTCCAGCTCGCGGCGACGAACGTCGGCTTCACGGGCGGAACCTCGGGGATGCTGCTGCCGATCGCGCCGTTCTCGGCCGCCAACTTCAACCAACCGTTCTATTACGTCGCGCTGGCGCTGCTGATCGTGACGGTCGCGGCGTCGTGGGCGGTCCGCCGGTCGCGCTTCGGACTTCAGCTGCTCGCGATCAGGGACGACGAGGACCGCGCGCTCGGACTCGGCGTCAAGACCAGACGGGTGAAGCTCGCGGCCTTCGTGATCTCGGCGGTCCCCGTCGGCATGGCCGGCGGCCTGTACTTCGACTTCGTCGGTCAGGTCTTCCCGCAGTTCGCGTTCGACCCGCTGTTCGACCTGGCGCTCGCGCTGATGGCCTTCCTCGGCGGGCTCGGCACCGTCGCGGGGCCGCTGCTGGGGGCGCTCGTGCTCGAGTCGCTGCAGCAGTACCTGACGCAGACGTTCTCGAGCGATGCGATCTACCTGATCGCCTACGGCGTCCTGTTCCTGGCTGTGATCCTCGTGCTGCCCCAGGGCGTCGTCCCCGGGCTCAGCGGATGGCTCGCGCGTCGACGCGCGGCGCGGACGCGGGCGCTGAACCACGGCCCCGAGCCACGGCTCGGCAGCGGCGTGTCCGGGACGGCGGCGTGAGCGCCCTGATCGAGGTCGCCGGCGTCAGCAAGGCCTACGGCGGCGTCAACGCCCTGTCGCGATGCGACCTCGAGGTCCGGGAGGGGGAGATCAACGGCCTGATCGGTCCGAACGGATCGGGCAAGACCACCCTGTTCAACGTGATCACCGGCTACGAGCGAGCCGCGAGGGGCGGGTCAGCCTGGGCGGGGCCGACATCACCAACGCCACGCCCGACCGGGCGTTCCGGCTCGGGATCGGGCGCACCTTCCAGCTCACGCGCATTTTCGGCCGGCTGACCGTGCTCGAGAACATGCTCGTCGCGACCCAGCGCAGCGAGGGGTGGCTGCGGAGCGTCGCGCGGCGGGCCGGTTCGGTCTCGGAGAAGCGCCGCGCCCGCGACCTGCTCGACTTCGTCGGCATCGCCGGGCTCGCCGACGAACCGGCCGCGAACCTCTCCTTCGGGCAGCGCAAGCTGCTCGAGCTCGCCTCGATGCTCGTCGCTGACCCGGCGATCCTGCTGCTCGACGAGCCGGCCGGGGGCGTCAACCCGACGCTGGTCGACGCATCTCGCCGACCGGATCCGCGACCTCAACCGCGCGGGCAAGACGATCGTCGTCGTCGAGCACAACATGGAGTTCGTGATGGGCCTCTGCTCCCGGATCACCGTGCTCAGCCAGGGCCGCGCACTCGTCAGCGGATCACCCGCGGACGTGCGGACGAACCCGGCCGTGCTCGATGCGTACCTGGGCGGCGAAGATGACGCGTCGACACAGCGACGGCTCGTCGAGAACGCCGTCGAGCGCCAGCTGCCGGGCGGCGCGCTCGGGGCCGCGGCCGCGGCCCCCGTGACGACGGGCTCGCGCCCGCCGCGCCCGCCGCGCCCTTCGCGCCCGGCTGCCGGCGACGCCGTGCTCACCCTCGACGGCGTGACCGCCGGCTATGGCGGCGGTGACATCCTCAAGGATGTGTCGCTCGAGGTCCCCCGCGGCGCGATCACGTGCGTCGTCGGGCCCAACGGCGCCGGCAAATCGACGCTGATGAAGGCGATCAGCGGCCTGTTACGCCCGCGACTGGGCGAGATCCGCTTCGAGGGCGAGGTGATTTCGGGGCTCTCGCCAAAGCGGATCCTGGCGAGCGGGATCGCCCAGATCCCACAGGCGCACAGTCTCTTCCCCGACATGACCGTCCTCCAGAACGTCGAGCTGGGCGCGTTCACGATCACCGATCGCGCGCTCGTCCGCCGGCGGCTCGCGGCCGTCCAGGATCTGTACCCGATCGTCCGCGACCGCGCCGGGGAGAAGGCTGGAAGCCTGTCCGGCGGCCAGCAGCGACTGATCGAGTTCGCGCGCTGCCTGATGCTCGACCCGCAGCTGATCCTCCTTGACGAGCCATCGATGGGACTCGATCCACAGACGCGGGCGATGGTCTTCGAGATGGTGGAGCGGATGAACCAGCAGGGCAAGACGATCCTGCTCGTCGAACAGAACGCGCGGGCCGGCCTGCGACTGAGCTCGCGCGGCGTCGTGCTCGAGAACGGGACGGTCAGGCTCACCGGCTCGGGGGCCGAGGTGCTCGAGCATCCTGAGATCGGAGCGCTTTATCTTGGAGGGGCGGTCGGCTCCGTGAGGGACCGCCGCGACACGTGAATGGCCAGCAGGCGACCGCATAAGCCAGCCGTGCCGAGGTCGGTGACGATTCGCGACGTGGCGCGTCTGGCGGAGGTGCACCCCGGCACCGTCTCGCGCGCGCTCAACGAGCAGACGCGCGACCTCGTCAATCAGGACACTGCGGCGCGCGTCCTGCGCGCCGCGCGGCAGCTCGGCTACCAGCCGAACCCGATGGCGCGCGGGCTGAAGACGAACCGGTCGTTGACGGTCGGGGTCCTGGTGCCCGACCTCACGAACCCGATCTTCCCGCCGATCCTTCGTGGCATCGAGGATCGGCTCGACGAGGCCGGCTACACCGCGATGATCGTCAACACCGACAACGACGCGGTGCACGAGCGCCGCCAACTCGAGGCGCTGCTCGCGCGCCAGGTCGACGGCCTGATCGCGGCGACAGCGCGACGCGATGGCGGCGAACTCGCCGCCATCGCGGCAGCCGGGCGGCCGGTGGTGCTCGTCAACCGAAGCCTCGAGGGAGACGCACCGCCGGCGGTCACGGTCGACGACCGCAGGGGCAGCCACCTCGCCGTCGACCACGTCGTCGAGCTCGGCCACACCCGGATCGCGCATGTCGGCGGGCCGCAGAACCTCTCGACTGGGCACCGGCGCCACCTCGGCTTCGTCGAGGCGCTCCACCAGCACGGACTCGAGGCACCGCGCAAGCGGATCAGCTTCGCGGCGGCGTTCAGCGAGGTCGAGGGCGAGCGCGCGTGCGGGGAGGTGCTCGACGCGGCGACTGGCGTGACCGCGATCGTCGCCGCCAACGACCTGCTCGCGATCGGCTGCTATGACGCGCTCGAGCGGCGCGGCCTACGCTGCCCGGCGGACGTCTCGATCGTCGGCTTCAACGACATGCCGTTCATCGACCGGCTGCGCCCGCCGCTGACGTCAGTGCGGATCCCGCAGCGGGAAATCGGTGCGGTCGCGGCCGGCCTGCTGCTGAGGCAGCTCGCCGGCGAGGCCGGCACCGAGCGCGACATCCTGCTCGCCCCCTCGCTGATCGTGCGCGGATCGACCGGACCTCCTCCGTCCGGGGGTTGAGCGGCTTCAGGCGAGCGTCTGCAGTCGGGGCGTCGCCTCGCGCGTCGCGTCGTCGAGCACCGTGTTGAGGTGCGACTGGGGGTCACGCTCGAGCGCCAGGCTGCCGCCGACCGTGAAGTACTGCCTGCCGGTGATCACGAGATCCTCGGCCGGGAAGCGCGTGATCACCTCGCAGCCCTCGGCGGTGACGATCAGCTGCTCCTCGATCCGGGCCGCGGACCAGCCGTCGGAGGCGGGCCAGAACGTCTCGAGCGCGAACACCATCCCCTCGCGGATCTCCTCCGGGTGCTCGAGCGACACGAGCCGGCTGAAGATCGGCTTCTCCCAGATCGAGAGGCCGACTCCATGCCCGAACTGCAGGGCGAAGGCCGCCTCCTCGTCAGGGAAGCCGAACTCCTGCGCCCGGGGCCAGACGGAGGCCACCTCGGCGGTCGTGGCGCCGGGCCGGATCCGCGCGATCGCCGCATCGAGGTAGTAGCGACAGCGCCGGTAGGCGTCGACGAGGGCGCGCGACGCGCTGCCCACCGCGAACGTCCGGTAGTAGCAGGTGCGGTAGCCCATGTAGCTGTGGAGAATGTCGAAATACGCGGGGTCGCCCGGCCGCAGCGCGCGGTCGGTGAAGACGTGCGGGTGGGGGCTGCAGCGCTCGCCGGAGATCGCGTTGACACCCTCGACGAATTCGGAGCCCATCTCGTACAGCACACGGTTGACGAGGGCGACGCACTCGTTCTCGCGGATCCCGGCGCGCATCGTCCGGTATAGCTCCTCGTAGGCGGCGTCGACCATCGCGCACGCCATGTTCAGCAGCGTGATCTCGTCGCGGGTCTTGATCACGCGCGCTTCCTGCATCAGCTGCTGGCCGTCGACGAGCGTGATGCCCTCGCGCTGCAGGGCGAAGAAGACCTCCGGTTCGATCGCGTCGACGCCGACCGGCTCGCCGAGCAGGCCGCGCTGCTCGAGTTCGATGCGGATCTTGCGGGCGACGTCCTCTGCGCGCCCGCTGGCCGGTGACATCGCCCCTCGCATCGTCGAGATGCCCGCGCGTGAGCGGCCGTCGCCGAGCCAGGGGTTGTAGAGCTGGTGGTGACGCGCCGCCGACCCGAAGTCCCACATGATCGGCTGATCGCCACGGGGCAGCAGGCAGAAGCGGTTGAGCTTGTCCGCCGCCCACGTGCCGATGTGCGTCGCGGTGATGTAGCGGATGTTGCTCATGTCGAAGCAGAGCAGCGCGCCGAGCTCGGAGCCGGCAAGCAGTCCCGTGATGCGGGCCAGCCGCTCCTCGCGCAGCCGGTCGTGCCTGACGCGTTCCTCCCAGTCGACGCTCATCAGTCCGTAGCTGTGGGTGCCCATCGTCCTCCACCGCCTTTTCGCTTGCAAACGTTTGCATGACTATAGCCATCGAGTTGACCGCCGGCAGGCGGTTGGGATACATTGCTGCAAACGATTGCAAGCAATCAGAGAGGAGCCTCTCCGATGGATGCGGACCAACGGCCCCGGCTCGGCTGGGTGGGAGTCGGCCGCATGGGCCTGGCGCTGGCCGGCCGGCTGATCGACGCCGGGTATGACCTGGCGGTCTACAACCGGACGCGCGCGAAGGCCGATCCGCTCGCGGGCCGCGGCGCGAGCGTGGTCGATTCGCTCGCGGATCTCGCCGATCGCGACATCGTCTTCACGATGGTGGCCGGCTCCGCCGACGTCCACGAGGTCGTCTGCGGCGCTGCCGGGCTGCTGTCGCGCGCGGATGCGACGCCGGGGATGATCATCGACTCCACGACGATCTCGCCGACCGTCGCCGCCGACGTGCGCGCCGCCGCGGCCGAGCGTGGCACCCCGATGCTCGCCGCCCCGGTGAGCGGCAACCCGAAGGTTGCCGCGAGCGGCAGGCTCACGATCGTCGTCTCGGGCCCCGCCGAGGCCTGGGCGCGGGCCGAGCCGGTGCTCGGCGTGCTCGGTCGCGGGGTCACGTACGTGGGAGACGGCGACAAGGCCCGCCTCGTCAAGATCTGCCACAACCTGATGCTCGGTGTCGTCGCTCAGTGCCTCGCCGAGGTCACCGTGCTCGCCGAGAAGGGCGGGATCTCACGCGCGGACTTCCTGGAGTTCCTCAACGACAGCGTGCTCGGCTCGACGTTCACGCGCTACAAGTCGCCGGCCTACGTGAACCTGGACTTCACGCCGACCTTCACGCCGTCGCTGCTGCTCAAGGACTTCCGCCTGGGCCTCGACGCGGGGCGTGAGCTCGCCGTCTCGATGCCGCTCGCAGCGGCGACCGAGCAGATCGTCCAGGGCCTGCTCGGCGTCTGTGGCGACGAGGTCGACTTCGCCGCGCTCGTCCAGCTGACCGCGCGGGCATCGGGGCTCGAGCTCGTGCCCGAGGACGTCGAGGTCGACAGCGGGCTGACGCCGCTCGCCTGACCCCGCGGCGCGCTTGGCGCCCGCACGGGTATCGTGGCAGCCCGATGCCTGCGATTCCCGTGCTCGACCACGACGCGGTGCTCGGCGCCGTGACCCCGACGGCCGCGATCGACCATGTCCGCGACGCGCTCCTGCGCCACCACGCCGGCGCCTGGGTGATGCCGCCGAAGATCTATGTCGATTGCCCTCCCGATGGCGACTTCCGGGCGATGCCGGCGCGCGGCGACGGGCTCGCGCTCCTGAAGTGGATCACGTCGTTCCCCGGCAATCCGGCCCACGGCCTGCCAACCGTGATGGGCGTCGTCTGCGTCTCCGATGCGACGAACGGATCGCCGCTGATGCTGCTCGACGCAGGAGCGGTGACCGCGCTGCGGACCGGCGCGGTGGCCGCCGTCGCGAGCCAGGCGCTCGCCGGCGAGGGCGCGGCGACGGTCGGGCTGATCGGGTGCGGCCTGAACGGCGGCTTCGTCGCTCACTGCCTTGCGGCGGCCGGCTTCGGGCCCGGGATCTGCTGCGATCCGGACCCAGCGGCCGCCGAGCGGGTGGCCGCTGCGCGCGGCGGAGGCTGGCGGCCCGGCTCTCGCGCGGAGGCGCTCGCCTGCGAGATCGTCTGCTGCGTGACTCCGGGGGCCGCGCCGATCGTCGACGCGGGCGACCTGCATCCGGGGGTCCACCTGAACATGCTCGGGGCCGATGCCGCGGGCAAGGCGGAGGCGACACTCGCGGCGGTGGCCGCCTGCGAGCTCTTCTGCGACGAGTGGGAGCAGGCGTCGCACGGCGGCGAGCTGACGGGTGCGGTGCGGGCCGGCTCGGTCAGCCGCGAGGGTGTGCGCGAGCTCGGAGCCGTGCTCGCGGGCGACTCGCCCGGGCGCTCGGGACCGGCGGCGATGACGCTGTTCGACTCGACCGGACTCGCGATCCAGGACCTCGCGATCGCCCACGCGGCGCTGGCCGCATGGCGGGCGGGCCGGGTGCCGGCCCAGACCGTGCGGTTGTGAGCCGGCCACCGGTCCCGGCCTGTGGTGAGCCGGCCCCGGACCAGACCGTCTGATTTCAGGCCGGAGCTAGAGGGGAATGTTGCCGTGCTTGCGGCGAGGGCCCGGCTGGCGCTTGGTCTTCAGGGTGTGGAGCGCCGAGATCACCTTCGGCCGTGTCTCGTGCGGGACGATCACGTCGTCGAGATAGCCGCGCTCAGCCGCGATGTACGGGTTGGCAAAGTGCGCCTTGTAGTCCTCGATCAGCTTCTGACGGCGCTCGTTGGGCGTCGGCGAGGAGGAGATGTCGCGGCGGTAGATGATGTTGACCGCGCCCTCGGGTCCCATCACCGCAACCTCCGCCGTCGGCCAGGCGAAGTTCATATCGGCGGCGAGGTGCTTCGAGCCCATCACGTCGTAGGCGCCGCCGTACGCCTTGCGCGTGATCACGGTGATCTTCGGAACCGTCGCCTCGGCGTACGCATAGAGCAGCTTGGCGCCGTGGCGGATGATCCCGCCCCACTCCTGGGTCGTGCCGGGCAGGAACCCGGGGACGTCGCAGAACGTCAGGATCGGAATGTTGAAGGCGTCGCAGCTGCGGATGAACCGGGCCGCCTTCTCCGAGGAGGAGATGTCGAGCACGCCGGCCAGCTGCGCCGGCTGGTTGCCGACGACGCCGACGGCGATGCCGTCGAGACGCGAGAAGCCGCAGACGATGTTGCGCGCGAAGTGCTCGTGGACCTCGTAGAACTCGCCGTCGTCGACGACGCGCCGGATCACCTCGCGCATGTCGTACGGCTTGTTCGGATGGTCGGGCACGACCGTGTCGAGCTCCGGATCCATCCGCATCGGGTCATCGGTCGAAGCGACCTGCGGCGGCGTCTCGAGGTTGTTCTGGGGAAGGAACGAGAGCAGGTAGCGCACGTCCTCCAGGCACGAGTCCTCGTCCTCGGAGGCGAAGTGGGCGACGCCCGACTTCGAGCTGTGGCTCATCGCCCCGCCCAACTCCTCGAACCCGACCTCCTCGCCGGTGACCGTCTTGATCACCTCGGGGCCGGTGATGAACATGTGCGAGGTCTCCTTGACCATGAAGATGAAGTCGGTGATCGCCGGGGAATAGACGGCGCCGCCCGCGCACGGTCCCATGATCAGGCTGATCTGGGGGATCACGCCGCTGCAGCGGACGTTGCGGAGGAAGACGTCGCCGTAGGCGCCGAGTGACACGACGCCCTCCTGGATGCGGGCGCCGCCGGAGTCGTTGATCCCGATCAGAGGGCAGCCGATCTTGGCCGCCAGATCCATGATCTTGCACACCTTCTCCGACATCACCTCGCCGAGCGAGCCGCCGAACACGGTGAAGTCCTGGCTGAACACACAGACGCGGCGCCCGTCGATCGTGCCGTGACCGGTCACGACGGCGTCGCCGTACGGCCGGTTCTTCTGCATGTCGAAATCGATCGTGCGGTGGCGGACGAACGCGTCGAGCTCGTGGAACGAGCCCGGATCGAGGAGCTTCTCGATCCGCTCGCGCGCCGTGTACTTGCCCTTCGCGTGCTGCTTCTCGACCGCCGCCTCCGAGCCGGCGTGCACGGCCTCATAGCGCAGCCCCTCCAACTGGGCGAGCCGCTCCTCGATGGTCTCAAGCGCCGTGTCTCGCATCGCGCGGGGCGAGTGTACCCCCGCCGCGCCTCTGCTTGCGGCCCGGCCGCCCGGATTCAGGTGCGCGAGAAGGGACGGTGGTGGGCCTGCCCGAGGCTCGCGAGCGCAGCACCGAGCGCGGCATCGGCGTCGAGCGGCCCAGACGTGCGCTCCGCCGCCGCCGTCCCCGCCGCTTCAGCCGGTGACGAGATCGCCGGCTCCGGCTCGACGTCGGGTGCCGCGACGCCCGGTCGCTGTTCGACGTCGGGTGCCGCAACGGCCGGTTGCGGCTCGACGGCCATCGGCCGGCCGGCCGCGCGGCGTCCGAACAGCCAGCCGAGGATGCCGCCGCGCCGGCGAGCCGCTTCCGATCCGGGTGCCGGCGCCGCGGCAACCTCGGCGGCCGCAACCGCGGGCACGACCTCGGGCGCCGGCGGTGCCGGTGGGGCCGGCGGGGCGGGCACCTCCAGCGGTTCCAGCTGGGCCTCGCGAGGGTCCGCGGTCAACGTCACCTTCGTGCCCCACCCCGATGGCTCGATCCGGACCGTGCCGCTAGCACGCTCGCCCTCCCAGGCGACGGTCGTCTCAGGCTCGAGCCGTGTGATCCTGATCTCCCCGAAGGCGTGCAGATGGCGCCCCAGCGACTCGGCGTCGCTGCACTGCGCCCACAGCTCCGGCGGGGACTTGACAAGGGTTCGGGTTGCGGTGAGTTCGCTCATCGCAACCGGGGTTCGCCCGGGGGGAGCCGACTCCTCCCGAACCGGCGAGATGCACGACGACCTGCTGCGGGCTGCTGCCGCCGGGCTGCCCGTGAGCGAGCGCGATCTGCGGCGAGGACCGTTCGTCCACGCGCGTCCGCTGTCGTTCAAGCAATCTGTCCCGAGCGACGATCCGGTCGCATATGTGCGGCCCGGGACGCAGAAGGGGAGCAGCCATGGCGATGGCGCTCGCGCTGGTCGGGGCGACCGTCGCCACCGCCGCGGCGACCGTGTCGGCCGGGATCGCGAGCGCACAGGAGTCGAGCACGCTGACTTCGAGCATGATCACGGAGTATCCGCTCGCAACCCTGCAACAGGACCCGCTCCAGCTCACGACGGGCCCCGATGGCCGGCTCTGGTTCACGCAGGGAGCGAACAACCTGATCGGAAGCGTCTCGACCGGCGGATCCTTCACGACCTGGTCGGGGCTGAGCGCGCCCGCCGCCGGCATCGTCGCCGATGGCAGCGCAGTCTGGGTGACGCAGCCGGATGCGAACGGGATCGCACGGATCTCATCGACCGGCACGGTCACCGAGTTCTGGCTGACATCCGGCAGCAAGCCGACCGCCATCACGGTCGGCCCGGACGGGAACCTCTGGTTCACCGAGGCCGGCCTGCCGGCTCAGATCGGCCGGATCACCCCGAGCGGAACCGTCACGTATTTCTCGGCCGGGCTGGGTCCGAGCGATGCCCCGACGTCGATCACCACGGGCCCCGACGGCAACCTCTGGTTCACCGCGTCGGGCGACCGCGGGAAGATCGGACGGATCACGACCGCGGGCGTGGTCACCGAATTCACGAGTGGCCTGACCGGCGGCAGCAGCCCGATGTCGATCACGACCGGGCCTGACGGCAACCTCTGGTTCACCGAATCTGCAGGCGATGCGATCGGGCGGATCACGACTACCGGCACGATCACCGAGTTCACGAACGGGCTCAGCGACGACAGCATCCCGACATCGATCACCGCCGGCCCCGACGGCAACCTCTGGTTCACGGACGCCGGCGCGCCCGGCCGGATCGGCCGGATCACGACGGCCGGCACGATCACCGAGGTCGCGACGCCGACGATCGGCAGCGCCCCGGACGGGATCACGAGCGGTCCGGACGGTCGCATCTGGTTCACCGAGAGCGGCCTGGCCGGCGCCGTCGGCGCGCTCGACCTCTCGAACCAGGGCGCCCAGCCCATCCCGACGAGCCCGACCGCGACAACCGAGGCCGCGAGCGGCGTGGGGCAGACGAGCGCGACTCTCAACGGCGTCGTCGATCCCGAGGGCAACCGCACGCTCGATCACTTCGACTGGGGGACGACGACCAGCTACGGACACGAGGCCCTTGCGAACATCGGCTTCGCCGGCGGCGACGACTCCGCGCGTCAGGAGTCGGTGACGCTCACCGGCCTGACGCCCGGGACGACCTATCACTTCCGGCTGGTCGCGACCGACTGCGGTGGCTGCCAGAGCGGCACCAGCGTCGGCAGTGACATGGCGTTCGCGACCGAGGCCCCCACGACGACGAGTCCGAGCCGGCCGGCGGCGCCGGTGACGGCGCCGCCGGCCCCGCCGGCGGGGACGCCGGCGACCCCGACCCCGCTGATCGGCCACACGGCCGTCGCGCAGATCGCGTCCGGGACCGTGCTCGTCGTCAACCCGAAGACGGGCGCGACGTCGCCGCTCGCCGCCGGCGCGGCGATCCCGATCGGATCGGTGATCGACGCGAGCCACGGCGTGTTGAAGGTGACGACGGCGCTGAACGGACCGAAACAGTCCCAGACGGCGACCGTCTGGGGCGGGAGCTTCAAGCTCCTCCAGAACCGCAGCACCGGCATGGTCACCTTCTCCCTCGCCGGGCGGCCGGACTGCGCGCGCGCGGCCACCGCCCGTCGCAGCTTCCGCTCGATGACGGCACGGAGCAGCAGCCCGAAGCCGATCTCGCTGTGGGCTCACGACAACCACGGCAAGTACTCGACGCGCGGTTACAACAGCGTCGCGACGGTCCGCGGGACGTGGTGGAAGACGTCCAACACGTGCGCGGGCACGCTGACCTACGTGAAGCGCGGCCTGGTCAGCGTCCGCGACCTCCGGCGCCACCGGACAGTCCTGGTCCGGGCCGGGCACAGCTACCTGGCGCGCGCCTGAGGCCGCGATGCCACGCGGCTCGGCTCGCTCCCCGAAGCTGATCGCGGTGATGATCGCGGCCGTGCTGGCCGCCGCGGGTGGCCTCGTGCCCTACGCGCTCGGCGGCCTGAACCGGCTCGAGAACGACACGATCGACATGCGCTTCAGCCTGCGCGGGTCGACGGGCGCGCCCCGGGACATCGTGATCGTCGCGTTCGATGACCGCAGCTTCAATGTCCTCAGCCACCAGTGGCCGTTCCCGCGCCGCTGGGACGCGCGGGTGATCGACACGCTCCACGCCGACGGCGCCCGCGCGATCGCGGTCGACGTTCAGTTCACCGAACCGAGCGATCCGACCGACGACGACGCGCTCTACACGGCGGTGGCGCGGGCGCGCAACGTCGTGCTCGCGACAACCGAGGTCGCGGGTGCGGGCCAGACGGACGTGCTCGGCGGAACCGCCAACCTGCGTGCCGCACACGCGGTCGCGGCGGCGGCGAACATGCCGGCGTCGAGCGACGGCGTGATCCGCCGCTACGCCTACTCGTTGCTCGGGCTCCCGAGCTTCGCCGACGCGACGGCGCGCGCGGCCGGCCATCCGGTCGCCGCCTCGAGCTTCGCGCACGGCACGGCGCTGATCGACTTCCGGGGACCTCCGGCGACGATCCGGACGGTGTCGTTCGCCGATGTCCTTCGCGGTCGCGTGAACCCGCGCGTGTTCGCCGGCAAGGTGGTCGTGATCGGCGCCTCGGCGCCGACCCTGCAGGACCTGCACGCCACCTCGACGACGGCGAACGATCCGATGGCCGGTGTCGAGATTCAGGCGAACGCGATCTGGACG
Source organism: uncultured Solirubrobacterales bacterium (assembly GCA_963705995.1). Taxonomy (GTDB): domain Bacteria; phylum Actinomycetota; class Thermoleophilia; order Solirubrobacterales; family Solirubrobacteraceae; genus Palsa-465. The sequence continues at coordinate 109,824 of CAVPLN010000036.1, forward strand.
GCGATCCACGACAACCCGCTGCGCCCGGCCCCGGGCTGGCTCGCGCTGCTTGCAATCCTTCTGTGCGGGGCTGTCGCGCCGCTCGTCGCGCTGCGTTCCTCGGTGCCCAGGGCGGCACTCGCCGCGCTCGTCACGCTCGCTGCCTATCTGTTCGCCGCGCAGCTCGCCTTCGATGCCGGAACGGTCCTCGCCGTGACCGCACCGGTCGGCGCCGCGCTGCTCGGCACCGTCGCGATGCTCGTCGCCAGCTATGTCGCGGCGGCCGCCGAGCGCAATGCGTTCCTGCGTCTGCTCGAGCAGAGCCAGCTCGAGCTGGTCCAGCGGCTCGCGCAGGCCGTCGAGTCGCGCGACGCCGAGACCGGCGAGCACACGTTCCGGATCGGGCTGCTCTGCCACGGGCTGGCGCTCGAACTCGGACTCGGCGCGGCGGACGCGCGCCTCCTCAAGCACGCGAGCATCGCGCACGACATCGGCAAGATCGGGATCCCCGACAGCATCCTGCTCAAACCCGGCGAGCTCGACCCGTCCGAGCGCGAGACGATGCGGACGCACACCGCGATCGGCGCGCGGCTCCTGGCCGGCTCCAGCAGCCCGCTGGTCCAGCTCGCGGAGACGATCGCGCGCACGCACCACGAATGGTGGGACGGGAGCGGCTATCCGGATGGCCTCACAGGCGAGGAGATCCCGCTGGCCGGCCGGATCTGTGCCGTCGTCGACGTCTACGACGCACTCGTCTCACGCCGCCACTACAAGCCCGCGTGGCAGACCGACGAGGTCCTGCGCGTGATCGAGAACGGCCGCGGCACGCAGTTCGACCCGATCATCGTCGATGCGTTCCTCAGGTTCGCTCCGCGTCTCAGCCGCGAGCTGGGAGCCTCGTACGCACGCGAGCACACCGGGGCCGAGTCAGAGACGGTCCCGGCGCGTGCGCCGGGGGTGGGGGCCCGCAAGCCCCCACCCCCGGAAGTGACGCTTGTCTACTGATCAGTGACCTTCGACCGGCGGCGGGTACACGTCGCGAACGTACTCGTCGACCTTCGAGTCGGGCAGGCGGGCCATGATCGCCCAGTAGTAGATGATCAGGCTGAACACGCCCGAGGCGATGATCCCGCCCCACAGCCCGATGTCATCGGTGCCGCCCTGGTCGAGCCAGGTCTTGAAGAAGCCGATGCCGCCGATGATCCCCCCCGCGCCGAAGTCGCTCAGGTATGAGATCACGCCCATGCCGACGATCCAGGTGATGATCCACGGTGCCGCCTGCCAGTCCATCGCGGGAGCGCGCGGGTTCAGCTTGCCCGCGTAGGACGCCCAGATCAGCGCGTAGCCGAGCAGCAGGGCCACGACCAGCGTGCTGTACGTCTGCCAGCCTGCGAACAGGATCACCCAGCCGGCGCCGGCAAAGGCGAACGGCGCGAGGATCGAGGCCGCCGGGAGCCGGTAGCTCCGTGGCAGGTTCGGTTTCTGCTGGCGCAGGGCGCCGAGCGCGAGCGGAGCTCCGGCGTACATGAACACCGACGCGCTCGTGACGATGTTGACGAGCTTGGCCCAGCTCGGGAACGGAAGCAGGAACAGAACCCCGACGAAGGTGGCGATGATCACCCCGAACACCGGGACGCGCGTGGCGTTGGTGCTCTCGAAGGCGGTCGGGACGAACCCGTTCTTGCTGAGGCCGAACGACAGGCGCGCGGAAGCGGTTTCGTACATCAGGCCTGTGCCGCTCGGTGAGATGACCGCATCGACCCTCAGCACGGTCGCCAGCCATGAGACGCCGGCGATGCTCACGACCGTGTAGAACGGCGCCTCGGTGATCTTCCCGACAATCGGGCTCGTGCTCGTTGCGAGACCGGTCCAGCCGCCGTTGGCGTGGAGGATGCTCGGCGAGAACACCCCGATGAACGCGACCTGGATGAGGATGTAGAGGGCCGCGCCGATGACGATCGACAGGATCACCGCGCGCGGTAGGTCGCGGGCCGGATTGGCCGATTCGCCGCCCAACTGCACCGCCTGCTCGAAGCCCAGCAGTGAGAAGATGATCCCGGCGGGCAGCGTCAGCAGGATGTTCTTGATCGCGTCGTGCTTGGTGAAGAAGCCGCCCGCGGCGTGGCCGAAGTTCGATCCGTGGAAGTGACCGATCAGCAGGATCAGGACCGTGACCACGGGGACGGCCACCTTCCAGCTGGTGATCAGATTGTTGATCCTGGCGAAGTACCGGATGCCGAAGAGATTGATGATCACGAACAGGAACAGCAGGACCGCCGCCGCCAGGTAGCCGAGGCCGTGCAGGGTTCCGCCGGCGCCGCCCGCGGCGGCTGTCGTGTGGAAGAAGTTCCGAGCCCAGTGGGAGCTCGAGAGGTACTCGACGGCGGCGAGCACCTCGATCGGCGCCACGCTGGCCGCCTGCAGGTACGAGGCCCACCCGAACGTCGCCCCGGCGAAGCTCCCGAACGCGTAGTGGGGGAAGCGGCTGGTCCCGCCGGAGACCGGGAAGAGGCCACCGAGCTCGGCGTGGACGAGCGCGAGGACGAGGATGATGACCGAACCGAGGACCCAGCCGAGGATCGCCGACGGTCCTGCGATGACGGCGGCGCCGAGCGCGCCGAACAGCCAACCGGAGCCGATGATCGACGTTTCCGAGGCCCACAGCAGGCCCAGGAAACCGAGACCTCGATCCAGCCCGTCAGCGTCGAGGGCGGCGCCCGTATCCGGGCCGTATCCGTGGGACGTCGTTGCCATCAAACCTCCTCCTCGGGCCTAAGCGGAAAAGCTGTGCGGCGCGATCCTAACGCGGGGGTCGGCCACTTGTGTCAACCGTTGCAAGTTCGTGTTTGGCCGGGCAACTCCTGCGGGATCGTCGCAAGGCCCACGGATCGGGTACAGGTCCGGAGGGACAAACCCGGGCGTCCAGGGGGCCAACGGCTCGCGGACGCCGAGGAGCCGCGGATGCCGAGGGAGTCAGAGAACCTTCGAGAGGAATGAACGCGTGCGCTCGTGCTTCGGCGCGCCGAGGACTTCTGCCGGTGGCCCCGCCTCGACGACGACGCCGGCGTCCATGAACACGGCCGTGTCCCCCACCTCGCGCGCGAAGCCGATCTCGTGGGTGACGACGATCATCGTCATCCCGTCGCGGGCGAGAGCGCGCATGACGTCGAGGACGTCGCCGACGAGCTCCGGGTCAAGTGCCGAGGTCGGCTCGTCGAACAGCATCAGCTTCGGCCGCATCGCGAGCGCCCGCGCGATCGCGACTCGCTGCTTCTGACCGCCGGACAGCGCGACGGGATAGGTGTCGATCTTGTCCGCCAGGCCTACGCTCGTGAGCAGGTCGCGGCCGCGGGCACGGGCGTCCTCGCGGTTCGCGTTCTGCACGAGCATGGGCGCGAGCGTGACGTTCTCGAGCGCGGTCATGTGCGGGAACAGGTTGAAATGCTGGAAGACCATCCCGATCTCCGAGCGCTTGCGGTTGACGTCGCGTTCGTGGAGCTCGTACAGCTTCCCGCCGGCCTCGCGGTAGCCGACGAGCTCGCCGTCGACCGAGAGGCGTCCCGAGTTGATCTTCTCCAGATGGTTGATGCACCGCAGAAACGTCGATTTACCCGAGCCCGAAGGACCGAGCAGGCACATCACCTCGCCGCGACCGACCTCGAGGTCGATTCCCTTGAGCACTTCGAGACGGCCGAACGCCTTGTGGACCGCCTCGGCCTTGACCATCACGTCCTTCACAGCGCGCCGGAGTGCTCGTCACCGGTCGAGAGCGCGAGCGTTCGCCCGAACGCCCGCCCGCGCTGGGCGCGCGTGAAGCCGCGGCCGTAGCGGCGCTCGATGAAGTACTGCCCGACGTAGAGGACGCTCGTCAGCGCCAGGTACCACATGCTCGCGACGATCAGCAGCGGGATCGGCTTGAAGTTGGCCGCGTAGATCCCCTCGGCCTCCGAGAACAGCTCGTAGACGCCGCCGATCGCGACGACCAGCGACGTCGTCTTGAGCATCGAGATCGTTTCGTTTCCCGTCGGCGGGATGATCACCCGCATCGCCTGCGGGAGCACGATCCGCCGCAGCGTCTGCAGGCGCGAGAGGCCGAGCGCGCTGGCGGCCTCGGTCTGACCCTCGTCGACCGAGATCAGGCCCGCGCGGACGATCTCGGCCATGTAGGCGGCCTCGTTGAGGCCCAGGCCGAGGATCGCGGCCACGAACTCGGTGATCAGCGTGTTGGAGTTCGCGTGGATCAGCGCCGGCCCCCCGAACGGAACCCCGAGGTCGATGTGCTGGTACAGATCGCCGATGAACCCCCAGAAGATCAGCTGGACGTACACGGGTGTCCCGCGGAAGAAGTAGATGTACAGCCAGCTCGCCGATGTGACGATCGGATTCGGCGACTGCCGCATGATCGCCAGCAGGACGCCGAGCGTGATCCCGATCACCATCGCGATCACGGTCAGCTCGATCGTCAAGACGACGCCGTGCGTGATCCTGCCGTCAAACAGGTACTGCCCGACGAGATGCCACTCGAAGTTCGGGTTGACGATCGCAGAGCGGACGAGCGACGCCGCGATCACGAGCACGACGGCCGCAGTCACCCAGCGACCGGGGCGCCGAACCGGGACCGCACGGATCTCGTCGTGCGGTCCCCTTTGGCTCGTACTCGACTCCAAGGCGCTCACGCGCGCCCGACTCTACCTGCGCTAGCTCGTCGCGCCGTTGATCTTCATCTGCGAGGCCGGGATCGCGCCCGCCTGCACGCCCCACTTGGTCAGGATGCTCTTGTACGTGCCGTTCTTGACAAGCACCTGCAGCGCCGCCTGGATCGGCTTGTCGAGCCCGCCCGTCTTCGTCACCGCGAGGCCGTACGGCGCGTTCGCGTACGAGGCTCCGACGAGCTTGAACTCGCCACTTGACTTCTTCACCTGATACGCGGCGACCGGCGAGTCGGCGAAGCCGAGCTGTGCGCGGCCGCTCGCAAGCGCCAGGTTGGCGCTGTTCTGGTCCGGATACGTGAGGACCGTCACGGCTGCCTTGCCCTCGGACTTGCACTTCTTGCCCTGCGTCTGCGCATCCGACAGCTCGGTCGTGCCCTGTTCGACGGCGACGGTGTGGCCGCAGATGCCGGCGATGCCATTGATGTCGACCCCGCCTGACGTCTTCGTGAAGAACGACTCGCCCGCCGTGAAGTAGTCGACGAAGTTGACCGTCTTCTCGCGCGCCTTCGTATCGGTGAACGACGACGCGCCGACGTCGTACTTAGCCGCCGTCAGACCCGCCAGGATGCTCGCGAACGGCGCGTTGACGATGTTGACCTTGAGCCCCATCGCGGCGCCGATCGCCTTCATCAGGTCGGCATCCATTCCGATCACCGTGTGCCCGTCGGACGCGAGGAACTCATTCGGCGCGTAGCTCGCGTCGGCCGCGACGGTGAGCGAGCCCTTCGACTTGTACGCCTTCGGGACGAGCGCCTCGACGGAGGCGACGCCCCCGCTCGTGGATGCCCTCGTCCCTGGCTTTGCGACCGCACTCGGCAGCGCGGCGCTCTGCGCGATCGCCGCGGCGCAGATCCCAGCGGCCGCGACGGCTGACCTCAAACTCCAACGTTTCGACATCCTGCTCCTTCAGCGCTCGGGTACCCCAGTCGCCGGAGCATAGGAGAGGCGACGCCCGGCGTCGACCGATCCCCCCGAAACATTGCAGCGTTTAGCCTGTCCTCAATGGAGGTGAATGTCCGCCTGTTCGCAGGGCTGCGCGAGCGAGCCGGGGTCGATCACGTCGCGCTCGAGCTGCCAGACGGCGCGCGGGTCGCCGATGCGCTCGCCCGGCTGAGCTGGTTGACGGGCGACGTGCGCGTCGTGATGGCGGTCAACCGAGACTACGCGGCGGTGGACACCCCACTCGCGGCCGGTGACGAACTGGCCCTGATCCCGCCGGTCTCGGGCGGCGCCGGAGGGGCGCCGTGGGTGCGGGTGACGGGCGAGCCGCTCTCGGTCGACGCACTGCTCGCCCGGGTCGCCGATCACCGCGCCGGTGCGATCGTCAGCTTCAGCGGGGTCACGCGCACCGTGCCGGCACTCGAGTACGAGGCGTACGCCGCGATGGCCGAGGAGAGGATCGCCGCGATCGTGGCGGAGGCGGTCGAGCGCCACGGACTCTGCACCGCCGCAGCCGAGCATCGCACCGGCCTCGTCCCGCTGTCGGAGCCGTCCGTCGTGATCGCGGCGTCGGCGCCCCATCGCGCGGAGGCGTTCGCCGGCGCGCGCGAGATCATCGACCGGATCAAGGCTGAGGCGCCGATCTGGAAGCGCGAAGCGGGCGAGTGGGTCGCGGGGCGGCTTCCGGAGGCGCCGCCAGGGCGATAGGGCCGGCCCGTGCGGTGCTGCTCGCGTGGGCGGCGCCCTGTGCGCTCGCGCGGCGGTGTCAGGCTTGCGGGCCGGGGCCGCGCGGTCGTGCCGCCCATCCCCCAGGTACATTGCCACGCTATGCCAACCTGTCTCGTGACCGGGGGAGCGGGGTTCCTCGGCTCTCACCTCTGTGACGAGCTCCTCGCCCGGGGCAACCGCGTGATCTGCGTGGACAACCTCGAAACGGGGTCGCTCGCGAACATCGCGCACATCCGCACGCCGGACTTCGTCCACATCAACGTCGACATCATCGAGCCCTACTTCGTCGACGAGCAGGTCGACTTCGTCTACCACTTCGCGTCGCCCGCCTCGCCGATCGACTACCTGCGGCTGCCGCTGCACACGCTCAAGGTCGGCTCCTACGGGACGCATCACACACTCGGGCTCGCCAAGAAGCACCGGGCGCGGTTCCTGACGGCATCGACCAGCGAGGTCTACGGCGACCCGCAGGTGCATCCGCAGCCGGAGACCTACTGGGGGCACGTCAACCCGATCGGGCCGCGCGGCGTCTACGACGAGGCCAAGCGCTTCGCCGAGGCGCTGACGATGGCGTATCACCGCCAGCAGGGCGTCGACACCGCGATCGTCCGGATCTTCAACACCTACGGCCCCCGGATGCGCGCCCACGACGGCCGCGCGATCCCCACCTTCCTGCGTCAGGCGCTGCAGGGCCGGTCGATCACGGTGTTCGGCGACGGGTCGCAGACGCGTTCGTTCTGCTACGTCGATGATCTGGTCCGCGGGATCATCGCACTCGCGCAGTCGGGCCACCACGAGCCGGTCAACATCGGCAACCCAAAAGAGTTCACCCTGCTCGAACTCGCCGAAACTGTGATCGCGGTCACAGATTCGTCTTCTACCATCATCTATGAGGCGCTGCCAACCGACGATCCGCAGGTTCGCCAACCCGATATCTCGCTCGCCCGCAGCCTGCTCGGATGGGAGCCGGAGGTCGAGCTCCGGGAAGGCCTCCAGCGAACGATCGACCGCTCGGGCGCGGACGCTCTGATGGGCGCTCCGCGCTGACGAGAGCGAGTTCGGATCAACCACGCAACTTCGATGCCGTAGCGCCGTTACAAGGATCGGTACAACCACCATTGCCAGATGTGAGCGGCTTTCAGACAGAGGCACCCCCCGGAAGTGGCGGTCCGTACGTGAGCTCGTCGCAGGCGGCGCTGCCCGCGCGCGACGTGCGCCGCAAGCGGCCCCCCGCGCTGTCGCTGCTGCTCAGGCTCGAGACGCTGCGCCGGGTTCTGCGCGTGCTGTCGCTGCTCGCGGTCGACTGGGTCGGTGTGGCGGGTGCACTCGTCACCGCGCAGTGGGTGAAGCTCGCCGCACTCGGGCACCCCAGCATCGCGAGCGCCTGGGATGACGCCCAGTCCCGTCACTGGCTGACCTTCGCCTATCTCGTGACGGTGCTGATGTTCGCGCGCGTCGACCTCTATGCCGACCGGCCGCGACGCCCCGGCCTCAGCAAGATCGCGTCGGCGCTGCTGCTCGCGACCGTGATCTCGCTCGTGTTCGCACTCGCGAACGGGCAGACGTTCACGAGCTACTACATCTTCTACGGCTCGCTCGTGTTCGGAACGATCTATTTGGGGTCGCTCCGGTACGTGCACACGCGGGTGACCGGCTGGCTGCTCGCCAGGGCCGGGTACCGTCGCAGGGTCCTGCTCGTCGGCTCGGGAGCGCAGATCGAGGCGGTCGGGCAGGCGCTCGCGACCCGCTCGCACTCGGAGATCGACGTGATCGGGTACATCTCGCTCAGCGCCCAGCCGGGCGGCGGCCTGACCTCGCTCGGCAGCCTCGGCGACCTCCCCGAGATCCTCGCGACCGCCCGGATCCAGGAGGTGATCATCGCCGACCCCGAGTTCCCCGAGAGCCAGGCGGTCGATCTCGTCGACCAATGCCACACGCGCGGCGTCACCGTGAAGGTCGCGCCCTCGACGATGGAGATCCTGTTCGATCGGGCCGAGTTCGTCCCGGGGGCGAGCGTGCCGCTGTTCCGGCTGCGCCCGCTCGTCTTCGAGGGCTTCGACTTCGCACTGAAGCGAACGTTCGACCTGCTCCTCTCGATCGCCCTGCTGGCGCTCCTGAGCCCGCTGCTGCTCGTGATCGCGATCGCCGTGAAGCTCAGCTCGCGCGGGCCCGTGATGTACCGGTCGGTGCGGCCGGGGATCGGCGGCAAGCCGTTCAACTGTCTCAAGTTCCGCACGATGCGCGAGCACGCCGACCAGCTGCAGGCGGACCTCGAGTCGCTCAACGAGCAGTCGGGCGCGCTCTTCAAGATCCGCAACGACCCGCGTCTGACCCACGTCGGCCGGGTGCTGCGCCGCTACTCGCTCGACGAGCTCCCGCAGCTCGTCAACGTCGCGCGCGGCCAGATGTCGCTCGTCGGGCCGCGACCGCTGCCGATGCGCGACTTCGAGCGGCTCGAGGAGTGGCACAAGAAGCGGTATCTCGTGCTCCCCGGCATCACCGGGCTGTGGCAGGTCTCCGGTCGCTCTGAGCTCGACTTCGACGACCTCGTCCGGCTCGACTTCCTCTACCTCGAGCAGTGGTCGATCTTCCTCGACCTGGCGATCATCGTCCGCACGATCCCCGCCGTGCTCACGCGGCGCGGGGCTTTCTAGTGCGGCGGCATTAGCTTGCGTCTCGGTCGCGGCGCCGACGGGTGCGGTCCTGCGGGTCCGGACGCGGACCGGGCGGGCTCCGTCCGGTAGGCTGGCGCGGCGATGCCTCCGACCAACCGATTCGTGATCTCGTTCGCGGCGGAGCCGCCGCAGGACCGGCTGCCGTACGGGCGCTGGGCGGACACGCTGCGCGGCCACTTCCTGGCGGCCGTCGAGCAGATCGACACCGAGGACGAGGAGCTCGGCGACGCCGGCGAGATCCGCTGGTTTCCCGACCGAACCTACGCCGGGCGGACGTACGTGCCCGCGGTCGCGCGCACGAGCGAGGGGTTCGAGGTGTTCGGATTCGTCTCGTTCGCCGAGGCCGCCGACGGGACAAGCGGTCCGGGTGGCTTTCAGGCGCTCGCCGACTTCACCGCCGAGGTGGCCGAGAGCAACCCCGATTGGAAGCTCGACCTCAACGACGAGGTGATCGGGAGCTGGCGCGGCGACCAGGGGCAGCGGGCCGACATGACGCTCGTCTGGGGGGTGCCGCTGATCCCGGGGGGCGCGGTCGTGACCGCCGAGCTCGCCGATCTTGCGGTCGACCAGTGCGAGCTCGTCGACGAATGCTTCACGCTGATCGCGCCGGACAACTACCGCGGCGATTACGTCGAGGTCAAGCTCTGGAGCAAGCGGGGCGAGCTGCTCGCCGACGAGTCGCTGTACGTCGACGAGTAGTAAGCGCGGGCGGGGCTGGTGCGGCGGGCTGGTGCGGTGCGCTAGGTTGCGTCTGCGGCCGGCTGGGACGTGAGGCCGTCATGCGCCGTCGCGGCGCCGTTGAAGCCGGGTCGCTGCCCCGCGACCGGCGTCTGCAGCGGGAAGTGGCAGGCGGCCAGATGCTCGCCGCCAAAGCTCCGCAGCGGGGGGACCTCGGCTGCGCACTTCTCCTGCGCGAACGGGCAGCGGGTGCGGAAGCGGCAGCCCGACGGGGGATTCAGCGGCGAGGGCAGCTCGCCGCTGAACGGCTTCGTGCTTGGCGGCCTCCCGGGCGAGCTCCGGGTTCGGGACGCGGGATCGCCTCGAGCAGCCCGGACGTGTACGGATGCGCGGAGCGCTCGTAGATGTCGTCGCCGGTGCCGATCTCGACGAGGTTGCCGAGATACATCACGCCGATCCGGTCGGCGAGGTAGCGGACGACCGACAGGTCGTGGGAGATCACGATGTACGTGAGGCCGTGCGTCGCCTGCAGGCGCTTCATCAGGTTCAGGATCTGCGACCGGATCGAGACGTCGAGCGCCGACACCGGCTCGTCGGCGACGATCACCTTCGGATTGAGCGCGAGCGCGCGCGCGAGGCCGAGGCGCTGCCGCTGACCGCCGGAGAACTCGTGCGGGTAGCGCTGCATCGCATCGTGCGCGAGTCCGACCTCCCCGAGCAGGCTGCGCACGGCCTCGGTCCGCTCGGCCGGCGTCCCGCGGCGAGCGATGTCGAGCGGCTCGCCGATGATCTCCTTGACGCGCATCCGCGGATCGAGCGACGCGTACGGGTCCTGGAACATGAACTGCAGGTCGCGTCGCAGCTCCCGGAAGCGCAGCGCCCTTGACCGCGTGGAGGTCGGTGCCCCGGAACATCACCTGCCCGTAGGTCGGGATCTCCAGCGCGACGCCCATCCGGCCGAGCGTCGTCTTGCCACAGCCGGACTCGCCGACGAGGCCGAACGTCTCTCCCGGACGGACGCCGAGGTCGACGCCGGTGACCGCGTGCAGCGAGCCGACCCGGCGGCGCAGGATCGACCCGGCGGTGACCGCGAACTCCTTCGAGACGCCGCGAAACTCGACGATGTACTCATAGCCCGGGTCCGTGTCCGCAACCTCGATCTGCTCTCGCTCGGGCGTCGTGACGAGCAGCTCGAGCTCGCGACCGAACGAGGCGACGAGCGCCTTGCTCTTCTCGGCCTCGGCGATCAGCGACGCGCCCAGATCGCTGGCCTCGAGCGCGGAGGACTGGCGCGGGTAGAAGCACGCGTACGGGTGCCCGGGGTCAGGGCCGCCGAGCGGTGGATCCTGCGCGCGGCACTGGTCGGTCGCGAACGCGCACCGTGGCGCGAAGCGGCAGCCGACGGGCGGGTTGCGCAGGTCCGGCGGGATCCCCGGAATCGAGTAGAGCTCCTGGCCGCGATCCTGGTCGATGTGGGGAATCGACGCCAGCAGCGCCTCGGTGTACGGATGATGGATGTTCCTGAAGAGATCGACCGTCTCCGCCGTCTCCACCTTGCGGCCGGCGTACATCACGACCACGCGGTCGGCGCGGCCTGCGATCACCCCCATGTCGTGGGTGATCAGGATCGTGCCCATCCCGAGTTCGCGCTTGATCCGGTCGAGCAGGCTCAGGATCTGCGCCTGGATCGTGACGTCGAGCGCCGTCGTCGGCTCGTCGGCGATCAGCAGCTTCGGGTCGCAGGAAAGCGCCATCGCGATCATCACGCGCTGGCGGAGCCCTCCCGACAGCTGGTGGGGATAGTCGCGAACGCGCTCCTTGGGGCGGGGCAGGCCGACCAGGTCGAGCACCTCCACCGCCCGCGCGACGGCCTGCGCGTCGGTGACGTCGCGATGGATCTTGACGGCCTCGGAGATCTGCTTCCCGATCGTCATCGTCGGGTTCAGGGACGTCATCGGGTCCTGGAAGATCATCCCGATGTCGTTGCCGCGGACCTTGCGGATCTCGGAGTCGGGGAGCTTCACGAGGTCGCGCCCGTCGAGGCGGACCTCGCCGCCGACGATGTGCCCGCCCCGCGGCAGCAGTCGCATGATCGACATCGCCGCCATCGTCTTGCCGCAGCCCGACTCCCCGACGATCCCGACGGTCTCGCCGGCCTCGACCTCGAAGCTGAGGCCGTCGACCGCTCGGACGGTGCCGCTGCGGAGCTTGATGTGCGTCTCCAGGTCCTGGACCTCGAGCAGGCGGGTCACGGCTAGCGCTCCTGCAGCCGGACGTCGAAGGCATCCTGCAGCGCGTCGCCGATGAAGCTGAAGGCGATCACGGTGATGACGATCATGAACAGCGCCGGATAGACCTGCCACCAGTAGCCGTCCTGCAGGTACGAGGTCCCGTCCGACAGCATCGACCCCCACGTCGGCGTCGTCGGCGGCAGGCCGAAGCCGAGATACTGGAGCACCGCCAGCGTCAGGATCGCGTTGGCGATCTGGAACGTGATCGTCACCATGATCGTCCCGATCGTGTTCGGGATGATGTGGCGCAGGATGATCCTGCCGGAGCGCCCGCCCATCACCTGCACGGCCTGGACGAATTCGCGCGTTCGCAGCGTCAGCGTCTCACCGCGCACCAGTCGCGCCGGCACGAGCCACGACACGAGCGACAGCAGCACGATCAGCAGCGTCAGGTCCGGCTTGTAGATCTGCGCGAAGAAGATGAACAGGAGCACGATCGGGATCGCGAGCCCGACGTCGACGATCCGCATCAGGATGCTGTCGAGCACGCCGCCGAAGTACCCCGAGATCGCACCGTAGATGAGTCCGAAGATCGTGGCGATCACGCCGACCGCCATGCCGACCTCGATCGAGCTCTGCCCGCCCTCCATCAACCGGCCGAGGATGTCGAAGCCGCTCGAGTCGGTGCCGAGCAGGAAACCGCCGCCCGGCGCATGGTTCGTGGCGAGCAGGTTCGGGTCGAGCTGATCGGTCGAGTGAATCAGCGGCCCGACGAAGCTGAACAGGATCACGACCACGACGATCACGACCCCGGCCACGGCCAGCTTGTTCTGAACGAACGTGCGTCCGACCTGGGCCCACGGGTTGCCGCTCGAGACGACCGCGCCGCCCTCGGGGATCCCGGGTGCGACGGGGGCCGACAGCGCGCTCGCCGGTTCGCTCGCCTCTTGCGTCATCTCAGTAGCGGATCCGCGGGTCGAGCATCGCGTAGCCGATGTCCGCGAGCAGATTCCCGAGCACCGTCACCACCGCCACGAGCACGGTGATGCCGAGCATCACCTCGTAGTCGTTGCGCAGCACCGCCGAGAAGTACTCGAGGCCGGTGCCGGGGTAGTTGAACACCTGCTCGATCACCAGGGTGCCGGTGATCACGGTCGGCAGTGAGAGCCCGACGAGCGTGACGACGGCGATCATCGAGTTCTTGACGAGGTGGCGCCACAGGACCAACCGCTCGGGCAGCCCCTTCGCGCGCGCCGTGCGGATGTAATCCTGCGCGAGCGTATCGATCGCGGAGGACCGCATGTACCGGCTGAAATACGCAAACGTGACGAGTGTCAATGACGCGATCGGCAACACGAGCGCCTTCGGGTGCTCGAGCATCGCCAGCGCCGAGGACTGCTGTGGCGCCTCCGCGGGGAAGACGTGGAAGGTGATCGACAGCAGCTGGATCAGCAGCAGCGCGACGGCGTACGACGGCATCGAGTACAGCAGGAAGCTGGCCGTCGTGCCGGCGTAGTCGGTGATGCCGTTGCGCCGGACCGCCTGGGCGATCCCGAGCGGGATCGCGATCAGCAGCGAGAGGATCAGCGACACGCCGCCGAGGACGAGGTCCCGCGGAAGGTCGGTCGCCAGCAGTGAGTCGGTGCTCCGGTTGTACTGGTAGGAGAAGCCGAGATTGCCGTGGAGCAGCTTGTCGAGGAAGTCCCAGTACTGGACGTAGAACGGCTTGTCCAACCCGTTCTGGTGATTGAACAGCGCGATCGACTGCGGTGTCGCACGGTTGCCGAGGATGTCTCGGGCGAGACTCCCCGGCAACGCGTGCAGCATGATGAAGGTGATCAGCGTGACGCCGATCAGCACGATCACGGACTGCCCCAGGCGACGGATAATGTACCCGGTCATTCCGGACACACTATCCGATCGCTCTGGGAACCGGTGCTACTTGGTGAAATACCAGTCCTCCGGGTTCATCAGACCGAGGGCGTTCGCCGCGTAGCCGCCGAGGTTGCTGGCGACCACGACCGCGGCGTCACCGCCGTAGGTACCGATCGACGTCGGCCCGAACACCACCGGGAGTTCCTCGGAGATGTTCTTCGCGTAGGCGGACAGGGCGGCCGCCTCCTGGCTCTGCGGACCCTCCGTGGTCTGCTGGATGAGCTTGGTCGTCGAGGGCTCCGAATAGCTGCCGTAGTTCGCCACGGCACCCGGCTGGTACAGCTCCTCGCCCGTGGGCAGGTAGTCAGGACCGTAGATCCAGCCCGCGCCCCAGTTCTGCGCGGTCCACTTGCAGGTCGGCTGGGTCGGCTTGCACGCCACCGCGGTCGAGATCACCGTGTCGAACGGGTGCGACGTCAGGTTGATGTTGATGCCGACCTTGCGGGCCTGGGCCTCGAGGTCGTTCATCTCGTCCTGGACGGCGACAACACCGGACTGGTAGTCGATGTTGAACGCGATGCCCTCGCCCTGCTTGATCCCGGCGCCGCACTCACCGCTGCCGGTGCCCGGCTTGATGCACGTGCTCGTGCCACCCGGCGTCACCTTCCAGCCGTTCGCGGTCAGCAGCGACTTCGCGGCCGAGACCGAGAACGGATACAGGTCGTTCGTCACGCTGGCGTGAACGAGCGAACTGGTCGGAGACGGCGGGATCGCGCCGTACGTCGGGTTCGCGGTCTTGTACAGGAACGCGTCGATCCAACCCTGCTGATCGACGAGGTGCTGGAGCGCCTGACGGAAGTACAGCTGCCGGAAGATCGGCCCCACCGTCGGGTTGTTGAAGTTCAACGGGAAGTAGTTGAACGAGTAGCTCGCAGCCCTGCTGATCGTGTACCCGGCACTCGCCAGACCGTTGACCTGCGGTGCGTACTGCGACGGGATGTTGCCGATCGTGACCGCCTTCGGCCCGCCGGACTTGATCTCGTTGTAGATCGCCGCCTCGCTCGTGAACGGAAGCTCGACGAACTTCGAGATGCTGGGCTTCGAGCCCGAGTAATCGGGGTTCGGAACGAGCGTCGCCTCACCGGTGGAGGTGAAGCTCTGGAGCTTGAACGGACCGTCGACGACACTCCACAACGGGGATGACGCCCACGTGCCGAGGTCCTTGGACTGCGTGTCGAGGAACGTGTAAACCGCCTTCGCGCCCGCGGCCGTCGTATCCGGCAGATGGCCGTTGTCAGACGTCGGGGCCGGCTGCGACAGCGAGGTGCGGTCCCATGCGAGCGGCAGCGGGAAGATCTGCGACAGCTCGTTGTACAGGAACCACTCCGGGTTGTAGGACCGGTTCAGCGAGAAGACCACCGTCGAGGCGTTCGGCGCGGTGACCTTGGTCACGTTATCCGGGAAGTAACCGGGAACGTACCCGCAGTAGACCGTCGCCGGGCTCGACTTGTACAGGTTCATCCACAGCACGATGTCGCGCGCGGTGACAGCCTCACCATCGGACCACTTGTAGCTGTTCAAGTGGATCGTCACGGTCTTGTCGCCGTTGGAGAACACAGGCGCCTGCCCGATCGACTTGTTGTAGTCGACCGTCGGCTCGTAGTTGTCCCCGTACCAGTACAGCGGACGGTACATCAGCTGGATCAGCTGGTTGATGTTCGTCGTGCTGCAGACCTGCGCGCTGGTCATCGGGAAGATGTAGTTCGGCGTTGCGTCCGAGCCTTCGGTGAAGTAGACGGTGCCGCCTGCGATCTTTGCGCCCTTCGGTGCGGTCGGGGTCGTGTAGCCGGGCCCACCCGAGGGGCTGACCGACGCGGTGGTCGCCGAGAAGACGGACCGCGCCACCGTCGCGGAGACCACGCTGCTGGTCCGCGCTGTTGACGAAACCTGCTTGTTTGACTTCGTCAGGGCGACGACTCCGGCGGCCACGGCGACAAGCGCGACAAGCATCGCGCCGATCGCCAAGCCTTTGTATTTCATGTTCTGCATACTCACGCTCCTCCAGTAGCTTGCTTCAACTTTGCTGGGACGTCCGCGATGGACGGGCAACGGGCCCTTCCGTGGCCCGCTGAGCACCGCTGACTCCCTCCCGCTCGAGGCGGGAACGTCCGGTCTGCACGCAGTTCGAGGCGACGTCGCGCGCTGCTCGGGCGCGACCGGAGTGGGTTTCAGCCAGCGCGAACGCTGCCCTCATCTCGGGCACCGGTTCCGGCGATCCGTACCGGACAGTGCCCCGCGCCGCCGCTGCCCCAGGCACGACGATCACGTTGGCCGCGACCTCACCCGTGGCGCGACCTCACAGCCATGCTCGGATCTCATATGGGTTGGGGATATTCTCACAGCTTCCGTCGGAGCGGAAGTCTAGCTCCGGAATCCGCGGATGGCTGCTGCTGCCGGGCCCGAGCAGTCGCCTTAATCGAAGGCTCATCTGGCGCTCATGCAGCATCCTGCGGCCGCAACCGCCCTCGTAGCTCAATGGATAGAGCACGCGCCTCCTAAGCGCGGGATGCAGGTTCGATTCCTGCCGGGGGCATTCATGCCGCCCCCCAGGGGCGCTCCCCCAACGCCGTCGGGCGCCGCGATCGCGACCCCCGATCCTCGGCCGCCTCACACGCGTGGCTGAGGTGGCGCTTATCGAATCGCGCTTTCCTATTTGACCTTCATGTCTGCGCTCAAACCCGCTCCCTCTCGCGCCACGCGACGCCTCCGGCTGACCGACGCGCCCCTGACCCCATGGCTCGTGACGCTCGGGCTCCTGGCCGTTTCGACCGCCCTCGTGCTCTGGGCGCGAACGCGGCCCAGCTACGACGCGTACGGCTGGTTGGTGTGGGGCTACCAGACGTTGCATGGCAACCTCGACCTCGGCGGAGCACCCTCCTGGAAGCCACTGCCGTTCCTCTTCACACTTCCGTACGCCCTGTTCGGGACGCATCTCGAATTGCGGCTCTGGATGGTGACGGCGGTCGCGCTGTCGTTCGCCGGATGCCTGTTCGCCGGCCGGATCGCGCACTGGGTGATCGCGCGCGATCACAACCCGGACGGCGGGCGCCGCGAGCGCTGGGCGCCTTGGCTCGCCGCCGTGTTCGCCGGCGCCGCCGTGCTCGCCCTGCAGGATTACATGCATTACATCCTCAGCGTCCAGTCCGATCCGGTGATCGTCGCCTGCACGCTCGCCGCGATCGACTTCCACCTGCGCGGGCGACCCGTGCTCGCCTTCTGGGCCGGGGTGCTGGCGTCGCTCGGGCGGCCGGAGGCATGGTGCCTGCTCGGGCCCTACACGATCTACCTGCTGCTCCGCAAGCCGGCGCTGCGGCCGATGGTGATCGGCGGCTGGGTGCTGATCCTGTTCATGTGGTTCGGTGTTCCGACGATCACCAACGGTCGCCCGTTCGTGTCCGCGCAGCTCGCTGAGCACTCGCCGCGGCTGCTCAAGGGCAACCGGGTCGTCGGCACGCTGCACCGTTTCTGGGACCTCTACAACGTGCCGCTCTGGATCGCCGCCGCCGGGACCATGATCTGGGCCGCGGTGCGCCGGGACGCGGTCGTCCTGACGCTGGGGGGGGCCGCCGCGCTGTGGGTCGTGACCGAAGCCGTGTTCGCGCTCCACGGTTGGCCCGCGATCCCGCGCTACATGTTCGAGGCCGCGGCGATCTGCGGCGTGCTCGGTGGGATCGGCTTCGGCTGGTTGCTCCAGGCGCCTGCCCCGGCCCTGTCGATCGGACGGATCCCGCGCCTCGCCGGACCGGTGATCGGGGCCCTGCTCGTGATCGTGCTCCTGCCCTACGCTCGGATCCGCTACCTGCAGGAGCACGACGACCTGCGCAGCCAGCGGGACCGGACGGTCGTGATCAACTCGATGATCACGACCTTCACGAAGCTCGGCGGCGTCCCGCACATCCGCAGCTGCGGCCAGCCGGTGATCAACCTCGAGTACGCGAGCACGCTCGCCTACTACATGCACATGGACGTCGGCTTCGTCGGCTACCGACCGAAGTGGGAGATCGTGCACGCGCGCAATCCGATCGTGCTGTTCATCCCGCTGCCCGACGGCTGGGAGGCGAAGTGGTTCCACCTGCCGCGGGCGAAGTACGGCGAATGCCGGGCGCTCCGCTCCAACGTCACGTTCACCAAGGCCCACCCGACGGGCCAGGTGACGCTGCTCCCCCTCTGAGACCCCGGTCTCGGTCGGAGAGTCGATAGCGTCAGCGACCGGCGTGGCACAGCAGTCGCTTGACAACAGCCGGCCGGCGACCAGGCCCGTCGCGGGCGACCGCGCGGGCGGATCTCGGACGGGCGCACGACCCGGAGCCGGCGAACTCGTACGCCGGCATCCGTGGGGGGTCGGCGCGGTCGCGCTGCTCGCGGTCGCGATCGTCGTCGTGCAGTGGGCCAACACGCGTCCCGGCTTCGACCCCTACGGCTGGCTGACGTGGGGCCAGGAGACGCTGCATCTGTCGCTCAACACGAACGCGGCGCCCTCCTGGAAGCCCTTGCCCTACCTGTTCACGGTGCCGTACGCCCTGTTCGGCCATCTCCAGCTGTGGCTGTGGATGGTCACGTCGGTCGCGGTCGCACTCAGCGCCGTCGTGTTCGCCGCCCGAATCGCCCATCGCGTGGTCGGCGCCGAGCCGGGCACGCGGGCCGAGGCGGCGCTGATCGCGGGCGCGCTCGCGGGTCTGGCGCTCAACCTGATCACGCAGCGCTCGCCGACGTACTCGCTCTGGCACTACATCCTGTCGAACCAGTCCGACCCGATGATCGTGGCGCTCGGCCTGGGCGCGATCGACTGCCACCTGTGCGGGCGCCACCGCTGGGCGGTCTGGCTCGGGGTGCTGGCCGGCCTCGGCCGCCCCGAGGTCTGGGCGCTGCTCGGACCGTACGGCCTGTGGCTGTGGATCCGCCGGCCGGAGCTGCGCTGGATGCTCGCGGCGGCCGCCGCCGTGATGGCGGCGCTCTGGTTCGGGATTCCCGCGCTGTCCTCGCGCAGCCCGTTCGTCGCCGCCGACAACGCGTTCTATTCGGGTCGCCGGCTGACCCACAACCAGGTCTTCGGGACGATCGGCCGCTTCCTCGACCTGCTGCCGCGCGGCCTCGAGGTGACCGCGCTCCTGTCGGTGGGGCTGGCCCTGTGGCGGCGCGATCGCGTCACGCTCGCCCTGGCCGGCGCGGTGCTCGTGTGGATGGTCGTCGAGATCGCGATGGTCCTGCACGGCTGGCCGGGGGTGCCGCGCTATATGTTCGAGCCGGCCGCCCTGGTCGTGGTGATCGCCGCGATCGGGATCGGCCGCGTGCTCGCCGCACCGGAGCGCCTGTCCCAGCCGCTCGGGATCGCGGCGCTCGCGCTGGCGCTCGCCGCGGTCCTCAGCGCCGTCCCCGTCGCGGTCTCCGACCTCCGCGCCGAGCACCGTGATCTGACCGGGCAGCGGCTGCGGACGCGGACCCTCGACCTGCTCCACTCCGAGATCGCGGGCTATGGCGGCGGCGCTCGCTTCCGGGCCTGTGGCGAACCGCTCACGCGTCTGCAGTACCAGTCGTCGGTCGCCTGGGAGCTCGGCGTGAACGTCGCCAACGTCGGCTTCAAGTACGGGCCGGCGATCGACGCGACGCGGCCGATCGTCCTGTTCACGCCCTACCCGCAGGCGGGCAGCGGATGGCGGATCACGGCGCTGCGCCAGACCGCGGACGCGTTCTGCCGGGGGCTGCCGAGGGGCGCCTGAGCGGCGAGCGCGGCCGCGACGGACAGGATCAGGCCGCGACGGACAGGATCAGGCCGCGACGGACAGGATCAGGCCGCGACGGACAGGATCAGGCCGCGACGGACAGGATCCGGCCGCGACGGACAGGATCAGGCGGCCCGGCCATCCCCGAGGTGCCCCCGGACGACATCCAGAGCAGAAGGATGGCGGCTGAAACTTCCCAACCCCCTCCGTCCGGAGGAGGGGTTGGACCGAGGCGCTCACCCGGTGCGCGCCCAGGTACAACCCCCCGCCGCAGGCCAGGGGGTCGGGAAGTTTGCGTCGCGCTCGGCTCAGGGCTGCTGGGCGACCGTGGAACGGGCGCGGTCAGGCCACATCCGGGTCAGGCTCGAGGCCGGTCGGGACGGTCGGGGTAGACCTCGTCGATCGTCGTCAGCGCGACGAACGGCGCCCCGGCGGCCTCGCGGATCGCATCGGCACCGCCCGCCAGGCGGTCGCAGATCGCGAGGACACCGCAGACCTGATGGCCCTCCTCGTGCAGCGCCTCGAGCGCACGGAGCGTCGAGCCGCCGGTCGTGACGACGTCCTCGACGAGCATGCAGCGCTCATCGCCGGCCAGCAGCGGCCCCTCGATCCGCCGCGAGAGGCCATGGGACTTGGCCTCCTTGCGAACGAAGAAGGCCTTCACGTCGGCACCGCCCGCGAGCGCGGCGCAGGCGATCGGATCGGCGCCCATCGTCATCCCGCCGACGGCCGTAGCCCCCCAGGCGATCGCCTGGGCCGCGACGAGCTCGGCGAGCGGGACGAAGCCGCCGCGCAGCAGGATCGCGCGCTTGACATCAACGAGATACTGAGCGACGGCGCCGCTCGTCAGCGTCACCTCGCCGATCACGAGCGCGTGCTCGCGCAGCGCGCACAGCAGGCGCCTGCGGGCGTCGGGATGCTCCTCGATACCGGACACTGGCGACCGCAGGCGTCTATGCGTAGTACGAGTCGACCCAGTCGCCGATCTGCAGCCAGTTGAAGGCCGGGATCGCGTCGACGATCGGGAGGCGCATGCAGCCGTGGCTCGCCGGGTAGTCCGGCGCCGGGTCGTATCCGTGGATCGCGTAGCCGCGGATGAAGAAGTCCGAGTAGTACATCCCGTCGGGCAGGTACCCGGGAACCCGCTCGTAGACCTGGAAGGAGCCGAGGATCGTCGGCGTCGACGGCTTGCCCGAGCTGATCGGGAAGATCAGCTGGACCTGCGAGCCGTCGATCAGCGCGAGCAGCTGCGTGCTCAGATCGCCCTCGGCATGCGTGCCCTGGTTCGGGAAGCGGACGGTGAAGGATCCGTCGCCGTTCAGCAGGTCGGTGAGCGTCGGCGCGTCCAGCAGCTGCGAAGTCCCGTTGTGCAGCATCCGGTGGTAGGCGTCGACCGCAAGTTCGGTACCGAGGTCGTACACCCCGGTCTGCGGGATGTAGAAGTGGAGCGCGGCCAGCCGCTGCTGCACGAGCTGGACCATCGGACCGGTCGCGCCCGGAGCGATGCTCGGGTCGAGCGCGGTGAACGATTGCGAGAGCTTGAACGCGGTCAGCTTGGTCGTCGCGCTGTGCTTGATGACAACCGAGACGGGACCGGTGACCGGAGTCGAAACCTGGGCCGTGAAGCCGCCGTAGACCCCGCGCGGTGAGCGCTGCAGCATCAGCAGCTGCTGGCCGACCAGGCGGCTGCCCGCGAACGCCTGCAGCAGGACCCGCTGTCCGGGGACGTAGGGGCGCACGACAGCGCTGACGGTGACGGCCCTGCCGGGCACGGTCACGTTCTCGCCGGAAACCGAGAACAGGCCGTCCGAGATAGACAGCGGCCGAAGCTCGAGCCGGAGCCGGCTTCGGACGCGGATGGGGCTTTGGGTGGTGGCGACGGTGCTTCGGCGGATGGCGCGGCGTGGTCGTCGTCGGCGTGGTCGTCGTCGGCGTGGTCGTCGTCGGCGTGGTCGTCGTCGGCGTGGTCGTCGTCGTTCCGGTCGGCGTCGTCGACGTGGTCGTCGTCGGCGTCGTCGAGGTGCTCGTGGCCGGCGTCGTCGAGGTCGGCGTCGGCGTCGTGGAGACGGTCGTCGTCGGCGTCGGATCGGCAGCGGCGACGCCCGTCACCCCCGCGGCCACGCCCGCGCCGGCGCCGGCGCTGCCGAGCAGCGCGGCGGCGGCGAGAACCGCAACCCGACCCAGACGTCTCTCACGCAAGGTGCGGTTCATTGGGGCGGAAGTAAATCAGCCGCGCGGGTTCCGGGTGCCGGCACCGATCCCGACCGCGACAGCGGCAGGGTCAGCAGCCCGATCACGCCGAGCGAGCCCGCCATCAGCCCGGCGATCTCGACGGCGCTCCAGCCGAGCTGGTTGACCCCGAGCGCGAGGCAGTTGTTCAGCGAGTGCAGCGCCATGCACGGGTAGAGCGAGCCGGTGCGCCAGCGGACGAGGCAGAGGAGGAAGCCGAGCAGGCCGAGCGGGATCAGGAACTGCGAGTTCGCCGAGCCGGTGTGTGCGAGACCGAACAGGAAGGCGACGATCACGGCCGCGACCCAGGGACCGAGCTCGAGCGACCCGACCCGTACGCGCATCCTGCGCAGGACGCCGAACAGAAAGCCGCGGAAGAAGAATTCCTCGGCCATCGGCGCCGCGACGCAGACGAACACAGCCGACGCGACGAGCGCGCCCGTACTCTTCGTCGCGCCGAGTTCGCTTGGCAGCTTGTCGGTTCCGTGCAGCGCGAACAGCGAGGCGTAGGCATCGGTCAGCCCGTAGTAGACGATCGCGGCGATCGCGAGCGCCCCCAGGCCGAGTCGCCAGGAGACCCGGCGGTAGCCGAGCTCGAGCCGGCCCATCCGGCCCTGGAGGACGGCGAAGTAGAGCGCGGCGGCGACAAACGAGAGATCGAAGAGATAGTCGGCGGTGAGGTTGACCGCGGGAGTCGGGTGGGCGGCGGGCGATCCGAAGGCGGTGCCGACGATGTCGACGAACAGGGTGCTGAAGATCCCGGCGAGGAGCCCGAGCAGCACGGCGGCCGGCGCCAGCCACAGCCCGACGCGCTCCTTCGGGGGATCGGGCGGCGACGTCGTCAAGCGAACACGCTCACGCCCGCACCGTCCCCGACAGTCCTCAACCGGGCACCGTCCCCGACAGTCCTCAACCGGGCACCGTCCCCAACAGTCCTCAACCGGGCACCGTCCCCGACAGTCCTCACCCGAGCACCGTCTGGCCCGCGAGCGCGTCGAGCAGCGCCGGCAGGTCGAGCAGCGAGCGCAGCGAGCGGACGCCGGTCGGGGCCGGCTCCCTGCCGCGCACGAGCAGGACCGGCTCGATGCCGGCGGCGCGGGCGCCGGCGACGTCCTCCTCGACGCTGTCGCCGACGTGGATCGCATCCGCGGCCCCGGCGCCCGCGATCCGCAGGGCCTGCGTGAACAGCGCCGGGTCCGGCTTGGCGGCGCCGAACGCGGCCGAGCTGACGACGCCGTCGACCGCCTCGAGCAGCCCGACTCGCGCGAGCGTCTCCGGCAGCGAGCAGTCCCAGTTGCTCGCGACGACGATCCGCCATCCCCGCGCCCGGGCGCCGGCGAGCCCCGGCAGGGCGTCGTCGTAAGCGCGAAACACGAGCGAGTCGAGCAGCACCGCGGTGATCGCCTCGGGTGCCACCCCGGCGAGCGCGTCCCCGAGCTCGAGCGCGCCGATCAGGACGGTCGCACAGCGCGCCCGCAGCCCGGCGAGCGTAACCGCGTCGCGGCCATCCGCCAGATGGCCGCGGTAGTAGGCGATCTCGGCCCTGATCGCGGCCCGGGCCCGCTCCTCGCCGACGTCGACGCCGAACCGCGCGCGCACGATCTCACGCAGGACCGGAGCCGGCGGATCGAGCGTGACGAGCGTCCCGTGCGCGTCGATCAGCAGAGCCTTCGGCGTCCTCACGCGATGAACCGCCAGGTCGCGAAGTCGGCTGTGAAAAGGCCCAGCAGGACGGCGCAGGCGCCGACCCCGGTCGGGACCAGGCGCCGGCGGACGAGCAGCGACGCGGCCCACATGAACAGCGGGAACAGCACGACCTCGTAGCGCGGGAGCGAGGCGAGCGGCTGGGGGATGTCGGGGTCGGCGAGAGGCATCGCGAGCGAACAGAGGACGTAGGCGCCGTAGGCGACCGGAAGCTCGCGGAAGGTACCGATCAGCGCGATCACGGCAATCACGAGCGCGCCGAACAGCAGCAGATTCTGGCCTGCGACGTTCAGCGGGTCCCCGCCCGCGAGCTTGAAGTAGACCGGCGGCGCCGGGCCGTGCAGGAGCTGCCGCAGGCCGTCCCAGGCAGCCACCCCGCCCTTCCAGACGCCCGCGAAGGGGAAAACGAAGTGCCGGTACCAGAACGCCTGCGCGTGAAACGGCGCGAGTGCGTCGTGCATCGTCAGCCCGAGATAGGCGAGGTAGACGAGCAGACCCAGCGGGATCAGCGCCGACCAGGCGACCGCCGGGGAGAGCCGGTGGCGGGGCGCCAGCCGTCGCCAGCCCGAGCGCAAGGCCACACCGGGCAACGGGGCCGAGTCGGTCCGCGGGCCGTAGAGGAACATCAGCAGCACCGGCACGAGCAGGACGACGCCGCTGTTGCGTGACAGCGCGGCGAGCCCCCCCAACCCGCCGGCCAGGGCCCATCGACCCGAGCGCGCGCACAGCAGGCAGCCGAGTGACAGGGCCAGGAACAGGGACTCGGTGTAGACGGCGGAGAAGAAGTAGGCCATCGGACAGAACGCGACGAGCAGCACCGTCACCTCGGCCCGGGTGCGGTCGAGCTCGAGGCAGACGAGCCGGTGGAGCAGCACCATCGCGACGGCGAAGCAGGCGAGCGAGATCAGGACGCCGGCGACCAGATCGGACCCGATCACGAGCCCGAGGCCCCGCGTGACCAACGGGTAGAGCGGGAAGAACGCCGTGCGGGGAACCTGGTGCGCGTAGCCGCCGTCCGCGATCGCCAGGTACCAGACCGAATCCCAGCGGGCGAACGGCGCCATCAGCAGGTTCCCGAAGTAGCCGAACGGGCTTGTCAGCCGGGCCGGGTCGAACGCCTGGGACCCGGGCGCCTGACCGATCTCGAGCACCGCCAGCATGCCGGCGCAGAGGACGATCAGCCGCGAACCGACGAACGCGCGCAGCGCGACGGAGCGCCCGTCGGGTCCCGCCGACGGCGAGCGCGAGAGCATCAGCGCCGGGGCCGCGACGCCGGCTCCGGCGGAGTCCGGGACGGGCTCGGTGGCGCCGGCGGGGCTGGACGCGGAGGAGTGCGCGGATGACATCCGGATCAGGACGCAAGTCTCCCATCCTGCGATATCCGATGCGGATGCAGGAGCGAGACCGCGCGGACAGAACTGCTCGCAGAGCTACACTCCGAGACAGGTCGGGCGCGCTGTGGAGCGCGCCCCGGCGCCGTTCCGCACTCCGCACTCCCGCCAGCATGCGAGCCGCGGTCGCGGCACCGCACCAGCCGATGAGCCGACGCGAACGAACCCGACGCCGCCGCCGAAACCGTGCCCACCCCGCGCTGCGGGTGATGATGTTCGGGTCCGGGCTCGGCTTCCTGGCGCTCGTGATCGGGCTCCTCGGCGTCGTCGGCTGGGTCATCGCCGTCGCCGACTCGGCGCCGAACCTCAGGCAGCTCAGGCCGCGCGTCCCCGGCCAGATCTCCGAGGTCTACGCCGCTGACGGCAGCCTGATCGGCTACATCGCCTCGGACGTGCTGCGCACCTATGTCCCGGGCGGCCAGCTGCCGCAGCTCCTGCGCGAAGCGACCGTGGCGATCGAGGACCGGCGCTTCTACCAGCACGGCGGCGTCGATTACGTCGGGATCCTGCGCGCCGGGGTCCGCGACCTGCTCAACGGCGGCGCGAGCGGGATCCAGGGAGGCTCGACGCTGACGATGCAGCTCGTCAACAACGTCTACCTGCCGACGCGGATCCGCGCGCAGCACAACCTCCGCTACAAGATCATCCAGGCGAAGCTCGCCAACGAGCTCGAGGCCCACCACTCGAAGTCGTGGATCCTCACGCAGTACCTGAACGACGTCCCCTACGGCACGGTCTTCTCGCGCAACGCGATCGGGGTCGGCGCGGCCTCCGAGATGTTCTTCGACAAGCCGGTCCAGAAGCTCGACCTCGCCCAGATCGCGCTGCTCGCCGGCCTCCCGCAGGCCCCGTCCGCGTACAACCCGTTCAGCGCGCCCGGGCTCGCCCGCGCCCGCCGCCAGGAGGTGCTGGCGGCGATGCTCCAGTCGCACTACATCACCCCAGCCGAGGAGGCCGCGGCCGACGCGGCACCGCTCGAGGTGCGCCACAACCTCACGTACGGCGATGTCCAGGAGCAGCAGTACGTGTTCGACTTCGTCCATCAGCAGCTGATCGACAAGCTCGGCCTGGCGAGGGTCGACCGCGGCGGCCTCAAGGTGTACACGACGATCAACCTGCAGGATCAGGCCTACGCCCGCAAGGCGCTGCTCGCGAACGAGGGGGAGGCCGGCGATCCGGCGGCCGCGCTCGTCTCGATCAACCCGTACAACGGGCACATCCTCGCGATCGCGCAGAACACGACCTACGGCCTCGGCCCGGGCCAGACGACCTTCGACTACGCGACCCAGTCGCAGCGCCAGACAGGATCGTCGTTCAAGCCGTTCGTGCTGGCGACGATGATCCACGACGACGACGGCGACCCGAATTCGACCTACTACGACTCGCATCAGCTGTTCCCCGGCTGGCTGCCGGGGTACCCGACATACGGCGTCCAGACCTCGGAGCACAGCTACCAGGGCGTGATCAGCGTCACGGAGGCGATGACCCTGTCCGACAACACCGTCTTCGCCCAGCTCGGCGTCGATCTCGGGATGAGCAACGTCGACGCGATGGCCCACGAACTGGGGATCACCTCGCCCCTGTTCGGCTACCCGGCCGAAGCGATCGGGGGGCTCAAGATCGGCGTCTCGCCGCTGCAGATGGCCGACGCGTACTCGACCTTCGCGAACGGAGGCTCGCACATCCCCGCGACGATCCTCGCCAAGGTCGTGCTCCCGAGCGGCAAGGTCGTCGACCTCGGGAACCCGGCGCCGAAGCGCGTGCTGACCGAGGGCGAGGACTACGCCGAGACCAAGGTCCTG
This sequence comes from uncultured Solirubrobacterales bacterium, assembly GCA_963705995.1. Lineage (GTDB taxonomy): Bacteria > Actinomycetota > Thermoleophilia > Solirubrobacterales > Solirubrobacteraceae > Palsa-465. The sequence goes on from CAVPLN010000036.1 coordinate 136,548, forward strand.
GAGACCGTCGTGACCTCGGGCACCGGCACCGCCGCGAACTACGGCTGCCAGGCGGCCGGCAAGACCGGCACGACGAGCAACTACACCGACGCCTGGTTCGTCGGCTACACGCCGAAGCTGTCGACGGCCGTGTGGGTCGGCTACCCGAACGCGACGACCTCGATGAACGACATCAACGGGCTCGGCCCCGGCTTCGGCGGGACCCTCGCGGCCCCGATCTGGCGCCAGTACATGCAGAGCGCCTCGGACGGCTATTGCGGCGACTTCGCGTCTCCAGCCGTCCCGTGGTACGGCAAGCCCTATTTCGGCAACCACGCGACGAGCGCGCAGAGCTACGCCTACACGCAGCCGCTCACGACGCCCTTGACGACGACGAGCACGACGGGAGCAGTCAGCCTGACCCCCGGCGGGACGACCACGACGACCCCCGCCGGCACCGGCCTGACGACCGGGACGACTCCCGCCGGCACCGGCGTGACGACGCCCGGCGGCACCGGCGTGACGACCCCCGGCGGCACCGGCTCGACGTCGACCCCGGCCGCCACGGGCAGCCCCGGCACGATCACCTCGAGCACCCCCCCGGCCGCCGGGGGAGCGCCGTCCACCGGCACCCTGCCGGCCACCGGAACGACGCCCGCCGGCGGCCCCGGAGCCACCAGCGGCAGCGCCGGCTCCGGCGCCGGCTGAGACCCGCCCGCGGCGCGACGCCGCGCGCAACTACAATCGCGGTGATGCCCAAGGAGGAAAAGGTCGAACTGGAGGGCGAGGTCGTCGAAGCCCTGCCCAACGCGATGTTCCGCGTCAAGCTCGACAACATGGACCGCGTCGTGCTCGGCCACGTCGCAGGCAAGATGCGCCGCTTCCGGATCCGGATCCTGCCGGGCGACCGCGTTCGTGTCGAGCTGTCGCCGTACGACCTCGACCGCGCCCGCATCGTCTACCGGCACCGGTAGCGGACCGGACCACAAGCCCCCGTGCGGCTGCCGGGATGCGCGAACTCGAGCTGATCGCCGAACTGCCATCGGTGCTCGCCCGCGTCGACCCTCGCGTCGTGCGCTGGATCGGCGACGACGCGGCGGTGGTGCGCGCGCGGGGATACGCCGTCACCTCCGTCGACACGATGGTTGACGGAGTCCACTTCCGCGTGGGCGAGCTGAGCCCTGCCGAGATCGGGCATCGCGCACTCGCGGGGGCGCTGTCGGATCTCGCCGCGATGGGCGCCGCCCCGGGCGAGGCCTATCTGGCACTCGGCCTCCCTGCCGGCAGCGTGCTGGCCGAGTCGGACGAGCTGCTGGGGGCCGCCCAGGCGCTGGCGGCGAGCCAGGGAGTGACGATCGCGGGTGGGGATGTCACCCGCGCCCCGGCGCTGATCGTCTCGTTCACCGTCGTCGGCTGGGCCGCGGACCCCGGCGAGCTCGTCGGCCGGGACGGCGCCCGCCCGGGGGACCTCGTCGGGGTGACCGGGACGCTCGGTGGCTCGGGCGCCGGTCTCGCCCTCCTCGAAGGTCGCGCCCGACTGGCCGACGGCGATCCGGTCGGAGCCGCACTGCACGAGCGCTACGCCCGCCCGCAGCCGCGGCTTGCCGAGGGCCGCGTGCTCGCCGCAGCCGGAGCCACCGCGATGATCGACCTCTCCGACGGGCTCGCGACGGACGCCGGGCACCTCGCCCGCTCGAGCGGCGTGACGCTCGAACTCGAGCTCGCACGCCTGCCCCTCGCCCCCGGTTGCAGCGAGGTCGCAGCCCAACTCGGGGCCGACCCCGGCGCCTTCGCGGCACAGGCCGGAGAGGACTACGAGCTCTGCGTCTGCGCGCCGCCGGGTGCGCGGAGCGAGATCGAGGCGAAGTTGGTCAGCACGAACGACGCCGTCCGGATCACCTGGATCGGTCGCGTCACCGCCGGCGAGCCGGGGGCGCGCTTCACCGACGCGAGCGACTCGCTGTCCGGCTTCGAACATTCGCTCTGACCGGCCTGCTTGCCGCGCAAGGACGCCAGCTCTCGACCGCGGCGCAGGATCGCGTCGGCGATCTCCGCCGGGTCGATGCGGTAGTCGCCGGCGGCGATGCGGTCGCGGAGCCCGGCTAGCTTCTGATCCTCATCCATACATCTGAGCTTCGGCAGCGCGACGGGCGGCCAGGACCGGAATCGCGGAATCTCAACCAAGAATCGAACGGCCGGCTGGACGGCTTGGACGCTCGGCGCCTCGACGGCGCGCGACCCTCGACCGAAGTTCCCCCTGGGTACCGGGCCACTGGAACTTCGGACTAAACGCGCGTCAGTGCCGCCGCGTTCGGACGGACCGACCAGAGGCGGGCGAACACGACGATCCGCTGACTCGCGCTGTAGAGCGGATTGCACGCCGACAGCACGAGCCGCTCATACCCGACGTTGTCGGTGATCCACCACGCGTTCGGCGTCACGACTTTGTCGTACTGGACGACGTAGGTGAACGTCGCGTACGGCATCTGCAGCTCGATCCGGTCGCCATGGGTGAGCTCATTGAGGTAGCGGAACGGCGCCAGATAGGTGGTGCGGTGCCCGGCGATCGCGACCGTCTCCCCGAGGCCCGGGAAGGCCGTCGACGGATAATGACCGGGGCCTCGCTCCAGACTCTCGGTGTCGGTTCCCTGCACGATGTCGTAGCTGGCTCCGATCTTCGCGATCACGAGCCTTCCGATCGCCGCGCCGGTCGGTACCTCGGCCTGCTCGCGCCGCGCGAAGAACGCGATGCGCGAGTCGATCGACGAGCGCTGCCCGAGGGCCGACCGATCGGCCGCCGTGACCGCGATCGATCGGTAGCTCAGATAGTGCCGATCGAGGTTGGCCCGCTGGACGAGCGCGATCACCGCCGTCACCGGCTCCTGCCAGAGCAGCGTGACGCCGGCGTCCACGACCATCAGCAGGCCGGAGATGATCAGCACGGACGAGAGGTCCCGGATCAGGCGCCGCACGATCATCGCCGGAGCGCCGACTCCGTCCCACCGAGCGAGCCGGGGCCCGCGTAACCGAGCGGTCCGCGCATCGTCACGACCGGGTCGATCCGGGACGTGGAGGCGGCGGCGCGCGAGGCGCGGATGCCGATCAGCACGGCGCCCACCGCACACGCGAGCGCGACGCTCCAGTAGCCGATCGCGGCAGCCGGGACGCCACCCCCGGCAAGCAGCAGCGTCGCGCTCCAGGCGAGGGCCGCCGGCGACGCCAGCCCGAACGCGTGCGCGTAGTAGGCCACGAGGCCGACCGCCGGCAGGATGCCGGCGAGCACGAGCAGCGCGACGAGCCACCGCCGGGCGCGCACCTCCTCGCGCGCCAGCCACAGCCACAGGTGCAGCGCCGGCACGAGCAGCAGCGCGGCGAACGGATTCAGGAGCCAGGCGACGAGCGCCGTCACGCAGAGAACGATGCTCAGCGCGACCGCTGCGGCGTCGCCGGCGGGCGTGCTCGCCCGCCGTGCCTGCCCGGCGCCGAGCCGACTGAGGGCGAGGCGAATACAGAACGGACGCAGCACGAAGAACGCGAGCAGCCAGCCCACCGCGGCGAGCGCGATCAGGACGACGCCGCGGACGCCGAGCGGGACCGCGCCCGGGCCGGTCAGCTCGGGCGGCGCCGCCGTGATCAACCCGGCGCCCCTGCCGAGCAGCACGATCGCGACCGCGACGAGGAACGGGAGCACCCCGGCGAGCGCCCACACGAGCCAGCGCGAGATCGAGTGCCCGCGCCGGCGCGCGCGGGCGAGCGCGTCGACGACCGCCGGCACGACCGGAACGATCAGCACCAGCACGAGCAGACGCACGGCCCACAGCGGCACGAGCTTGCCGCTCAGCACGAGGTAGGCGCTCGGACCGGGGACCGGGCCGGCTCCGTCGATCGCCTCGAGCGTCTGCATGACCGCCGCGAACAGCTGCGGCGGCAGCGTCGCTCGCACGGCCTCGGTCCGTGTCGTCAGACGGGAGCCCGACAGCGAGATCAGCACCGCCGCGATCCCGAACCGCGCGAACGGGCCCTGGTCGGTGACCGTCATCGGGAACGCGAGATGGGCGAGCTGGGTGCCGAGATCGGGGGCGGCCGCCTGCAGCCCGGTCTGCGCCGCGAGGTAACGCGCAGCCGTCAGCGTCAGCATCGGCGGGGCGAGCAGGTCCGTGTTCGAGAACGGGACGACCAGCGGCTGCACCGGGTGCCGCGCCGCGAGGTCGCCGAGGACCAGCACCGCACCGACGGGCTGGCCGGCGCCCGCGAGCGAGCGGGCCAGCGCGGTCGCCCCGGCGGCGCCGACCTGGCCGCCGATCGAGACGAGCATCACCGGATGGCTCTGGGTCGCAGCAGCGAGCGCATGGGCGAGAGCGATCAGCACGGCGGTGCTCGAGACGCCGGCCTCCCCGGGCGCGTCGCGATCGCTGACGACGACGATCATCCCGCTCGAGACGCCGCTGCGCGACGCTGTCACGACCGGAACCTGGCGCAGGCCCGCGACGGTCTGCTCCGCCATGCTCGTGCTCGTGACCGTGAAGCCCGCGGCTCCGCCGACGGCGACCTGGCTCCTCAGCTGGCTCTCGACATAGGCGGCGAAGCGACTCGGGCCATCCGCGGCGCGCGTCTCGGCGAGCTCCGCCAGTCTCGGCCCCGTGTACGCCGGCGGCGCGATCGTGGTCGTCGCGGCCGGCGGCTGGTTCTCGAGCGAGAAGCCGAAGATGATCACGCCGATGGCCACCAGCGCGAGGCCGGCGCGATAGATGCGCGGGTCCACCATCTGCTCCGGAGAGTAGCCGCGACGCCAGCGAGCACAAGCATCGAGGGCCTCGCCTCTAAAGTTGGGCGAGGCCCATGTCCGAGCGCTCGGCCCGCATCCTGCTCGTCGACGACGAGCAGTCGATCCAGACGCTGCTCTCCTACCCGCTGCGCCGGGACGGCTACGACGTCGTTCAAGCGACGGACGGGCGCCAGGCGCTGGACCGGTTCGAGGAGCAGCCGTTCGACCTCGTCGTGCTCGACGTGATGCTCCCGCGCATCGACGGGCTCGAGGTCTGTCGCCGGCTGCGCAGCCGCAGCTCCGTCCCGATCATCATGCTGACCGCGAAGTCGGAGGAGATCGACAAGGTCGTCGGACTCGAGCTGGGGGCCGACGACTACATCACCAAGCCGTTCTCGCTGCGCGAGTTCTCCAGCCGCATCAAGGCGGCGCTGCGGCGGGCCGAGATGAGCCGCTCGGCCGCGGTCGGCGGCGAGGAGGAGCCGCTGACCGCGAGCGAGCTGCGGATCGACTTCCTCAAGCGCACCGCCCGGGTGCGCGGCCACGAGGCCCCGCTGACGTTCGTCGAGTTCGAGCTGCTCGCGACGCTCGCGCGCCATCCGGGCCGCGTGTTCACGCGCGACATGCTGCTGGCGCAGATCTGGGGCGACTCGGCGTACCGTGATCCGCGCACGATCGATGTTCACATCCGGCATCTGCGCGAGAAGATCGAGACGGACCCGAAGGACCCCGAGTACCTGTTCACGGTCCGGGGCGTCGGCTACCGCTTCCGTGACACGGAGGACTGACGGCGGGCCGCCGGCACCGGCCGTGCGCGCGGTGATCTGAGGTGAACGTGCGCGGCCGCCACCTCGGAGCGATGCTGATCTCGCTGCGCAACCGGCTGGCGCTCGTGTTCTCGGCGATCACGCTGATCGCGATCGGCACGCTGTACCTGTACGTCGCCCCCGGCCTGCGCACCCGGCTCGTCGACGAGCGCCTGAGCGAGCTCGCGTCCGACGCGTCGTCGAGTTACTCGCGGGCGATCGCGGCGACAGCGACGAGCGCCGCCGGCCAAACCGGCCTCTACGCGGTGATCTACGCCGCGAGCGAGGCGTCGGGCGCGCGCGTGACCCTGCTGGCGGTCGGGAGTACGGGCTCCGGGCCGGTCCGGATGTGGGCCACCACCGACTCGAGCCAGCCCGCCGCGGCGCTCCCACTTCGCTACACCGTCGCGCGGCGCACGCTCCGCACCGGGCTGCCCGCTCGCGGCACCGAGATGACGAGCGCCGGGCCGGTCGCCGAGGCGACGGTTCCGGTGCGCTCAGGGCACCGGCTCAGCCACGTGATCGTGTTCTCGGCGCCGCTCGCCGACGTCGTCCGGAGCGTCGCCATCGTCCGCCACCAGATCCTGATCGCCGGCGGGATCGCGCTGCTGCTGGCGCTGATCGGCGGCTACCTGATCGCGCGCTGGCTCGCCGCCCGCGTCAAGCGGCTCGAGCGCGCCGCCGAGCGCGTCGCCGCGGGCGAGTTCGGCGAACCGCTGACGGTCGACTCGCGCGACGAGCTCGGCCAGCTCGCAGCGGCGTTCAACGAGATGCAGCGCCAGCTCGCCCAGCTCGAGCGCGCGCGCAAGCAGTTCATCGCGACCGCCTCGCACGAGCTGCGCACGCCGGTGTTCTCGCTGGGTGGGTTCGTCGAGCTGCTCGAGGACGAGGAGCTCGACGCGCCGACCCGCCGTCGCTTCCTCGGGCACGTGTCCGAGCAGGTCGAGCGGCTGCGAAAGCTCTCGGTCGATCTGCTCGACCTCTCGCGCCTGGAGTCGGGCTCGCTCGAGCTCCGGCCCGAGCAGGTCGACCTCGGCGAGCTGACGCGGTCGGTGTCTGCCGAGTTCGAGGTCTCGCTGGGCCAGCACGACTCGCACCTCCAGCTCCGCCTGGCGCCGCGCGTGGAGGCGCTGTGCGACCCGGTCAGGCTGGCGCAGATCGTCAGGATCCTGATCGACAACGCGGTCACGCACACGCCGCCGGGCACCGAGATCGTCGTCACGACCGACCGCGTCGACGGGCACGTCAGGCTCGCCGTGCGCGACAACGGCGAGGGGATCGACGCCTCCGCCCTGCCGCGCATCTTCGAGCCGTTCTTCACCGCCGACGACGCGCAGGGCTCGGGGCTCGGGCTCGCGATCGCGAGCGAGCTGGCTGAGCGCATGGACGGCCGCCTGCGCGTCGAGACGGGCTCGGGCGCGACCGTCTTCACGCTCGAGCTCCCCGCGTAGGGGGCCCGAAGCCGTGGCTCTGCGGGTGGCGGCTTGCGGCTCGCCACCCGCGGCTGCGGCGTTCCCCTCAGACCTCGCCGTCGAAGTAGGGAATGTGACCCTGGGCCCGCCTGAACATGTGGTTGTCGGCGGCGCCGGGCACCCAGACGCCGAGCTTGTCGCTGTCGGGATAGACCGCGACCGACGGCTCCCGAGCGCTCGACCACATCAGGATCCGCGCGACCGCGGAGCCGCCATTCGCCACCTTGTGGGCGCCGTCGGGGCCGGCCGGAAAGCAGACGAGATCGCCGGCAAGCAGGCGCTCCTCGCCCGCCGGAGTGCGCAGGCCGACGTCGCCCTCGAGCACGAGCAGCCACTCCTCGACGTACTCGTAGTGATAGGGGCAGAGGCTCTCGCCCGCCGGGATCTCGAACAGCTTGACCGCCAGCTCGCGAGCCCCGACGGCCCGGCTGATCTGGACGGCGCCCGCGCGGTAGCCGGCGGGATCGTCCGCGTCGTATTCGAACACGGCTGTATGGATGTTGGGGTGTTCTGCCAAGCGGCCGATCTTGCCAGCCGCCACGACGCCGGCGCGCCGGGTGGGTGGCGGCCCGCAAGCCGCCACCCCCGACAAGCTCGAGCGGTCAGACCCGGAAGTACGTGACGAGCGCGGTCAGCGCTTCGGCGTTTTCGGCGAGCGCAGCTGCCGAGGCGGCAACCTCGACGACGGCCGCGGAGCTTTGCCCGGCCCGGGCGGTGACCCTGATGCTGCGAGCGCCCGCCCTGATCTGCTGCGAGGCGGCGGCGATCTGCTCGACCCGCCCCGCCATCTCATGACCGGAGGGGTCGCGCTCGATCGACTCGATCAGCGCCGAGATCTCCTGCGCAGCCAGCTGCGTCTCGTCGGCGAGGCTGCGAACCTCCTCCGCGAGGACCCCGAGTCCGTGCCCCTGCTCGCCGGTCCGGGCGGCCTGCACCGCGGCGCTCAGCGCGAGCCGGTTCGACTGCCCGGCGATCGCCGCGATCGTCTCCGCGATCTGGTCGGCGCGCTCGGGCTCAACCGCCACCACCTGCGCCGGTGGCGCGCTGACGGGCTCCGGTGGCGCGCTGACGGGCTCCGGTGGCGCGCTGACCGGGTCGCCGGGGGCGGCGACCGGTACGCGTGAGTCTGGCGTGTCGCCCAGCTGCTCGAGCATCGTGCGCAGGTCGATCACGACCTCCTGGATGCCCTCGTAGAGGACATCGTCGCCGGGCGTGCGCGCGAACTCCTGCGTGATTTCGGTCTCGGGATTCGCGTCGGTGGGGCTCGGCAGCTCGTCCGTGCGGCGCCTGATCACGTGGATCGTTGCCGCGCCGACGATCAGCGCGATCACGAGCAGGACGATTCCGAGTGTCCGCGCCGAGCGATACGCCGAAGCGCCGCCGTTCGCCTCGCCGCGCGCGAGCGTGTCGTCGAGCCTGACCAACGCCGTGATCGTCGGCGCCAGCTGCGCAAACGTGATTGCCGAGGAGTTGGCCAGGGCGGCGACCGGCGGCTGCGTCGTGCTCGACGACACGAGGTCCAGGCCCAGGGTGGCCCGCACATAGGCATCCCAGCGGGCCAGCGCGAGCGCGAGCAGGTGGGCGTCGGCCGCGCTCCCGGTCATCGACCTGTAGAGCTGGAAGCCGAGCTGGATCTGGGCACCGACGGCGTGCAGAGCGTTGATCGGCGCGGCCGCAAGGGCGAGGTCGGTGTTCGCGATGTTCCACAACTGGTCGGCGCGGTACGCCTGTTGATCGCTCTGGATGCGGTCGATCAGCTCGATCCTCGGCACCGAGTCGGCCGCGATCGAGGTGCCGCCGGCGTTGACGCTGCCCATCTCTCCGATCAGCACGATCGCGAGCACGAGGCTGAGCGCGAGACCGAGCCCGAGGCCGGCGGACAGCTTCGTCCTGAACGAGAGGGTCTTGACTGCAGTCACGATGAGGCGCCTCGGTGGCCGGCGTTGGATATCGACTTCCAGATCGGCTCGAGCGCAAGCGGGCTTGAGCGATTTGCTGGACGGAACGCGGCGGGCGGGTCCAGGCCGCGAGATCCTGCATTCGATTGCTCTCCTGGGCGTCGATCCGGCGGGGCCGTAATCGCCTCACGGGAGGCGCGCCGATCCCCTATCGTGGGCGAGTCGACGCACCCGTAGCCCGGCCGGGTAGCTCTCGTCGGGTACCTCGATGACCGACCGTCCGGTGGAGTGCTCCCCCCTATGTCCTCACCGCTGATCCTCGTCTCGAACCGCGGCCCCGTCACGTTTCAGCCCGACGGCGAGATCAAGCGCGGCACCGGTGGGCTCGTCACGGCCCTGATCGGGCCTTGCGAGTGACCGCGACGTCGTCTGGATCGCGTCGGCGATGACCCCGGAGGACATCGAGGCGGCGCAGCAATACGGCGGCCGGCCGTTCCCGGTCCGTGCGCCTGACGGGGTCGAGTACATGGTCAAGCTCGTCGCCTCCGAGGCGGACGCCTACGACCGCTTCTACAACATCACCGCGAACCCGATGCTGTGGTTCATCCAGCACTACCTGTGGGACCTCTCCAACGCGCCCGACATCCGCCGCAACGAGACCGAGGCGTTCGAGTTCGGCTACAACGTCGTCAACGAGGATCTGGCGCGCGCGGTGCTGGAGGAGATCGAGGACGTCGAGCATCCGGTCGTGATGGCCCACGACTACCACCTCTACACGCTCCCGGCGCTGATCCGGCGCGCGCGCCCCGACGCGTTCCTGCACCACTTCGTCCACATCCCGTGGAGCCAGTCGGACTCATGGCGGGTGCTGCCGTCGATGATCCGCGAGGAGATCTACCGCGGGATCCTCGCCAACGACATCATCGGCTTCCACACGCGCTCCTACCGGCGCAACTTCCTGCAGTGCTGCGAGGACCTGCTCGGGCTCGAGGTCGACCATGCGGCGGGCGTCGTGCGGATCGAGCGACCGCGAGGTGTGGGTGCGCGCCTACCCGCTGCCGATCGACGCGAGCGCCGTGCAGGCGGTGGCGCGGCGCGACCGGACGCGGCAGTTCGAAGCGGAGCTGCTGCGCGCGGCGGCGGGAGTTCCTGATCCTGCGCGTCGACCGCGCCGACCTGTCGAAGAACATCCTGCGCGGCTTCACCGCGTTCGACGTGTTCCTCGAGCAGCACCCCGAATTCCGCGAGCGGGTGACCTTCATCGCCCAGCTGATGCCGTCCCGGACCGACGTGCCCGAGTACGCGGAGTATCTCGAGCGCATCGAGGCGGTCGTCGCGGTCGTCAACCACCGCCACGGCTCGCCCGACTGGATGCCGATCCAGCTGAAGCTGCGCGACGACCTCGAGGAGGCCGTCGCGGCCTACAAGCACTACGACGTGCTGATGGTCAACGCGATGTTCGACGGCATGAACCTCGTCGCCAAGGAGGGGCCGATGGTCAACGAGCAGTACGGCGTCTCGATCCTGTCGGAGAACACCGGCGCCCACGAGGAGCTCGGCGAGTTCGCGCTGTCCGTCAACCCGTTCGACATCCAGGAGCTCGCCGACTCGATCCACGCCGCCCTGACGATGCCCCTGCAGGAGCGGATGCGCCGGCTCGACGGGCTGCGGCGGGTGATCACGCGGCGTACGCCGGGCGACTGGATCGACGAGCAGCTGAGCGACATCGCCAGCAAGGACTCGGCCGCGGCGGCGTAGTCCCGGCTCGGACTCGGCGGACTTGGATACAAATCGCGCCCCTCAGAGGGCACTTTCTGTATCCAAGTTGGGGGGTTCGGCCGTCAGTTGGCGGCGGGCACGAGCGTCTTCTGCCGCTGGCGCTCGGGCGTGATCCGGACCACGTTCCAGGCGAGGCCGACACGCTGCATCGCGAGGATGATGATCCCCGAGAGGTCGATCTCGTACCAGCGCAGACCGTGGAAGGCGGAGCGCGGAAAGGCGTGGTGGTTGTGGTGCCAGGACTCGCCGAGCGAGAACGGGGCGAGCCACCACACGTTGGTGGACTGGTCCTCGACCTCGAAGCGACGCGCGCCGAACGTGTGGCAGATCGAGTTGATCGACCAGGTCACGTGGTGGACGAAGAAGATCCGTACGAGGCCGCCCCAGATGTAGCCCTCGAGCGCGCCGGCCGCCGTGAAGCCGTTCAGGACGAAGCCCGCGACCGTCGGGATCAGCAGCGTTGCGAGCACGAGCTGGGGGAATCGCCGGCCGATCCGGCGCATCGCCGGGTCCTCGTAGAGATCGGGCGCGTACTTCTTCCAGTCGGCCTGACCCTGGGTCTCGAACAGCCAGCCGGTGTGCGCGTGCCAGAGGCCGCCCAGGCCGCTGCCGTGCCCGACGTGCGGGCTGTGCGGGTCACCGTCGACGTCGGAGAACGCGTGATGCTTGCGGTGGTCGGCCACCCAGTCGAGCACCGAACCCTCGACCGCGAGCGATCCGAGCACGGCGAACGTCCGCTCGAGCCAGCCGTAGGTCTGAAAGGCGCGATGCGTCAGCAGGCGATGGAAGCCGATCGTGATGCCCATCGCCGACAGCAGGTACAGCACGACCATGATCGCGAGGTCGGTGGCGTTGACGGCGCGGTTCCACAGCAGGATGATCGCCACGATCACCCCGAGGAAGGGCACGAGGACGCCGAGCAGGTTCATGTAGCGTTCGATTCGAGTCATAGCCTCGGCACGATTGCATCATTCCGCATGAAATTCTTGTGCACATTCGCGGCTCACATGCCAGCAATTCATGCCGATCGTATGAATTCGTCGCCCGTGGCGCCGATTCCGGTCCGCTCGGTGCAGGGTCCGCGCCGCTCGGTTCAGGGCGCTCCGCTCGGGTCGGGGCGCGGCGGTCAGTTCAGGGTGCGCTGCTCGGCCAGCAGGTCGACGTACTGCCGGATCCGGCGTGCGCGCGTCTCCGGCCGCTTGGCGTCCGCGATCCGGTAGAGGAACGCGTAGCGCCTGACGCCGGTCAGGGTCGCGAAGAACGCCTCGGCCCCTGGCCTGTCGCGCAGCGCGGCTGCGAAGTCGGCGGGGACCGACGCCCGCGACTGCGGCTCGTAGGCCGCGTCCCAGCGCCCGTCCGCCCGGGCGCGCTCCACCTCCGCGAGGCCCGCCGCCCGCATCTGACCCGACTCGATCAGGATCAGCGCGGACTCGCGGTTGATCTGCGACCACTTGCTGCGAGGGCGGCGTTGCGTGAAGCGCTGCCGGAAGAAGTGCTCGTCGAGGCGCCCGAGTGCGCCGTCGATCCAGCCGAAGCAGAGCGCCACTTCGAGCGCTTCAGATCGGGTCACGGTCGCGCGCGGCGCGCCTCGCTTGGCGAATGTCAACCAGAGCCCGGGCCGGGAGCCGTGATGATCCTCGAGCCAGCGCTCCCACGTCTGGCGGTCCGGGAACTCGGCGAGCGGAAGATCGAGGTCGCTGGCAGCAGTCATCGGCGGCGTCGCTACGCGGTCATGGGGGCATTGCTATATTCGCAGCTCGGCCCTGTTCCGGGCCTTTTCGCTGCTGTCCAAGATGCCACGCGATCTGAACCTCTACGACCTGGTCCTGCTGCTCTCGACGAGCGGCGAAGACGAGGCGCGCGCGAAGATCCTCGCCGATGTCGAGGCCGCGATCACAGCAGCCGGTGGCACGCTCTCGCGCAACCAGTCGTGGGGACGGCGCCCGACGACGTTCCGGATCAACCATCAGAGCGAAGCGGACTACCACCTGCTGCAGTTCACGGGTCCGCCGGCGCTGCTCGAGTCGCTGAGTCACAGCCTCCACATCGCCGACGAGGTTCTGCGGTTCCGGATCATCAAGGTCGTGCCGGGCACGCCGGAAGCGCCGGACAGCCCTCCGCCGGTACTCGTCGGGGCGCTCTCGACGGGGCCAGCGTCGGACGGCGACGCGTCCTGATCGCCGCCTCGGCGACGGCACCCGCTCACCGTTGATTTGCGCCGCGATTGCGACGCTCTGCGCGCGACCTGCCACCGAATCGCAACGAATCTGTGCATTTTCCGGCGACCGGCGCGGTAGACGCCTGACCCGGACCTAGACTCGCGCTTGGCGATCCGAACTGTCTGAAAGGAGCCCGCACATGGCAGGCAACATCAACCGGGTGATCATCACCGGCAACCTCACCAGGGACCCCGAACTGAGCGCGCTTCCGAGCGGCATGAGCGTCTGCAGCCTGCGGATCGCATGCAACGGCAGGCGCCGCACCTCGCGAGGGTCAGTGGGAGGACGCGCCCAACTACTTCGACGTCAGCGTCTGGGGCCAGCAGGGCGAGAATTGCCACAAGTATCTGGCCAAGGGACGCCCGGTCGCGATCGACGGCCGGCTGCGCTGGCGCGAGTGGACCGACAAGGACAGTCAGCAGAAGCGCCAAGCTGTCGATATCATCGCTGAGACCGTGCAGTTCCTCGGTGGGCGTGACGACGCCGCGAGCGGTAACGGGAATGGGTTCTCGAGCAGCGTACGAGCAGCCGAGAGCGACATCCCGATCGATACCGGCGACTTCGTCTCTGCGCCGATGGGCTCCGGTGCCGCGGATGACGACATCCCGTTCTGAGGCGGCGACAGAAAGCTTTCAAGACAGTTAGGTGATGCCAGGTGGCGAAGCAACGTAGACGGCCGGTACGCCGGCGTGACAGGAAGGGTGGGGCGGCCTCCAGCCGGCGCAAGCCCTGCCCGTACTGCCGCGACAAGGTCGAGCAGGTCGACTACAAGGATCTCTCCGCGCTCCGGCGCTTCATCTCGGATCGCGGCAAGATCCGCTCGCGCCGGATCACGGGCGCGTGCCGTCGGCACCAGAATCAGGTCGCGCGCGCGGTCAAGCGCGCCCGGGAGCTGGCCCTGCTGCCGTACGTGGCCGAAGGCGGAAGCGATCATCGCGAGCGCGGTGATCGCGGCGGCCGCGGCGAGCGCGACCGGTAGCGGCGGGTCCAAATGCCCAGGGCAATCCTGCTTCAGGACGTGGAGTCGCTCGGTGAGCGCGGCGCTGTCGTCGACGTCTCTGCCGGCTTCCTTCGCAACTATCTGGTGCCGCGCAAGCTCGCGGAGGTCGCGACGAAGGGATCGATCGACGCAGCCGAGCGGCGGCGGCAAGCTGCTGAGCGCGCGGAGCGCGAGGCGGTCGATCGCGCTCGCGAGAACGCCGCCCTGCTCGGCCGCACCGTGCTGACGATCCCGCAGCAGGCCGGCGATGACGGCCGGCTGTTCGGCTCGGTCACCACTCAGGACATCGCCGACGCGATCCGTGACGCTCGCGGAATCCGCGTCGACCGCCGCAAGGTCCATCTCGACGAGCCGATTCGCAACGTCGGCACCTTCATGGTGGTCGTCGAGGTCGCCGACGAGGTGATGGCGACCGTCAAGACGATGGTCGTCGCCGCCTGACGGCGGCGACGCCCTCCGGCACTGAGGCCTGCCGAGGCGCTGCGTCGCTCGGGTCAGATCGGACGCCTCGGCCGGATGCCGCAGATCACGACGCCCTCGGGCGTATCGATCGAGTTCGAGACGTACGGCGCAGCCGGCGACCCGCCCGTGCTGCTCGTGATGGGATTCGGGGCGCAGCTGATCGTCTGGCCGCGAGGGTTCGCCGAGCGGCTGGCCGGCGGCGGCCGATTCGTGATCGCGTTCGACAATCGCGACTGCGGCCTCTCGTCCAAGCTGGACGGCGTGCTCGTCTCGATCGATGCCGTCAGCGCCGCGGCCGCCGGCGGCGACTTCACGACCGCGCGCGAGCTGGTGCCGTACACGCTCGGCGACATGGCCGATGACGGCTTCGCGCTGCTGTCGGCACTGGAGATCGAGCGGGCGCACGTGGTCGGCTGCTCGTTGGGCGGGATGATCGCGCAGACGATGGCGATCGAGCACCCGGAGCGAGTCCTCACCCTCACGTCGATGATGTCGAACACGGGCGAGCCCGGCTACGGGCAGTCAACGCCCGAGGCGATCGCCGCACTGCTCGCACCCGCCGCCGCTGACCGCGACGAGTACGTCGCGTCGGCCGAGAGCTGGCTGATCTGGCGCTCGAAGCGATACCCGGACCTCGCCGGCGCCCGGGCGATCGCTGCTGCAAGCTATGACCGCTGCCATTATCCGGAGGGCTCCGGCCGACAGCTCGCTGCGATCATCGCCGGCGGGCCCCGCGCCGAGGGGCTTCGTGGCCTGAACGTCCCGACGCTCGTGATCCACGGGCTCGACGACACCCTGATCGCCCCCACCGGCGGCGAACGGACTGCGGAGCTCGTCCCCGGCGCCCGCCTGCTGATGGTCGAGGACATGGGCCACGATCGCCCAGAGCCGCTCTGGCCGAGCCTCTGTGACGCGATCATCGAGCACACCGCGTGACCTGGGCGCCCGGCCGCGCGCCGTGAACGACCGTTTTGAGCTTTACTGCGGAGCGGGAGAGGGCTGGGCTGCCTCCGGAGCCGGACAGATGCACACGCGTCCGCCGCTGCCGCTGCCGCCCACACGACCCGATCACCACGAATGGCGCAGGATTGGAATCCGATGAAAGTTCTCGTTACAGGTGGGTCCGGCTTCATCGGTTCCCACGTCGTTGACAAACTTCGCGACGCCGGCCACGAGCCGGTGATCTACGACCTCCGCCCGTCCCCCTGGCACGAGCCGGGGACGGTCGAGACGGTGCTCGGCTCGCTCGGCGATCAGGACGCCCTGCGCGGAGCGCTGCAGGACTGCGACGCCGTCGCGCACCTCGCTGCTGTCGCGGACGTCAACGACGTCCACGCCGACCCCGCGGTCGCCGAGCGCGTGAACGCGTCCGGAACCGTGGCTGTGCTCGAGGCCTGCCGCCAGGCCGGTGTCACGCGCGTCGTGTACGCGTCGACGATCTGGGTCTACAGCGATTGCGAGCCCGAGCATGTCGACGAGGACACGCTGCTGCCGCCGCCGAGTCATCTGTACACGTCGACCAAGCTCGCCGGCGAGCTCTACTGCCGCTCCTATCAGGAGCTGTTCGACATCGACTACACGATTCTGCGGTTCGGGATTCCGTATGGGCCGCGGGCGCGTGAGGCGGCGGTGATCCCGGCGTTCGTGAACAAGGCGTTCAAGGGTGAGGCGTTGACGCTGGCGGGTGATGGTCTGCAGTCGCGGCGGTTCGTGTATGTGGAGGATCTTGCCGAGGGTGTGGTGTGTGGTCTGGCGGAGATGGCGCGCAACCGGGTGTACAACCTCGCGAGTGATGCGAACGTGACGATCCGGGAGATCGCGGAGACGGTGCAGGAGTTGGTTGGGAATACGGAGATCGTGTTCACGCCTGCGCGTCCTGGTGATTTCGGTGGGAAGGTCGTCTCAAGCGATCGGGCTCGGATGGAGCTTGGGTGGACGGCGGGGACGCCGTTTGCCGAGGGTGTGCGACGGTACGTCGACTGGCGCCGCGAGCAGGCCGGCATCGCGCCGCCGCTGCACGCCGTCTGAGCGCCCGGCAGCGGATCTCGCCTTCACGGGACTCACATCTGCCGCTTATCGCTGCCTAATCCCAGTCCGGAGACTGAGGTTTGTGAACGCGGCAGGGGCACACACCTACGACTCCGCGCCCCGCCGCGGCACCACCCGGGGGCTGCTTGCGAAGGTCCCCGAGATCACGATCGCGTTCTGGATCCTGAAGCTGCTGACCACCGGCATGGGCGAGGCGATGTCCGACTTCCTCGGGCAGCACAGCGTGCCGCTCGCCGCCGCGATCGGCATCTTCGGCCTCGCGTTCGCCCTGTGGCTGCAGATGCGCCAGCGCGAGTACCGGGCGCCCTACTACTGGTTCGCGGTGATGATGGTCGCCATCTTCGGCACGATGGCCGCCGACGGCATCCACGACGGCGCCGGCCTCAGCTATTACGTCACGACGCCACTGTTCGCGGCGATCACCGCGACGATCTTCGCCCTCTGGTACCGCCGCGAGGGGACGCTCTCGATCCACAGCATCGACAGCCGGCGGCGGGAGCTCTTCTACTGGGCCGCGGTGCTTGCGACGTTCGCGCTCGGCACCGCCGCAGGTGACCTCACCGGGATCCAGCTCAACCTCGGATTCTGGCCGTCCGTGCTCCTGTTCGGGGCCCTGATCTGCGTTCCGGCGGTCGGGTGGTGGCGACTGAACATGAACCCGATCGTCGCCTTCTGGTTCGCCTACGTGATCACGCGCCCCCTCGGCGCATCGTTCGCCGACGGCTTCAGCAAGCCGACGAATGGCGGGCTCAGCCTGGGAGACGGGCTGGTCGCGGGCGTCGCGCTCGTGATCTTCATCGGGCTCGTCGCCTGGGTCACGATCGCCCGGATCGACGTCCAGCCGCCGGCCGAGCTCTCGCCGCACCCTCATCCGCTCTCACCGCACCCCCATCTCCACGCGCCACACCCACAGCACCCTCATCCGCACGCGCCGGCGAGCCTGATCCCGAACTCGCCCCTGGCTCCGGAACCCGAGTAGAGGCCCCCGGAAGTTCCTGCTGGGTGCGGGAACGGCCCGCCGGGTCCGCCTGGAGGCAACCTATAGTCGGGTTGGCCGATGAGCGTCGCCCCGACCGCCCCCGCAACGTCTTCGCTTCCTCCGCACCACATCGCCGCCGAGAAGTCGGTGCTGGGAGCTGTGCTGCTCGACGAGCGCCATCTGCACGCGCTGCTCGTCGACGAGCAGCTGCGCCCGGAGCACTTCTACCAGCCTCAGCACGCCGCGATCTTCCAGGCGATGCTCGACCTCTACAACTCCGACCGCAAGATCGACCACCTCACGGTCGCCGAGGCCCTGCAGCAGAACAACCAGCTGGACGAGGTCGGTGGGCCGGAGATGATCGAAGAGCTGGCCGCCTGGGTGCCGGCCACCGGCCACGCCGCGGAATACGGCCGGATCGTCCGCGAGCAGTCGCAGATGCGAGCGCTGCTGCAGGCGACATACAAGATCCAGGCGGGTGTCCACAACCGCGAGGCGCCACCCCGCGAGCTGCTCGAGGCGGCGGAGCGCGCGATGCTCGAGGTCGCCCATGACGAGCGGCAGCGGACGATCCGGCCGATCGCGACGATCCTCGATGAGGAGACCGACCGGCTTCACTATCGCTCGACGCAGAAGAGCGCGGTCACCGGCACCCCAACCGGATTCCGGGACCTCGACGACCTCACAGGTGGGTTCCAGCCGGGCAACCTGGTCGTGATCGCCGCGCGACCGTCGATGGGCAAGTCGGCGCTCGTCGCGAACATCGCCGAGAACGCCGCCCTCGCCGGGTACCCGGTCGCGCTGTTCTCACTCGAGATGTCCGAGTCCGAGCTCGCGCAGCGCTTCGTCGCGTCGCAGGCGCGCGTCAAGGGCGAGGAGCTGCGCCGCGGCCGGGTGGCCGAGGCGCGCTGGCCGAAGATCCTCGAGGCATGCCAACGCCTCGGCGAAGCACCCCTGTTCGTCGATGACTCCAGCGACACCGGTGTACTCGAGGTCCGCGCCAAGTCGCGCCGGCTCCACCATCAGGTCAAGGGCGGCCTCGGGCTGATCATCATCGACTACCTGCAGCTGATGCGCCACGAGGGGCGCGTCGAGAGCCGCGTCGAGCAGGTCGGCCAGATCAGCCGCGGCCTCAAGAGCCTTGCACGCGAGCTGAAGGTGCCGGTGATCGCGCTGTCGCAGCTGAGCCGCAACGTCGAGCAGCGCGGCGGTGACAAGCGACCGATCCTCTCCGACCTGCGTGAGTCGGGGCAGATCGAGCAGGACTCCGACCTCGTCATGTTCATCTTCCGCGACGAGTACTACAACCGCGAGTCGACGCGGCTGGGCGAGGCGGACATCATCATCGCCAAGCACCGGAACGGTCCGGTCGGTGACGTGATCCTCACCTTCCAGAAGGAGTTCCCGAAGTTCATGAACTACGCCGGCCCGCAGTTCGAGGCATGAGCGAGTGCGCCTTCGGCATCTGTGACGGGTCGGGGTTCGTGATCGACGAGGACACGAACACCGCCTACGACTGCCGCTGCCGCCCCCAGATCGTCGCCCGCCGGCGCGCGCGGAGCCTGTCATCGGTGATCCCGAAGATCTACCGCGACATCGGCTTCGACCGCTTCCCGGTGACCGAGATCGAGCCCGAGGCGACCGTGCGCGCGACGCGGAGGTACTGCGATCGGATCGACGAGATGGTCGACGGCGGTCGCGGGCTCTGGTTCATGGGCACCAACGGCAACGGCAAGACGACGCTCGCGATGCTCGTCACCCAAGCGGCACTGAAGGCGGGACGCTCCGCTGCCCGTTACACCCTGCCCGATCTGCTGCGTCAGATCCGCCGCACGTTCGACAACGGGTCGCACGCCGACCTGTTCGAACAGCTCGTCGCGGTCGACCTGCTCCACGTCGACGACATCGGCGCCGAGCAGACGACGCCGTGGGTGCTCGAGGAGCTCTACTCGATCGTCAACGCGCGCTACGAAGAGCAGCGGTCGATGGTGATCACGACCAACATCCTCGACCGGGACACGCTCTGCGAGCAGATCAGCGAGCGGACGGTCTCGCGGCTGACCGAGATGTGCGACGAACTGCCTGTGCTCGGTCACGACCACCGGATGGACCTGAGACCGGCGTAGCCGGCTGGTGTCGGCGGGCGGCGCCGGTCGCCGACGCTGACGGCCGTTACGGGCCCAGCCCGCCGGCCCGACTCGCGCGGTCGCCGCGATCCGGGCGCTCGGCACGATCCCTACACTCAGCCACGAGATGCCGGGAATCGTCATCGTTGGCGCCCAGTGGGGCGACGAAGGCAAGGGGAAGGTCACCGACCTGCTCGCGGAGCGGGCGGACGCCGTCGTGCGCTTCCAGGGCGGCAACAACGCCGGGCACACGATCGTCCGCGACGGTGAGACGTGGAAGCTGCACCTGATGCCGTCGGGGATCCTGCACCCCGGCAAGCTCTGCGTGATCGGCAACGGCGTCGTGATCGACCCGAAGGTGCTGACCGACGAACTCGACGAACTGCGCCGGCGGCAGATCGACACGAGCGCGCTGCGGATCTCGGCCAACGCGCACCTGATCATGCCCTATCACATGCTCCTCGACCACGCTGGTGAGATCAAACTGGGAAAGCTCCAGATCGGCACGACCCGGCGCGGGATCGGCCCCTGCTATGCGGACAAGGCCGCGCGGCTCGGCATCCGGGTCCAGGACCTGCTCGACGAGAAGATCCTGAAGAAGAAGATCGTCGCGGCACTCGAGCCCAAGCGGCTGTCGCTGCGGGACTTCCAGCGGGACCCGAAGCTCGATCTGCAGGGGATGACGGACGAGTATCTGACCTACGGGCACCGCCTGAAGGCCTACATCGCCGACACGAGCAGGATCGTGCTCGAGGCGCTGGACCGCGACGAGATCGTCGTGTTCGAGGGCGCCCAGGGCGTCCTGCTCGACATCGACCACGGCACGTATCCGTTCGTCACATCGTCGAACCCGATCGCCGGGGCCGCCTGCATCGGCGCCGGCGTGGGGCCGAAGGACATCGACGAGGTCTGGGGGATCGCGAAGGCGTACGGAACGCGCGTGGGCGCGGGTCCGTTCCCGACCGAGCTCGACGGCCCGCTGGCCGAGGAGCTCCGCGACCTCGGCGCCGAGTACGGCACGACGACCGGGCGGCCCCGGCGGATCGGCTGGCTCGACCTCGTCGCACTGCGCTACGCCGCGCGGCTCAACTCGCTGACCGCGCTCGCGGTCACCAAGCTCGACGTACTCACCGGGCAACCCGTGATCAAGGTGTGCACCCGCTACCGCGGGGAAGAGGGCGCCGAGTTCGATCACTTCCCGTTCCACCAGACCGTGCTCCACCACGTCGCCGGCGGGTACGAGGAACTCCCCGGTTGGAGCGAGGACATCTCCGAGTGCCGCAGCGAGGACGAGCTCCCCGAGAACGCGCGCCAGTACCTGCAGTTCATCTCCGAGTACGTGAAGGTGCCGATCGGCCTGATCTCGGTCGGTCCCGCGCGGGACCAGGTCATGTGGACGAAGGCCGGCGGCGGCATGTACGGCTCCGCCATCCAGCTCCCAGCGTGACCTTCCGGCAACGGTCGTAACTGCCGAACCGCGGTCGTTCGGCACGCGGGTCGCCGAAATGGCGCTGTGCGGCCCGATTGGCACAGTCGGCACCGAGGTCGAGGCAACCGGGGTCCGCGCGTGATGCTGTCGCTGCCGAGGGACAACGGCCAGGCGCGAGGACGCGAGGCGCCGGGGGATCAGGACCAGCGTTCGAGGAGCTCGTCGTCGCCGACCAGGCGCAGGACCCGGGCGGGGACGCCGACGACGAACCCGCGCGTGGGGACGTCACGCGTGACGACGGCACCGGCGGCGACGAACGCCTCCTCGCCGATCTCGACGCCGGGGACGAGCACGGCGGCGCCGCCCACGCGCGCCGCCCGCCGGACGATCGGAGCATGCAAGCCCGCGCCGCGCGGATGTCGGCCCATCGTGTCATCGTTGGTCATCAGCACCCCGGGCCCGAGGAAGACGTCGTCCTCGACGACGGCGAGCGCGGTCACGTAGACCTGGGTCTGGATCAGAACGCGATCCCCCACCGTGGCGCGGTAGTCGACGCAGGAGCCACGGCCGACGACGGCGCGCTCGCCGACGCGCGAGCCCTCCCGCACCTGCGCCTGGTCGCCGATGATCGCGCCGCGCCCGACCACGGCGCCGGCGTAGACGACGGCACCGGCGCAGACGGTCGCCTCGTCAGCGAGGACGAGCGCGTCCAAGTGCAGCCCCGCGGCGCTCGACCCGGCGCGCAGGCGTGGGCGCTTGCCGAGCACCACGCAATCCTCGATCGTGCAACCCGCGCCGATCCGGACCTCGCCGTGGACGACGGTGCACGAGCCGATCCGGGTCCCGTCGCCGATCGCGGCACCCGACTCGACGACGCTCCCCGGTGCGATCTCGACACCCGTGCCGATCACCGCCCCGGCCGAGACGTACGCGCCCGGGAAGCGCGGCTCAGGCATCGCCGCGCGCCGACGAGTCAAGCGAGTCCTGCAGCTGCTCGAGCACCCGCACGACCCGCAGGCCGCTGGCGCCGTCCGACCGCGGCGCGCGCCGCTCGTGGATGCTCGCGATGAACTCCTCGCACTCGAGCCGCAGCGGCTCGGCGTTCGGGATCCGAGGCGAGAAGATGTCACCACTGCGCGTGATGTACTCGCCGTAGCCGTGGGCGTCCTCGTCGAAGCCCTTGTCGTAGACGGTGACCTTGCCCTCGAGCGCCATGTCGTCGAACGTCGCCATCCGGCGGGAGCCGACGATCGTGAAGCGCCGTTCCTTGTGCGGGTCGAGCCAGCTCAGGTGCAGATGCGCAGCCAATCCCGAGGGGAAGCGCAGGTAGCAGAAGACCACGTCCTCGACCCCGGGGCGGACGTACGACTCGCCGTGGGCGACGACCTCGCTGGGCTCCTCGCCGGCGGCCAGGTAGAGCAGCACGGAGACGTCGTGAGCCCCAAGCGACCAGAGCGCGTTCTCATCGGCGCGCAGCTTGCCGAGGTTCAGGCGGTTGCCGTAGATGTAGTAGATGTCGCCGAGCTCGCCGGTCTCGGCCAGCTCCTTGAGCTTGCGGACACCGGGGTGATACTCGAGCAGATGCCCGACCATCAGCACGCGACCCGCGGCCGCGGCCGCGGCCACGGCGCGCCGTGCATCGGCGACGGACTGCGCCAGCGGTTTCTCGACGAAGCAGTGCTTGCCCGCGGCCAGGACCGCCACCGCCAGGTCGGCGTGCGTGGGCACCGGAGTCGCGATGGCAATCGCGTCGAGCTCGGGATCGTCGAGCAGGTCGTGCAGGTCCGCGGTCATGCGGGTCCCGGGGAAGATCGGCGCGGCCCGGTCGCGCGCCGCCTCGGAGGCGTCGCAGCACCAGCGCAGCTCGGAACTCGGCAGCGCGGCGAAGTTCCGCGCGATATTCGGGCCCCAGTAACCGAGCCCGACGACACCGATGCGCACAGGGTCCGGGGCCATCGTCAGCGGCAGTGTACGGCGACGCTCAGCCGGAACCCGCGGCGCTCAGCCGGACCCCGCGGCGCTAGCCGGAGCCGGCGATGCGGCGCAGCGCCGCGACGACGCGCTCACCGGCCACGCCATCGCCGTACAGCGGCGGCCGATCCCTCGGAGGCGGTGCCGCCAGCGCGGCCCGGGCGCGGTCCAGATCGAGATCGACGAGCGTATTCCAGCCGAGCTCGACCGTCTCGACCCATTCGGTCGTCGCGCGCAGGGTCACGCACGGCACGCCGGCGAAATAGGCCTCCTTCTGCAGCCCTCCCGAATCGGTGACGAGCGCGCGGGCATTGCAGAGCAGCGCCGCCATCTCGAAGTAGCCGACCGGTTCGACGACCGCCACCGTCCCGGCCCGCCGCAGCGAGTCGAGCAGCCCGGCCCGCTCCAACCGCAGGCGTGTGCGTGGGTGGAGCGGCAGCACGACCGGCTCACGCAGACCGGCGAGCAGCTCGACCAGAAGCGCGAGGCGAGCGGGGTCGTCGACGTTGGCCGCGCGATGGGCGGTCGCGAGCAGGTAGGCGCCGGGCTCGACCCCGTGCGCGCGAACGAGGTCGAGCCGCTCGCGCGCGCGCGGCTGCAGCTCGAGCGCGACATCGACCATGACGTCGCCGACGACCTCGATCGCGCCGGCGATCCCCTCCCGGCGCAGGTTCTCGGCCGCAACCTCCGATGGGCACAGGAGGAGCGTGCTGAGGTGATCGCAGACGACGCGGTTGATCTCCTCGGGCATCGTGCGATCGAACGAGCGCATCCCCGCCTCGACGTGGGCGATCGGAAGGCCCAGCTGGGCCGCCACGAGCGCACCCGCCAGCGTCGAGTTCGTGTCGCCATGGACGAGCACCCAGTCGGGCAACGGCGGCTCGGACATCACCGGCTCGAGCGCGGCGAGCATCCGCGCCGTCTGCGAGGTGTTCGATCCGCCGGCGATCCCGAGCTGACGGTCCGGTGCGGGCAGCCCGAGCTCGGCGAAGAAGACGGCCGACAGGTTGTCGTCGTGGTGCTGGCCGGTGTGCACGAGCAGCTCGGATCCCCCCGATCGCAGGCGCGGCGAGACCGCCGCCGCCTTGATGAACTGCGGCCGGTTCCCGATCACCGTGAGAACCCGACAGGGCCGCTCGCCCACGACCGGCCCCCGGCTCAGCCGCTCGCCCACGGCCGGCACCAGGTTCAGCCGCTCGCCCACGGCCGGCACCAGGTTCAGCCGCCGGTGAGCCGGGCGCGGATGGCCTCGACGACAGCCTCAGAGGCGGCCGCCGTGACCGGCCCGACCGCATCGAAGCTCCGGTCGGCGAGCGCGGCGACCGGGTGCACCTCGCGCATCGTCGATGCGAGGAAGATCTCATCCGCCTCCAACAGCTCCGGGAGCGGGCACTCCCGTTCCTGCGCGCCGGTCACCTCGAGCACGACCGCCCGCGTGATCGAGGCGAGGATGTGCTCGCTCAGCGGCGGTGTCAGGATCTGACCGCCGCTGACCCAGAAGATCGAGCTGGTCGGAGCCTCGAGCACGCGGCCGTGCGGCGTGACGAGCAGCGCTTCGTCGAACCCCTGCTCCTGGGCGAGGCGCCTGGCGAGCATGTTGCCGGCGTAGCTGAGCGACTTGACGCCGTCGAGGACGCGAGTCGGCGAGTACGTGATCGGCATCAGGCGCATCCGCTCGGGGAGCGCGACGAGTGGTTCGGTCAGGAGCAGCCGGCGCCCGCCGCGCGTCAGGACGATCCGCACCGCTTCGTGGGCGGGACCGACGCCGGCCCGCGCCAGCAGCCGGTGGGTGTCGGCGCGCACGGCCTCCAGATCGAGCGGGAGCCGAAGGTTGCGGGCCGAGCGCTCGAGCCTGGCGAAGTGCTGCTCGAGCGCGAACGGGACGCCGTCGTAGACACGGATCACCTCGAACACCCCATCGCCGCGGATCAGGCCGTCGTCGGTGGCGGGGATCATCGCTTCGGCGGCGGGCATGATCTCGCCGTCGAGCGACGCGAGGGACGCGTTCGGGCTCATTGGAGCACCAGCCTAACCGCCCGAGCGAGCCGCCCAGATCCCGGCGAGACGCACGATCACGGCGGCGGCCGCCGCCATTTCCTGAACCGAGGCCAACTCGCGGACCGAGTGGTACTCGTGGCCGCCGTCGAAGATGTTCGGGGTCGGCAGGCCCATCTCGGACAGGCGCGAACCATCGGTGCCACCGCGGATCGGCTCGCGGATCGGCTCGATCCCCTCGGCGCGGATCGCCTCCTGCGCCGCCGCGACAACGTCGGGATCGTCGTCGAGGAAGCGGCGCATGTTGCGGTACTGGACGCGGTCGGTGACCTCGACGTGGGCGCGGGGCTCGCTTTCGACGAGCGCCTCCGCGCCGCGGTGCACGAGCGCCAGGTGCTCCTGCAGGCGGTCGTCGTCGAAATCGCGGAGGATCAAGCGGACCTCGGCGTGCGCGGCGTTGCCGGCCAGGGCGTACGGGTGGATGAAGCCCTCGCGTCCGGAGGTCGTCGCGGGCGTCAACGTGTCGTAGGGCAGGGCGGCGACGAAGCGGGCGGCGAGCCGCAGCGCGCTCACCATCACGCCGCCCGCGAAACCCGGGTGGACGTCGACGCCGTCGATCGTGACGACGGCCTCGATCGCCGAGAACGACTCGTCCTGCAGCTCGCCGAGCTCGGAGCCGTCGAGCGTGTAGGCGCAGCGCGCTCCGAAGCGCTCGATGTCGAACAGCGTCGCCCCCTCCCCGATCTCCTCGTCCGGAGTGAAACCGATGCGGAGCGTCGGGCGCGGGAGCTCGGGGTGCAGGGAGAGGTGACGAACCGCCGCCATGATCGCCGCGACGCCCGCCTTGTCGTCGGCGCCGAGCAGGGTGTCGCCGCTCGCGGTGACGATGTCGTGGCCGCGCTTGGCGGCGAGTGACGGCATCGTCGCGGGATCGAGCACGGTGCCGCTCCGCGGCAGCTCGATCGCGCGCCCGTCGTAGTCGCGGTGCACGATCGGGGCGACCCCGGCCCCCGGAGCGTCGGGCGAGGTGTCGACGTGCGCGAGCACGCCGATCACGGGCGCGGCCGCGACGTTGGCCGGCAGCGTCGCGTAGACGTAACCGTGCCCGTCGAGGTCGACGTCGTCGAGGCCGAGGGCGCGCAGCTCGCCGGCGAGAATCCTCCCCAGCTCGAGCTGGCCCGGCGTGCTCGGCGACCGCTCGCGCTCGCGGCTCGCCTGCGTGTCGACCGCCACATAGCGGAGAAAGCGCTCGAGCAGATCGGGGGCGAGCGACTGGGCGAGGTCCGAGGTGAAGCTCACGGTGCCTCCATCCTGTCAGCTCCGCGGCCGCATGATCACCTTCGCGGTCGTGGCGCCACCGCCGACGTCGATGCTGCCGATCGTGAGGACGAGTTGCGACGAACGCCCGTGAGCGATCTCCCGGCCCAACCGCGTGCCGGCGAGCAGCGACCCGCTCGCGAGCTGAACCCGCACGTGCCTGCTCGGCGCACGGAGCCTGATCGTGAGCGTTCCACGCCGCTGCGAGTCCGCGTGCGCCAGCGCCCGCCCGGTGCCGTCGGCGACATCGAGCACCGGACGGCGGGCAACGCGGAGCCCGGCGGGGAGGCGGAGCGTCAGCACCCGTAGCGCGGGCTCGCGGCGACCGGCGCTGACCGTCAGCGACAGCGACGGGGCCGCGCCCGCCGCGGCCTCGAGCGCCAGCCCCGAGATGCGCGGGCGGCCGGCGACGGTCCAGCGGAAGCGGACCCGGCGGACGTCGCCCGAGGCGTCGATCGCCTCGACGGTCACGCGGTAGCGCCCGAGCCGCCGAGGCGCCCCGGCGATCCCGAGCGTCGTCTGGTCGAATGCGACGCCCGGCGGGAGCCCGTGGACGAGGTAGCGGACGGCGCTGCCGGCGGGGGCGGCGCCCCTGAGCGTGACGCTCACCGTCTCGCGGGCGAAGCTCAGCTCCGACCTGGGTCCCGCGAGGCGGAGCCCGGCGGCACAGAGCGCCGGCACGAGCGCGGCGGCGTTCGGCGAGCCCAGGCCAGTCGCCATGCTGTAGGCCGCGGTCGCCGGGTAGAGCCCGTTCCAGCTCCCGGTGAGGTCGTTGTCGCCCGCGGTGATGATGTGGAAGTACGTCGCCTGCGAGCTACCGGCGAGCGCGTAGAGGAGGGGGTTGAGGAACCCGACCGGCAACCCCCGGCACGCCGGGCTGCCGTCGGCGAGCGCGACGATCGCCGCCCACAACGGTGCCGCGGCGCTCGTCCCGCCGGTGCCCTGCCACCCGCTGGGGGCGTCATTCGCAAGGCCGGCGCCGTTGTAATAGATCAGGTATCCGAAGTTGGGGTCCGCGCTCGCGGAGACGTCCGGGACTTCGCGACAGAAGCCGGGCGCGGCGTGGCACGCCGCGCCGGACGAGAGGCTGCCAACGACGCCGAGGACGGAAGGCGCGCCCGACTGGTAGGCCGGCATCGGCCAGAAGTGCGAGACGCCGCCGCCACCGGCGCCGAGCTGACCGACGATGTTCTGCGCGCCGCTCGCGCTGTTCCACACCGACTCCGTCGGCGGTGGGCCGGCCGCGCTCATCGAGGTCCCGCCAACGCCCGTCACGAACGGCTGGCTCGCCGGGTCGTCGACGTTCAGCGCGGTGTTGCCACGCAGCCCGCGGCCGTTGTCACAGTCCTCGGAACCGGAGTCTCCCGCCGACGCGACGAACGTCTGCCCCTGGACTGCCGCTTCCTCGAACAGCGTGTTCTCGGCGGCGGCGTCGTCGCGGCCCTCGGCCGGTTCGCACTGGCCCCATGAGTCGCTCACGACGGGAGCGAGATCCTGGCTGATGATCGCGGAGAGCTCGTCGTACGGCCCCGCGCCGGGGCCGTTGTCGTTCGAGTTCGGAGCCTGGTAGACGATCAGCCTGGCCTGCGGCACGAGCCCGATCAGCTGCTCGATGTCGAGCGTCGCCTCGCCGGACCCCGGCCCGGGGCGGACGCCGCCGTCGACCCGGACATAGGAGATGCCGACGTTCGTGCCGTAACAGGCCTGGTAGGCCGCGATGTCGTTCGGATCATCGGACTCGAGCTCGTAGAGCGCGATCGTGACGCCGGCTCCCTCGTCGCCGCCCGCGTAGACGCCCGAGAAGCCGTACGCGCTCGCGATCTGATCGGCCGTGTAGGCGCTCTGCGGCGGCGCGTCGCGGACGGCGGTCGCACATGGCGCCGGTCCCCCGGTGCTGACGTGCGCCGCCGGCCGGAGGCGCGACGCCCGCAGGGTGGCGCGCGAGCTGACGCGATCGGTCGTCAGACGGTTGAGGCTCGACAGGCCGATCACCGCCTGCACTGCGGAGGCGACGCCCGCCCCGATCGCGGGCGCCGAGGTGTTGACGACCGCGTCGCCGAGCCGCGGCAGGCGGACGTCGGCAAGTGTCGTCGCGAACGCGCGCTCGACCACGCCGATCGTGGCGCGAACCGGGATCGCCAGCCCGTTGGCGGTGACCCGCCCGGGGCGCAGCCCGCGTCCGCGCAACCATGCATCGACGGCGGCCACCCGCTGCGCGCCGGGAGCGAAGCGCCGCGCGAACGCAGCCGGCCCCAGAAACCGGCGATAGGCCGACGCGGAGGGCTCCGAGACCGCAGCCGCATAGCGGGCCAGCGCGCCGGGGTCGCGAGGCTCGAGCGCGAGCGTGAGGCGGATCGTGCGGCTCGCGGCGGGCGCGGCCAGCGACGAGGTGCCGGCGGGCAGCACGGGCGCTGCCCCGATCCGGATCAGCCCGGTGGCTGCGTGGCCCGCGGGCGCGAGCAGCAGCGCAGCGGCCGCCACCGCCGCCGCCAGTGCTGCGGCGACGATCGTGCGCGTGCGCGATCTGATCGTGTGAAGCGACACCGGCGCTGACGGTAGCCTGATTGCGCCCCCCGCGCTCTAGTCGAGCAGCTCGGCGCGCCCCGGGAGCAGGGGAAACGCGCGTTGCCGGCGCGGCGGCAGGATGTAGTTGGCGCGCTTGAGCACGAACATGAACTCGTTGATGCCGTTGTTGACGGTGTCGGTGATCGCCGGATTCTCCAGCTGCGCGGTGGTTGCGTTCATCGCCGTTCGCGTCTTGACGAAGTCGTCGATCGTGCGCTGCACGGAGACGAAGTGGAGTCCGGCCTGACCGCCGTCGACGGTGTCGAAATCGCGCCTGATGATCAGTGGCTTGCCGCCCCGACGCGCAACGGCACTCGTCTGCGCGTGGCCGACGACGCCGTAGCGCGAGATCGCCTGACCGATCTCCCCGGGGTTCGACTCGGCGTCCGTCGTGAAGCGCGCGACGTCAGCGGCCGTCGTCTCAGGCGAGTACATCCGCGCGATCCGCTGCTCCTCGGTGAGGCCCTGGTACCAGCTGTCGAGCCGCAGCCGCATGTAGCTGACGGCCATCGTCGTCCCGCCTGCGAATGGACCGTCGTCGATCGTGACGGCCGCCTCGCTCGCCTGGTTGCGCCGCAGGCCGGACTTGAAGCCCATGAACAGCGGCGAGCTCTCCGGGACCGGATTGCCCGAGGGAATGCCGCCCACCCGCTGGTGGGCGGCAGGCAGCCCCGCTCCGGTGAAGCCCGTTCGCGTCTCTCGCCACGTCAGGCGCATCGGAGATCTGCAACGCGCCGTGGGCTCCGGCCAGCTCCGAACCGTGGAGCAGCGCCGCCTCGACCGCAGCGAGTCGCTCCTCGTCGTCACACGCCAGATGCAGGCAGACGTGGTAGTCGTCGATCGCGGGAAGCTCGAAGTCCGACAGCGCCCGTGCCGGCGGGATCGGCGCCGCTGTGTGGAGCAGCCCCGCGAAGTAGGCATGGCCCCAGCCGACGGTGAAGAGGAGCCCTTCGGGGCCCCACCGGAACGTCCGCTCCAGCGTGCGCATCGACGCCTCGAGCAGGCGGGCGTGCCGCGGTGTCGGCGCGCCGGCGACGTCGAAGAACAGCAAGCGGTCGTGTCTGGGCGCGAACGGGTTGCCGTAGCGGTCGGTGCGCAGCGTCGCCTGCCAGACGTGCTGGCCGGCGGGAAGCCCGGCGGGCTGTGCGCCGAGCTCCACCAGCGGCACCGTCGTGCCGCTGGACTTGTGCGTGGCGATCGCGACGCCCGCGATCGCCGCGCCGCCGACGAGCCCACCGGCGATGAACCCCCTGCGATCGATCTGTCTCATGCCACCGGCTTCCAGTTGAAACTCACGGTCACCTTGTGAGGCTTGAGCCAGATGTACCTGTACTCCAGATGCCGCGCCGCGACCGGCGGGCTGATCAGGAGCGAGAGCTGGTAGTGGCCGGCACCCGGCAGCGACACGTTGTTGCCGTAGTGAGGCCCCATGAAGGCCGACAGCATCGGCCACTGACGCTCGTCGTAGACGACCTTGCCGGCACGGCTGACGGTGGCCCACACGCCCGCGTACGGAATCGGCACGCCGGTGTGCGCGTCGTTGAGCATCACCATCAGGTGGAAGCTCGTCTTCGCCGTCGGCTTGACCTCGGTCCAACCGGTGCCGTTGTAGGTCATGAAGGGCGCCGCCGACATCGTGCGCGCCACGATCTTCATTCCCTGCCAGTCGGCCGTGGCGAGCACCTGCGAGGGGACCGCCCTGACCCCATTGACGGTCATCCCCTGCGTCGAGCCGCTCGACATGCCGGACATCCCGGACATCCCGGAACTGCCGGACGCGCTCGCGCTCGTGCCCGTGGCGGCCGACGACCCCGACGAGCCGCTCGACTGGTTCTTGTCGGCGCTCGCACATCCCGCGAGTGCCGCGATGGTGAGCATCGCGGCGGCAGCGCGAGCGGTGCCACCGCGCATCCTGATCTCAGGCATATCCCGGCTCCGCTGTCAGTGTCGTTTGCACCCGGTAGGGAATGAGCGTGTACAGAGCGTAGGCCAGCACGCAGTAGAGCGGCCCCGCGTTCGGATCGGTCGCGCCGCCCTGGAAGATCCCGCCGAAGCCCTGACCGACGACCCAGTAGAGCAGGTTCAGGGCGACGGCGAGCACGAGGAGCTGTTTCGCGCGCCAGTTGCAGGCGACTCCGACGCCGATCGCCGCTGAGGCCGCGGCGAGGATCAGCGCGATCACGAGGCCGTTGCCCTTGACGGCGCTGGCAAAGCCGTCCTGCACGCTCGAGAGCCAGCTCATCCCCGAGGGCGCGGCGTTGATCGCGTTATGGATCCCGTTCGCCCCGCCCGCCTCGACCAGCCACAGCCACGCCATCACCAGCCACAACGCCGCCCACACGGCGCGCGCGCCCCGGACGCCGAGCAAGCCCCCGGGGCGTTCACCCGGCCAGACCATCGCCCCGATCAGCCCGTACAGCAGCACCGCTCCGGGCGCGCCCGTCAGCGCACTGGCCATCGGGGCGCCGCCCATCGGCGTCGTCGCCATGAACATCATCCCGAACGCCTCACCGAACCACCACACCGCAAGCGCCCACGCGAACGAGAGCAGGATCGCGGGCTTGGCCGTGCGCTTGTAGAGGATCCCGAACCCGATCGCGAGCTGGATCAACCCGGCCCCGGTGTTGAAGATCGCCTGGTGGGACTCCATCGTCGCCGCGCCCTGGTTGACGCTGCTCGCGACCCACCCGGGCTGACCCCCGGTCAGCCCTTGCAACAACTGGATGAACCCCTTGCCATACATGAACGACTGAAACTGCAGGGCGCCGTCGAGCAGCCAGATCAGACCGAGCGCGGTCTGGATCGTGCGCCGGGCATCCTCGGCGAAATACGCGCGGAGCGCCGACGCACCCCCGTCGCGAGCGGGCATGCGTGCGCCCGCAGTGGTTGCACTCATACGAGATGCTCCTTCTCTGTCAAAGAATGGTCAGTGCCTGGACGTGAGCGATCACGCCGGAGGACGGCTCCAGCCGTGGCCGGCGGCGGATCAGGCGCTCACGGGCACCAGCGGCGGCCCGCGACCGGACCAGCCTTCGACGAGAGGATCGAGAATCTGGGCGAAGCCGTCGGCGACGGCGACGCGGCCGCGCTGCGCCCGCCGCTGCGGCCGGCGGCGCGGCGCACCGAGCCGCGCAGCCTCGTACAGCACCCACAGCGCGCCATGCAGGAGCGCGGCGAGGACGAGGCCGACCGCGGCGGCGGACGGGATCGCCCACCAGCCGCCAAAGCCGAAGACACCGACGAGCCCGGCCGGATGGCCGGCGAGCAGGATCCCCTCGAGCAGCTCCTGACCCGTGTAGATCGCGATCAGCGCGAGCGAGCACGCCAACCACAGGCCGGCGAGCGACAGCGAGTACCGGCGGGCGCTCGTGTGGCCGGCGAGCGCGCGGCCGAGCGAGCGCAGGAAGGCGCCGGCGGCGAGCGCAACCGGAACCACCACCCAGCCGGCCGCTGACGACATGTAGGAGTGACCGGTCTGCGCCAGCACCGCCCCCGCGTGGCCGCCGAAGGCGAGCAGGTAGCGGAGCTGGTGCACCGCGAACGCACCGAGCGGCAGCAACGCGAGCTGTGCCGCTGTCCGGCCGGCGGACGTCGGGCCGACACGCCTCTCCATCCCGGGCACGATACCGCCGGATCAGAGAAACCGGTGCATGATCAGCAGGCTGACGTCGCCCCTGCCGGGGTGCGCGAATGCCTCCGGCACGGCCGCCAGCGCGACGAAACCGAGGGACCTCCAGAGCGCCACGGCGGGCTCGTTGCACTCGACGACCGCATTGAACTGCGCCGCTCTGAAACCGGACGCCCGGGCCCACGCGAGGAAGTGCTCGCCGAGCGCTCGCCCGACTCCGCGCCCGGCGCGGTCGGGGTCGACCATGAAGCTCGCCGACGCGACGTGGCTGCCGCCGCCTCCGCGGTTGGGATACATGCTCGCCGAGCCGAGCACGGCGCCGTCCCCTGCGACCGCGACGGCGACGGCTCCGGGAGGCGCAACCATCCAGATCCCGCGCGCCTGCGGCTCCCCCATCTCGCGGTCGTACGCGTACGTCTCGCCGGCGGCCACGATCTGCCTGAAGATCGGCCAGATCTCCGGCCAGTCCGCATCGGTTCCGGGGCGAATCTCGAAGCCGGCCACCGCACTCAGAAGTTGATCTGCGAGCCGACGCTGACGGTCTTCTCGACGGGCAGGTTGAAATGCTCGATCGGGCTCGCGGCGTTCCGCGCCATCGCCAGGAAGACCTTCTTGCGCCAGGGCCGCATGCCCGGGGCGGTCGTCGGGTTGAGCGTGATCCGCGAGATGAAGTACGACGCCCCTTCGAGGTCGAGGTTGCGCTCGAGGAACCCCTGCTTGCGGGCGAGACTCAGCGCGCCGGGCACATCGGTCGGCTCCTGATATCCGAAGCGGATCACGATGTGCGTCGCCTGGAAGAGTCCGCGCCCGACGCGGTTGACGACGAAACGCTCGTTCTTCTCGGCGACCGGGATGCTGATCGTGTCGACGGAGACGATCAGCAGCTTCTCGTGCAGCGCGTGGCTGTGCTCCACCTCGGCGCGGAGCGCGAGCGGCGTCGTCTCATCGCCGGGGTTGAG
Organism: uncultured Solirubrobacterales bacterium; assembly: GCA_963705995.1. Lineage (GTDB taxonomy): Bacteria > Actinomycetota > Thermoleophilia > Solirubrobacterales > Solirubrobacteraceae > Palsa-465. Next base: position 169,946 of record CAVPLN010000036.1, read on the forward strand.
GAAGACAGCCGTTCCCGGGACGCGCCTGACCTGGCTCTTGGTCGCCGCCAGATGCTCGAGGAACTCGGACAGCGAGCCCTCCTTCGCGACCCGGTTGTCCGTCACCAGTTCGCGCCCACGCCGCCAGGTCAGCATCACGATCGAGACGACGCCGCCGGCGGCGAGCGGCAGCCAGGCACCGTGGAGGATCTTGGCGAGGTTCGACGCGAAGAACGCGATCTCGACGGTCAGGAACAGCGCGCCGAGCATCGCCAGCCGCCATCTCGGGGTCTTCCACATCGCGCGCGAGACGGCCAGGAACAGCAGCGTGTTGAGGATGAACGTGCCGGTCACCGCGACGCCGTAGGCGTTCGCCAGGCCGCCCGAGCTCTTGAAGGCGAGGACGAGCGCGACGACGCCGATGCAGAGGAACCAGTTGATCACCGGGACGTAGATCTGGCCCTCGAGCTTGGAGGTGTGGTGGATCGAAAGCCGCGGCAGGTAGCCGAGCTGCATGGCCTGGCGCGCGACCGAGTAGGAGCCCGAGATCACGGCCTGCGACGCGATCACGGTTGCGGCGGTCGCGAGCAGCACCATCGGCACCTGCCCCCAGTGGGGGACGACCGAGAAGAACGGATTGAACGTGTCGTGGCGGAGCTGATCCATCGAGAGCTTCGGGTGGTGGAGGATCCAGGCGCCCTGGCCGAGGTAGTTGAGCATCACGCCGGGCAGCACCATCAGGAACCAGGCGGCGCGGATCGGGGTCGGGCCGAAGTGCCCGCGGTCGGCGTACAGCGCCTCGGCGCCGGTCACGCAGAGGACGACGCCGCCGAGCGCGAGGAAGGCATCGAAGCCGTGGTCGGCGAAGAACTGGACCGCGTACGACGGGGACAGCCCCTCGAGCACGCCCGGGTGCAGGAGCACCTCGTGCAGCCCGACGACGCCGATCGTCGCGAACCAGAGCATCATCACCGGACCGAACAGCCAGCCGACCGTGCCGGTGCCCTTGCTGCTGGACGGTGAACAGAACGATCAGGATCGCCACCGAGATCGGCACGACGAGGTGGACGACCCCGGGCTCGGTCACCTCGAGACCGGAGACCGCCGAGAGCACGGAGATCGCCGGCGTGATCATGCCGTCGCCGAAGAACAGCGACGCGCCGAAGATCCCGAGCGTCACGAGCAGCACCATGTTGCGGACCTTGTGGCGCTGGCAGAGCGCGGCAAGGGCCATGATGCCGCCGTCGCCGCGGTTGTGGGCGCGCATGATGAAGCCCGCGTACTTGATCGAGACCACGATCATCAGCGACCAGAAGATCAGCGAGACGACCCCGTAGACGTTCGCGAGCGCGATCTGGTGGGCGGCCTTGAAGCCGAATGTGACCTGCTCGGCATACAACGGGCTGGTGCCGATGTCGCCGTAGACGACGCCGAGCGCCCCGAGCGCGAGCACGGCCCGGCCCGCGTGCGGGACGACATCGGCGGCGCCGTCGTGGTCCCGGTTGAAGTAGCTGCCGTCGGGCGCCTCGGCGTCGGCCCCCTCACGCACCTTGGCGCCCGGATACGGGATCTTGTGCGCCGCCTCGTTGAACGAGCGTTTAGCCGGGGCCTTTACCGGGTCGTCCATCGACGCGCCTCGCGCGCGGGTTCGGGATTCAGGTCCATTGTCGGCGTCCGCCGCCTGTCCTGCACGATCCCGGTCGGCGGCGTCCTGTGGCGGAGACTACATGGATCGTCGAACGCGGGTGCGCTCCGGCCGGCCCCGCCAGGCCGGCCGGAGCGGGTGTGCCGCCGGCCTCATCTCCCCGTGAGCGCGACCGCCGCACGGGGGATCCGGTCGGGCTCGAATTCGGGCAGGAGCTCGGCGGCGCTCACCACCGACGAGCGGTCGCGAGCGAGCCCGAGCGAATGGGCGAGCAGCGCCACCGTCTCGGCGACCGGCTCCTCGCGGTCGGCGAGGGTCGCCGAGCCGTGGCGCTTCGCGAGGCGGGTGCCATCCGGACCCAGCACGAGCGGCACGTGAGCGTAGGAGGGAACCGGGAGGCCAAGCAGGCGCGAGAGCAGGATCTGCCGCGGAGTCGAGGCGGCGAGGTCGGCGCCGCGCACGACCTCGCCGATCCGCTCGGCCGCGTCATCGACGACGACGGCGAGCTGATACGCAACGACGCCGTCGGACCGGCGGACGACGAAGTCATCGACGCGACCGCCGGCCGGCCCGAGCAGGCGGTCACGGAACACGATCCGCGCGCCGTCCGCTCGGACGCGCAGGGCGTGAGGACGGCCTGACCGCAGGGCGGCCGCGCGTTCGCCCGGGCTGAGGCGCAGGCAGGTGCCTGGGTAGGCGCCGCCCGGGAGGTCGCCGTGCGGCGCGGAGGCAGCCTCTCGGATCTCGGCGCGGGTGCAGAAGCACGGATACAGGCGCCCGGCGTCCGCCAGCGCCGCGAGCGCGTCCGCGTAGCGGCAGGCACGCTCGGACTGACGCACGGGAAGCCCATCCCAGTCGATCCCGAGCGTGCGCAGGTCATCGAGCTGCGCCCGTTCGAACCGCCGGTGGGAGCGCTGCGGATCGAGGTCCTCGATCCGCAGCAGGAAGCGTGCACCCTGCGAGCGTGCGAACAGCCAGGCGGCGAGCGCCGTGCGCAGGCTGCCGAGGTGCAGGGGGCCGGTCGGCGATGGGGCGAAGCGCCCGTCGAAGGTGGACGGCACCGGTCACATCAGAGCAGATGACGAGCGCGGGCCGCACTGCCCGCGCGCACGTCAGCTGTCGGTTGCACGTCCAAGCTTTCCGGGACTGATATGCTTGAGGCCACAACTATTCTTCAATGGAGGACCCCGTGACTGTCGACAGCGATCTGGTGGCTCGCCCAAGCACCCGCCCCGGGCCCGTGCTGACCACCGCGGACGACTTCGCGACGTGGGGCCCGGTTCATCTCGACGTGACCGACGAACGCCGCTCGGTCGAGTTCTGGCAGGGCCTGATCGGGATGCAGCTGCTGGAGCGAACCGGTGACGCGCTCACGCTCGGGGTCGACGACGCCGAACTGCTCGTGCTGCACCCAGGCGCGGCGCGCCCGGCGGCGCGGGGCTACGCCGGCCTCTATCACCTCGCGATCCATCTCCCGAGCGAGGGGGAGTTCGCGCGCGTACTCGGACGGCTGTTCGTGCGTCGCGCGCGCCATGCGCCGACCGACCACGTGATGCACTGGGCCACCTATCTCGACGACCCCGACGGGATCGGCCTCGAGCTCACCTTCGAGACGCTCGATCGCTTCGGCTCCTACCGCCTCGGCAACGGGCGGCCGATGGTCGTCGACTCAGACGGCCGGCTGCGCGACGGGGTCGCGCCGCTCGACCTCGAGGAGGTGCTCTCCTACCTGCCGGACCGCGATCTCGAACGACCGCTGCCCACCGGTACAAGGATCGGGCACCTGCATCTGCACGTCGGCGCGGTCGCACCCGCGCTGGAGTTCTACGAGGCGATCGGATTCGCCCGCAACGGCGACTTGTGGGGAAACGGCTTCGCCGACATGGCGGCGGCGGGGAGCTTTCCGCACCGGCTCGCGGTCAACATCTGGCAGGGCGCCGGCGTCGGCCAGCGGCCGGCCGGAACGGCCGGGTTGCGGCAGACCGAACTGCACCTGCGCTCGAGCGAGGGTCTGGCGAGCGCGCTCGCACGGCTCGAGGCGACCGGCGCCGAGTTCGAGCGGTCCGGCGACGGCGTGGTGGTGCGCGATCCGTCCGGCAACCGCAACCTGCTCGGCGTCGCGGTGTGATCAGCCGGAGGCGGCGGCCATCGCGGGCTCGATCGCGATGCCCTCGGCGTCCCCGAAGCCACCCGGCTCGGCGCTCGTGAACGTCCGCAGCGGAGTCGCATCGCCCCTCGCCGCGGAGCCGAACACCTCGATCCGGCCGGCGCCGCCGAACTCCGCCGTCTTGACCATCGCGTAGATGTCGCCCGTGGCCGGACTGATCGCGATGGCGGTGACCACACGGCCGACGAGCCCGGTCGCGAACCCCGAGATCGTGCGCAGCGGCGCGGTGTTGCCGCTCGCCCCGCCTGCGAAGACGCTGATGTGGGCGAACGGGCCGTCGCCGCTGACGGCGGCGTACAGCTCGCCGGTCGCAGTCGAGTAGTCGATCGACACCTGCTTGCACGTCGAGAAGCCGGCGCACGCGCCGAGGCCGGTACGCGAGCCGCTCAGCACGCCGAGCGGGGTGCTCGAGCCGCTCGGCCCGCCCTGGTATGTCTCGATCGCGTTGCCGGCGGTCCGGGTCACGGCGGCGAGGAGGTTGCCCGACCCGTCGATGCTGAGGATCCCGGGCCACGGGTCGTAACCGGTCGCGTCGTCCTCGAAGGTGCTGACGGGATCGACGTGATACAGCTCGCTCGCCTGGCCCGCCGCACCCGGCGCTGCGACGGCGATCGCGCAGCAGCCCTCGCCGCTCTGGACGTACGCGTACCCCGTCGGGTCGACGGCGATCGCGCGGCTGTCAGGGCCGTCGACCATGAACTGCCGGAGCGGGGCGATCCCCTTGCCCGCCCCAGGTGGAAACACGAACGTGGTCGCATCCGACAGGAACGACTGGACGTAGAGGTCGCCGGAGCTGTCGAACGCGACTCCCCATGGGTCCCAGACGGCGTTCGGGTCATCCGGGCTGTCGGCCTCGCCGGACGCCTCGACGCGACCGCTCGACCCGGCGGCATACGCGTAGACGGGCATGTCGCTCGCGCTCGCGACCCACACACGCGCGCCTGAATCCGAGCCCGGGGTCGCGCGCGGGACGGGAGTCACGCGCGGGGGCGCCGCTGCGGCGGGGGACGCGACCAGCGGCGACAGCGCGGCGCCGGCTGCGGCCGCGGCCGCGAGGGACCGTGCGAGTCGAGCGATGATGCGCTCGAACACTAACCTCTCGGAGTCGCCGGGGAATGTGAATCCGCACATCGACTCCGAGCTCCCGTGAACGCAGCCGAGAACACCTCCACACCACCCGACACGCAGGTCACCCTCGGGGTCGGGGCGCCGCCTGTGCGCGACGTGATCGCGGTCGCCCGGCACGGAGCGCGGGTGGAACTGTCGGCGGAGGCGCTCGCCGCAATCGATCGCGGCCGTGCCGCGATCGACGCCCTCGTGGGGGACACGCGGCCACACTACGGTGTCTCCACCGGCTTCGGCGCGCTTGCGACCAGGCACATCCCGCCCGAACAGCGCGCGCAGCTGCAGCGGTCGCTGGTGCGCAGCCACGCCGCGACCGCCGGCGAGGAGACCGACCGCGAGATCGTGCGGGCGCTGATGTTCCTGCGCCTGTCGACGCTCGCCACCGGACGGACGGGCGTTCGGCGCACGACGGCGACGGCGTACGCGGCGCTGCTCTCGGCCGGGATCACTCCGATCGTCCGCGAGCACGGGTCGCTCGGTTGTTCCGGCGACCTTGCGCCGCTCGCCCACTGCGCGCTCGCCCTCAGCGGCGAAGGTCAGGTCCGCGACGCGCGGGGGCGCGAGCGGCTCGCCGCCGACGCCCTCGGTGAGGCGGGGATCGAGCCGGTCACGCTCGCCGAGAAGGAAGGGCTCGCGCTGATCAACGGGACCGATGGCATGCTCGGGATGCTGATCCTGGCGATCGCCGATCTGGAGCGGCTGCTGAAGACGGCCGACCTGTCGGCGGCGATGAGCGTCGAGGGGCTGCTCGGCACCGACGCCGTGTTCGCGCCGGAGCTGCATGAGCTGCGCGCGCAGGTCGGACAGATCGATTCGGCGGCGAACATCCGCGCGCTGCTGGCGGGCAGCCCGATCGTGGCCAGCCATCGCGGGCCTGAGGATGCGCGGGTGCAGGACGCCTATTCGCTGCGCTGCGCGCCGGCCGTGACCGGCGCCGCGCGGGACACGGTGGCGCACGCGCGCGTCGTGGCAGGACGCGAGCTCCAGGCCGCGATCGACAACCCGGTCGTGATGAGCGACGGGAGGGTCGAGTCGAACGGAAACTTCCACGGAGCCCCGCTCGCGTACGTGCTCGACTTCCTCGCGATCCCGGTCGCGGACGTCGCGAGCATGGCGGAGCGGCGCACCGACCGCTTCCTCGATCCCGCCCGCAGCCACGGCCTGCCCCCGTTCCTGGCCGCCGACCCCGGGGTCGACTCCGGGCTGATGATCGCGCAGTACACGCAGGCGGCGATCGTCTCCGAGCTCAAGCGTCTCGCGGTTCCGGCGTCGGTCGACTCGATCCCCAGCTCCGCGATGCAGGAGGATCATGTGTCGATGGGCTGGTCGGCCGGGCTGAAGCTGCGTCGGGCGATCCGCGGCCTCGAGACCGTGCTCGCGATCGAGGTTCTGACCGCCGCCCGGGGCCTCGCGCTGCGGGCACCGCTCGAGCCGGCGCCTGCGACCGGCGCGGTGATGGCCCTGGTGCACGGCGCCATCGGCGCGCCGGGGCCGGACCGCCACCTCGCTCCCGAGCTCGAGCGGGTCCGCGCGATGGTTTGCTCGGGGGCGCTTCTGGCGGCAGCGCAGGCGGTCGCCGGACCCCTGCGCTAAGGCAGCGTGCCGGAACCCGTTCGATGATTGCCAGAAACGTTGGCTTTCGGGTGCAATTCAGCCAAATTGCAGGCTAATCGCGAGATTGCCAGGGGCCACTACGTAGGTACTTAGGCCACCCTAAGTCGACCCTCTGACTCTGCTAATGTCGCGCCGCGAATGGCCTTGCGAATCCGCTTTGTCGAGCCACGCCCCCCGGGCCACACCGTCTACGAGCACGTCCTCCTCCCACGCCTCGGCCTGCCGCTGATGGCGACCCTGCTGGTCGAGGCCGGGCATGACGCGACGGTCTGCTGCGAGATGCTGGAACCGGTCGATTTCGATGACCTCACCGGTGCGGACCTCGTCGGCATCTCGGCGACGACGGCGACCCAACCGGCCGCGTACGCGCTCGCCGACCGTGTCGCCGCGACCGGCGTCCCGGTCGTGCTCGGCGGCCCCCACGTGACGTTCCGCGCCGAGGAGGCGCTCGACCACGCCCCCCTCGTCGCGCGCGGAGAGGGTCAGGTCACGATCCTCGAACTCGTCGCCGCGCTCGAGCGCGAGGGCTCGCTCGACGGCGCGCTCGCCGCCGGCGCGCTCGACGCGATCACCGGGCTCTCGTGGCGCGGCCCCGGAGGCGAGGCGCGCCACGCACCCGACCGGGCGAAGTGCACCCAGCAGGAGTTCGAGGCGCTGCCGAGTCCCGATCTGACGCTGATCCGCGGCTACGAGCGGATGCGCGTGAAGCCGGTCATGACACAGTGGGGATGCCCTTTCGACTGCGACTTCTGTTCCGTCACGGCGCAGTTCTCACGGAAGGTCCGCTACCGCCGCACCGACCAGGTGCTGGCGGAGCTCGAGGCGCTGCTGCCCGGCGAGGTGTTCTTCTACGACGACAATTTCGTCGTCAACAAGCGCCGTACGCGGGAACTGCTGGAGGCGATGATCGCCGCCGGGCTGACGCCGCGCTTCTCCGCGCAGGTGCGAGCCGACATGGTCCTCAGGTCGCGCAGGAGCGGTGGCATCGACCACGAGTTCCTGACGCTGCTGCGCCGTGCCGGATGCCAGACCGTGATGGTCGGATTCGAGAGCTCCTCGGACGAGAACCTGGCGCAGATCGGCAAGCGCTCGACGATCGCGGACTCCGAGCAGGCCGTCCGCGCGTTCCACCAGCACGGGATCGGCGTGCACGGGATGTTCATCGTGGGCCTCGATGGGGACGACGCGCAGAGCGCGCAGGCGACCGTCGACTTCGCGCGCCGGCTCGGGATCGACACGATGCAGCTGATGATGATCACGCCGGCGCCCGGCACCCGGTTCTTCGAGCGGATCGCCGCGGAGCACCGCCTGATCGAGACCGACTGGGCGCTGTTCGACGGCCACCACGCCGTCCTGCGACCGCTCAAGATGACCCCGCTCGAGCTGCAGGTCACGACGCTCGAGGCGATGTCCCGCTTCTACTCGCGCACCGCGATCGCCACCGCGGCCGTCAGCGGCCTGACGCACCAGTTCCCCGCGCTGCTCGGGAGCATCGTCCGGCGCGCCGGCAAGCCCGCCCTGCGGCGCAATCTGGAGGACGCGCTGTGGGTGTCCGCGCTGCGCATGTACGGCCGCCGTCAGATCGCCCTCCAGGGGATCCAGCAGCGGACGCTCGACCACATCGCCCACCTCACGGGACTGACGCCATGAACACACTGATCGACCATCGAGAGCTCTACCGGCTGCCCTGGTCATTGCCCGACAACGCGATCGCCTGGCTCGAGCCGACGACGAAATGCAACCTCGCCTGCTTCGGGTGCTACCGCGTCAACGACCCGAAGGGCCACAAGCCGCTCGACCACATCCGCGGCGACCTCGACGTGTTCGAGCGGCTGCGGACCGTCGACGGCGTCTCGATCGCCGGCGGCGAGCCGCTCCTGCATCCGGAGATCGTCGAGATCGTCGCCGACGTCGCCCGCCGCGGCCTCAAGCCGATCGTCAACAGCAACGGCATCGCCCTGACCCCACAGCTGGCCCGGGAGCTGAAGGCCGCCGGGCTCGCCGGCTTCACGTTCCATGTCGATTCCAAGCAGGGGCGCCCGCACTACAAGCAGGCCGACGAGATCGAGCTCTGCGAGCTGCGCCAGGAACTGGCGGAGACAGTGGCCGAGGTCGGCGGGATCGGCTGCTCGTTCAACGCGACCGTCTACGAGGACACGCTCGAGTACGTGCCCGGCCTCGTCGAGTGGGCGCAGCGCAACATCGACATCGTCAACACGATCGTGTTCATCGCCTTCCGCGCCGGCGTCGTCGGCGACCGGTTCGAGTACCTCGTGCGGGGCGAGCCGGTCGACTTCGGCGCCGTCCCGTACTCGACCGAGGATCGCACTCCGCACGAGCTGCAGTCGACCGAGATCGTCGCCGAGATCCGCAAGCGCTTCCCCGACTTCGCTCCCGCCGCCTATCTGAACGGCACCGAGCGGCCCGACACGTTCAAGTGGCTGCTGACCGGCCGGCTCGGGACCACGGAGCGGATCTACGGATACGTCGGCCCGCGCTCGATGGAGCTCGCCCAGACCTTCCATCACCTGCGGACGGGCCGCTACCTCGCCTACAGCGACCCGGGGACGCTCGCGCACGGGCGCGCGATGCTGGCGCTGTCACCGCTCGACGAGCGGCTGCGACCGATCGCGCGCCGCTACCTGCGAGCTGTGGCAGCGCGCCCCCGGCGGTTGCGCGAGCCGCTGCGCTTCCAGTCGGTGATGATCATCCAGCCCGCCGACGTCTATGCGGACGGCCACCAGAACATGTGCGACGGCTGCCCCGACATCACCGTCTGGAACGGCCAGCTCGTCTGGTCGTGCCGCTTGGAGGAGCCCGAGCGCTACGGCGACTTCGTGCAGATCGTGCCGACCCGCGAGGAACATGCGCCGCCGGCAGTCACGGCCGGCTGAGCTGAGCGGTAGGCCGCACTAGTCGATCGACCTCCAAGCATGACCGTGGCCGGCGGCGATCAGCTCGTCGGCCGGGGCTGGGCCCTGCGAGCCGGCCGCGTACCAGCTCAACGGCGCTTCGCCCGCGGCCCATGCCTGCAGGATCGGATCGACGATCGACCACTGTGCCGCAACCTCGTCGCCACGCGTGAACAGCGTCGCGTTGCCCGCGATCGCATCGAGCAGCAGGCGGTCATAAGCCTCGGGCGACTCGTTCGGGAAGGCCGGGCCGTAGCGGAACGCCATCTCGATCGGGCGGATCCGTCCGTGCGCGCCGACCTCCTTGGCGCCGACCCGGATCGACACGCCCTCGCCGGGTTCGAGCGAGAGGACGAGCTGGTTGGCCGGCGCGCCCGCAAACTCGAGCGAACCCGCCGCCAGGTGCTGGGGCGGTTTGAACTGGACCGCGACCTCGGTCAGCTTGCGCGCCAGACGCTTGCCGGTCCGCATGTAGATCGGAACGCCGCTCCAGCGGTCGTTGTCGATGTCCACGCGCATCGCGGCATACGTCTCGGTCTGCGAGTCGGCTGCGACGCCCTCCTCGCTGTGGTAACCGCGCACATGCCGGTCGTGGACGACGCCGGCCGCATACTGGGCCCGGACCGTCGAGCGCCCGACGTTCTCCGGCGTGATCGGGACGATCGCATGGAGCAGGTTCACCTTCGCGTCGCGGACGGAGTCGGCGCCGAGGCTCGTCGGCGGCTCCATGCAGACGAGCGCGAGCAGTTGCATGAGGTGGTTCTGGACGAGGTCGCGAAGCGCGCCCGTCTGCTCGTAGAACCCGGCGCGGGTCCCGACGCCGAGGTCCTCGGCAGCGGTGATCTGGATGTGGTCGACGTGGGCGCGGTTCCAGATCGGCTCGAACATCGAATTGGCGAAGCGCAGCGCGAGGATGTTCTGGACCGTCTCCTTGGCGATGTAGTGGTCGACCCGGAACACCTGAGACTCGTCGAAGGCAGCGGCCATCTGGTCGGCGAGCGAGACCGCCGAGGCGAGGTCGTGGCCGAACGGCTTCTCCATCACGACGCGCGTCTGGGCCCCGGCCCGCGAGGCGAGGCCGTGGCGCCGCAGCGCGCCGGCGATGACCGGGAAGAACACCGGTGCCGTCGACAGGTAGAAGCAGCGATTCGGCGGGCTGTCCTGGCCCGCTTCGAGCTCACCGAGGCGCGCGCCGAGCCGCTCGTATCCGTCGGGCCGATCAAACTCGAGTGGGACATGGTGCATCCGCCCGAGCAGCTGTTCGAGCGTCTGGGGGTTGGGCTCGCGCCGTGCGGACTCCACGATCGCCTGACGCGCGGTCGCGCGGAACTCGTCGTCTGAGTATCCGCGTCGCGAGACGCCGACGATCGTGAAGTCGTGCGGCAGGACGCCGGCGTGCGCGAGGTTGCAGATCGACGGCAGCAGCTTGCGCCGAACGAGGTCCCCGCTCGAGCCGAACAGCACGAGCGTCGTCGGATCGAGCGTCTCGGAGCCCAGCCAGGAAACGCGCTCGTCGGGCTGCTCGTCGACGAGCGACGGCCGTGCGACCATCTCTGCGGCCGCGTGCATGAGACTCCCTCCTCGTTGGATCGTGCGGTGGCGGCGAAACGTTTTCTCGGCGAGCAAAGCACACTGCAGGCGGCGCTGGAGCAGCTGGAGCGATACAACCCCCGATTCGGGGGAGGTCCGAGCGTTCGCTCGGGCCGGATCTGCTCTACTCTGACGGCGCCTGAGCGGAAGGCGATGACGTCCGTGCTTCCGAAACGTTTTCTCGAACTCTGATGGGCGCCAACCGGCACCAACCGACGATGCGGGACGTGGCCGGCCGGGCGCGGGTCAGCCTCAGCACGGTCTCGCGGGTGGTCAATGGCGATCCGGGGGTGGCGCCGGCGCTCGCCCAGCGCGTGCGCGCGACGATCGCCGAACTCGGCTATCGCCGCGACCTGACGGCGAGCTCGCTGCGCCGCGCGGACCGCTCGTCGACGTTGATCGGCCTCGTGTTCGACGATCTCGCCAACCCGTTCTTCGCCGCGGTCCAGCGCGGGGTCGAGGAGGTCGCGCGGAAGCGCGGCGTGCTCGCGCTCGCGGGCAGCTCGGACGATCAGGTCGGGCGAGAGCGAGAACTGGTCGAGGCGTTCCTCGCCCGGCATGTCGACGGGATCGTCGTCGCGCCCGTCAGCTCCGATCAGAGCCTGCTCGAACGCGAGCGGGCCGCCGGCGCCGCCGTCGTGCTGGTCGATCGCCCGGCCGAGGGGATCGACGCCGACGTCGTCACGATCGACAACGTCGCCGCCGCCCGCTCCGGAGTCGAGCACCTGATCGCCTCGGGCCACCGGCGGATCGGGTACGTCGGCAGCCGGCGGCAGATCTCGTCATCGCGCGACCGTTTGCTCGGATACACCCTCGCGCTGGAGGGCGCCGGGCTCGTGTTCGACGAGGCGCTCGTCCGGCTCGACGTGCACGGCGCCTCCGTCGCGGCCGCCGAGGTCCACGGCCTGCTCGCGCTCCCCGAGCCGCCGACGGCGCTGTTCACCGCCCAGAACCTGATCACGACGGGCGCCGTCCTGGCGCTCCGCCGGCACGACGCCTCCCACCGGATCGGGCTCGTCGGCTTTGACGACCTCGAGCTGGCGAGCGCGCTCGACCCGCCGCTGACCGTCGTCTCCCAGGATCCGCTGGCGCTCGGGCGGACGGCGGCCGAGCTGCTGTTCGCGCGGATCGACGGCGACGACGGCCCCGCGCGGCGCGTGATCGAGCCCACGCGCCTGATCGCCCGGGGATCCGGTGAGATCCGCCCGCCGCTCGCGTAGCCGTCACGGTCACGGCTGACGAGCCCTCAGTCCAGTGGGCCGCGCAGGACGCTCGTCGGCGAGATCGCGACGCCGGCCCCGACGCGCTGCAGCGAGATGTCGAGGTAGCGGTAGCTCGCCGGCCGGTCGGGCAGCCCGAGGGTCAGCTCGGCCTGGCCGCTGCCGGCGATCCGGAAGCCCGCAACCGGGACCAGATCGGTCGTGCTCGTCATCAGCCAGAGCTCGTAATAGGTCCCGCGCGGCGACGGCGGCAGATGCTCGATTCGCAGCACGATGCGATCCGCGCCCTTCACGAACGCGACCGCCGTGCCCCGCTCGCCGGCGAGCGGCTCGAGCACGACGCGCCGGCCGGACGTGGCGCTCTGGCCGCCCGAGCCGACGGTCGGGTGGATCAGCGAGCCGGCGAGGAACGCGAGCGCGAGGCACGCGAGCGCCGCGGCGAGCGCCGGGCCCGGCCGCAGGCGCGCGCGGCGCGGCGCCCGCACCGCCTGCGGGCGCTCCACGGCGGCCGGCCAGTCGGACGCGGGCATGCGCGCGAGCTGGAGCGTGATCCTGCGCATCGCGTCGATCTCGGCGGCGAGCTCCGGCGGTAGCGCCGCGTCGACGGGAGGCGCGAAGGATGCTTCGTCGAGCACGATCTCCGCGGCTCTGCGCCGCAGCGAGCGGCGCCGTGACGGTAGGCGGATGATCATCGTGCGGGCACTCCCCCCTCTTCGGCTTCGAGCAGGTCTCGGAGCTGGCACAACCCCGTGACCATCCGGGACTTCACCGTTCCGATCGCGATCCCGGTGCGCTCGGCGATCTCACTCTGACTCAGACCGTCGTAGAAGCGCAGCCGCAACAGGTTCGCCTCGGCGCGCGGCAGCCGCTCGAGCAGGCCGGCCATCCGCCACTGCTCCAGCAGCTGCTCGGCCTCGCTCGGCACGCCGGCGGTGCTCTCGGCGCGGTCTGCGAGCAGCGCCGGATCGACGGGCTCGGGCACCCGCCGGCGAAGCTCGTCGATCGCCCGCGACCTCGCGATCGTCAGCGCCCAGGTCAGCAGCCCGGCGCGGTCGGGGTCATACGAGGCGGCCCGCTGCCAGATCTCGAGCAAAACCTGCTGGAGAACGTCCTCGGCGGTCGCGCGGTCACCCAGCATCTGCGCGAGATAGCCGAGCAGCGTCCGGCCGTGGGCCTCCATCACGAGTGCCATCGCCTCGGGCCTGCGCTCGCGCAGCGCGGTCACGACCCGGCGGTCCTGCCGCCGCTGGCGTCGCGGGGACAGCTCGGCGCGGTCGCCAAGCCCGGCCGAGGTGGCGGCTGCGGGGACGGACATCAGATCAGCTACGGAGCGAAGCGGTGGATCGGTTGGTCAACTGCGGCGCGAGCCGCCGTCGTACCGGACGACGTACGGATCAATCTCGCAGGACAAGGAGCTCTCATGTTCAAACGCAGCATGATCGTCGTCGCGGCGCTGGCCGCGATCGCGGTCCCCACGGTCGGCGCCGCGCAGGCGGCCAGCCCCGGCAACATCGTCCAGGTCGCCGCCGGCGACAAGCAGCTCTCGACGCTCGTCTCGCTCGTCAAGAAGGCGGGGCTCGTGAAGGCGCTCAGCGGGTCGGCCAAGCTGACGGTGTTCGCTCCGTCGAACGCGGCCTTCGCCGCGGTCCCGAAGGCGACGCTCGCCAAGCTCGCCGCCGACAAGGCGATGCTGGTCAAGGTCCTCGAGTATCACGTCGTCGCGGGCGTGCTGCCGGCGAGCAAGGTCGAGATGCTGAAGTCCGCGAAGACGCTGGAAGGGGCCAGGGTCAACTTCAGCGTCAAGGGCACCGCCGCCTACGTCAACAACGCGAAGGTCGTCACCGCGAACGTGCCGGCGTCGAACGGAATCGTCCACATCATCGACAAGGTGCTGCTGCCGCCGTCGATGTGAGCCTGCAGGGCAGTCGGGTGGCCGCCCATGCGGGGCGGCCACCTACTCCTCGACATCGGAGCTCGGCGGTGCCGCGTCGTCGGCGAGGACCACCGACTCGGTCAGGATCCGCAGGCCGACGCGCTCGCCGAGCGCGACGCCGGCGTCATGACTCGAGGACTCGACCAGGACCCGCTGGCCACCGTCGAGCAGGACCTCGAGGCGGACGGCCGAGCCGAGGAACGAGCGCTGGGTGACCTCGCCCGCCCCGGCGGCGTCACGCACGACGGCGAACGCCTCCGGACGCAGGAGCGCATCGACCGCGGCGCCGGGGCGCCCTCCGTTGGGATTCAGGACCGTCAGCCGCTGGCCGAGGACCTGCACGTCGCCGCTGTCGCCGAGGCGCCCGGGCAGCCGGTTCATCGCGCCGACGAACTCCGCGACGAATTGCGTCAGCGGGCGGCGGTAGACGTTCTCGGGTGTGTCGAGCTGCTCGAGCCGTCCGTTGTGCATGACGCCGACGCGGTCGGCGATCGACAGCGCTTCGGACTGGTCGTGGGTCACGAACAGGGTCGTGATCCCGAGCCGCTGCTGGAGGCGGCGGATCTCGACCCGCAGCTGCGTGCGCACGCGCGCGTCGAGCGCCGAGAGCGGCTCGTCGAGCAGGAGCACGGTCGGCTCGATCGCGAGCGCGCGGGCGATCGCGACGCGCTGCTGCTGCCCACCTGAGAGCTGGTGCGGGAAGCGGTCCGCCGTCTGTGACAGTCCCACGAGCTCGAGCAGCTCGTCGGCGTGCTTGGACCGCTTCGCCTTATCGTGGCCGCGCATCCGCAGCCCGAAGGCGACGTTGGTGCGCACGTCCATGTTCGGGAACAGGCTGTACGCCTGGAAGACCATGCCCATGTCGCGCTTGTGCGGCGGCACGTTCGTGACGTCCTTGTCGTCGACCAACACGCGGCCGGCATCGGGAAAGTCGAAGCCGCCGAGGATCCGCAGCGCCGTCGTCTTCCCACAACCCGACGGGCCCAGCAGCGCGATCAGCTCCCCCTTCTCGATCTCCAGATCGAGCCCCGCGAGCGCCGCAACATCGCCGAAGTGGCGTTCAACACCCAGAAAGCGAATCATCAGATCACCCGGACCAGAGTCGCGCCGCGCCGGCGCCGCGCGATGAAGGACAGCAGGAAGAGAAGCAGGAACGTGAAGGCAAGTGTCGTCATCGACAGCGCAACGGCGACACCGACCTGGCTCTGCAGGTTGAGTGCAACCAGTTCGACCGGGAAGGTCGTGTAGAGCATGAAGGTTGCGATCACGACCTCGCCGAGGCAGAGCGCCACCGTCAGGAACATGGCGCCGATCAAGGCGCTCTCGACGTTCGGGAGGATCACGCGCACGAGCGTCTGGAACCACGAGGCGCCGAGGTTGCGCGAGGCGTCGACGAGCGTGCGGAGATCGATCGCGCGGACGCCGTTGTCGAGCGCCCTGTAGGTGAACGGCATGGCCAGGACCACGTACACCGGAGTCAGCGCCGTCAGCGGATGATTGAACCACAGGCTGACCACCCACTGTGGCGCGCTCCCCTGGAGGTTCTCGAGCCCGGCCGCCAGCACGACGGGAGGGATCACGATCGGCAACAGCGTCACGCCCTCCATCAGCAGCGTCAGCTTGGGCCGCCGCAGCCGCACCCACACAACCGTCGGCAGCATCAGCGCGACGACCACGATCGCCGCGACGGCGGCAATCTCCAACGACGTGAGCAGCGACGAGCGCACCGCGCCGTCGGTAACGATCTTCACGTAGTTGCCGAGGCCATAGCTGCCGTTGCCGAGCACGAGGCTGTACTTGAACGCGCAGATCAGCGGTCCGAAGAAGAAGATCGCCGCGAGGATCAGGATCGTCAGCCGCCACGTGCGGGGGCGTCGACGGCGACGCGGCGGCGCGCCGGCACCGCCGTCCAGGATTGCCTCGACCGCGCCGGCAAGCTGCGGGCCCGGCATCGCGCTCGCGCCTATTGGAGCCACCTCCGCGCGCGGCGCTGCACGAGCGCATAGCCGACCATCACCACGATCACGACGACGACCATCTCGACGCCGAGCGCGAAGCCGAGCCGGTCGGCACCGACCAGCACGTTGCCGTTGATCGCGTCGTCGATCTGTGCCGGGACGATCGCGAGCGTTGACCCGACGAGCGCGAGCGCGGTCGCGTAGGCCGAGAAGGCGTTACCGAACAGGATCAACGTCGCGCCGATGAAGGACGGGGCGAGGACCGGGATCGCGACGTGGCGGAGGTAGCCGAGCCTGGTGGCGCCGAGGCCCTCGGCCGCCTCTTGCCATTGCGGGCGCAGGCCCTCGAGCGCGGGCGTGATCAGAATCACCATCAGCGGGATCTGAAAGTACACGTATGCGAGTCCAACCCCGATCAGCGACGCGATTCGGAAGTTCGGGTAGAGACTGATGCCGATGTCCTTGAGCAGGACGGTGACGACCCCCTCCAGGCCGAGCGACGCGATCCAGATGAACGCCAGTGGCACGCCACCGAAATAGGCGAGGACCGGCGAGGCGCTCGCGGCGATCCGCCGCAGCAGGCTGCCAGGCCCGGCGGCGACGACCGCAGCAGCGAGCCAGACGCCGAACAGGGCACCGACGATCGATGTCCACAGTGACAGCTCGAGACTGTTCTCGAACGCCGCCTGCGCCGCCGCCGACCTGAACGTCTCTGAGAAGTTGCTGAACGTCAGGCTGCCGCCGTCCGTCGTGACTGCGCCGTGGATCACCACGTACAGCGGGAGCCCGAGGAAGACGAGAACGTAGACGGCGAACGGAACGATCCCGGCCCAGTCGCCGGCGAACCGCGCCAGACGACGGATCCCGCGGCGCCGAGGCGCCGCGGGACCGGGAACTGCGAGAACTGCGTCCGTCGTGGCGATTACGAGGTCCAGTTCGACGCGATCGTCGTCGCCGCCGCCGTGTTCTGAGCGGTTGTCGGGAAGGCCTTGACCTGGGTCTTCACGGGCGGAAGCGCGGCGTATGCCGCCTTATTCTCCGTGCCGGCCTTGACCAGCGCTGGGAGCTCCACCGGGCGAGCCCCACCCTCGAGCCAGATGTTCTGGCCCTGGGCGGAGTACAGGAACTCCTCCCAGAGGCGCGCGGCCGCCGGGTGCGGCGCGTTCTTGCTGACCGCCTGGTCGTAGTAGGCCGCAAACGGCGTGCCCGTCGGGTCGACGACCTTCCACTCGCTGCTCGACGGCAGGCCCCAGGCGCCCGATGTGTTCAGGTAGTCCCAGTTGATCACGATCGGGCACTGCCCGGCCTCGATCAGGCTTGCCGCGTTGCAGTCGGTGCTGTTGAAGTTGCCGTCCGCCTCGAGCTTCTTGAAGAAGTCGATGCCGGGCTGAATGTTGCTGAGCGAGCCACCCTCGTTGAGGGCGGCGGCCCAAACGGCGGAGAGTGCCGCGTTGGCGGAAACCGGGCTGCCGTTGAGCGCGACGTCGCCCTTGTACTGCGGATCCGCAAGCGCCGCCCACGTCGTCGGGCAGCTCGACACGACCTTCAGGTCGCAGCCAAACGAGATGTATCCGCCGTAGTCGTTGTACCAGTCGCCGTTGGCATCCTTCTGCGCGGCGGGAATGTCGGTCCAGGTCGCCACCTTGTAGGGCGCGAACAGCGACGTGCTGGCGGTCGCGTACGCTTGGCCGACGTCGACGACGTCCGGGGCCGAACTGCGCCCCCGCGAACTCTTGATCGCCTCGATCTCCTGGGCGCTCGAGTCACTCGGAGCCTCGCTGTTGACCTTGATGCCGTACTTCGCGGCGAAGGTCGAGATCTCCTTGCCGTAGTTGGCCCAGTTGCTCGGGAGCGCGATCACGTTGAGCGTGCCCTCCTTCTTGGCGGCGGCGACCAGCGCCGGCATGCCGCCACCGGCGGCCGCCGAGGTCGCCGACGACCAGCTGGTGCTGGCGCTGGCGACGCTGAGTCCCGCGGTGCCGGCTGCGAGTGCGACGGCGGTGACCGCGGATAGCGATGCGAGCGCGCGACGTCGCGGCAACCCAGACCGCGACCGCACGCTGCGGGTGCGAGTAGACATAGCCCTCCTGAGGGGTATCGTGGTGTTCGCGGGCAAGCTTTGACGTCTCCGGCCATGACCAGCCATCGCCCGATCTACGCAAAGCTAGACCACGGCCGCACGTGAGCTTGTTATTGAGCGGTGAACATATCGTTAACTGACCGTTTCGTGGCAGGGGAGCGGGGAAGTATCGGAAGTTCGGCGGTTGCGTGAGGCGCGACGGTCAGCAACGACACCACGGAGGTGAAGCGATGGAGTACCGGATGCTCGGCAGCAGCGGATGCATCGTGTCGGCCCTGGCGCTCGGCACGATGACGTTTGGCACCGAGAGCGACGAGCAGACGTCCCACGCCCAGCTCGATCGCTTCATCGATGCCGGAGGCAGTCTCGTCGACACGGCCGACGTCTACAGCGCGGGACGGTCGGAGGAGATCATCGGCCGGTGGCTCGCCCGCCAGCCCGAGGAGATCAGGAGCGCCGTCGTGCTCGCAACCAAGGGGCGCTTCTCGATGGGGCCGGGGCCGAACGACACCGGGTTGTCGCGACGCCGCCTGCGGGCGGCGCTGCAGGCGTCGTTGCGGAGGCTCGGCGTCGACCGCGTCGACCTCTACCAGCTCCATGCCCACGACCCGCTGACGCCGCCGGAGGAGACGCTCGGGTTCCTCGACGATGCCGTCCGGTCCGGGGAGATCGCGTACGTCGGGCTCTCGAATTACACCGGCTGGCAGCTGCAGCAGTTCGTCGACGTGGCCGAGTTCCGCTCGCTCGTCCGGCCGGTCACGCTCCAGCCCCAGTACAACCTGCTCGCGCGCGAGATCGAGTGGGAGATCGTGCCCGCCTGTCTCGCCAACGGGCTCGGGCTGCTGCCCTGGTCTCCGCTCGGCGGCGGCTGGCTGACCGGCAAGTACACCCGCGACGCCCGCCCGACCGGCGCAACCCGGCTCGGCGAGAACCCGGGGCGCGGCGTCGAGGCCTACGACGGGCGGGCCGGCCGCGAGCGCACGTGGGCGGTGATCGACGCGGTGCAGAGCGTCGCCGAGGCCCGCGGGGTGACGATGGCGCAGGTCTCGCTGGCGTGGCTGCGCGACCGACCGGGTGTGAGCTCGGTGATCCTCGGCGCCCGCACGGTCGAGCAGCTCCAGGAGAACCTCGCCGCCGGCGCGCTGCGGCTGACCGATGACGAGCTCGCGCGGCTGGACTGGGCGAGCGACCCACAGCCCGCCGACTATCCGTACGGCGGCCCGGGGGTCCAGCAGCGCGCCCGAGCGCTGCCGCCCTCCGACGGCGGCGCCTGACGCGCAGCATGCACGACCGGGAGCTCGGACAGAAGTACCGGCGGATCGCCGCGCAGATCGTCGGACGCAGCCGGGAGCTGGAGCTGCTCCTCACGGCCGTCGCGGCCGGTCGCGACATCCTGCTCGAGGGCCCGCCGGGCACGAGCAAGACGACGATGCTCAAGGCGATCACGTCCGAGTGGGGGATCCCGTTCGTGCTCGTGGAGGGGAACGGCGAGCTGACGCCGGTGAAGCTCGTCGGCCACCACGACCCGGCCGCAGTGCTCCGGTCCGGGTACACGCCGGAGAACTTCATCGCCGGGCCTCTGCTGACGGCGATGACCGAGGGCGGGTTCCTGTACATCGAGGAGTTCAACAGGGCGCCGGAGGACACGCTCAACACGCTGCTGATGGCGATCGCGGAGCGGGAGATCGCAGTGCCGCGCGTGGGGGTGATCAGAGCTGCGCCCAGCTTCAGGCTGATCGCGTCGATGAACCCGTTCGACAGCGTCGGCACCGTCCGGATCTCCGCCGGGGTGTACGACCGGATGTGCCGGCTCGCGGTCGGCTATCAGGACGCGGAGGCCGAGCGCAGCATCGTCGCCCTGCGGACCGGCGCTCGACGAAGGCCCGCTGGCGCACCGCCTCGTCGACGACGCGGTCGCGATCACCCGCGCGACCCGCTCGCATCACGACGTCCGCCAGGGATCGAGCGTCCGTGGCGCGATCGACGCGGCACTGATCGGCGCGACCCTGTGCGCGCTGCGCGAGATCACCGACCCCGCCGACGAGCGCTACGCGCCGATGCTGCTCGACGCGCTGATCGTGGCGTTGTCCGGCCGGATCCAGCTCGACGAGGTCGCCGACACCACACCGGAGCACGTGCTCCGCGAGCTCTGGGAGGACCACCTGGTCCTCACCGCAGCTCCGGCCGCGCCCGGCTGAAGAGCCATCGACAGCACCGATCTCGAGCTTCCCCAGCGGCCGCGGGAGAGCCGCGCTCGTCGCCGGCCGCTGGCCCGCAGGCCGATGGAGCTGCGGTCCCAGCCGAAGGTCTTCGAGCACGCCGCGCAGGGGGGTGGCGGCGGGGCACCGTCGTCCGGGCGCGACGGCAGCACCGGCACCGGCACCGACGCCGGCGGGCGCGAACAGCACCGCCGGCGCCCGGAGCCCGGCGAACCGGTTCTCACCGACGAGCAGGGCAAGGTCGTCGCGCCGGCACGCGATCTCGAGCGGATCGGCGCCGACCCTGCCGTCCGGATGATCGCTCGCCAGATCGCCGCACGGCTCGCGATCGGGCAGCCCCGTTCAGGCTGGGCGGCGAACCGCGGGACCGGCCGCGCGCAGACCGTCCCCTTCCGGGCGACGGTGGACGACATCGATCTCGATCGCACGCTCGACGCGCTTGCCGAGCACCCGCTGCCCAGAGCACAGGATGTCTATGTCCGCGAGCGGATCAGCCACGCCCGCTCGGTCGTGCTGGGCGTCGATGTGTCCGGCTCGATGGGCGGCGAACGGGTCCGCACCGCCGCGGCAGCGGTCGGCGCGCTCAGCGCGAAGCTCACCCGCGACCACCTCGGCGTGCTGGCGTTCTGGTCCGACGTCGCCTGGCTGGCGCACCTCGCCGAGCCCGCCGCGCCACAGCGGATCGTCGACGTGCTGCTCGACCTGCCCGCCCGGGGGATGACCAACATCGCCTTTCCGATCGAGCTCGCCGCCGGCGAGCTGCGCAGGCTGCCGGCCCGCGACAGCCGGCTGATCCTCCTGACCGATGGCGTCCACAACGCCGGACCGGACCCCCGGGACCTCGCCGTCCGCCTGCCGAGACTCGACATCCTGCTCGACGTGACGGGCGAGCACGACCTCGAGTTCGGTCGCGAGCTCGCCCGGATCGGCAGGGGCACGGTCCACCGCATCCGCGGCCACCGCGACGTCGCGCCGGCGCTCAACCGCTGCTTCCGCTCATAGTCGACGTTCTCGGTCAGCTCCAAACGTCCGCACCTGTTGATGAGGGTGGGACGCAGACGAGAACTATTGGACAATCGGCCCCACGCTGGGGCCGTCGTGCGCTCGCGCGGCGAGCGAAGCGGCGTACGCGTCGCTCGTGACCGGGTCGAGCCAGCTCGTCTCGCCGAGCGAGATCGCGAGGTGGACGAGGAGCGTGTCCGCGCCGGCGCCGTGCCAGTGGACCTCTCCCGGTGCAAACCAGACGACGTCGCCCGGACCGATCTCGCTGCCATCACCGTCGCGCACCTGGGCGAATCCGCGGCCGCTCGTCACGATCAGGATCTGACCGCGCTCGTGGCTGTGCCAGTGCGTCCGCGCGCTCGGTGAGAACACGACGTTGTTGATCACGGGCGCACCCTCAGCCGACAGCACCGGGTCGCCCCAGACGAGTCCGCTGAAGGTGCTGCCCCGCTCCTCGGATGCGCGTCCGGTCTGATGCCCTCGGCTGACGATCATGCTGCCGCTCCGTTCTCTGTCGCCGTGTCATGGAGGCGGAGCCCACCGACCAGGTCGCCGAGCCCGTCGACGATGCGATTGGAGATGACGTCCGCGTATCCGTGCGCGTTCGAGATCTCGAACGCAGCCAGGCACCCCGGGCCCGCGAAGCTCGGAACGCCGATGCTCGCGACGTAGTCCAGGTACAGCCGCACGTCCTTGGCCATCAGGCGGCCGGTGAGCCCGCCCTCGAGATAGTCACCGTGCACGATCGCCGGGAACCGGTTCAGCGTCGCGAAGTTGACCCCCGAGCTTGCATTGAGGACCTCGAGCAGGCGATCGAGGTCGAGGTTCGCCTTGCGCGCGGCGAGCATCACCTCCGAGGTCGCGGCCAGCGCGATCCCGTTGAGGAAGTTGTTGAGCACCTTCGCCACGTGCCCGCTGCCCGGCGCGCCCATGTGGACGATCCGCGTCGCGAAGCGGTCGAGGATCGGCCGCACGCGCTCGAGCGCGCCGGCGTCGCCACCGACCATGATCGTCAGCGCTCCCCGCTCGGCGGCGGCGGCGCCGCCCGAGATCCCGGCGTCGAGGAACGTGACCCCGCGGGCGGCGAGCGCAGCCTCGATCCTGATCGTCGAATCCGGTGCCGCGGTGCTCAGGTCGACGATCACCTGGCCGGGCCGGGCGCACTCGGCAAGGCCTCCGGGGCCGAGCGCCACCGGCTCGATCACCGTGCTGTCCGGCAGTGAGAGCAGGACGACATCGACGGCGCCGACAAGCTCCGGGATCGATCCTGCGGGATCGATCCCGCAGGCTGCAAGCGTCTTCGGATCCCGGTCGTAGGCGACGATCGGATCTCCGGCGGCGGCGATCCGGCGACCGATCCGGCCGCCCATGTTGCCGGCCCCGATGATCCCGGAGACGAGCGCCGAAGGACTCGGTGCACGCGTCGTCATCGGCTCTGGGAGGGACTCATGCGTGGGTGCCGATCGTCGCGTGCCCCCACTCCTCGAACATACGGACGATCGCCGTGCAGTCAGCGTCGTGCATGCTGCCGTCAGCCAGGTTCCACAACTCGGAGACCGTCGCCCCGAGCATCATCGGCACCTGCAGGCGCCGCGCCTGCTCGAGGGCCAGGCGGACGTCCTTGGCCATCAGTTCGAGCCTGAAGCCGTGATCGAAGCGCCGCGTCAGGACCTGCTTGGGGAACTTGTCGCTGGCCGCGTTGCTCGCCCCGCTGCTGACGTGGACCACGTCGAGCAGGGTCTGCGGGTCGAGCCCGGAGCGGACGCCCAGCACCATCGCCTCGGCGGTGATCGCGATCGCGCAGGCCGACATCAGGTTGTTGATCACCTTCGCGGTCTGCCCCTGACCCGGGCGCTCGCCGACGACGAAGACGCGGCCCGCGAACGTCTCGAGCAGCGGCCGCACGCGCTCGACCGCTCGCGGGTCGCCGGCCGCCATGATCGTGAGCGTCCCGTCCTGTGCCCCCTTGGGCCCGCCGCTGACGGGCGCGTCGACGGTCACCACGCCGGCGCCGCCGAGCGCGTCAGCGATCCGCTCGGCGACGATCGGTCCCGTCGTCGAGAGGTCGACGTACGTCTCGATCGCTGTGCCGCCGATCAGCCCGTCCGTCCCGCGCGCGACCTCCTCGACGATCGCCGGGGTCGGCAGGCTGACGAACACCGTCGCGCTGCTGTCGGCGACCGCACGCGCGCTGCCGACGACCGTCGCGCTGCCCGCCGCTGCGAGCGCCGCGGCCGCCTCCGGCCGGCTGTCGAAGACGATCAGGCGGTGCCCGGCGTCGGCGAGGCGCTGGGCGATACGTCCGCCCATCGCTCCGAGCCCGACGAAGCCGACGGGGCCGGCGGCGCTCATTCCGGGAACCCGCCCAGGTCGATCCCCGCCGCGGACAGAACCTCCTCGGCGGCGCGGAACGCCTCCATGCCGGCAGGCACGCCGCAGTACACGGCCGCCTGCAGAAGCGCCTCGCGGATCTCCTCGGGTGTGACGCCGTTGTTGAGCGCCCCTCGCAGATGCACTCGCAGCTCGTGCCCGCGGCCCAGCGCCGTCAGCATCACGAGATTGAGCAGGCTGCGCGTGCGGCGGTCGAGCGCATCGCGACTCCACACGGCTCCCCAGCAGTATTCGGTGACGAGCTCCTGCATCGGACGTGCGAACGACGACGAGTTCGCGAGCGAGCGCTCCACGTGCTCGGCGCCGAGGACCTCCCGGCGCACTTCGATGCCCGTCTGGAGGCGTGTTTGCTCCGGCATCAGGCCTCCCCTTCCTGAGGCTCGGTCTCCGATTCGCCGAGCGCGACCAGGAGCGTCCTCGCGGCCTGCATCACGTGAAATTCGCAGGCCGCAGCAGCAGCCTCGGCGTCACCCGATTCGAGCTGCTCGACGATCGCCTGCACCTCGGCGACCATCTCGATCGGCCGCCCCGGCTGGGCGAGCGATGTCGCGCGGAGCGCTGTCACGCGCGTCTGCAGGCCGCAGGCGATCTCGGCGAGGAGGGCGTTGCGCGCACCGGCGAACAGGACGTCGTAGAACTCCTGCTTGTACGAGATCAGCGTGCCGGACGATTCAGCCCGGCTGACGCCTGCGGCAAGGCGCTCGAAGGCCTCGCGAAGCGACCGACGCTCCGCGTCGGTCGCGACCGCGGCGAACCGGCGGACCGCCATCCCCTCGAGCCCGGCCCGGACCTCGTAGAGCTCGCGCATGTTCCGCGCCGACAGCGACGCGACGACCGTTCCCTTGTTGGGGATGCTCGCAACCAGACCCTCGGCAGCAAGCTGGCGCAGCACTTCGCGGATCGTCGGGCGCGAGACGCCGGTCTGTTCGATCAGCTCGCGCTCGACCAGGCGCTGGCCTGGCCGCAGCTGATTGGTGACGATCGCCTGCCGCAGCTGGTCCAGCACCTGCTGGCGCACCGGTGCGACGACGCGCTCCACACGGACCGAGAAGCCGGCTTCGAAGAGTTCGCCGGCCTTCGTGCCGACGGGCACGCCCGCACCTGGGCCTCCGTCACGCCCGTCGCCGTCAGCCAAGGTAGGCATCGATAACTCCTCGTTCGTCCCTGTCGATCTCGCCGGCCCGGCACGCAGCCACGATACGGCCGCTGACGCTGGCGGAGAGCTTGCCGCAGACCCTAACCACCAAACCAAATCCACTGCTCGACATCGGTCGCGTCCGACTCGGCGCGCAGCGCCTCGCGTGACCCGTGATCGGAATCACGCGCTCGATCGCCGGGCCGAGTGTCCGAGCGAGGGCTCGTCGAGCAACAGAACCTCGGGATCGCTGATCAGCATGCGGCCCGATTTTTCGACTCCCTCCTCCGAGGATTGTCAGACGAGCTTATAGTCAGGTCTGACCGGCTGTCAAGAAGCCCGTCCGCGAAGCGGTCCCGGCCGGGCCGCGCGGTTGCCATGCGCTCGGGATCGGCCGATCGGGCCTCACACGTGCCGACGCGTCACACTCTCGACGATGGCCATCCTGTGCGCGCCGTGGAGCTGCCGGGCCCGAGCGGGCGGTGCCGGATGCGGGCGTCCGCGATGGCGGTGAAGGCCTGCCTGAACGGCGGTCGCACGCGGGCCCAGCATCCCTGTGTGCCGCTGACGCCGGCAGAGCTCGCTGCCGACGCGCTCGCGGTCCGGGCCGCTGGGGCGTTCGCCGTGCACATCCACCCAACAGATCGCGACGGGCGACAGACGCTGGACGCCAGAGCGTGCGATACCGCGGTCGCGGCGATCCGAGCCGCCGTTCCGGGGCTGCCGATCGGTGTCTCGACAGCGGCCGCGATCGATCCGGATCCGTTCGCCCGCGCGGCCGCAGTCGCCGCCTGGCGGCACCGCCCTGATTTCGTCTCGGTGAATCTCTCGGAGCTCGGCTGGTCGGGAATCGCCCGCGCTGCGCTGCACGCGGGGATCGCCGTCGAGGCCGGGCTCGCGGCGCCGGCCCACGCCGAGGAGCTCCGGAGCGGCCCGTTCGCACATCGGGTCCTACGAGCGCTTGTCGAGGTTGACGGCGGCGTGCAGGACGCCCGCGCGATCGCACAACTGATCCCCGCCACGGTCTCCCAGCTCTGGCACGGCTCGGGCGCGGAGACGTGGGAGGTCATCTCGGCGGCCGGCGCGGCCGGCATCGACGTCCGCGTCGGACTGGAGGACGTGCTGGTGCTGCCCGACGGACGCGTCGCCGCGGACAACGCCGAGCTCGTCGCCGCTGCCGTCGAGCTGACCCGCGCCCTGCGCCCCGTGGGCCCGTAAGCAGCTCAGGGGCCGCGGTTAGACTGCGGGCGTGGCGCCCGTGGCCGTGACCTTGATGCGGGTTGACGCGCGACCCACCGCGGTGATCGCGCGGACGACGACATGGAGGGAATTCCCGACCGTCTGGGGGCCGCTGCTGGACGAGGTCTACGGATTCGTTCGCAACCACACCGAACTCGCCACCGGCGACGGTGAGGAGCAGTGGCAGAACGTGATGCTCTACCGGGATGCCAGGCCCGCCGTCGAGGTCGGTGTTCTCGTCCGGGCGCCATTCAGCGCCGAAGGGCCGGTGATCGCCTCAGAGCTTCCGGCCGGCGAGGTCGCGACGGCGACCCACCGCGGCGACTATGCGCAGCTGGGTGTGACTCACGACGCCGTTCGCGACCACGTCGCAGCCCATGGCCGTGAAGCTGCCGGACCGCGATGGGAGATCTACGGCCACTGGCGCGCCGACGTCAGCGAGCTTGAGACCGAGATCTTCTGGCTGCTTCGCTGAGACGGGCCGGAGCGCATCGACGGGCGGGCGGCGGCCGCGGTCCGGGCAGGCGGCGGCCGCGCCCCGGGCGGGCGGCGGCCGCGGCCCGGGGGCGCGGGGTGGAATACTTGGCTGACCGTGTCGCGCCTCTACTACATGCCCCGCACGCGTTCGAGCCGGGTGCTGTGGCTGCTCGCTGAGATCGGCGCGCCCGCCGAGCTTGTGAAGCTCGAGCCCGAGGCACGCAAGTCAGCGGAGCACCTCGCGCGCCATCCCCTCGGGAGGGTTCCGGCATTCGAGCTCGATGACGGCACGATCATGTTCGAATCGGCTGCCATCTGCCTCCAACTGGCCGATCTCCACCCCGATGCCGGTTTGATCGGCCCGCTCGGCTCTGCTGAGCGCGCGCTCGCGTACCAGTGGGTCCTGTTCGGGATGACGGAGCTCGAGGCGCCGCTCTACCGCTGGATCCGCGAGGCTGCCGAGGGCTCGGGCGAGCCGCCTTCGCGGGAGCGGTTCTCCGAGGCCGCCTCGGCGGTCGCGGCGACGGTCGGGACCCGTGACTGGCTGCTCGGCGACAGCTTCACGGTCGCCGATGTGATCTGCGCGAGCGTGCTCGGCAGCGCCCATTCCCGCGGATTGCTCGCGGACTGGCCGGGACTCCAGGCCTACGTTGAGCGCTGCGAGTCGCGGCCCGCCTTTGTCGAGGCGTCCGCGGTGTCGAACCAGCCTCGCAGCTGACTGAGCGCCCGATCTCCCGCGTCAGCGAGAGCCCTGCAGCTGCTGCTCGAGGCGGCTGAGAGCCGCGATCCGCTTCTCGATCGGCGGGTGCGTGGCGAACAAGGTGCGCAGACCGCTCCGGCCCACAGGGATGATGAAGAACGCGTTCATCGCCGCGGTCGTGCGGAGGTCGCGATCGGGGATCCTCGCCGCCGTGTCGCTGAGCTTGATCAGCGCCGAGGACAGCGCGCTCGGCCGTCCGGTGATGACCGCGGCGCCGCGGTCGGCCGCGTACTCGCGGTAGCGCGACAGCGCCCGCAGCAACACGAACGAAATCGCGTAGACAGCGACCGACACGAGCAGCACGATCGCGAACGCGCCCTGCTGGTTGCGGCCGCGGCCGAAGCCTCGGCCGCCGCCGAAGAAGAAGCCGAAGCGCACGAACAGTGCGGCGATCGAGGCGAAGAAACTCGCGATCGTCATCACGATCACGTCTCGGTTGAGAACGTGCGTGAGCTCATGCGCCAGAACGGCCTCGAGCTCGCCCGGTGACAGCAGCCTCAGCAGCCCGGTCGTCACGCAGACCGTCGCGGCCTTCGGGGAGCGGCCCAGCGCACAGGCGTTCGCCATCTGGGTCTGCGCGATCGCCACGTGCGGCTTGGGCAGATCGGCCTGGAGGCACAGCCGCTCGATGATCGCGTGGAGTTCCGGCGCCTGCTGCACCGACACCTCGTGCGCACCCATCGCCGCCAGCGCGATCCGGTCGGAGGCGAACAGCTGGACCGCAAAGACGGCTGCGGCGATCACCAGCACGGCTGCGGTGCCGACGCCGGCGGAGACCGCCACCGCGATCAACACGGCGTACACGAGGCCCAGCAGGAACATCGTCAGCAGCATCCGGGCCTGAAGGCCGGTATCGCGCCCAAACTCGCGGTGCGCCATCAGTTCTCCAATCTCCGTAGCACAGATTCAGCGTAGCCCCAGACCGACGGCGCGCTCACCGTGCTCACGGGCAGCCATCCTCGGTAGTTGGCCACATACCCCGGACCACGGGCGCCGGCCGGCGCCTCCCGGCTCAAGTATCCGGCGGACCGGCCGATCAGTGAGAATGGTGTCGGCAATCAGCGGCGATAACAGCTCTTTCCCGGGTTCGGCGCTCACGCCGGCGGAGCAGACGGACGCCGCTCTGTTCGGAACTCCAAGCGCGATCCCGACGGATGCAACGCCCGAGCAGCAGTCTGACGCGGTCCTGCTCGATCTGACCGGCACCGGTTCCAGCAGCACCGCCTCGGAGCTGGCCGCGGGGATGCCCCCGGATCTCGCCACCGCCTCGGCGCTCGTCAGTGACCTCGCCGCGCAGATCGGCGAACAGGGGCCGCAGGCGGCCTCGGCCTATTCGCTGCTCTCGGCAGAGGCCACGCTCAGGCTGACCCAGCCCTGAGCCTGTCTCGGGCGCCTGCGGCGACCGCGCGCCCCCAGCGCTCGCGACGCCGCCCCGCAGTCAACCGGCCCCGTCGAAGTCGACCTTCACCAACGGGCTGCCCTCGACCCACTCTTCGAGGACTGCCGTCGGCCACGGGCTGCCCGGGCCCTGACGCCGGTTGAAGTCCTCGACGAACTGGCTGAGGATCCGCCGGCGATCGGCGCGATCGTCGATCACCGTCGCGACCGCGAGGAGGTCCGCGACGACGCGATGTTTCAGGTGAAAGACGAAGTGCGGCTCATCGGCAAGGTTCAGCAACCACGCGCGCGGGCGCGGCGCCGGGATCCCACTCAGGAAGATGTCGTCATCGAATCGGTAGAA
The DNA here is from genome assembly GCA_963705995.1 of uncultured Solirubrobacterales bacterium. GTDB lineage: Bacteria > Actinomycetota > Thermoleophilia > Solirubrobacterales > Solirubrobacteraceae > Palsa-465. The sequence continues at coordinate 199,133 of CAVPLN010000036.1, forward strand.
GACCGTTTCGATCCGTCGCGGCTGCCGGGAGCGCCGACCCGTCGTGGTGATGTCGATCGTGCGCTCCTCGAGCGTCGAGGAAGGACCGATCATCAGCGCCTGGCGAACGTCGTCGCGCATCGGCTGTCCAGACTACCGTCCGCAGGCCGCGGTGAGGGCGGGGGGCCGGCACGGGGCTACGCTTCGACGATCGAAACCCTGTGGACGATCGGCTACGAGCGGCTGCTGCCCGACATGCTCGTGGCCGAATTGCAGACCGCCGGCATCGAGCGCGTGATCGACGTGCGGCTGCGACCCCAGTCGCGCCGGCCGGGGATGTCCAAGACCAAGCTCGGCCTCCGGCTCGCTGAGCGCGGGATCGCCTACGAGCACTGGCGGGAGCTGGGGACGCCCGTCGAGATCAGGGTCCTGTACCGGACGGGCGCGAACCGAGCGGCGGCCACCGCCTATCGCGAGCACCTCGTGCACAACGCTGTCGACGCACTCGAACGGCTGAGCGCGACGATTCGCGACGGACCTCCCACCGCTCTGCTCTGCCTCGAGGCCCACCCCGCGCACTGCCACCGCCGGGTCATCTGCGAGGCGCTGGCGGCCCGCAGCGCGGGTCTCACGGTCGTCGATCTCTGACGCCTGCGTGCGATCCTGGCGGCTACGCTCGTCCCATGCGCGAACGCGACATCGAGATCCTCGACGAGATCCTGCACACGCGCCGGAGCTTCGGGCATCGAGAGCACCTGGAGCTCGCGTGGCGCTACCTGCGGTTGTACCCGGCCGGCGAAGCAGCGAACGTCGTCGCTGCCGCGATCCGGCGCGTTGCCCGGCTTCACGGAGCGCAGGACAAGTACCACGACACGATCACGCGCTCATGGCTGCACTGTGTCGCCGTCCACATGCAACGCTGGGGTGCGGACACGTTCGAAGAGTTCTTGGAGCGGAACCCCGACCTGCTCGACGCCGATCTGATCGAGCACTTCTATTCGCGCGGTGTCCTCTTCAGCGACCGGTCGCGGGCGTCCTGGAGCACCCCGGACCTGCACCGGCTTCCAGCGCTCACATAGCTTCCTGGACGTGCCGTACTCCCGCCGCGACGGCGCGGTGACCGCTCAACTGGTCGATCGACGTCGGTACATCTCGGCTCCCGTGTGCATCTTGGCCAGGTCGATCGCGATCCGCTCGGCCGGGATCACCTCGAGGATGACGCGACGGCCGGAATCGAGCGACTGCACGAATTCAGCGCGGTACCGGTCGTCGTCCGGAAAGCGGCGATCTCCGAGCGCAGGGTAGAACCAACCCTTCGTCCGCTCGTCGGTGTGGACGACGCACGTCCCGCGATAGGTCAATGACTTCCCATGCCCGAGCGCCGTACCGGTGCTCGTGACAACGAGCGACACCCGCGGATCCCGCTCCACCGCACGCACGCGGCCTCGGTTGGAGCTGGCGGTCAGCCAGAAGTGCCCGTCGCGCGCGAGGTAGGTCATGATCACGCCGAGCGGCGACCCATCTCTGGTCGACCAGATGAACGTGCACTCGGTCTGCATGGCGAGCAGCGCCGCCTCGGTCTCGGCGCTCATTCCATAGTCCGACAGATCTTCGAAATCGCGAGGCACGATCGGCTCACCCAGGCTCGCCGATACTAGAGGGTGCGGGTCGAATTTGGGCAAACCGTTTGACGCTTTTTCGACCCGCGACGGCGACCGGCCGATCAATCCGGGGATCAAGTCCTGAGAGAGCCGGCGGTGGGGGCTCTGCCCGTCCTCAGCGGCGCTCGAGCGCCAGGCGGACGCCGAGCCCGATCAGGACCACGCCGGTGAGCCGCTCGATGCGACGACCCCACGGCCCCTCCGAGAACGCGTGCTTCGCGCGGGCGACGAGGAGCGCGACCGCCGAGTACCAGCGAGCCGGTCAGCGTCGATCGATCAGGCGGTCGTCGGCTCCGGCGCTCCTGCGCGCAGGATGCGCTCGTCGAGGACCGCGCCCCACAACCGCGAGAAGTCGAGGAAGGCCTCGCCGTCCCGGACCGCCGCGGCCCACGCGTCGCTCTCGATCGCTGTGACAAATCGCTCGCGGTCGGGGAACCAGCACTCTGAGAACCCCTCGAAGTCCGGGTATTCCCCGCCGGGCAGCGCGCCGACGACGTGATTCTGCACGTAGCGATCAATCTCCAACGAACGGAAGATCGGACCGTGGACCTCCTCCCAGTGGGCGTGACCCGCCGCGCGGTCGACGCCGGGCTTGAACCGGCACACCCACACGACCTTGAACGGGCTATGCGGGCCCTCGATCACGATGTGCTCGCGGAGCTGGGCGCTCATCGTCGCGAGGAAGTCCGGATCGAAGACGTTCGGCCCGTCCGCCGCGAGGTCGCTCCACTCCGGCGTTCCCATCGTCGCTGCGTACGCAGCCTCGTCGCTCCACCAGCCCAGCGAGTAGCCGTCGAACTGCGCCTCCTCGTCCCGCACGCCGCTGATCGACGGCACCGGGCCCACCACGTGGTTCTGGACGTACCGCTCGATCCCGGTGCGCAGCGCGATCGGAGCGTGATTCTCCGCCCAGTAGCGGCGACCCTCCTCGTTCGTCAGCCCCCCTCGAAAGCGTGCAAACCAGACAACCTTGTACATCAGCGTCGCTCCAGGTCCTTGACGGGCTCCACCACCGCGTTGCTCGCCGCAGCTCGGCCGAACCCGATGTGCGGGCCGAACGTGCTGCGACCCGACCAGTATGCCTGGCCTGACGCTGACGCCACGCAGTTGCCGACTCCGTACAGACCCGGCACCGGCACGTCGCGTCCGTCGAGCATCTGCGTGCGGCTGTTGACCCGTCCTGCCGGGCGCCCAAGGGCGGGATGAAGTTGCCGGCGGAGTTCCCGCTCGGCATCCGCTGACGGGATCACGACGGGCTCGGTGACTGTGTCCTGGTTCGGGTGTGCTGGTGCATCGTGTTGACGCCGCCCGCGCTCAGTCGAGCAGCGCAGCCATCGCCGTCTTGCCCGGGTTGAAGATTCCATCCGGGTCGAGGGCCTGCTTGATCGCCCGCATCATCTCGACGGCGGGCCGCCCATGCTCCTCGAGCAGGAAGCGCCCCTTGCCGTACCCGATGCCGTGCTCGCCGGTGCACGTGCCGCCGCTGGCGAGCGCGTGACGTACGAGGCGGTCGTGGAACGCCTGGGCGGCCGCGACCTCAGCCGGGTCGTCCGCGTCGAGCAGGATCGTGACGTGAAAGTTGCCGTCCCCGACGTGCCCGACGACCGTCCCGGCCAGTCGGTGCTCGGCGACGTCAGCCTGCGCAGCGGTGACGCAGTCCGCGAGACTGGAGACGGGCACGCAGACGTCGGTGCCGAGCGACGATGCTCCGGGCCGGAGCGCCCGTGCCGCCTCCAGCGCACCGTGACGGGCGCGCCAGAGTCGCCGCCGATCGGCCTCATCCGAGGCCCAGGCGAAGTCGCCGCCCCCGTGCTCGCCGGCGACTGCGGCCGCTTCCCGCGCCTGGGACTCGACCTCGGCCATCGCCCCGCCGTGAAACTCCAGGAACAGCGTCGGCGCGACCACCAGCGTCATCCCAAAATGGCGATTGATCGCATCGATCATCAACTCGTCGACCAGCTCGACCCGTGCAACCGGGATCGAGTGATGACCGAACGCGACAGAGCAGCGAACCGCCGCATCGACCGACGGAAACGTGCACGCCGCAGCCGCGATCGCCGCGGGTGTCGGCTGCAGCCGCAGCGTCACGTCGCAGATCAGTGCGAGCGTCCCCTCGGATCCGATCATCAGCCGAGTCAGGTCGTAACCCGCGGACGACTTGCGCGCGCGTGTGCGCGTCCGCAGGATCTGACCGCGGGCATCGACGATCGTGAGGGCGAGCACGTTCTCCCTCATCGCTCCGTAGCGAACCGTCGTCGTGCCCGAAGCGCCGGTTGCGACCATCCCTCCGATCGTCGCGTCCGCGCCGGGATCGACGGGGAAGAAGACCCCTTCCGGGCGCAACCTCGCGTCGAGCCGGCGGCGCGTGACGCCCGCCTGCACCACCACGTCGAGATCGGCGATCGACAGCGCCGTGATCGCGTCCATCTCGCGCATGTCGACGCAGATCCCGCCGGCGAGCGCTGCGATGTGTCCCTCGAGCGAGGTGCCGGCGCCGAACGGGATCAGCGGCAGCCGGTGGGCGCCCGCCACGCGGACGATGCCCGCCGCCTCCTCGACGCTCCGCGGCCACACCACCATGTCCGGCGGCGCCGCCGGGTGAAACGACTCATCACGGCCGTGCTGGGCCAGAACATCGGCTCCCTCCGCAACCCGATCGGCGCCGAGCAGATCGCGGAGCGCATCGCGCCCGGCCGCCAGCGCGCCGTCAGACGGCCGCGGCGGAGTCGGGACTGCGTAGGAGGTCACGATGACAGCCTAGCCGTCGCCGCTGACACCGTCACCGGCACACCGGGTGAAAGTGATCACTTCTTGTCTTTGTACAATCAAAAGCTGTGGATTCCACAACGAGGAGGCTGCGCGCCTTCATCGCGCTGGCCGAGCATCGGCACTTCGGTCGCGCTGCACGCCACCTGTTCGTCAGCCAGCAGGCGCTGAGTAAGCAGATCACCACGCTGGAGGGAGAGGTCGGCGTTCCCCTCCTGCGCCGCACACCTCGCTCGATCGAACTCACGGCGGCCGGTGAGATGTTCCTGGCGTCGTGCCGCGAGGCCCTGCGCACGCTCGACGCCGGGGTTGACGCCGCGTGTGGCGATGCGGGCTTTCTCCGAGTCGGGCTCGTCGTCCTTGCGGCACTGGAACTCACCGAACCGATCCTCGACGCGTTCAGACAGCGCCGCCCCGGTTGTGAACTCGTCCTGCGTCAGTTCCCGTTCGTCGACCCGTCGGCGGGACTCGCCGACCGCGCGTCGGACCTGGCGATCGTCCGTCTCCCGATCACCGTTCCCGGACTGCGCGTCCACCGCCTGTTCGTCGAGCCACGCGTCGTCGCGTTGGCCGACACCCATCCACTTGCGCAGCGGCCGAGCGTCAGCGTGCACGACCTCCTCAACGAGCGCATGACAGTCAGCACCACGCTGGACGACGTGTATCTTCACTTCTGGTCGTTGGCGGCGTACCGGACTTCGCGGATGCCGGCGCCGATTCCGGTCAGGTCCCATGCCGAGGAACTCGCGGTCGTCGCCGCCGGCAGGGCACTGAGCGTCACGTCCGCCTGTGCTGCACGCTTGACGCCACGCCGCGGTGTTCGCTTCGTACCGGTGCAGGACATCCCCGGGACAGAGTGCGCTGTCGCATGGCGGGCCGAAGATGAGACACCACTCGTGCGCGAGTTCGTCGACGGCGCGTCGCGTGTGCTCGAGCAGGATCGTGCCGTACTGTGGTCGATCCAGAACCCCGAGCTGTGACCCGCACGGTCCGGGCCGGTGGTTCCCGAGGCCGAAGTGGTGACTCAGCGAGCGTCGGTCAATGAGGTGCCGGTTTGTGGTTATGGGTCGGAGAACTCGCAACTGGGCGGTGAACCTCAACCGCGACCCGTTCGACGGCGAGCGGAACGGGTCGAGCAACCGATCAAACAAGTGATTGACGGATCCTGCAGCGCGGATGAGAGCCGTAAGTTCCGGAGCCCCCCGTCGAGTTGGGGGGGTCTGGACCGCAGGGGTGTTTGAGACCCTTCAGTTCGACACCCCCCCGTCGCGACCGGGGGGTCCAGAAGTTAGGGTTGGGGATCGTCGTGACATCACGTCACGGGGTGTGGTCTCGGTGGAGACCCCGTGGGGTGTGGGTGCTGCCGGGGCCGCGCTCGCTGAGCGTGATCGGTTGAGGGGCGCCGCATCTGAACCGAGCATCAGCGGCAGCGGCTCGCGGTCCGGCCTGGTCCGTTTCACTGCCAAGAACCGGCGCGGCCGGCCACTGATCTCCGACGAGGTGACCGACGCGCAACTCGCCGCCATCAACCTTCGGCGCCACGCGTTCCACGGCGACCCGAACCACACCGCCAAACCATCACTTCATTCAGCGACGACCACTAAGCGCTTCCGGCGAACTCGGCTTGCAGGTGTAAGACACGCTCCACCTCGCTGACGAACTGTGCCTCGTCGGCGACGAGCGGAATCCCGTTGATCCATCTGTCGGCGCCCGCGGTCGCGTAGGCGTCGAGCACGTCCGCGGTGACTCCACTTCCGACCACGGTCACCGTCGTGTCGACACCATCCCTCGCCGCACCGTCGAGATATCTCTGGATCCGCGCGTCGACCCCCGGAGCGTGCAGCGGCGCCCAGCCGGTCCCTACCCGCAGCGCTCGCTCCTCGACGCCCTCGCTGTTGCCCCCGATCAGCACCGGAAGGGGTTGCTGGACGGGCTTCGGCCACGACCAGATCCGCTCGAAGTTGACGAAGCGGCCGTGGAACGTCGCCTCGTCCTGCGCCCAGATCTCCCGCATCGCCAGGACCCGCTCCTCGAGCAGCTCGTAGCGCGTCGCAGGGTCCGTGCCGTGGTTGCGCATCTCGTCGATGTTCCAGCTCGACCCCGTGATCAGCAGCAGGCGGCCCGACGAGATCAGGTCCACACTGGCCGCCGCCTTCGCGGTGAGGATCGGATCCCGCTGGACGACCTGGAGGATCCCGGTGCCAAGCTTGATCCGCGTCGTCGCGAGCGCTGCGCTCGTGAGCACGACGAAGAGATCGAGCAGGCGTTCGTATCCGGGAGGCATCTCGCCGCCCCGGCCGGGATAGGGCGTCTCGCGCCCGGCGGGAATGTGAGTGTGCTCGCCGAACGCCACCACGTCGAAGCCGGCGTCCTCGGCGATCCGGGCGACCGTCGCAGGGTCGACCGACCAGTCGGCGCAGGACGTGCCGATTCCGATCTTCATGTCTCAGACTCCCGGTTTCTCGTTGCGGGAGGCGCCATCGCGCAGGCGCTCGGGCCAGATTCCCTGCTTGCCCGGGGAGAGGATGCCGTTGGGATCGAGCGCGTCCTTGATTCGCTCGTTGAAGCGCCTGTAGGCATGGTCGTTGAACGAGTACTGGTCGGTCGCCAGGTCCATGAAGTCCAGGTGCGCCCGGTACTCGCCGTAGCCCTGCTTGGCGGCCTCGACGCACGAGGCGCTTGGCGACGTCGTAGGCGGCGCGCACCTGCGCGGCGTTCTTGGTGTCGAAGATGACCATCGTGACGTGGACGAACGAGCGAGTCGTCAAGCGGGATCAGGCCGGCGATGTAGTCGAGCCCGGCACCCTCGATCATCGAGCGCATGAGATCGCGCAGGGCGACCGCGTCGCGTCCGGTCAGGGGCGCGACCGGCGAGAAGCCGATGTGACCGTCCTTCGACGCCGCCGTACCATGCCGTCATCGCGTTCAGATCGAGGCTCGGCACGCCGCCCTGGACCCGCTCGCTCGGATTCTCGAGCTTCGGGATGTCCTCCGGCGCGCACTTGCTGCCCCACAGTTCCGCGCCCGGGATCGCGGCCTCGAACGCCGCCTTGATCTCGTTCGTAGCGGTGGTCGACGACCGCTTCGTCGCCATACAGCGCAAAGCGCACCATCCAGCGTCCGGAGCCGAGGCCTCGCGCGCCATCCTCTCGATCGCCTCCTCCGGCATCGGGCCCGGTCCCGTGTGCCACTCCTCCCGCCGGGAGAAGACGGACCCGAGCAGGATCGTGCTCATGATCTGCGGCACCATCTGGACAGTGCCGTCGAGCATCAGCGTCCGCAGGGTGTCGACGAGCGGCCCGAGATCGTCATCGTGCCAGACGCGCAGCCACAGCGGCATGTACACCTGTGGCGTGGGCATCAGCCAGACGCCCATCTTCGTCACGATCCCGAAGTTCGATTGCATGAACATCTGGTCGGGCGTCGGACCGAGGCCGCGCTTGTAGCAGTGCCACGCCCGATTGCCCGGCATCGCGCCCATGCCGGTGCGCATCACCTCCCCGCCGGCAAGCACGACCTCCATGCCACATGGCATCTGAAAGTCCAGGCCATACGGCATGTACGTGCCACCGTGGTCGAGCGTGTTCCCGACGACGCTGCCCCAGCCGACATCTGCCACCGAGAGCATCAGGCGTGCTCCGCGCGCCTCGATCTCGTTGTAGAGATCGAACCAGCGCACACCCGGTTCAACGACTGCGTAGGCGAGCTCTTCGTTGATCTCCAGCACCCGGTTCATGTTGCGCAAGCTGACGATCACGGACCCCTTCACCCGCGGGGCCGGCCCACCGTAGCCGTTGTTCCGACCCTGGCTGTGGGTCCACAGGGGCACTTTCGTCTCGTTGGCGACGCGGACGACCTCCTGGACCTCCTCGACCGTCGTCGGCATGACGACGGCCGATGCCGAGTACTCATCGGATGCGGCGTGCCAGAACGGATCACGGAACTCGCGCAGTTGCGCCTCGTCTACGAGAACCTTCTCGCTCCCGAGCGCGACCGTGATCGCCTGGATGGCGCGTTCGACGTCGCCGGCCGAGCTTCCTCGCGGGACGGGCCGGGTCCATGAGTCGCCGACCGAGGTCACGGCCGCCGTCCGTCCGACGTGTCTGGAGCCGGCGGATGACCGCCCGCGCTCGGCAGCCGGTCCTCGCCTGGCCGCCCGCATGCTGATTTCACGTCTCGCCGTCCTTTCCGTTCGTCCGCTTGCCACGGACCAGTGAGGTCACTGTCAGGAACGCGGTGAGCTCGGGGGCAGGGCCGATCGTCGTGTCCATTCCTGGCGCGATCACCCGATCGCCTCTCCACCGCTCCGCCCGTCGTAGCGGGATCGCGAACATATTCCGGACCTTCGCCCCTGTCAAGGTGATCGGCGGCAACCGGCGTCCTCGGAGGACATCCAGGCGCGCAAACCCCACAACGAAAGGTTGTGGTTGCGCTCCAAAGAGTTGACAGGTGTATGCCGACTGTCATTTCCCGCGCTGCACGGCGCCGCAACGTCCGGTTGTCAAAGCCGGACGAGAAAGTGTTCCCGCAGAGCTCGCCGATGGGAAATGATTCGACCATGGCCGCCAGGATCACGACTGTCACCATCTCGGGGGAGGACCTCACGCTCGAGCAGATCTCGGCGGTGGTCCAGGGAGCGGTGGTGCAGCTCACCGCGGACGCCGACATCTGGGATCGCGTGGAGCGCTCACGCCACGCGCTCCGAGCGGCCCTCGACCGCAACGAGGCGATCTACGGCGTCTCGACGCTGTTCGGGGCGATGGCCGACAGGCGTCTCGAAAGAGCTGATCTCGTCGAAGTGCAGCGCCTCGCGCTCTGGCAGCACAAGACCGCCGCCGGCCCGCGGCTGCCGGAGTCCGACGTCCGCGCCGCGATGCTGCTGCGTGCCAATTCGCTGCTCAAGGGCGCATCGGCGATCCGAGCCGAGATCATCGAGCGTTACGCGATCTTCCTCAACGCGGGCGCGGCGCCGCACGTGTACCAGCGGGGCTCGATCGGCGCGAGCGGCGACCTCGTCCCGCTGAGTTACATCGCGGGAGCCGTCCTCGGACTCGATCCGTCGTTCCTGGTCGATCACCGCGGCGAGACGATCGACGCGCTCGCGGCGCTCGAGCGGCTCGACCTGGCGCCGCTCGACCTCGAGCCGAAGGAGGGGCTCGCGCTCAACAACGGGACGGGGGCATCGACCGGCGTCGCGGCGAATGCGGTCGACCGGGCGCTGGACCTCGTCGCGCTGGGGTTCGCGACACAGGCGCTGTTCGCGCAGAGCCTGCTCGCGACCGACCAGACATTCGCTCCGTTCGTGCACGCTCAGAAGCCCCACCCCGGCCAGATCTGGGCCGCTGCGACGATGGCGCTGCTGATCCGAGACTCGAAGGTGATCCGGCAGGAGCTGGGCCGCGACCGGACGCATCGGGCCGGCGTGCTGATCCAGGACCGCTACTCGCTGAGGTGCCTGCCGCAGTTCACGGGTCCGATCGTCGATGCACTTGCCGTCGCCAAGCGGCAGATCGAGATCGAGGCGAACAGCGCCAACGACAACCCGTTGATCGACCCCGACAGCGGCGAGATCTTCCAGACCGGCAACTTCCTCGCCCAGTACACGGGGGTCGCCATGGACAGCGTCCGCTACCACCTCGCGATGATGGCCAAGCACCTCGACGTGCAGATCGCGCTGCTGATGGCCCCCGAGTTCAGCAACGGCCTCAGCCCCTCGCTGACCGGCAATACCGCCGGCGTCAACGTCGGTCTCAAGTCGCTGCAGGTGGCCGTCAACTCGATGTCGCCACTGATCAGCTTCTACGGTCAGCCGATGGTGGAGCGGTTCCCGACACACGCCGAACAGTTCAACCAGAACATCAACAGCCAGTCGATGAATGCGGCGAACCTCGCTCGGGAATCGCTCGACGTCTTCACGCACTTCATGGCGGTGGCGCTGTTCTGTGGCGTTCAGGCGCTCGAGCTGAGAGCGAAGCTGGCGTCGGGCAGCTATGACGCGCGCACCGTTCTCGCGCCGGCGTGCGAGGAGCTGTATCTGACCGCGCGCACGGCCGCAGCCGGCCCGCCGTCCGACACCAAGCCGCTGTTCTGGAACGACATGGACCAGGTCGTGCAGCCGATGATCGAGGGGCTGATCGACGCCCTCGGCAAGGACGGGCCGATCCTGGGGTCGATCGGCGGCGTGAGCGACAGCCTGCGCGCGCACGTCCCGTGGTGACAGACTCGGGCGCGGGATGCCGGCGCCGCTGTTCGACCCCGCGCGCCACGAGCCGCTTGCCGGTCTGAGGTGGCGAGCGGGCGGCGCCCGCGACGGGATCACCGCGATCTGCGATAGCGTCGCGGGTGCACTGCGGGGCGAGCGCCTGTGGCCGCTGCATCCCGGCGACGACGATCCGGGAACGGCACCCGACGGCATTCTGCGCGGCCTCTACATCGGCGCGGCCGGGGTGCTGCATGCGCTGGCGCGGCTCACCGCTGCCGGGTTGTGGGAGCCGGGCATCGATCTCCCAGCGGTGGCCGGGGGCCTTTGCGACGGGATCACGGCGTCGCCCGACGAGGAGGGCGCCGGTGCATCACTGCTCGTCGGATCGAGCGGGGTTCTGCTCGTCGCGCATCGCCACGCGCGGTCCGCAGGCGAGGCGCGGTCGCTCGCAGACGCGATCGCCGACGTGATCGCCGCGAACGCCGCGCACCCGTCCAACGAGCTGCTGCTGGGGGCCCCGGGCACGATGCTCGCCGCTCGCGCCATGTACGAGCGCACGGGCGAGGATCGCTTCGCCGCGCTGTGGCGGACGAGCGCCCGCACGCTGCTGGAGCGTCAGGACGCGGACGGGCTGTGGACCCAGGACCTCTACGGCAACCGGCTCCGGTACCTCGGAGCCGGCCACGGCTTCGCCGGCAACATCCGCGCCCTGTTCGGTGCATCGGAGTGGCTGGAAGGGGCGGCGGCGGTCGAGGCCCGCGCGGTCCTGACCGCGCGGTCGCTCGCGATCAGGGACGGAGACCGGGCGAGCTGGGCGCCGCTGCGCGGCGGCTCTCGTACCGGCGCGCCGCCGCGCGTGCAGTGGTGCCACGGCGCGGCCGGCATCGTCACCTCGCTCGCGCCGATCGGGATCGAGGACGCGGAACACGGCGCCCTGCTCGAGGCCGCCGGCGAACTCGTCTGGCAGGCCGGGCCACTCGCCCGCAACGCGGGCCTGTGCCATGGCACGGCGGGCAACGGCTTCGCCTTCCTCGCCCTGTGGGCACGCTCGGGCGACGAGCGCTGGCTCGAGCGCGCACGGGCGTTCGCGATGCACGCGCTTGCCCAGGTCGCGCGGTGGCGGGCCGCGGCCGGTCGTGGCCGCTACACGCTCTTCACCGGCGATCTCGGTGCCGCCCTCCTGACCGCCGGCTGCCTGACCGGCGACACCGGATTCCCGGGAATCGACGACCTCTGATCCGATCTGGGCGTGCCGCGCCCGTCGCCGCGGAGCGAGCGTCAGTCGATCCAGTAGCGGCGCTTCGGGGGGCCGTCCGGGTCGGGGCGAATGTCCTCGAGCACGCCGCCGTGACGTTCGATGACGCGCGTTGAGATGGCGTTGTCCTCGTCGCAGGTGACCAGCACCCGCTCGACACCCTCCGCTCGCGCGATGATCAGGGCCTGCCCGAGAATCTCGCCGGCGAAGCCCTGCCGGCGGTAACTGGGCCGGACGGCGTAGCCGATGTGGCCGCCGAAGTTGAGCAGGAAATCGTTGAGCCGGTGGCGGATCGAGACGCGCCCGACGAGGTCGGGGCCGACTGACGCCGCGAGAAAGGTGGCGGGAACGCGGTCGGCGGGCAGGTCGAGCCCGCGCCTGCGACGCTCGAGCTCCTGCAGATAGGTCACCCACGGCTGGGCCGGCTTCCAGTCGAGCAGGAACGTGAAGCCGTCCGCCTCGAGCTCAGCCCGCGCTCGGAGGGCGTCGGCTTCGTCATCGAGTCGCAACGGCCGGAGTCGGAGCGCCATCCCGGCAATCCTGCCAGGACTGCTGCCGCGCGCATAGCGCCGGCCTGCCGGGAAGCGCCGGGTCGGTCTATAGTCGCCCGCCATGCACCGTCGCCGGCGCAGTACCCGCGGAGCGGGACTCGGGCTCGTGCTGATGGCTGCGCTGGCGGCGTTCACGTGCGCGGGCGGCGCGGCCGGCGCCTACGCGGTCCAGTACTGCGCGCAGGTCCCGATCGTCGGTGGGATCCCACCCTGGGGCTTCCACACCGGCGATCCGATCACCGGCGCAACCGGGAGCTACGCGCGCGGCCACGGCGACATCGACCTCGCGGCCAACACGGTCTCGGGCATCCTCTGCCAGGTCGATCGCGTCGCCGACCAGCCTGATCGCCTGATCATCATGACGGTGGAACCGCACCTGGTGTACCACTCGCACGACGCCACGCTGTGGGGCTATCCAGGGAACATCATGAAGATCATCGTCAAGGTGCAGAGCAGCACCGACCCGCGGTGCGCGGTCGGCACGGTCGGGCAGGTGACGCTGTTCGCGAGCTACAACGGCGTCCGCAGCGACAGCGTCCAGTTCACCTTCCCGGCCGCCTGCGCAGGCCACAACCACCTCTACCACGGACCTCAGGTCAACAACCAGGTCCCCCCGCTCTAGCGTCCTGCAGCGACACTGGCGCCCCGGAAGCTCACTCCGGACCCGAGTCAGAGCCAGAGGTGAGGTGCCCCGCGGCGCGGTGGTGACCGAGCGCGAGGAGTTGCTCGGCCGCGGCCGTCCGGCGAGTCTCGTCGTCGGGATCCTCTGCGAGCGCCGCCTCGAGCGCGGTCAGAGCCTCGCGATGAGAGCCGCGCGCCACGGCGTCGCCGGCGACGAGATCGAGCAGTTCCAGGTGCCGGTCGCGGACCTTCGCACGCGCCTCCTCCGCCCAGGCCGCGTACGGGTCGGACGGCAGCAGCGGAGCGCGGCAGAGTGCGAGCGCGGCGTAGGCGAGCTGCACCGCACGCGCTCCGGAGGCACCGCGAACGCGCTCGGCGATGGCCAGGAACTCCCGGGCGTCCACCCAGGCCGGGACCAGACGCAGGGTGTCGCCGTCCCGCACGACCGCCTCCCCAACCGCCGTCCTCAGGCGGGTCAGCACCTGCCGCAGGCGCTGCCGGGCAACCGCAGGCGACGCGTCGGGAAAGAACGCCTCGAGCACCGCGTCGACCGCCAGCCCCTGCTCGTGCAGAGCCAGCCGGCGGACGAGCTCGCCCGGCATGCCGGCCGGCAGCTCCACCGGCGAGCCATCCGCCCCGGCGACCGACGGCGTCCCGAACAGGCGGACGAGCAGGCCCCGGCCGGCGAGCAGGAGCTCGCGCGCCGCCGCTGAGCCAGCCTGCTCGGCAAGCGGCGCGAGCGCCGCGACGATCTCCGGCTCACCGGCCTGGGCGACGCGGAGACCGCCGCACGCGATCGCCTGCGCGAGGGCACGCGCGGCCGGCTCGCCGGCCCCATCGCGGCCGTCGCGAAACGTCGCCCACGCGATCAACAGGGTATGACGCCAGACGAGGCGCTTCTCGAGCCAGTCCACGCGAGCGAGCCTCTGCAGCTCCTCGAGCGCCAGCCCCGGGTCTCCGGAGTGGGCACGGAGCACCGCGGCGGTCTGAATGACCTCCTCGTTGTCGTCGCCACCTCGCTCGCGGGCACGTTCGAGGTATCCCCGCGCCTGCGCGCCGAGGCCGACCCGATCGAGCAGCTCGGCCGCCTCGAGCAGGAAGGACAGCCCGATGTGGGTCTCGAACCAGTCCATCGCCACCGCCTCGCGCTCGGCCTCCCGGAGCAGCCGCTCGGTCGCGCCGGCGTCTCCGCGGCCGGCGGCGAGGCGTGCGCGGGTCCAGGCAAGGTCGGCGCGCGGCTTGCGGAATTCATCGCTGCGGGCGAGCACGGTCGCTCGGTCGATGACGTCGGCGGCACGATCGAACTCGCCGAGGTCGATGAGCACGTTGGCATACGTGTCGAGCGCACCGGGCAGGCGTTCGCTGTCGGGCAGGTAGGTGTCGAGCGCCTCCCGGATCAGCTCCTCTGCGCGAACGAGATCGCCGTACTGGTAGCACGCCGAGAAGCCGCGGCGCAGCAATGCCGAACCCTGCCAGTCGCGACACCCCAGCGCGGCGAAGCGGCCCGCGGCCTCGGCGAAGGCCTGGTTGGCCTGCCGCGTCGCGTCGTCGGTTCCGATCCAGGCGAGCGCCTGCCCGGCCGCCAGGCCGGCACGCGCGAGCGCGATCTCGTGAGCCGGATCGGCTCTGCGCTTGACCTCCTCGACGAGCGCCAGGGCCTCGTCGAGGAACCGTGAGCGGCCGACGTCGATCGCCCGCTCGGCGAGCAGCTCCAGGCGCCAGTTCCGACCGGGTGGGCTGCGCGGGTCGTCGGCCCGATCGAGGACCGCCTCGAGCCTGTCGAGTGCCGCCTCTCGCTCGGCGTAGCGCCCCCATGGCTCGAGCGCCCAGACGTGGTCGAGCAGCGCGGCGGGGTCGGCGATGGCAGCGAGTTCAGCGTCCGTGAGCTGCGGCGGCGCCGTCACCCGTTGATTATCGGCGATCCGTCCCCGGACCCAGCGCCTGCGACGGCCTCTGCGTCACGAGTCAAACGCTCAGGAAGCCGAGCGGTGCGGCCGGGCGGTGGTCAGCCGCGAGACCGCAATCCAGAACAGCATCGCCTCGGAGTTGCCGATGTTGCGCCAGCCGTCGATCCGCTCGCTGTCGGCGACGAGGACCTCGCCGTGCCGGATCGCCGGCGACCCGCCGGCGACGGCGACCTGGACGAGTCCGGAGGCGACGGCGACGATCCCCGTGCCCTTCGTACGCATCTGCGGCGCGCCCGCCTCCCGCGGCGCGAGCTGGACGAGATCCACCCGCAGTTCGGCGTCCTCGCCGCCGATCAGGTTGATCGACGGCTCATGCCCGCGCTGGGGATTCTCGATCCGGCGCCCGATCCGGTACAGGTTCGTGTCCTCCCCGCGCAGCAGATCGTCGACGGTGATCCCGAGCGACTGGCTGAGGCGCACGACTGTCGCCAGGGACAGCCCGCGCTCCCCCCGCTCGGCCTGCGAGATGGCCGACGGGGTCACGCCGGCAAGGTGCGCCAGATCCTGCTGGTTCAGCTCCCGGGCGCGGCGCAGCGCCCTCAGCGACGCGGCAACCCGGCTGTTGACGCTCGCCGCCTCGAGCACCTGGCGACCCGCCTCCCCCTGCCACAGGAGCACCGATCCGATCACGCCGTCGTGCCGCCCCTCGGCCTTCGTGATCCGCACGCTGCGTTCGTCGATCCGCAGGATGCACTGGGTCACCGCGCGAACGGTCTCGCGCACGGAGTCGGGTGTCTTCGCGGCGCTCAACGTCCAGTAGGCGATCGCGCCGGCCTCGAGCAGGAACGGGCAGCAGCGCGCGAAGAACGCGTGCGTGGCGCGCGTTCCCCAGGCGGCGACCATGCTGTCGAGCGACTCGAACAGCAGCAGCCGGCGACTCGGCCCGGCGCACAGCCGCTGGATCTCGCGCAGCAGGTCGGCGGGTTGATCGAGCCGGCCGTCGGGACCGGCGTCGATCGTCGTCAGCGGCGAGCGCGGGCGAGCGAGCGAGGCGCCCGTGAGCGACACCTGGATCCGCGCGTCGAAGGCGCCGGGGAGGTCGGCGATCGCGGTGTAGAACGGTTCGGCCGACGTGTTGTCCGCGTCGAAGACGACATTGTCACCCCAGTACAGCCCGTCCAGCGCCTCATCGAGAGCGACGATTCCCGAGCTGACGCGCGACGTGTTCGTATCAAGCATGGCTTCAATGGACCGCGACGGGGAGAACCCGCCGTTTGCAGCCTGACGGCTGCAAACGGCGCCGTCAAGAGGGGTTTTGGCAGGCGTCAGGGAGGGGAGCCGCCCCACGGGTCCGATGAAGCAGCGCTGCAATCGGGTGTAGCCGGGCTGTCGGTCTCGCCACGACCCGATCCGAACCTGTGCAGGCTTCTGCCGGCAACGCGCAGTCAACCGAACCGAGCGAGGGCAGCCTTCCCGATGAGCACCATCGCAACATCCGTGCTGATCGCCCCTGGGCCGGATCCGTACGCGATCCGAATCGAGCGCTGCTCGCTGCGAACGGTGATCCGCACGCGGCTCCACGCCCAGCGCCTGGACGAACGCCTGGCGCGCGGCGCCAACCCCGACGGAGCCGTCGAACTCTCGATCCGCGCTCGCGAGCTGCACAGCGCGCGGCACCGCCGCCGGCTCGCCCGCCGGTGGCGGCGCCTCGTCACCGCGGCAGCGGCTGGGCCGCACCCGTTCGACGCGACCGTCCCCGTCGACCGGGAGGCGATCCACCGCGCCGGCGCTCTGATCGAAGCGCTGGCGCGGATGCTCGAATCCGGCGAGCCGCTCGACCCCACCGCGCTCGCGCGGGCGCGCCTTCTGCTCCACGACCCGTGCAGCCCCGTCTATGCCGCCGGCGCGCGTGATCTCAGCGACACGCTGCGCAGCGTGACCTGCGCGCTCGCGTTGGGGCCGTTGGTCAAGCCTGTCGACGACGAGTAGCGCCGCCTTGGTAGCGTCCCGGCTGTGGGCGGTCAGGTCAGATGGGGCATCCTGGGCACTGGCGGGATCGCTCGCGCGTTCGCCGCCGATCTCAAGCTGACCGGGCACGAGGTCGTCGCCGTCGGCTCCCGCACCGCCGAGTCCGCCCGCCGGTTCGCCTCCGACTTCGGAATCCCGCGGGCGCACCCGAGCTACGAGGCGCTCGTCGCCGACGACGCGGTCGACATCGTCTACGTCGCGACACCGCACACGCGCCATCACAGCGACGCCTCGCTGGCGCTGCGCGCCGGCAGGCATGCGCTTGTCGAGAAGCCGTTCACGATCAACGCCGCCGAGGCGCAGGAGCTCGCCGATCTCGCCCGCGAGCGGGGACTCGTCCTGCTCGAGGCGATGTGGACGCGCTGGCTTCCGCACATGGTCGCGGTGCGCAAGCTGGTGGCCGACGGCGCGCTCGGCGAGATCCGATCCCTGCTCGCCGACCACACGCAGCGTCTGCCCGACGATCCCGCCCATCGCATCAACGCGCTCGAACTGGGCGGCGGCGCGCTGCTCGACCTCGGCGTCTACCCGATCTCGTTCGCGTCCGACCTGCTCGGCACGCCGACTTCCCACCAAGCCGCCGCCACCTTCAAGGACACCGGCGCCGACGCCGAGACCGCGATCCTGTTTCGGTACCCCGGCGGCCAGACCGCCGTGCTCTACTGCGCGAGCACGACCCCGGGTCCCAACCGCGCGACGGTGCTCGGCACCGAGGGACGGATCGAGATCGACGCCGTCTGGTACACGCCGACCACGTTCCGCCAGTACGACGCCGCGGGCGAGCTGGTCTCGACGTTCGAGCAGACCGTCCCGGGGCGCGGCATGCAGTTCCAGGCTGACGAGGCGGAGCGCCTGATCGCGTCCGGCCGCGATCAGGCCGGCGAGATCATGCCGCTCTCCGAATCGATCTCGATCATGGCGACGATGGACCAGGTCCGGCAGACGATCGGGCTGCGGTACCCGACCGAGTAGCAACCGACCCGCGGCTACTGGGCGAGCGCCGCGGGCCGGGCCCGCGGCAGCGGGTCGGCGAGCGGCAGGCAGATCGAGGCCGGCTGGGGCGACCGGTGCAGCGTGGCGCGCAGTTTGACGAACGCGACGCTGCCGAGGACGGCGGGGACCCACAGGGAGATCGCGTGGTAGAGCAGGACGGCAGCGGTCGTCGCCGCGAGCGGTTGGTGGTAGAGCGCGAAGACGCCGACGAGCCCGGCGTCGACGCCGCCGATGCCGCCCGGGATCGGCAGGTTGCCCCCGAGCAGCCCGATCAGGTAGCCGAGCGCGAGGACACCGACGCCGGGCCAGTGGCCAGTCGCCTTGAACGTGGACCCGAGCACGGCGAGATCGAAGGCCATCGTGCCGAACCCGCCCGCCAGCACGGGCAGCGGGCGGTGGCGCAGCAGTGACACGCCGTCCAGCACACCCTGCGCGAGCGAGCGCCGCGCAAAGCCGAGCGCCGACGCGACCCGCCCGGACGGGACCGACGCCCGCGGCCGCGCGGGCCGGCGGTCCCTCAGCAGCAACGGCAGCGACAGAACGGCCGCCGTCGCGATCGCGGCGGCCGCGCCGGCCGCGTAGGTGAACGCCGGACTGCGGTCGACGCCGAGCAGCCCGAGCGCCGAGAGCACTGCGA
This sequence comes from uncultured Solirubrobacterales bacterium, assembly GCA_963705995.1. Lineage (GTDB taxonomy): Bacteria > Actinomycetota > Thermoleophilia > Solirubrobacterales > Solirubrobacteraceae > Palsa-465. Next base: position 217,733 of record CAVPLN010000036.1, read on the forward strand.
TCACCATCACGGCGCTGACGTTCGGCAGGCTCGTCAGGAAGAAGAACGCGACCGTCCGCCGGCCGATGTGTTCCACACTCATCCCGCCGCGCCGGAGCGCCCAGACACCGAGCGCGAGGCCGCCGGCGCCGCTGACCGACAGGACCGAGTTCGCTCCCTGCTCGGCCATTCCGATCTGGTAGCTCAGGCGCCAGCTCATCCGCCGGCAGAACACCGCGCGGAAGATCACGACGTAGGAGAGCGCAGACAGAATCTCGCAGCCGACGCCGACGAGCAACCAGCCCGCCGATGCGTGGCTGAACTCCCGCCGCAGGCTGCCGAGGCCCGGCCCGGCGATGAGGACGGCGACGACCACAGTGACGACCGCCGCCAGTTGCAGCAACCGGCGCCGGATGTGCCGCGGGCTGAGCTCGTCGGGCATCGGCTCCTCGCCGCCGACGCGCGTCCGATCGTGATCGCGCAATGCCACGCTCACAAGTATGCGACGGGCCCACCCCGCCGGCCGTCAATCGGGGGAGCGGGCTTGCGGGCCCGCTCCCCCGCTGCGACTGGTCAGCGATCGACGGTCATGACCCCGCCTCGAACGCCGGCTCGAGGGTCGCGTCGAGCGCTGCGTGCGGCAGTGGGTGCGCTTCCGGCTCGATCGCCAGCTTCGGCAGCCGGCGGTTGAGCCACTCCGGGATCATCCACGTGGTGCGCCCGAGGAGCTGCAGGACAGCGGGCAGCAGCAGCATCCGCACGATCAGCGCGTCGAGGAAGACGGCGCTCGCCATCGCCATGCCGAACATCGCGAGGACGCGGTCGCCGCTGATCGCGAACGCCCCGAAGACGGCGACCATCACCGCGGCGGCGGCCGTGATCACGCGGCCGGTCCGGGCAAGACCCTCGCGAACGGCGGCGGAGGCATCCCGGCGAGCCTGCCATTCCTCGTGCACGCGCGAGATCAGGAACACCTCGTAGTCCATCGACAGCCCGAACACGATCGCGAACGTCAGCACGGGGATGAACGCGTCGATCGGACCCGCCTGCGTTCCGAACAGACTCGCGAGCCAGCCGCGCTCGAAGACCGCCTGGATGATGCCGAGCGAGGCGCCGATCGAGAGCAGGTTCATGATCGCCGCCTGGACCGGGATCACGAGCGAGCGGAACACGACGAGGAGCAGCAGCGCGGCGAGCGCGATCACAACTCCGATGAACACCGGGAGCTTGCTCGCCAGCACGTGCGAGAAGTCGACCTGCGCCGCCGTCGCACCCCCGACGTAGACGCGGGCGCCGGTCCTGTCCGCGACGGGTGGGATCACGCTGCCTCGCAGCCGGGCGACCAGGCTCGCGGTCTCGGAGCTCTGGGGCGAGCTCGACGGAAACGCGACGATCGCGGCCGCCGTACCGCTCGCATTGAGGCGTGGAGTTGCGACCGAGACGATGCCGCTCGTCCGGTCGAGCGCACCGGTGAGCTCTGCGAGGGCGGCGGTGTCGTGCGCGCGCGGCAGCGCCACGGCCAGCTGCAGCGGACCGTTGAAGCCCGGGCCGAAGCCGCGGGCGAGCAGATCGAACGCCAGGCGGGTCGTCTGGTTGGTGGGGTCGTTGCCGGCATCGCTCGACGCAAGCCTGAGACCGATCGCCGGACCCGCCAGCGCGAGCATCACGAGCGTCGCGCCGATCGCCGTCAGCGCCGGGAACCGCTGGACGCGCTGCACCCACCGCAGCCAGAAGGCGGGACGGGCGGGCTGTCCAGCCCGCCGCGATCGGCGGCTGCGCTCTCCCCCGATCCGGCGCCCCAGCATCCTCAGCAGCGCGGGCAGCAGTGTCAGCGATGCGCCCATCACGAGCACGACGCCGATCGCGGCCGCGACGGCGGCCCCATCGAGCAGCGTCACTCCGAGCGCGAACATCCCGAGCAGGGCGATCACGACCGTCGCGCCGGCGAACAGGACCGCTCGGCCGGCGGTGTTGATCGCCGCCTCGACCGCCCCTTCGACGTCGCCGCCGTTGGTGCGGTAGTTCTCACGGAAGCGGGTGACGATGAACAGCGCGTAGTCGACGCCGACGCCGAGGCCGATCATCAGCGCGAGCTCCGACCCGAAGGCCGGCATGTCGATCACGTGGCTGGCGAGGGTGATGACGCCGATGCCGGCGCCGAGCCCGAGCAGCGCCGTCGCGATCGGCAGGCCCATCGCGCTGAAGGATCCGAAGCTGACGAGCAGGATCAGGATCGCGGCCGCGATGCCGACCGCCGTCGCGAAGCCGAGCGAGGCCTGCTGGGCCTGCTCGATCGCCTGGCCGCCGAGCTCGACCTGGAGCTGTGACGAACGGGCCGCCTCGGCCGTCGAGATGACGCGTTGAACGGTCGTCTTGGACAGCGCGGCGGCGTTCGCGTCGAAGTGCACGGTCGCGAACGCGATCGTGCCGTCGCGGGAGATCGCGTGCTGGCCAGGTGCGTACGGGCTGACGACCGCGGTGACGTGCGGCAGCCGCGCGACGCGGGCGAGCATCGCGTCGATCTTCGCGCGGTCGGCGACGGCGCTGAGCGTGCCCGTCCGCGCGTGGAAGACGATCTGGTCCGCGTCGCCCGACTGCGCCGGGAAGCGGCTCTTCAGGAGGTCGATCGCGTGCTGGGTTCCGGTCCCTGGCAGCGTGAAGTCGCTCGCGGTCTTCTTTCCGACCGAGCCCGACACGGCGAGGATGGCGATCGCCGCGACGATCCAGGCGACGACGACGGCGCGGCTGTGGGACATGGTCCAGCGAGCGATTCTCTGCATCTGCGCTCCAACTTTCACCCTTAGCAATTCTGCAAGCCGTGCATTTATAGCGACTCCAGGGCGAAAGTCAACACTCATTGCAAAATTGCCTTTTGTGAAAACATCCTGATAGACTGGAAGGGAGGTGGGAACGTCCGAGCTGTCACCGTCAGAGCCGGAGCTCGCAAGGCCCGGGCTGCGCGAGCGCAAGAAGCAGCTGACGCGCGACACGATCGCGCGCGCAGCGCTGCAGCTGTTCGCGGAGCGGGGGTACGACGAGACGACCCTCGCCGAGATCGCGGAGGCCGCGCAGGTTTCCCCGCGGACGATCTTCGCCTACTTCGAGAGCAAGGAGGACATCCTCTTCTGCGATATCCCCGCCAAGCTCTGCAACCTCAGGCGCACCCTGGCGCAGCGGCCGCCCGGCACCACCACCGTGGATGCACTCCGTGGACTGCTCGCCTCGCTGGAGCCGCCCGACGAGGCCGACAGGCTCCGCAAGCAGGTCCTCGCCGCCCAACCGGGGCTGAAGATGAAGCTGCGCGCGCGCGACGCGCAGCTCGAGCCGCTCCTCGCCGAGTCGATCGCCACCGACCTCGGCACCGCCCCCGATGACATCAGCGCGCTGCTGGTCGCCGCCTCGATGACCGCCGCGCTCACCGCCGTTCACGACCGGTCCCTCGCCGCCGCCGCGGACGGCGCGCCGATCACGCACGAGCAGGGGGTGGCGATCCTCGACCAGGTGCTCGAGTTCCTGCGCGGCGGCCTCGAGGCGCTGCGCCGAGACTCGTAGGGCACGGCCCGGGGCGGCAGACCCGGAGCGACTGACGTGCGCCGGCTGACAGCTCCGGTTCTGCTCGCCTGCGCGCGCGCCCGGCGCAGCCGCAGTCGCTGGCTGTGGCCGGCGATCGGCCTGGCCGTCACGATCGCGTGCGGCGGGGCTCTCGCGACGGAGGTGGCGATCGCCGGCGACCAGGCTGCGCGCCAGACGCTCGGCGCGCTGGCGCCGCTCGATCGCACGCTCCGGGTGACCTGGGATGGGCCGGTGACCGCGGCGGCATCGAGGGAGGCGACGGCCGTTCTCGCGCGCCTGGGCGCCCGCCGGATCACGCGGGTCGCGCTGCTCGACCCGGTCCGCCTGAGCGGCACCGTCGTGCGCCCTGCAGCGATCTTCCCGCTGAGCCCGTGGCTCGCCGGCGACCGCAGCGCTGTGCTCGGCCGCTGCCGAGCACAGCGCTGCCCGGTTCTGTTCGCGGGCGGCGGGAGGGTCCCGACGGCGCTCCGCGCGGCGGGCGTCCGGCTGCAGGTCGTCGGGCGCGGACGACTCGATTCGAACGTCCCGCTCGGCTTCACGGCGGTCGGGGACGGCCCATGGCCGCTGGTCCTGACAGGCGATGTCGCCGGCCTCGATCACCTCGCCGGCCTCAGCGGGCTGTTCCGCGTGCGCAGCTGGGTCGCGCTGCTGCCGACGGCGGGGCTCCACAGCTGGGAGCTTGCGTCCATCGATGCTCGCCTCCTCGCGGCGCAGGCGCAGCTGCTCGACTTCTCCCAGCAGTTCAGTCTGAGCGCGCCGTTCTCGGGGATCGCGGAGGCCCGCGCGCAGGCCGGATCGGCGCCGGCGCGGCTCGAACTGATCGGCGGAGGGGCGGTCGTGATCGTCGGGCTGTTCGTGCTCCTCGGCGCCGCGGCCCTGCGCCCGCAGCAGCGCGCCGAGCTCGAGCGGCTCGCCCTGGCCGGGGCGACGTCCTCGCAGATGCTCGTGTTCGTCGTGGCCGAAGCCGCGCTGCTGAGCGCGGCCGGTTCGGTCGCGGGAGCGGCCGGTTCCGTGCTCGCGGCGCTCGCGCTGTCCGGCCTCGCGCAGGAGAGCGCGACCGCGGTGCTGGCACAGAGCCTGCTGACCCCGGGGGCCGTGCTCGTACTCCTCGGAGCCTGGCTGCTCGCGACCGCCGTGCTCAGCTGCGCCGCCCTTCCGCCACGACGCGAGCTGCTCGCGGCCGCCGCCGTCGCCGGCGCGCTCGCGCTCGCGGCCGCCGCCGCGCTCGGGCCGTCCGTCGGCGGCGCCTGGCCGGCGCTCGCGCCGCCGATCTGGTGCGTGGCCGCGGGCGCCGTCATCTTCTGCCTCACCGGACCGCTGCTGACCGTGCTCGAGCGGACCGCCCGCCGCGGACCGCCGATCATGCGCCTGGCGATCGTCGGACTCGCGCGCAACCGCGGGCTGTCCGGATTCTCCGTCGCATTCGTGGCGATCGGCGTCGGCCTCGGAGGATTCGCGCTCAGCTTCCGGGCGACGCTCGCGCGGGGCGATGCCGACCAGGCCGCGGCTCGGGTGCCGCTCGATCTCACGGTCGCGCCCGGACCCGACTTCGCTGCGCCGCTCGCCGTCGCCCCGCTCGCGCGCTGGCGCACGCTCGCCGACGGGGTCGTGCTCCCCGTGCGCCGGACGGATGCGACCTACGCGAGCACAGCCGGCTCGGTGACCGAGCCCGCGCTGGGCGTACCGGCGGCCGGGCTCACGCTCATGCACGGCTGGCGCCGGTCGGACGCGTCGGCGCCGCTGGGCGAGCTCGCGCGCCGGCTGCTGCCGCCCGGTCCGCTGCGGACACCCGGCCCCAGCCTGCCCGCCGCGGCGACCCGGCTCACCGTGATCGTTCGCTCGCCCGCGATCGCCGTCACCGTCGTCGCCGACCTGCTCGGCCCGCTCGGAGACCTGCGGCAGATCGAGCTCGGGAGCCCCGGCCCCGGCGGCGCCCGCCTGAGCGCCGCCGTCCCCCGCGGGCACTGGCAGCTCGAGGCGCTCGAGATCGACGAGTCGGCCGGCCTCGAGGCGACGAACGGGCATCAGAACGCCGAGAACCCGGCGGCCACGACGCAGGAGGTGGAGTCGATCCGCGTCGGTCCGCTGCAGTGGACGGCGGGACCGGGTTCGCACGCCGGCGGGCGGCGCTCGGGGTTGCTGGCGATGGGCGGCTGGCGCGGAGTCGGCGCGCTCGCGGCCGGCGCCCGTCCGTCCGGTCGGACCGGCGGCTCGTTCCGCTTCGATGCGAGCGGCTTTCCGGGCGTGCTGCGCCCCGCCCAGCCGAGCGACCGGTGGGCGGTCCCGATCCTCGCCGATCCGCAGACCGCCGCGAGCGCGGGACGCGACGGCCGGCTGGCGCTCACCGTCGATGGGCTCCCGGTGTCCGCGCGGGTCGTCGGCGTCCTCCGCCGGTTCCCCACGGTCGGGCCCGGCAACGCGGGGTTCGTCGTCGCCGATCAGGGCGTGCTCGCCGCCGCGCTCGACGCGCAGCTGCCGGGCCAGGGCCGGCCCGACGAGCTGTGGATCGACTCGCGACGCCCCCAGCGGCTCCGAGCGGCGTTGCGCGCGGCGACGTTCCGCCGGCTCGACGTTCAGTTCCGCGAGGACGTGGAGCGCGGACTCACCGCGGCCGCGGTCTCGCGGGCGGTCGCCGCGACGCTGCTCGTCGGCGCGGGGATCGCCGCGATCCTCGCCGGCGCCGGGTTGATGCTGGTGCTGCTCGGGCCGCTGCGGGACCGCCGGATCGAGGAGGACCTGAGCGCGCAGGGCGTCGGCCCGCGCGCCGTCCGCTCCGAGCTCGTCGCCCGCCTCGCGGTCGCCGCGACGCTCGGGTCCGCCCCCGGCGCCGCGCTCGCGGTCGGACTCAGTGCGCTGTTCGTCACGCGCGGCGGGCTCGCGGCCCAGAGTGGCGCCTGGCCGCCCCTGGTCGCGGTCGTGCCCGTGACCGAGATCGTGGCGTGGGCGGTGGCGGTCGCCGCACTGCCGGTCCTCGCCGGCTCGGGGACGGTGTCGCGGCGATGACGCACCTGCTCGAGCTTCGCGACGTGTTCGTCGTCCATCGCAGCAGCTTCGGCGATGCCGCGGCGCTCGCCGGTCTCGATCTCGATCTGCGCAAGGGTGAGCACGTCTGCGTGCTCGGTCCCAGCGGTTCGGGCAAGACGACGCTCCTGCGCGTGATCGCGGGTGTGCAGGCGCCGGCGGCGGGGCGGGTGCTGTTCATGGGCCGCGACATCGGCCGGCTCGGCGCGCGCGCCCGGGCGCAGGTGCGCCACCGCTACGTCGGCGTGCTGGGGCAATCGACTCACGCCCTCTCTCCCGATCTGCCGGCGCGGGGCGTGGTCGCATTGCCGCTCGCGCTGCGCGGGGTTCCCGGGCGAGCCCGTGCGGCCCGCGCGCAGGCGCTGCTCGATGCCGCCGGGCTCGGCGACCGGGGCGATGCGGTCGCAGCCGAGCTCTCGGGAGGCGAGCGCCAGCGCCTGACGCTGTGCGCGGCGCTCGCGCACGACCCGCTCCTGCTGCTGGCCGACGAGCCGACGGGCGAGCTCGACGCGACGACCGCCGCGGAGGTCCGGCAGCTCCTCGGCCGCATGACCCGCGCCACGGGCACGAGCGTGATCGTCGCGAGCCACGATCCACAGACCGAGGCACACGCCGATCGGACGATCACGCTGCGCGATGGCCGGATCGCCGAGGAGCGCGTCGGCGGCACGCGCCGGCTCGTGCTCTCGCCCTCGGGCTGGCTGCAGGTGCCGCCGGATCTGCGCCGGTCGGCTGGAATCGGCGCCCGGGCGCAGAGCGAAGTGCTCGCCGGCGGACTGATGCTGCGGCCAGTGGCGCGCGGCGCGGCGCCTGCCACCGAGCGGCCGCCGCCGGCTGATCGAATCGCCTGCGCTCCTCGCGCGGCGCCGGTCAGCGTCGAGCTTCGCGGCGTCGGCCGGCAGGTCGCGGACGCCGCTCGCTTGCGAGTCGTGCTGCGCGACGTCACGCATACGTTCGCGCCGGGCGTCCTGACCGTCGTCACCGGGCGCTCGGGAAGCGGCAAGACGACGGTGCTCCGGCTCCTCGCCGGCCTTGACGGTCCGGACGCCGGCGAGGTGATCGTCGACGGCTCCCCCCTGCACAGCCTCAACCGGGAGGCGATGGCGGCGCTGCGCCGCACGACGATCGGCCTGATCGAACAGGATCCGAAGCTCGTCGGCTTCCTGTCCGTGCGGGAGAACCTCCGCCTCGCGCTGGCGCTGCGCGGCGACGGGCAAACCGGGAGCGACGCGCTCGTGACCGATCTGCTGGGTGGACTCGGCCTCGGCGACCGGAGCGGCCATCGCGCCTCCGCGCTCTCAGCGGGCGAGCGTCAGCGCGCCGGACTCGCACGCGCGCTGCTGACGGCGCGGGGCCTGCTGATCGCCGACGAACCGACCTCGCGGCTCGACCGCGCGAACGCGACGGTGGTCGCGCAGCGCCTCGCCGATGCCGCCGCGCGCGACGGCCACACCGTCATCTGCGCGACGCACGATCCGGTGATCGTCGCTCGCGCCGCCGCGGAGCTCGCGCTCTGACTGGCGACACGGCACCGCCGCCCCGGTCGGCGGTCGTCGGCTATGACGGTGGCCAGATGCCGTGACGGCCCGGCGAGAGGATGCCGTTGGGGTCGACGGCGCCCTTGATGCGCTGGCAGAAGCGGCGGTAGGCGTGGTCGGCGAAGCTGTACTGGTCGGCTGCGACGTCCATGAAGTCGAGGTGCGCCCGGTATTCGCCGTAACCGTGCCTGGAGGCCTCCTCGACGAGCAGCCGGCACGTCTCGTATGCGCGGCGCGTCTGCGCCTCGTCGCTCGTATCGAACATGATCATCGTGATGTGGACCATCGAGCGCGGGTTGATGACCAGCAGCGCGGCCTGATAGTCGAGGTTCGCGCGCTGCTCGACGAGCTCCCGCAGGAGGTCGCGCAGCGCGAGCGCCTCCTTCCCGGTCAGCGGCGCCACGGGCGAGAAGCCGATATGGCCGCCCGACTCGCCGCCGTACCATGCGGTCATGCGGTTGATCTCGAGGTTGGGAACGCCGGCCTGCACGAGCTCCGCAGGATGGGTCAGCTCGGCGACCTGATCGGGGTCGCACTTGGCGCCGCGGACCTCGACACCGGGGATGCGCTCGAACGCCTCCTTGACCTTGGCGAAACGGTGGTCGACGACGGGCTCATCGCCGTACAGCGCCAGGCGCATGATCCAGCGGCCGAGCTCGAGCTCGCGGGCGATCTCGTCGATCCGCGCGTCGGGGATCGGCCCCTCGCCGTCGTACCAGTCCGAGCGCGAGCTGACCATCGCGGCCATATCGAGCGTGTTGATGATCTGCGGGACGCCCTCGATCGTGCGGTCGAGCATCAGCGTGCGGAACGTCTCGACGAGCGGACCGAGATCGTCGTCGCTCCAGGCGCGGATCCAGAGCGGCATGTAGCACGGCGGCTGTGGCAGCAGCCACAGCCCCATCTTCGTGACGATGCCGTAGTTGGACTGGATGAAGAGTGGGTCGAGCACCGGCCCGAGACCGCGCTTGTAGGTGTGCCAGGAACGGTTGCCGGGCATCGCGCCCATCCCGGTCCGCATCAGCTCGCCGTTGGCGAGCACGACCTCCATCCCGCATGGCGCGGTGAAGTCGCTGCCGTAGGGCAGGTAGGTGATCCCGTTGTCGAGCGAGTTGCCGACCACGCTGCCCCACCCGAGGTCCGCGCACGAGAGCCACAGCTTGTGGCCGCCCGCGCGCAGGGCCTCGTACAGGTCGAACCACCGCACACCCGGCTCGACGACCGCGTAGCCAGGTCCTCGTCGATCTCCAGCACGCGGTTCATCTCGCGCAGCGAGACGATCACGGAGCCCCTGACGCGCGGCGCGGGCCCGCCGTAGCCGTTGTTGCGCCCCTGCCCGACCGTCCAGAGCGGCACCCGGTGCTCGTTGGCGACCTGGACGACGGCCTGGATCTCCTCGACGCTGCGCGGGGTCACGACCGCGGATGCTGCATAGTCGTCCCAGGTCGATGGCTGGAACGGGTCCCGGTAGGAACGCACGGTGTCCTCGTCGGTGTGCACGCGGTCCGGTCCGACGGCACCGCTCAACGCCTCGAGCGCGCGGTCGAGCGCGGCACCGTGGGGTACATGTGTCTGCGGCATGCGCGCGATCTTATGCCCGCCCTCGGTGGCGCACTTGTCCTGTCCTGCACTCTTGGGCGCGTCGCTTGCCGGAGCCTGCACACCGGCTCGGTCCGGCGTTCGCCGGGCGCCTAGCCTGACTGCGGATGGCGGTCGACACCGAGGATCTGGTCGCGAGGGCGACCGCGTTTCGTCCGGAACTGCTCGAGCAGCAGGCCGCGACGGAGCAGCGCTCCTATTACTCCCAGAAACTGCACGCGGCGTTCGCCGAGGCCGGCTTCTACCGGATGCTCGTGCCGCGCCGCTACGGCGGCCTCGAGGTCGACCTGCCGACCTACTACCGGGTGATCGTCGAGATCTCGCGTGGCTGCCCCTCGACGGGCTGGATGCTCGCGCTCGGCTCCGCGCACGCGCTCCAGGCCGCGTCGTACTGGCCCGAGCGCGCCCAGGACGAGCTGTTCGCGCGAGGACTTCATCGCCTCGGCGAGCTTCGGCTACCAGGACGCCCGGGCCGAAGCCGTCGAGGGCGGCTACCGGGTCTCGGGAACCTGGCACTTCTGCTCGGGCGTGCCCTACGCCACCCACCACATGGCCGCTCTGCCCGGTGGCCGGGGACGGCGAGGACATCGTCGCCGTGGTGCCGCGCGAGAGCTTCCGGATGCTCGACAACTGGGGCGATCTGATCGGCCTCAAGGGAAGCGGCTCGCACAGCGTCACAGTCGACGGCGTCGTCGTTCCCGAGCACCGGACGATCAGGCAGTCCGAGTGGTTCTCGATCGGCGTCAGCTCGACGCCCGGGTACGAGCTGCACGGCAACCCGCTGTACGGCGGGTCCTTCCAGGCCGTCGCGCTCGGGGAGCTGAACTCCGTCCAGGTCGGAAACGCCCAGGGCGCGATCGATGAGTACGAGCGGTTGATGGAGAGGCCGACGCGGCGCGTCGCGGGCAGCCCCGGCGCACCGCGCCTGCGTGATCCCAACTACCAGCGGATCCTCGGGCTGGCGCTCTCCTACACCGATGCCGCGCAGTCGATCGTGATGCAGTGCGGCGCAGCTCTACCACGACTATGCGCGGGAGGCGATGAGCGGCGGGCGCACCTTCGACGCCGAGCGCACGTTCCGCATCTACGGACAGCTGATGACGGCGCACAAGCTCTGCTGGGAGGCGGGCGACATGGTGTTCCGGGCGGGCAGCTCGTCGGGCGCCCGCGACGGCGCCCGCCTGCAGCGGTTCTGGCGCGACCTCTGCGCGTTCCGCACCAACGGCGTGCACCAGCACGACTTCCAGGCGGCGGCGATCGCCGAGGCGCACCTCGGCTATCCGATCAGCTTCTTCGATCAGTGAGGCGCGGGGCGCTGCAGCCGCGAGACGCCAACCCAGGTCGATGAGCGATACGCGCGCGGCGAGGACCCGTACTGGTCGTGGAAGCAGCGGCTGAAGTGCGCAGCGCTCTTCCACCCCCAGCGGGCCGCGATCTCCGAGATCGTCTCGTCGCGAAGCTCCGGGTTGGCCAGGTCCCGCCGGCAGCGCTCGAGCCGCCGCTCGCGGATCCACGCCTGCACCGACTCGCCCTCGGCCGCGAACAGCTTGTACAGGTAGCGCTCGGAGATCGCGTTGGCAGCCGCGATCCGCGCCGCGCGCAGTTCGGGATCGACGATGTTCGTCTCCATGTATGACTTCACGCGGGCGGTGATCGGCGGCGGGGTCGTCGACGGCGCCGGTCCCGGGCGCCCGGCGTAGAGGCCGCGGACGAGATCGACCACGGCCTCGGCGAGATGGAAGTCGCCTGGCGGCTCCTCGCCGCTGAGCGCGCTCGCGATCCGGCGCAGGAACGGGACCGCGAGCGGAGCGAGCCCGATGTCGCCCGGCACCCGCGTCGCCGTGCTCCGGTACAGGCGCCCCGCATCGGCGCCGAGCGCCAACCGCGGGATCGTGAAGATCACGACCTCGAACGGGGCGTTCGCCTCCATCGTGTAGGGCTGCGAACTGGCGTAGCTGACGACGTCGCCGACCCGCAGGCTCGCCTGGCGCCCGCCCTGGGCCACGACACATTCCCCGCGCGTCTGAACCGCCACGAGCAGCCGTTCGGGATCGAAGCTGGCGATCCCCTTCGCTGTGCGCGCAGCCCGCGACGCGTCGGCGGTCAACTTGAAGACCTCGAGCGGTCCGAACCTCGACCCCATCAGGACGCCCGAGAAGGGGCGCTCGAACTCGGGCCGCAGGTCGACGGGGTGGAACAGCTCGCACGAATGCGCAGCCCAATAATCGAAGCGCTCGGGCAGGGAAACAGCACGCGTGTCGACCAGCACCGACATCCCTCACGGCGAACAGTACAGCGACATCGCGTGGACATGAGCGCGCTGCGACGTGTCAGCGCAAGCCTCCGACCGTGCTCCGCGGCTGGATCGATGCAAGCCGGTTGAGCGCGCGCGAACCCACACCGACGACGTCGCTGAGGGTCGCGAGCAACCGGCCGTCGGCGCCGAACAGCCAGTGGTCCGCGTGGTTCATCGGCTCCCGGCTCTCCGGCCGGATCCGCAACTCGAGCCTGACCTGCTCGGTCGGGCGCGGGGCGTCGAAGATCCGGAAGGCGGCGAGCTCGGCGGGCAGCAGAAGCATGTCCCACTGGAGCCGGCTCCAGATCACCTGCAGCTGAAAGCTGCAGTCGACGAGCACCGGGTCGAGCAGCCAGCTCGACCCCGCGCCGATGTCGGAGCCGCCCGCCCGTGCCGACGGGATCGCGACTGCGCTCGCACCCCGCGCGTCGAGCCCGGTGACCGCGGCGAGGCGCTGGAAGTGCGGGCCGTGGAAGAGCAGGTCGCGGTAGATGTCGGCGATCGGCAGCGAGAGCGGAGGCAGCGCCGAGAGCTCGGCTGGCATGTCCGGCGGCCGCTCCGTTGGCATGCCGCGGTTCCCGGCGGGGTCGAGGCGTGCGACGGCACGGTAGTGCGGCCGCTCGCCGTCGATCGCCACGTCGACGCGGTCCCCGTCCGCGCGTGCCGTGACCCTCACCGCCAACGCCTCGTGGTCGGGGACGACGATCCCCTTGAGCACGCGGACATCGTCGAGCCCGGTGATCACGCGCGCGGGCGCCGCGAGGCCGGCGGTCTCAGCCATCAGCTCCATCGCACAGGCGAACGGGAGCACGGCATTCGAGCCGAGCCGGTGGTCGTCGAGGTAGCGATCGTGCGCGACGCTCAAGTTGCGCGTGGCGATCACGGTTCGGTCACCGCCCCTCCCACCGGTCTCGGCGGGCATCTCGTCGCGCCGGTCGAGGCAGACGGCGCGGGAGTTGGCCGACCCGATCCGCGCCAGGTAGGCGAGCGTCACGGCGCGGTGCGTCTCGAGGAAGTCGGCCATCACGGCGAGGTGGCTCGTGAGCGCGTCGGCCGCTGCTCCGCAGTGGACGGAAGTCGGGGAATCGATGGTGTGCCCCTCAGCCGGTTCGTATCCGCCAACCACGATTGCGCTCACCTCTGCATGCGGCCACGTGACGGATGACGCCGGCTCGATGGCATGACGACGCCGAGCCGACGTCCACTCCGCCCCCCTACCGTGAGCCACGCTCCACACGACGTGACCCAATCCCGTCATCGCCGAAGTGACACCGACATCACCTCTGCCGGGGCGAGCCCTGGTCTGCACTCGCCCGAGAACCTGATCTGGCACCATCATCCGGATCCGCAGGGGCGCCCGCATCGGGTGAACCCCTGCTCTTCGGGGTGCTGTGCAGCGCAGCCTCAGTCCGGTGTCCGCGGTCGCCGGACGTCGGCCTTGCGAGCCTGACGTTGGCGGTATGGTTCCCCGCGGTGGTGTTGTGGGACGACCGGCACTCGACCGCCCGTCATTGATCGCGCGCGAGGCGCAGCTGGTCCAGCTTGACGCGCTTGCACGGCGAGCCGCCTCCGGTGACGGCGCGGTCGCCTATCTCGACGGACCGGCTGGGATCGGCAAGTCCGCGCTGCTCGCGTCGGCTTCGACGCGCTTGGCTGCGCAGGGGTTTCGTGTCCTGAGCGCGGTGGGCAGTCCCCTTGAGCGCGAGTTTCCATTCGGCCTCGTGCGCCAGCTGATGCTGCCCGTCCTGCGTGACCCCGACGCTCCCACCGGGATCCCCGATGGCGTCGCCCGGCTCGCAGAGGTTCCGCTCGGACTGGCCGGCGATGAAGCGGGACGGGCCGGGGTCGATGCGGCGACGGCGATCGATGGTCTCTTCTGGTTGATCGTGGAACTCGCCGGTAGCAAACCGCTGCTGCTGACGGTCGACGATGCTCACTGGGCAGATCCGATGTCGTTGCGCCTCGTCTCGTATCTCGCACGGCGGCTCGACGGGCTGCCGATCCTTCTGATCGTTGCGTCCCGGCCGGCTGACGAGTCCGAAGAGGAGGTTGTGCTGCGAGGCCTGCAGGCTTTGCCACAGACAGCCCTGGTCCGGCCATCGCCATTGACCGACATCGAAACCGGGCGTCTGATCGACGCCTGTGGCTTCGGCCCCGGCGCGCACCCTGACTTCGTGAGCGCGTGCCATCACGCAACCGGCGGCGTACCCCTGTTACTCGTCGAACTGGCGAGGAAGCTGAAGTCGGACGGATTCACAGGTACCGAGGCCGAGGCGCACGCTGTCACCGCGATCGCACCCGAGACCCTGAGCACGTGGGTGCTCGGACGTCTGGGTGCGCTCGGCCGGGACGCGCACGCGCTCGCGTCTGCGTACGCAATCCTCGGTGAGGCGGCATCGCTGAAGGATGCTGCCGCACTGGCGGGGCTGCGAGCGGGCGACGCCGGCACCGCGGCGGACGCGCTGATCACCGCGCGGATTCTCGCGCCCGGCCGTCCCCATCACTTCATCCACCCGATCGTCCGCACGGCCGTGTACGAATCACTTCCGCCCGTCCGGCGCGCAGAGAGTCACAGGCAGGCCGCGCGCCTCGCCGACGCAGACGGCGCACCGGCCGCGCTCGTCGGGGCGCATCTCCTTGCGAGCGAGCCGTCGGGGGATGCATGGACGGTCGATGTGCTTCGCCGTGCGGCGGCCGATTCGGTCGCGAGCGGGGCGCTGCCCGCGGCAGTCAAGTACCTGGAGCGCGCGATCGAGGAGGTCCCGGCCCTGGCGGCCCGGGGCCAGCTGCTCGCCGAGCTCGGCGCCGTTCAGCAGCACACCTCGTTGCCCGATGCGGTCCGGTCGATGCGCGCCGCGCTCGAGCTCGAGCGCGATCAGCGTTGTCGCGCCGAGATTCACCTGACGCTCGGCAAGGCGCTGTTCACGAACGGTGCCTATGCGCAGGCGCGCGCCGAGTTCGTCCGCGGGGTGGCCGAGATCAGCGACGTCTCCGATGACCTCGCCGTCGAGCTCAGCGCCTGGTCGGTGGTCGAGACCACGGGCGAGCCCGATTTCGCTCCCGCCGTCCAGACCCGCGTCGAGGCGCTGCTCCACGGAAGCTCTCCAGGCGCGACCCGGATCGACCGGCTCCTGCTCGCCTTCCTTGCCGCACGCGGCGCCCAGACCGGGGAGCGGCGCGCCGACGTCGTGGCGGACCTTGCGTGCCGTGCCCTCGCCGATGGTGCGCTGCTTGCTGACTGCGCTGAGGACTCCACGCCATTTGGCGGCGTCTGCACGGGGCTGCTGGCCGCCGGCAGGTTCGTGGCCGCTCGCGCCGAGCTCACCCGTGCGATCGCCAGCGATCGGACCCGTCGCTCGCGGCGAGCAGTCGCGTGGCTCTCGTACCTGCGCGGGGTCGCGGCGTATTGCTGCGGCGACCTCGTCAACGCGGTTGCCGACCTGGAGGAGGCGTGTCGCGCGTACGAGGAGGTCGCCGAGATCGTCCCGGTCGACGTTCGTGCCTTCCTCGCGGTCGTGATGGTCGATCGTGCGGACCTCGACGCGGCTCGTCAGCTGCTGACGAGCTTGCGTCGCGATGCCGAACGGGGGGTGCGTCAACGGGCCGCGATTCGATACCACTTCGCGGTCGGCCGGCTGCAGGCCGCCGAGGGAGATCTGACCGGCGCCCTCGAGACGTATTTGATGTGCGAGCCGTACGCGCGCGAAATCGATGCGCAGAACACCCTCCCATGGCGGCTCGAGGCGGCCCAGCTCGCGCTGCGACTCGGTGACGACACCCGCGCACGCGAGGTGTTCGGAGACTCGCTCGAGCGCGCTCGCGCGTTTGGATCCCCGCCGGCGGTCGGAATGTCGCTGCGAATGTCGGGGATGATCGAGGGTGGGCAGCGCGGCATCGAGCTGCTGGAGGACGCGATCTCCACACTTCAGGGCACCGAGGCCAAGCTGCAGCTGGCGCGGACGTTGATGGAGTACGGCTCCGTGCTCCGCCGCGCCGGTCTGCGGGGCGCCGCGATCGACACGCTCAAGACCGCCCTCGACGCTGCCGTCGGCTGCGGTGGGCTCGCGCTGGCGAGCCAGGCGCGCGAGGAGCTGGTGATCGCCGGCGCCCGGCCACGGCGAGAGCGGGTCGCGGGTCCGGCCGCGCTGACGCCTGGAGAGATGCGGGTCGCCGAGATGGCGGCAGCGGGGTCGACGAACCAGCAGATCGCCCAGGCCAAGTACCTGACGCTGCGGACCGTCGAGACCCATCTGACCGCCGCGTATCGGAAGCTCGGCATCGCGGGCCGGAACGAGCTGGCCGGCGTCCTGGCGGCGTAGAGCGGAGGCCTCGCGGTCTCGTGGTCGCCCCCGGAACGTCTCGTGGCAGGCGCCCGGAGCGTCTCGTGGTCGGCGTTGCAACTCCGTGGTCACGTCCACGATGCGAAAACTCGGTGCATCGACGAGTGTGCGTCCCGGCGATGGCAGCGACGAGACCACATTCAGCCAGACTGGTCACCGGGGCCCGGCGGCGGATCACCGTCGGAGCGTGCGCTACCCCATCTTCTGCCGCTGTAAGCCTGCCGCTCGTGCTCGCGGATCCGCCGTACACGGTGCCGGGGCTGACCGCGATCCGGGCGACGTACGTGCTGTGGGCGAGCGCCGACTCCGGAGTTCCGAGTTCTCGCCTGACGCCGACCGGCGCGCCCATGCGGATCGGTCCGGAGCTGCGCGTGGCCTCGCTGCTGCAGGCGGCGCGGCTCGACGCCCAGCGTGGTGACGGGCGCACGTGCGAGGAGCGGACGACACGCGCGCTGCGGACGGCTCTCCCGGCGCAGGGGCGCGTGATCGAGGCTGACGTGGCGTCGATCCTCGGGCTGCTGGAACTGGGGGCGGGACACATGGAGGCGGCGGCGGCGCATCTCGGTCGCTGCGCGGAGCTGCACGCGCAGGCGGACACGCCGGACGTGCTGTACGTCCCATTTGCCGCTGACCTCGTCGAGGCGCTGCTCGCGCTCGGCCAGACCGATGCGGCGCTCGCCGTCGCCGTCGGCGAGGATGCCCGCGCGCACGCCAACGCCAGCCGCCACCCCGGCGTCGCCGCGCACGCGGCACGATGCCGAGCGCTCGTCGCCGGTTCGGATGCGTTCGTGGCCGAGTTCGAGTCGGCGCTGCTTCTCCATGACGCTGAATCGGGCGGCGCCTTCGATCGGGCACGGATCGAGCTCTCCCTCGGCGAGCGCCTGCGCCGTGAGCGGCAATCGACCGCCGCGCGTGAGCGGCTGCGGGCGGCAGCGGAAGCCCTGGAGCACCTGTCGGCGAGACCGTGGGCCGCGCGCGCGCGCCGCGAGCTCGATGCGAGCATCCCGGCCGGCCGCCGGCGCCGCGACCCGACCGAGGCCGATGACCTGACGACCCGCGAGCTCGACGTCGCCAGGATCCTGGCCGAGGGCGCGACGGTCGCCCAGGCCGCCGCGCAGCTCTTTCTCGCCAGGAAGACCGTCGAAGCACACGTCACGAGCATCTATCGCAAGCTCGATGTCCACAACCGCGCCCAGCTGGTCAACGCGCTCGTCGAGCATCGCCGTCGCCGTGACGGTGGGGCGTACGACGGTCACTGACCTGGCCTCCGCAGACGAGGGGCGCCAGCTGGCCTCAGCAGACCAGGACGAGTTGGAAGCTCCGGTCCGCCGGATCGCCCGAGTAGTCAGCCGTCTGGACGCGCACGACGCTGCTCGCCATCTGCGCTCCCGAGGAGACGATCGTGCCCGGGTCGGCCAGCGTCGCGACCGGCGCGCATGTGCTCGCCTCGGCGGCGGCGAAATGTACTTCGTAGAGCCCGCTCCCGGCGACGTGGACGACCTCGCTCACGTCCTTGTCACGGATCAGCGTGCCGTCGGCAGCGACGACCGCGTAGCCGCTGAGCTGAGCGATCCCGATCAAGCTGCTGACCGACTCACCGGTTGTGGACGACGGCGTGCTCGCAGCCGCCAAACCGGAGGTCACACCCAACGCCCCGCACGCGAGCGCCGCGGCGACAGCGGCCTTCCGGTGCTGCAAAGGTGTCATGGCTCTCCTCACCTGATGTGTTTGCCGCACCGACCGATGGGTGCTGCAGTGCAGCTAACCCCACCGGCGGCAGGTTCGCATCGGGTGAACGCCTGTACCTGACGGAGCTGGTGTTGGTGGCTGAGTGTGCGGCCCGCGCTGGAGGCGGACGGCTAACGGATCGTGCGGGTCACCGTGTGGCTCGTGGCTCCGAGGTAGGGCCAGCCGGTCTGCTGGACGCTGACAGCGCGGAACTCGTACGTGTAGCCCTTGGAGCGTGGCGTGATCGGAATCGTGATGTGCCAGCGCCCGCGGCGGTCGGTGTGGATCACGTTCGCGAACGGGCTCCAGCCGCCGAGCTGTCCCCTGACGCGGTACCAGAGCTGGACGAGGACACCGCCGGGTGGAACCCATCCGCCCTGGACGCGGCCACGGATCAGCATCGTCATTCCTGCGACCAGGTGCTCGGGGACCTGGAGGACCTGATGGCCGGCGACGCGGACGCTCGCGGTCGCGCTGGACGTGCGCATCACGGCGGTCCCCTGGTATAGGAACGTGAAGGCGCGGGTCGGGCCGGGCGGGATCTTCCAGGACCAGTCGCCCCTGCCGTCAGTGGTCGCGGTGGCGACCTGGCGGCTCGAGCCGGCGCCGACCGCGACCGAGTTGACGATCTCGATCTGCGCGTTCGCGACCGGGTCGCCGTCGGCGGTCAGCAGCTCGCCGTGGACCTGGCCGGTCTGGTGAAAGCGGAGGCTCAGCCATCGGCGGCCTGCCGGCGGCTTGTGGGCGGCTCGCTCGGTGCGCCTGCAGGTTCGTTTGAGCCGGCTCGAGGTGGCGGTGTGCTCGGCCGCATTCGCCCGGCGCAGCACGATGCGGGTGAGACGGCACGCCGCGCGCTCGGCGGCGGACGCGATCTGCGCGGTCGCGGCGACGCGCTGATGCCCCGCTGCGGTCAGGACCGCGGTCAGCTCGGTGACGAGACGCAGCGGCAGCGTGATCGACGCCGGCTCGAGGTCAACGGCGCGCGTGATCGTCGCGGTGTTCCCGGCGACATCGGTCACGACCGCCGCGAGGGTGTGCGTCCCGTCCGGGATCGAGCCATTGTCGGGAACGGTCGCGGCGGCGATCCCGTTGGTCGGGTTCAGCGTCGTCGGCAGCGGTGTGCCGTCGAGCTCGATCGTGACGCTCGCGATCCCCGACTGGTCGTCGGCGACCTGGACCGCGACGACGGTCGGGTCGTTCGGGTCCGGCGGTAGGAAGTACCCGGTCGGCGGCTGGTCGTCGAGCTGGAACGTCCACGCCTTCGTGCCCGCCCAGCTACCCGCCCCGTTCTCGGCGTTGCAGACGAGATCGCCGCCCGGCGGATCGACCGTGATCGTCTGCGTCTGCGTGCCCGTGTCCCCCGGGTTCGAGTAGGTCGTCGAGGTCCCGCTGCCGACCGTGCAGTCGATCTCGCCGATGCCGCTGCCGCCGCCGGGATCCGCGGCCGTGATCGTGATCTGCTGCGGGGTGCGGTACCACGCCGTCTGGCTCGGCCCGTTGCTGTAGGAAAGCGTCGGTGTCGAGTCGTCGACCTGAACGGTCTCGGTGCTCGCGGGCCCCTGGACCCCGGCGCCGCTGACGGCGGAGCACGTGACGAGGTGCTCGCCATCGCCCGAGACCTGCACGGTGTCCCCGCCCGCGCCCGCCCCGGTCGTTGCCGGGCGACCGTCGACTGAGCACGTCGTCGCCGCCACGCCCGACAGCGGGACGGCTTCGCTTCCGGTGGCGGTGATCGACGGAGTGCCGCCGTTCCATGCGGGAGCCGCGGCTGCGCCTGAGAACGCCACCGACGGCGTCTGGTTGTCGAGCTGGAGGTTCTCGCTCGCGCTGCCGGTGATCCCCGCGCCCGTCGTCGCCGTGCACGTCACGCGGTACTCGCCGTCCGGACCGAGCTGAAGGCTCGTGCTCGCACCGCCACCATTGCCGCCGCTGAGGTGCGCGCCGGTCGTCTGATCGACACCCGTGCACGCGATCTGGCTGATGCCGCTCGCCTGGATCGCCTCGCTCCCGCCCGCGTCGACGGTCGGGGTTCCCGTCAGCCACGCGGGTGCGCCCTGCGCGCCCGAGAAGCTGACGCTCGGCGTCTGGGTGTCGATCCCGACCGTGTAGGTGACCGCGTTCCCGGGCGTGCCGACATTGCTCGTCGGCGTGCACGTCACCGTGTCGCGCCCGACCTGCGAGACCGTGAACGTCGCCGGCAGGTTCGTGAATGTCTGCGTTCCGATCCCACCGCCGGTGCAGACGACGTCCTGGACGCCCGCGTACGGCTCGGACGCGTCGACCGTGATCTGCTGCGGAGTCGAGTACCACGAGCTCTCGTTCGCCGACGACGAGATCGACGCGGTCGGGGTCGCGTTGTCGACACAGATCGGGGCGTTGTTCAGCACGGTGCTGACCTGGCCGTTCGCGAGTTGCGATGGGTTCTGGGCGACCGCGTTGATGTGGTAGCAGCCGGATGCGAGCGCACTGAGGGCGTCGCCCGAACTGGACCAGTTCGGGGCGAACGTCAGCGTACGGGTGGTCGCGCCGCAGGACATCGCCGTGAACTGCCCGTTCTGTCCACCCTGACCCAGCGCCGGATCGGCGTCGGCAGGGCTGAACGGCGCGCTCCCGCCGGCACTCTCGCTGTCGAAGATCGTCAGAGCCCCCGTCCACATGTACACCGACAACGCGCACACCCCGCCTGGGTCCGTCGCGGTGACGGTCACGGTGTCCGTATTGTGAATAGCACCGCTGATCCATTGACCGTTCGCGTCGCCGGCCAGCGCATTCCCTGACGGATCGGCGCCGAGTGCGATGCTGGCGGCGGGAGACGGGTCGCTGACGAGCACCGACCAACCGTTGACGAGCGCGAGTCCGTCGCCTGACAGGGGGCAGGACGACCTGCCGCAGTAGACGTCGATCCCGACCTCGCTCAACGGCGCCGCCGTCGCCGCGACGGCCGGCCCTGAGCCGTTGCTGCAGTAGCCCGCGCCGCTCGAGTTGCAGTCCTGCCAGGGCCACGGATCATCGCTGACGCTGAGGCCGCCACCGGTCGCACCCTGCCACCCGGACTGCCAGCCGTTGCTCGACGTGAACTGCGCGCTCGACACCGCCATACCGGTGATCGACTCGCCCGCCGGAGCGCTGACCGTCCAGTTCCCCTGCCCGCCCGCCCCCTCATTCCCGCTGGCGCCCGCGACATCGATCGAGATCCCGCCTCCCACGGACCCGCAGCCATCCGAGGAGACGATGTTCCCGTCCGATGCCCAGTAGTCAAGGCCCTGAGCCTGACCGCCCGTGCTCCCGCCGCAGACGTCGACCCAGTACACGCTCGCCGCGATCGCCGACCGCGCCGACGCGATCACCACGATCGCAGCGGCCACGAGCACCACCGGCAGCCACGAGCGGAAACGCACCCGTGTTCCGACCCCGTTCATCGAATCGCCCTTCGCACAGAGAGTCCTGTTGTCACCCAACCCATCGCTGCGACATCGCCCCGCACGACCATCACGTTCCTCAGCAGTCGACCAGCACATACACCGGGGCGTCGACCGGCGCCGGGGCGGCGCCCTGATTGGACCCCAGCACCCGGATCCCGAACGTCAGCTGATCCGGCGGACCGGTCACGTACCCGTCGACCTCCGCACCCACCTCATAGGTGGGGCTCACCTGCCCCTGCCCGATCTGGCTCGTCGCGTCTGGGGTGAGCTGGACGTTCGCACCCGTCGCGGACGACCCCGCCGCGTCACACCCGGTTGCTGTCACCTGGTAGTAGCCCACCCCCAGGTACTTACAGCTCGACATCCCCCGGGCCTGAACGATTCCACAGAGATTGATGTCACTGGACTCGGTGATGTAACCGTAATCGATCGTCCACGGCACCGTCCCGGCCGGCCCTGTCGCACCACTCGCACCCGTCGCCCCGGTCGCGCCGGTCAACCCCCGCGGCCCCTGCACGCTCCAGAGCAGCTTCCGCGTCCCGCGCGGGCATTTCGCCTGCACGGTGAGCACGTGGGACTTGGTCCCCACGCACCCGTGAATCGTCGAGCTCCCGCCCGCAGCGAGCGCGAACCCGCCACCGGCGATCAGCGCCCCGGCGGCCGCCGCGGTGGCCAGCTGAGCGATCCGAGATGTGGACAGTGACACGGCGGTCCTTTCCTTCGGCTACGGAGCCGGAGCAACGCCGGGCGCGGGCAGGGCCGCGCCCGGGCCGGTGACTCGCGGACGGTCGGCCGTGGTGGGACGCGTGGTCGCCGTCGTGGTGGCATGTGTGGTCGCGGTCGTGGTGGCATGTGTGGTGGCCGTCGTGGCGGGGGAACCTGAGGCCCTTGACACCGAGGTCTTCGCAACCGAGGTGTCTGCTGCGGCGGGCTTCGGGGCGGCTCCGACACCGCTGGCCGCCCGCGACGGCCCCCCGCCGGTGATCGTCGCCGTGGGGGGCGTGACGGCGGCGTGAGTCGCTGACGTCGAGGCGGCGGGCGGCGACACGAGCGGGGCAGCGGTGGAGACCGGACCGCTGCGGGCGTGACTGACCCGCGGATGACCGATCCGCGGATGACCGGCCCGCGGATGATCGACGCCGCCACCACCGATTCGGTCCTGGCGATGCGATGTGCGCACGGCACGGCCGCCACGTTCCGCCGAGCCGTGAGCCTGGCCGGCCGAGGGATGACCGTGCGTCGTCGCGCCCGGGTTCGCCCCGGCGTGGCCCGCAGAGCGCGTCGATGCTGCCTCGACGGCCGTCGGTGGGAGGTAGGCCGACACGGGCAGCGGGTGATGCGTGACCGCATGCTGGGATGCCCGGCCACCGCTCTGCCCGAGGACGATCACGGCCGCCGCCACAAGGCCTAGGGAGACGATCAGCAGTCCGCCGGCCGCCAGTCGCGCACCCCGAATCGATCGCAGCCGAGCGGAGCGGCGCTGGTCGGCAAGGCCGGACTCTGCCGGCGCACGCGACTGCGGCGCTGACGGCTCTGATCCGAGAGCCCGTGCCCGGTCGGGCTCCGATGTCACCGGCCACAACGGGACGACCGGCTCGCCCCAGATCACCGCCCCGAGTTCGACCGCCACTGCATCAACTGCCCGATCGGCGCGCTCCGGGCCGGGGCGCTCAGAGTCGCCGGGCTCAGGTTCAGCGGGGTGGAGCGTCGCTGCCGGCGGAACCTGGATGCGTCCGGTGAAGTGACGATGGGCGTCGTGCGCGCCGCGCGCGGCCCCGCGGGCCGCGCGGGGCGGGCGGGGCGGCGTCGGTCTCTCAGGCTCACAACCGTGGCCTGAGAGCCGGCATCTTCCCCGGTCCCACCCCCAGGCAGATCAAGCCGATCTTGGTCGCTCATATGCTTTCATGTACGATATCATCGTTTTGATGCTCATCCCAGCGCGAAAGTGGAGTGATCTGTGACGAGCCGAAACCGCGAGCTGCTGACCGTCGGGGAGGTCGCCGACGAGCTGAAGGTCAAGGCGGCGACTGTTCGCCGATGGATCAACGAGGACAAGCTTCGCGCGGCACGGCTCGCGGGTGGGACAGAGTTCCGCGTGCTGCGCGGCGATCTCGACGCCATGCTCGGCCTCGAGCCCGAAGCGGTGGCACCGGCCGAGCGAACCAGGAGGCCGTTCGCCGCGACCGCCGGTCAGATCAAGGTCCAGTGAGCCTCGAGGGCGCGATTGACCGCCTCCGGCTGGCCGAGGCAGATTGGACCGAGGCGCTCGACGCGCACATCTACGCCGAGCCGAACGCCCTGTTCGCAAAGCGTCTGCGCGCGTTCGCCGAGGCCGCCGACCGGCAGCGCGAGGCGTTCGAGTACGGCGCGAACGAGCGACTGGCATGGGATCCGCTGCCGCACGAGCCGGACGGGCGTCCGGCTCCCTGCGAGCTGAGCCCTGACAGCGGCCGCGTCGGGCCGGCCGAGCTGTGGGAGCGGTTCGACCGTGCGTTCGCGGAGTGGGATCGCTCGCTCGAGGGCTCGAGCATGCCGGAGATCGCGCGCTGCTTCGGCGACCTGGCCGCCGCCGCCAACGAACTCGCCGACGCCGTCGACCGGGAACGCGGCGTCGCGCCCGGCGCCGCCGGCGCGAGCCGCCAGACGGCCTGACCGCCGTCAGAAGACGATCACGATTCGACCGCGGAGCCCGCCGGCGTCCATCCGCCGGTGGGCTTCCGCGATCCGGTCGGGCGGGTACTCGTCGACGACCCGCAGGGCGAGCCGGCCCGCTGAAGCCAGTTCGCGCAGCTGCTCGAGCCAGTCGGTCCGCTCGAGGACGGTCGACACCATCACCTGTCTGACGGCGATCTCGCGCTCGGTCTCCGCGGGCTTCCATCCGCGCACCACGACCATCGAGCCGGCGGTCCGGATCGCGCCGTAGACCGCATCGTGCAGCAGCGCGGTGTCATACAGCCCGTCGACGCCGTCGGGCGCGGCCTCGCGCACCGCGGCCACGAACCGGTCCCCCCTCGGGACGACGATGTCGGCGCCGCAGGAGCGGACGAGCGCCTCGTCGTCGGGTTTGGCGTCGGCGATCACGCGCAGGCCCTGCTCCTTTGCGAGAGGGATGACGTAGGAGCCGAGCAGGCCCGCGGCACCGGTCACCGCGATCGTGTCGCCCGCACTCAGGCCCAGCAGCTCGAGACCGCGCAATGCAGTCAATCCATTCATCGGAAGCGTCGCGGCCTGCGCGAACGTGGCCCGATCGGGAACCCGGACCACAGAAGCTGCGGGCACGACCAGCAACTCGGCCTGAGCGCCACCGTCGGGGCGGCGCGGCGTCACCGCCGCCATCACCTCCTCGCCGATCTGGAGTGCGTCGACCCCTGGCCCGATCGACTCGATCACGCCGGCCGCATCCATCCCCGGTGTCCAAGGAGCAGGCAGATCGTCGCCTGGGCCCCGCTCGCGTAAACCGATGTCGGTGGGGTTGACGGCAGCCGCCCTGACCGCAATCCGGACCTCGCCTCCACCGGGGTCGCGGACCGGCCGATCGATCACCTCAAGAACCTCCAGACCACCAGGGGCGGTGATCCCGATTGCGCGCATCGAACCTCCGTTGCGTCTCGCGCCAAAGCCTACTGGCGTCACGGGCCGGCCGGCCGACCCGCGGCGGCGGGTCGATCGCCGGGGCACCGCTGACGCTAACCGCGCGCCAACTCGGGCTCGGGCTGCCGGATGCGTCGGGGGTCGCGGAAGCGATCTGCGGTCCGAAGAGCCGTCTGTTCGGCCCAGGCGGTGGTGGTGACGAAGCCGAGGACGAGGATGATCGCGCCGAGCACGGCCACGATCCACCAGCAGGGGTGGGTCGCGGCGGCGAAGCTGCTGCCGATCGCCCCGGTGATCGACCCGCCGGCGACCGCGCCGAGGACCGCCACGCCGAGGGTGCTCCCGACCTGCCGGCTTGTCGAGGCGACCGCGGCGGCGACGCCGGCCTGCGACGGGGGCATCCCCGAGACCGCCGTGTTGCTGATCGGGGGGTTGACCATCCCGGCACCGAGCCCGTAGACGAAGTAGGCCCCCAGCAGGTATGGCGTCGATGTGTGCGGGGTCAGGCGGGTGAGCATCAGGGCGCCGACAGCCACGGCAAGCCCGGCGAGCATGAGCGGGAATCGCGCGCCGCGAGCGCCTGCGAGTCGACCGGAGATGGGGGCGGTCGCGAAGATCATCGCCGCCATCGGCAGCATGTACAGGCCGGCGTGGAACGGGGAGAGGTGCCGGACCTCCTGGAGGTACAGCGTGTTCAGGAACAGAAAGCCGCCGGTGCCCGCGAACGCGCACACCGCGATCGCGCTTGCTCCGGAGAACGGTGCGCTCCGGAAGAAGCGCATCTCCAGCAGCGGCTCCTCGCGGCGCAGTTCGTACCGCACGAGCACGACGAAGCACATGATTGACACGACGAACAGGGCGATGATCGCCGGCGCGGTCCACCCCGAGCGGGGGCCCTGGATGATCGCGTAGGTGAGCGTGCCCATCCCGGCGATCACCGACAGCTGACCGATCGGATCGATCCGGCGCGCACGCTCGGCGCGTGATTCCGGGACCAGGAGTGCCGTCAGGACGATCGCCGCCAGCCCGACCGGCAAGTTGACCACGAACACGGCACGCCAGCTCACCGCATCGACCAGGAACCCGCCGACGATCGGCCCGAGTGCCATGCTCAGACCGAACGTGGCTCCCCACACCCCGACCGCGATCCCCCGTTCGCGCGGGTCCTCGAACACATTGCGGATGATCGACAGCGCGACCGGGTTCATCATCGATCCGCCGATCGCCTGAAGCACCCGCGCCGCCACGAGAAACTGCAGGCTGGGCGCCAGCGCGCAGCACGCCGAGCCAAGCGAGAACACCACGAGCCCGATCTGAAAGACGCGCCGGCGCCCGATCCGATCGGCCATCGACCCCGACAGCATCAGCAAGCTCGCCAGCACCAGCGTGTAGGCGTCGATCGTCCACTGCAGCCCCGACACGGAGGCGTGCAGGTCACGCCGGATCGAAGGCAGCGCGACGTTGACGACCGTCGCGTCGAGGCCGACGATCAGCAGACTCATCGAGCAGACGCCAAGCACCACAAAGCGCCGCCGCCGGCTCAGATTCCCCGGCTGCGTCCGGTCGCTCACACGACGATGCTAGCCGTGGCCGGAGGCACGAACGGTGTCGCGGGTGAGCAGCAGGGGGGCGCACAGCAAAGCGGCGACGCCAACCGGATTGACCTCGCAACGCCGGCAGGGCCGCGATGGCGGTGGAGCACGCTCGCTGGAAGCTCAGGACTCGGCGTCACCAGCATCGCGATCGAGGGTGAGACCCTGTGGTTCTCGGCGTCGGCCGGCATCTACCGCACGACCCTCAACAAGGGTCAGATCAGGCTGATCGAGCATGTCCGCGGGCCAACGAGAGCGATTTGGACCTCGTCAGCAACGGACGGGCCCACATCCTCACACCGCGCTCTCACTTCGGCAACGTCGCGAACCTCGCCGTCGCGCCCGACGGAGCGGCCTACATCGTGGGCGACGGGTCGCTGTACCGCATCGACCGCCACCGATACAGCACTCTGTTCAACCCCTTCGAGCACCTCCCGGACCGGCTCGCCATCTTCGCCGGCTCGGCCGGACTCGCGGTCTCACAATCCGGCGCGTTCTACATCTCATTCACCGTCAACACGGTGCCCGCCGCAGCCGGCATCGTCGAGCTCTCCCGCACCGGATGGATCATCCACCTGGCCCTCACGGGCAAGATCGCGAGATAACTGTTGAGGAGCCGGAGTTCCTGAGATGTGCCGGCCGGTTCCTGGGACGGTCTGGACCCGCGTTCGGTGGCCTGCGCGCCGTGCTTGACGGCCTGGACGGCCTGGTGGTTCGCGTAAAGCAGACCCCCCAAGACGCATGCAAGGGAGAATGATGTGCGCAGTCCCGCGCCGGCGGGCGAACAGAGCCGAATAGAGGAGCCGTGCCCGAGCCCATGTGTGATCGAGCTTTGCGTGCCAGGCCTCAGATATGGGTCGTTGGCCTCCTGACCAGTGCCGCAGCCATGGCTGCTGTCGTCACCGCAACCGCTACCGCAACCGCAGCGGCGTCGGCGCAGGCCGCGTCGCCGCTCCAGGCAGTCGGGTGGCAGAACGAGACCCTGCCGGGGGTGGTGTGCAAGTCAAGCGCGCCGATCCGGCTACGCAACCACCTCGCGCGAGTCGCCCACACCGGTTTTGGCGACGTCAACAGCTCAGGCGCAGACCCCGACCTCGTTCTCGTCTCGGCCGCGTACGGCGTGACCTATGGCCAGCTCGGCGGCGTCGGCCCCGCGGCCGCAGTTGACGTCGTTTGCTCCAACAACGGCGGGACCGCCGACGGCCAGATCCGCTTCGCCGAGGTCGTCTTCAGCGGCTCGGCCACGAGCGTGCGTGCGGTGGGTCTGATCACTCCCCAGCAGCCGCGCAGTTCGGACCTGTCGCACGCCCCATTGCTCGGGAAGGTCAAGTGGGTCGACGGCGAGATCGTTGCCGCCGAGTACTGGTACGGACCGAGCGACCCGACCTGCTGCGCATCCGGGCGCGCAACCACGACCTGGGCCTACCGCGCCGGCAACCTGATACCCGTCCGCACGGTTGTCACGAAGAGGCCGACCGGGTGACGCTCCGCCTACCGCACGACGCACTCGGCGAAGTCCGTCGCTAAAGCAGTCGGCCGGTGGCGTCCATATCGGGACCTATGCTCATCCGCTCGGTGCGGGCCGAGTGTCTGCCGGCCAGGTGGGGTCTCGGCACCCGTCTCCATGGCCATCGGTCCGGGACTATGGTGCGCAACAACTTGCGTGACCGACGACGAATCATGCAGGCAACTGCTGCAGCTGCTCTGCTCAGTGGCGCACCATCGACGCTCGGCGTGCTGCGTCGTTCCCGCGAGATCCGCCCGGTCGTGGCCTACGTGCGGCAGGCGACGTGCGCTGCCGGCACGCTGCTCCCGCCCGGTCGAGCCGGATTCATCCGGGGCGCGATTGCCCACATCGGAATCTCGGCCATCTGCGGCGAGGGTCTGGCGCGAACGCTGCCCGAGGCTCACTCCGCGAGCTGGGGCGCGGCGGCCGGTTTGGCGATCGGTCTGCTCAATGTCGGCTTGATCGGACAACATTTTCCGGAGATCAGGGCACTCCCATTCGTTCCACAGCTCGTCGACAACGTCGCGTTCGGCGTGATGTTCGCGCTCATCGTCGATCGATAACCCCGTGGCGGTACTCGACACTCTGATGGCGCGTCGTCGAACGATCAGCCGGGCTGTCTGTGCGCTGCTCTGCGTCAGTGCTGTGGTCGCCATCGGTGGCTGCGGAGCGGGGCGCTCTGCGACGGGATCTGCCCCTGCCTCCGGCCCGCACGCGTCCGGCAGGAGCACGATCGCAGCCGCGCCGGCGCGGGCGCCGTCGGGCACGTTCGTCTCGCTGGTGCCGGCGTGCGCGTGCGGGCGCCACACTCAGCTGGACGTGTTCTCGGTCTCGTCGGGGCGGAGGCTGCGAGTGCTCGCCGCCGTCCCGCTCGACGGACATCAGCAGCTGGCGACTCCTGCGGCGACGAACGATGGGCGGTTGTTCTTCACGTTCACGAGCGGCGCACCGTGCGCTGCCAAGGGCGCCCACATGGAGTGTCCGAGGTTCGCAGTGGACTCGTGTCGCAACGCCGTCGCGACCCTGGCGCCCGGACGGACGAGCTTGCAGCCGCTGTTGACCGTGCCGGGCTCGGAGGCGATCATCGGCGCGGTCGTCCCCAACCCCGATGGTGGCGAGGTGGCGCTGACGCTGACGCCGTGCACCGGGCTGCACGGCACGACCGGCTTGTTCGTCCGCGACCTGAAGACTGGCGCCAGGCGCGCGATCGTGACCAGCTCAAATCGCTGCGATGGGTTCGGACCTGCCGCTTGGAGCCCGACTGGTAGCGAGCTCGTGTTCCCGCTCGACCGAGCGGACGGGAAGCCGATCCCGATGGCGGGAGGGATCGGATGTCCCCAAGGTCGAAGCTACCTCGCGCTCGCGCCGGCAGGCACCACATCACGGCTCGGCGCGTTGACGCTGATCGATCCCGACCATGGCTGCATCTTCCGCGCGGCCGCATTCGACCGGGTCGGGATCGCCGCCGTCGAAGGCTGCGCCCAGGGCGACCCCGAGCACGGCGCCGGCAGCTACCTCGGATACGCGTACGCGCTGCAGTACAGCGCGCGAGGCCGGCTGACCATGCGCCTGCCGCTCAAACTCGGGTCCGAGCAAGCCGTCGTCGCGACCGAGCCGAGCACCGGCAACGTGCTGATCACCCAGGATCAGCCCGCGAACGAACCCTACCCAGAGCGCGACTGGCTCTGGGAACTCGACGGACACCACCTGCGACCGGTCGCGCACTACAACGCCGACGACGCGGCCCAAGTCCTCGCAGTCCCGTGGTAGCGCGGATCGTTGGTCAACAC
The DNA here is from genome assembly GCA_963705995.1 of uncultured Solirubrobacterales bacterium. GTDB lineage: Bacteria > Actinomycetota > Thermoleophilia > Solirubrobacterales > Solirubrobacteraceae > Palsa-465. Next base: position 247,709 of record CAVPLN010000036.1, read on the forward strand.
GAGGAGGCCGGCGTGGTGGGGTTTCGGCTGGAGGCTTTGGCTGCCGCTCGGACGTCCGACGCGTCGCTTGTTCGGCTGTGCGCGACCGGTGGGTTGACGAGGCAGGAGGGGAGGCAAGACTGTGCTTGATGTGCGTCGCCAGGTCCTCTGAACCCAGGCTGGACTGAGACATGTCATGGCTCCCCCGCGGTGTTCCCGGCCCGTCGGACTCAAGAGTCCGCGAGGTGCCGGAAGACGCCGAGAAGGGCAAGGAGTTGCACGCGATGCTGGACCGCAACGAGGGGGGCATCTCGGAGCGCAAACCTGGCCCAATCGCTCGCCGCCGCGATGTCTTTCGCCGAGCTGACTCGTCCGTGTCCTCACCCGAGGCGTCCTCGGCTGGGGGTGTGTGGGCGCGCGAGCGGGAGCATCGCCACGAGTCTGAGCAGGCCCGGTCCGAGGGCGACAGCCCTCCGTGGCCGTAGCCCGACGAAGGAGAAGGCTTGAATGCCGCGGTCAGACGCGGGCAGTAAGGACTCGGTAACCCAGGTCGAGTTCCTCGCAGGAGAGCAGCCCGTTCCATCGTCGTTGCCATTCCCCTGTCTGCAAGTCGTGAAGCAGCAGGCGCGTGCCGGCTTTGCGGTCGGCGTCGGGGATCAGCGCGAGCGCCGACATCGCCTGCTGGGCTGCCGGGTTCAGGTACGCGTATGGTCGCCTCCAGAACGCAGCTTCGAAGCCGTCGCGACAGTCGGCTGGGATCGGTACGGGAACGACCTCGAGTTCGCCGAGGGCTTCCGCGATCTGCTCGAGCGGAGTCTCGCGGCTGGCGATCAGTTCTCTGCTGGCGGGGAAGTAGTGGTATAGCCACCACCACCGGCATGCGTCGGGGTCGCGTACGAACAACACGATTCGCTCGCGAGCGACGCGCCGCAGTTCGGCCAGTCCGCATTGGCGGTCGGTCCAGTGGTGGATCGTGAGCACGCCCATTGCCGCATCGAACGCAGCGTCGGCGAACGGGAGCTCCTCCGCGAACCCGTGGACGACAGGCGCGGCGCCCGGCGCACGCTGGGCGAGCATGATCGACGAGGGTTCAACGGCGATCACGTCGCGGTCACGCGGCTCATAGGAACCAGCCCCAGCCCCGACGTTCACGACCGACCGGGCGTCCCCAAGCGCAGCCCAGATCACCCGCGCGATCCGCGGGTCTTCGCGACGACCAACCGCGTAAGAGCCGCCGATCCGATCGTATACCGCCCGCACGCTACGCTCCCTCCGCCGTTCGGCCATCGCGATCGTCATACGGCCGCTGGGCACGATCGTTACCCGGGCCCGGTGGTCGTGAACGTGACTCGTCCGGATATGAGCCGAGCGACGCAGCTTTCATGGGGCGAGTCGCGTTCGTGCAAGTTCGCTACCTGCGAAACCGGGAGTTCGTGATGGCGCTCGCGGATCAATCTGCGTCCGGGTACCCGCACTTGGCCCTGGCCTGCTTGAACGCAGGCGAGGATAGATCGCTGGTCGTGTAGTTATGGAGCCAGAAGTACATGTCATCGATGAGATCGAGCTCGCTGCGGCCGGGGTTGGCCGGAGGAGCGTCGGTCGGATCGGGGAAGTTGGGGACGCCGTGGGTGCGCATGCATTTGGTCAGCGCCAGCGCCCGGCTGACCTGCTCGTCTGACGGAGGTGGGGTCCCCACGATGCCGTTGGGAGCCACCAGGTGCTGACACTTGGCTTGAGCGCGCTCGAACGCGGGCGCGTCGCTGTCGAGCGCGGGACCGCTGAAGTTGATGTCGCCGCCCGAAGAAAATGCATGAAAGCCGCCGCCGGGAGCGTTTGGATCGGGAAAGCTCGGCACCCCGTGCGAGCGCATGCACTTTGAGAACGCGAGCGCGAACGTGACGGCTGGGGACTGCGAGGCGGACTTCGACGACGACGACGGTTTGCTCGCCGACGTCGACGGTGGCTTGCTCGCCGAGCCGCCGCACCCGGCGATCGCGACCGAGCAGACCGCGGCTGCCCGAACAGTCCGGGTCACGCTCAGCCACGGCGCGCTGCGGGCTCGCAGCGATCCTCCGTGCCAGCCGCAAGGAACCGAGAACGGACTTCCCATCACTCCACCGATGATATATCTTTGAACGTAATAGTCAACGTTCCGTCGTGCTGAGGAGTGCCAAACCGAGAATCTCGCGTCATGTTCGGTGTGAGGCTCCCGAAGGCGATCCTCACGTGATGCGTCCGAGCGGAGTGAGTGCCGCGATGGCCCCGACCGCCAACAACTCCCTGACCCCAACGTCCTTCAGGTGACATGCTCACGAACTCCGCAGTCCCGCCAAGCGCGCCCCGAAGCCTCGGGCGGCTCGTTCGACGGTGTGCGGTCGCCGTGGCGGTCGGGCTCGCCATCGCCGCTTCCCTGGGAGGCGTTCCTGACGCGGCCGGCGTCACGCGTCAAGCGACGGTCACGATCAATCCTGCGATTCAGTTCCAGCGGATCGCCGGGTTTGGGGTGTCCGAGGGGTTCGGGCAGGCCAAGGCGCTGATGAGCATGCCGGCGTCGGTCCAGAAGCTAGTGCTGAGCTTGCTCTACAGCCCGACCCGCGGGGCGGGCCTGACGATCCTGCGCAACGAGATCAGCGCCGACAAGGGGTTCACGATCGAACCGAGGGCGCCGAGCAGCCCCACCGCGAAGCCGTCCTATCTGACGCTCGCCGAAGTGGATCAGGATCAGGGGCAGCTGTGGTTCGCCAAGCAGATCAAGGCCGACTATGGCGTCAGCGATGTGTTCGCCGACGCGTGGAGCGCTCCGGGGTTCATGAAGACCAACGACTCACCGTTCTACCGCGGCACGGTGTGCGGCGTCCCGGGCGCGAGCTGCACGCGCGGGGATTGGCGCCAGCCCTACGCCGAGTACCTCGTGCAGTACGCCAAGGATTACGCCGCGGCGGGCGTGCCGCTTACCTACGTGGGCCCGGAGAACGAGGCAAATCCTCCGCCCTCGGGGGCGCGGCCAGCGGCCGGTTCGCCTCCCCAGGACAGCATGAGCATGAGCGCGGCGCAGACCGCGAACTTCATGGTCGTCCTCGGCCAGGCGCTTGGGAGGGCCGGTCTGTCGACGCGCGCGGAGTGCTGCGCCAGCATCGGCTGGGACTGGGCGCAGGAGTACGCTGCCGCGATCGAGGCCGACAAGGCGGCGAACGCGGCAACGGCGCTGTTCACCAGCCACGGCTACTTCTACCCGCCCAACACCCCGCTGAAGGGTTGGAGCAAGCCGGTCTGGCAGACCGAGTGGGCGCCGTTCGACACCGGGCCGTTTGACCCGACCTGGGACGACGGATCCCTCTTGTCAGGGTTCACTTGGGCGCAGAACATCTACACGGGCCTGACCAAAGCGAACCTGGGCGCGTTCCTCTACCTGTGGGGGGCGAACACGAGCACGACGACCATCACCGGCCCCAACACAGGACTCGTTGACGTCAAGGGCGACACCGTCGCCACCTCCGGCCGGCTGTGGGCGTTCGCGAGCTACAGCCGCTTCATCCGTCCCGGCGCGGTCCGCATCGGGACAGCAACAAGCGGCGGCGCAGGCCTCGAGGTGAGCGCGTTCCGCAACAGCGGCGGGTCGATCGAGGTGATCGTTCTGAACAGCGCGCACATTCGCCAGGTCGTGAGCTTCTCGCTGCGCGGAATCGGCGCAGCCCACGTCGCTCCATATCTCACCGACACAACCCACCAGCTCTCCGCACAGACCCCGATCACGCCGAGGAACGGATCCTTCACCGCGAACTTGCCGCCGCGGTCGCTCGTCACCTATGACATCAGATCGTAGCCTCGCACGGCCGCTGTGATAAGCGATGATATATCCTTGAACGTAATAGTCAACGTTCCGTCCGCGCCGAGGAGTGCGCAAACCGAGAACCTCTAGCCATGTTCGGTGTGACCATTCCGAAGGCGATCCAGACCTGATGCCGGGGGGCGGAGCCCATCTGCCGGAGCGAAGCGTGCTGGTGTTGATGAGCTTGGCCGGTGGAGACAAGCACGGGTACGCGTTGATCAAGGACATCGAGTCGTTCGCCAGGATCACGCTCGGACCGGGAACTCTGTACGGGGCGCTCGCACGACTCGAGCGCGACGGTCTCGTCGAGGCCCAGCCGGCCGAGGACCGGCGCCACCCGTACGCGATCACCGCAGAGGGTCGCATGCGTCTGCACGAGCACCTCTCGGAGTCTGCTCGGCTCGCCGCCTTCGGCTTGGAGCGAGTCGCGATCGAGGGCACATGAGCAACCGGCTTCTGCGGATCATCCTCGCGCTGTATCCGAGAAGCTTCAGACGCCGCTACGGCCGAGAGGTGCAGGACCTCGTCAACGACTTGGAAGCTGCGAGCGACCGCTCGCGGTTGTGGCTGGTGAGCGAGCTACTGGTGAGCGCGATGGCCGAGCGGCTTCAGGCAGTCCGGTCGCACGCTCGGCTGACGATCTCGACGCTGGTTGTTGTGGCTGCTCTAGGCGCGACCGTCGGCTTGCATCGGGTCCGCGGCGGCCAGGGTCACCCGCTCGCCACCGCGAGCGCCGGCACATACCGGCGGCCGACAGTCAAGCCCTCCACGCGTCTCGGCACCACCGACGCACGGGCCGGTCAACCAACCTCGCTGCCCAGGAACGCTGCGGCCGCGCGCGGTGTGCCCGCGCCGCCACCCCCGGCCCCGTATATGACGGACAATGAAGGCTCCGACTGGCCGTGGCAGTAGCGGTCGGGCAGACATTCCTGCGTGCAACCCGGCGGCCGCGCGCGGCGCGACGAATACCGTCTGACGGTGGCCATGAAAACGACCCTGTAGGTGGCCATCGAAGCTCGCCGCGGCTCGCCCAAGCGCTGGCCTTCCGCACGTTGCAAGGAACACGGCAGCGTCCGCTGAGATGCGCGTGCGCCGCGGAAGGCGGCACGAGCCAAGACTCTGCTTCGTCCGGGAACGCCGCTCGCTGCTCGACCGCCGACCGTGGCTCGCTGCTGCTTGGGTGCGACAGCGCCGGACTCGGGCGCAGGCGTCAGCGCGGTAGCCGCGGATTTGCCGGGAAGGCTGTGCCATTCCGTCCGGCCCGCCATCGCGCAGCGATCGCCGTCGCCGTCACGTCTGGCCTGCTGGTGATCGCCGGCTGCGGGTCCTCCAGCAAGTCGAGCAGCCCCAGCAAGAGCACCTCGAACGTGGCGGCGGCCGAAATCGCGTCTGCGATCAGGTTTACGTCGTGCATGCGCTCGCACGGGGTACCGAACTTCCCGGATCCGACCACCTCCCGCGGCGCCGGCGGCATCCACATCAACATCAACATCGGCTCTGGGGTCAATCCGGCATCGCCGTCGTTCCAAGCGGCCCAGAAGGTGTGCGGCAAGTTCCTCCCGGGCGGCAGTCCCAGGTCCCAGAAGCCATCGGCCGCCACCGAGGCGCAGATGCTGGCGTTCTCCGAATGCATGCGCGCACACGGGGTCAGTGGCTTCCCGGACCCAACGACGACGCTGCCCGCTGATACTAACCCCGCCGGCTACAGCGACGTGGTCGGACACAACGGCGTGTACCTCGTGATCCCGGCCACGATCGACCTCCGGTCGCCCGCGATCAGACGTTCCGCGACCGCCTGCCACTTCGGCGCCCTGGAATTCGGCGGCTGACGCCGCGACAGGGTTGTGGCTGCCGGTCGGAGGCGCAACCCGCGCAATGCAGCGTGTTGTCGATGCGGACGGAGACTCCGGCGAGCAATGCGGTTGCGCGGACGACAGCCGAACTCAGGCCGTCCCGAGGATCGTGTTCGTCTCCGAGCGCTCGCCTGCGCGGGTGGGCGCGGGGCCTGTAGGCTGCTGTTGATGCCGGCTGCTTTGGTGATCGGTGCCCGGAATCTCGGGTTTGCTGTCATTCAGCGGTTGCTGAGCGATGGCTGGACGGTGGCTGGGGCTGCGCGGTCGCCCGAGACGCTGGCGAAGGTGCGCGGTGCGGGCGCCGAGGCGCTCGAGGTCGACGTCACCGATCAGGGGTCGGTGCTTGCTGCCCTGCGGCTGTTGAGCGAGCGGCACGGTCGTGTCGATCTTGCGGTCAACGCCGCGTCTCCGTATGGCGGTGGACGGTCTGGCCCGTTTGGCGGGGGCCCGCTCGCGCAGGCAGCACCGACCGGGTTTGAGGACTGGGCGGCGATGCCGGCTCGGGGCGCGTTCGGTTTTCTCAGCGCGTCAGCCCGGTTCATGACCGAGCAGCGCGGACCAGCGACGATCGTCCAGGTGACCGGTGGTTCCGCGCGCCGTGGAATGCCGGGACGCGGGCTGTGGGCGGCCGGCGCGTTCGGCGTGCGCGCCCTCACCCAGGCGGCCGCACTGGAGCTGCGCGAGCATGAGATCCACGTCGCGCTGCTGATCATCGACGCGACCATCGACCGCTCCGGCGGTGATGACGCCGCCACGGCCGACCCGGCCAGCCTTGCCGACGCGGTCGTCTACCTCGCTGGGCAGAGCCCTCGGGCTATGACCCACGAGCTTCAGGTCACGCCAGCGCGCGACAACTGGACGCCGTAGCACCAGCGCCGGGCACCAGCGCACGCGAACCCGCGGCGCGCGACCGATCAGGAACGCGATGATCGCCGAAGGGCAGGCTCGCTCGGCGCAAAGCAGGTCGCGTGATGTGCCCATGTGTAGGGACGCTCTCGCCGCTTCGCTCGCTGCTCCCTCGCATTCGAGGCATGCCGTCGCTCCCCCCTGACGGCGCTAGTGGCTGTTAGCAGATGTGATCGAGAGTGCTGGATTGGCTATCAAGCGGCTTGATCCAGACCGGCTCTGATGGAGGACTCCGTGGACCCCAATACAGCTCACATCTTCGTCGTCACTTGAGATCCGTATCTCCCGCATTCGACGGGGCTAAGTGCACGCGTCCGGCCTACCGGCGCCCGGGGGCAGACAAAAGCCACGGCTTAGCTGCGGCGCCTGGCCGCTTCGGATCGTGAACCCGATCACCTTACCGACCTCATTTGGAGCGGTGACCTCGACCTTGATGGTCGTGTGCGGGCGAAGTTGGGCGTGCTTGAACGAGGATGTGAGTGATAGGCCGCCGTTCCTAGGCGTGAACGAGCGATTGCCGAACGGACAGCCACCGCCGTGGCAGGTCACCGCCACACTTCCGTCCGCCGGGATCCGCGAAACCGTCAGCTGCTGGGCACGCGTAGCCCGCGGGGTGAACAGCCAAGTAAACGACACGGATGAGGTAATCACGTCGAGGCTGAACCTGCTGGCCGGAGCTAGAGGTCCCGTCGGTCCAGTTGGTCCAGCCGGCCCGGTCGGGCCAGCAGGGCCGGTGGCGCCCGCCGCGCCGGTCGGGCCAGCAGGGCCGGTGGCGCCCGCCGCGCCGGTCGGGCCAGCAGGGCCCGTGGCGCCCGCCCCGCCCGTCGGGCCAATCGGTCCTGCGGGTCCTGTCGCTCCGGTCTGGCCCTGCGGCAGGCTGCCGCCGACGCCGGAAAGCGAAACCGCGAGCGGACTGTCGGCGTAGTCTGTCGTCGAGACATCGAGCACCGCGCTCCGCGCGCCTTCTGCCTCCGGCGCGAAGTACACCTCGAGCTGACAGCTGCCTCCTGGGTCAATGCCACCAAGGCAGGTGTTCGATCCGATCAAGAAGTCGCCAGCGTCCGCCCCGGTGAATGCGACACCAGTCACGCTGAGAGCCTGGAAGCCGGCGTTGGACAGCGTTAGCGTTTCCGGGACGCTCAGCGTGCCCTCTGGCGTGCTCGAGAAGGGTGCAGGCGCGGCGGGACTGATTTCCGCGACGGGCATTGAGACCGCCAGACCGAACGGACTGGTAGCGCCACTGATGAAGGCCTGGATGACGCCAGTGCCGTCGAGGTTGGCCACTCCAATCGTTCCGTTACCCGAGTTGGTCCAATAGATGTGCTGGCCGTCGACAGCGACCCCGATTGGCGAGTCGGCGCCGGTAATGAAGTCGGGGTCGACGCCGGTGCCGTTGAGGTTGGCCTCTCCGATCGTGCCGGCAGCGACATCATTCGCCCAGTAGATGTGCTGGCCGTCGACGGCGACCCCCCACGGGAAGTTCGCGCCGGTGATGAAACTCTGGTTGATGCCGGTGCCGTTGAGGTTGGCCTCTCCGATCGTACCGTTTGCGAAGTTGGCCCAGTAGATGTGCTGGCCGTCCACCGCGACCCCCGCAGGGCTGTCCGCGCCATTGATGAAATTTCCGTTTGGCGCGGAACCGTTGAGGTTGGCCTCGCCAATAGCGTTGGTCGAGTTGTTGGCCCAGTAGATGTGCTGGCTATCGGCCGCCACTCCGTTCGGCTCACCCGCGACGCTGATGAAGTTGTTGTCGACGTCCGCACCGTCGGCATTGACCTCCGCGATTGTGCTGGCCGAGTAGTTGGCCCAGTAGACGTCCTGGCCGTAGACCGCCATCCCGGTTGGTTTGGAAGCTGCAGCGACAAAGGTCTCGCTCAGGTCCGTCCCGTCGAGGACGGCGTCGCCCAGGCTGCCTGAGCTGTTGCTGTTGGCCCAGTAGATCTGTGGTGTTGAGGCGCGCGCCGTCCCAGCCATCCCACCCCAAATGGCGACAATCGCGACGCTCACAGAAAGCCCGTGCGCAGTCCTACTTCGCCCTTGCGATGCTCCCACAAGCCGCGACCTGGGAGCCAGAACCTTCAGCATGCACATTTGCAGTCCCCGCTCTCTTTCGTGCCTCCGAGCTGCTAGCACTCTCGGCCCAACTACGCGCTTCTCCCGGTCCAGTCCGACCGTGCCTGCTCCTCGCCGTCAACGAATCCGGCCCGACACGATCGCACCTGTCCAGCGACTTCGCATCGGGTGAACCCCCACATCCTGTGCGCCAGACAACCCGATGCCGCGACCCCGCGAATAGAAGGAGCCAGATCCGAAGAAGTACCATCGATCACTCCCGCGCAGGGCCGCGAGTCGCGTCGACTTTGGAAGTCACCGCATGATGGTCCCGACTCTCCTCCCTTGCTCTCGCCCTTGACGGTCGGCTGTGCTCTCGGCAAGCGGAAGGCTGGAGGGGCGCCCCGAGCCGAGCGCCGCCAAGGCGCCGGCAGATCGGTCAAACCAGAGGCGCGAGCCGCGCGTCCCCTCCGGCGACGATGCAGAAGACACGGGGTCGGCGATCGCGCCGGCCGACGTGCCGCTAGCGATCGAGATCCTTGGAGAGCACTCGGTCACGTCGCCGGCGGCCCGAGGGATTGCGTCGTCACCGGGCGCTCGTCAGATCCCGCGGCTTTCGACGACGAATGCGCTGGCGCCGGGCGCGGCGTGGCGGTGGAGCTTGCGCCGTTGATCGTGGTTGCTTGCATGATGTGCTCGTGGTCGAGCATGCTGTCGGGGTGGGTGTTGCTCGTTCTGTTGGCCGGACCGGCGGTCTGGTGGCGCGTCGTGGGTTGCTCGAGGTGCTGAGTCGGTCGGCTCGTGTGGTCCACGTTTCCGGTCCCGCTGGGAGCGGCAAGACGTCGCTGATCCGCAGTTGGATCGCCGAGCAGGAGCTGTCCGGTACGACTGCGTGGGTCACGGTTGGTGTTGAGGAGGGGGACCCCCTTCGCTTCTGGTTGTCGGTCCGGCAGGCCGTGCGCGGGACGAGCGCTGGTTCTGGGCTGGTCGGGGACCTGTCGCCGGCGCCGGGTCTTGATGCTGGTGCGCTGGCGGAGCGCCTGCTGGCGGGCTTGAGCGGATTGGACGGGCGGATTTGGCTGGTATTGGATGACCTTCAGGAGCTGCATTCGCCGGATGCGTTCCGGCAGCTTGAGTTGTTCATGATGCGCGCCCCGGGCGATATGCGGTTTGTGCTTGTCAGCCGAGGGGATCTGCGACTGGGGCTGCATCGGTTGCGTGTCGAGGGAGGGTTGACCGAGATCCGGGGCGATGATCTTCGCTTCTCGCTCGAGGAGTCGCGGGCGCTGCTCGACGGGGCTGGTGTCCGGCTGTCGGACGCGGCGCTTGCGCTGCTTGCGACTCGGACCGAGGGTTGGGCGGCTGGGTTGCGGTTGGCGGCGTTGTCGCTTGTCGGGCACGAGGATCCGGAGCGGCTCGCGGCGGACTTCGCAGGCAGCGAGCGCACCGTTGCGGAGTACCTGCTCGCGGAGGTGCTCGAACGTCAGCCCGAAGAGGTGAGGCGTTTGCTGCTGCGAACCTCGGTGCTTGAGCGCGTCAGCGGGCCGCTGGCCGATGTGCTGACGGGCGGCTCTGATGGGCAGCGGATCCTCCAGGAATTGGAGGAGTCGGGCGCGTTCGTGGTCTCGCTCGATCTCAAGCGCTCGTGGTTTCGCTACCACCGCCTGTTCGCCGACCTGCTGCGCGCGGTGTTGCTACGCAGCTCAGCAGGCAGCGTTTGCGAGCTGCACGCCACCGCTGCGCTCTGGTTTGCGCAGCACGCGTATCCGGTTGACGCGATTCGGCATGCGCAGGCGGCGGAGATGTGGGACGACGCCGCGCGACTGCTGTCAGACCAGTGGTTCGCGCTGGTGCTCGAAGGCCGGGCGGCCACCGCTCACGCGCTTCTTGACGGCTTCCCCGGCGCTGTTGTCGCTGCTCGTCCGGAGCTGAGCGCGCTGATGGGAGCGCGCGAGTTGGACCGGGGGTCGGCTGAGGTGGCGGAGCGCAAGCTTGAGCTCGCCGCTCAGTCGGTCGAGTCGGTCGCAGCCGATCGGAGAGGTCACCTGCAGCTGATGCTCGCGATCGCGCGGCTGTCGCTTGCGCGTCATCGCGGCGATCTCACGGCGGTCGTGGCGCGGGCGCATCAGCTGCTCGCTCCGGCAGAGGCACCGGACGCGACACTCGGCCCGCTTGGCGACGACGTGCGCGCATTCGCGCTGCTGGAGTTCGGGGTCGCGGAGCTATGGACGGGAAACCTTGGAGCAGCGGTGCGGCACCTCGAGCAGGCGCTCGACCTGGGCCAGCGGGTCGAGCGCCCCTTTGTCGTACTCGGCGCGCTTGGCCACCTTGCCCAGATCGAGATCTTCGGTTCAGTCCGAGCGGGGATTCGGCGCAGCGACGATGCGATCGCCCTCGCTGGGCAGCACGGGTGGACGGACGATCCGGTCGCGGGTGTGGCCTACGCGGTGAACGGGATCGCCCATGTCGTCCAGGGACGCCTGCCCAAGGCTGAGGCGATGCTGGCGCAGGCCGAGCGAACGCGCCTGGCGTGGGTCTCTCCCGCCGGTGGGCTGATGCTGTACGTGATGCGCGGGCTGCTCGAAGCCGCCCGCGGGTCGAATGCCGAGGCGTTGAGCGCGTTTCGCTCTGCCGAGCGGCTGGGTGGGCTCCTGGTCGGGTCGCACCTGCTCGCCGCGCGGATTCCCGGCCACCTGATTCGCACGCTGACGCGGCTCGGTGAGACCGATCATGCCGAAGCCATCCTGGCCCGGCTCGATGACAGCGAACGCGGGCTCCCGGAGATCCGAATCGCGGCGGCCGCTCTGCGACTCGCACGCGAGGATCCCGAGGGAGCCGCGAGCGTGCTCACACCGCTGCTCAGCGAGTCCGCGCTGACGGTGCGGCCCCAGGTGTGGCCCGTGCAGGCGCTCGTGCTCGAAGCGATCATCCGCGACGCGCTCGGCGATCCGGTTCGCAGCGAGTCCGCGCTTGAGCAGGCCCTGGATCTCGCTGAGCCCGAGGGACTGCTCGTCCCGTTCCTCCTCTACCCGGCCCCCGGCCTGCTCGAGCGCAGTCGCAGGCGCCGGACCGCTCATCCGGCGATGGTGGCCGAGATCCTCGACCTTCTGAACGCTCGTTCGCCGGTGCGCCGCGACGACGCGGGCGAGTTGTCCCGCGGGCCGCTGACCGAGAGCGAGACACGCGTGCTGCGTTACCTGCCGACGAACCTGTCGGCGCCCGAGATCGCCGCGCAACTCACCGTTTCGCTCAACACGATCCGCACCCACATGCGCCATCTCTACACCAAGCTGGGTGTGCATAGTCGTGCCGGCGCGGTCGAACGTGCGCGCGCCCTTGGTCTGCTCGCGCCTTCGGTGCGCGAACGCTAAACCGGCCGCGTCGCCCGTGCCGGGCGCGCAGATCGCATCGATGATGCGATGGACAACTCGCATCGCGCTGGGGGACGATCACCCGAACGGCTCACTTGAAGTCACTTTAGTCGGCTGGGGTTGTGGTTTCTCATCAAACGCGATTGGAGGAGTGCGATGCTGGCACACGAACGGACGGAAGACGCGCGTGGCGGAACGCGGCTGCGGATGGTGCCCGTCGACCAATTCGACCCCGAGTTGCGGCGGCTTGTCGCCGCGGACGAGCGCACGCCGCTCGAGCTCGGGCTGCTTCGCGTGCATGCTCACAGGCCGTCACACGCGCGGGCGATCGTCGGGCTGCACGGCGCGCTGTGGACCGACCGCCTGCTGCCCGACCGGCTGCTCGAGCTTGTCCGTCTGCGGATCGCCTTCTTCAACCAGTGCCGGTCGTGCATGGCAATTCGCTACCCGGGCGCTGTCGCCGACGGGCTGACCGAGGAGCTGGTGTGCTCGCTCGAGAGGCCCTACGAGGCCGCGGATCTGACCGCCGCTGAACGCGCGGCGATCCGCTACGGCGAGCTGCTCGCGACCGATCATCTCGCGATCGATGACACGGTCTATGACGACCTGCGCCTGCACTTCAGCGAGGAGCAGATCGTCGAGCTCGGAACCTACTGCGCGTTCTGCGTCGGGTTCGGTCGGCTCGGAGCGACCTGGAACATGATCGAGGAGCTCCCGAGCCGCTTCCACGAGGCGGGCACCGCCACCCCGTGGGGCGGCGAGGCGATCACAGTTCGCTAGCTCTGGGTTTTGGCCCTCGATTCGAGACTGATGTTCTTCGAAGAACCCGAGCTGCTCGCCTTCGAACGCAACGGGAGCTACCCATGCTGGTGGCGCTCCCCGGATGAAACACCGTGACCACACTCTGCAGGCGTGTGGCAGGCGCGCACGACGATTGCGAGCACGAGGTTCAGCATGGGATTGCTTGACGGCAAAGTCGCAGTGGTGAGCGGCGCGGCCCGCGGCCAGGGTCGAGCTCACGCGATCCGCCTGGCACGAGAAGGTGCCCACATCATCGCGATGGACATTTGCCGCGACCTGGACGCGGTGCCGTACGCGCTCGCTACACCAGAGGATCTGGCGCAAACCGTCGCGCACATCGAGGGACTCGGGCAGCGGATCGTCGCGACCCACACCGACGTCCGTGACGCGGGGGCCGTGTGGGCTGCGATCGCAGCTGGAGTCGAGCAACTCGGTCGGCTCGACATCGTGATCGCGAACGCCGGCATCGCGATGTATGACGAGGCGGCGACGATGTCCGAACGAAGCTGGCACGAAATGATCGATACCAACTTGACCGGGGTCTGGACCGTGTGCCGCGGCTCGATTCCACACATGATCACCGGCGGGCGCGGCGGGGCGATGGTGCTGATCAGCTCCGTCGCAGCGCACGTCGGGATGCTCCACCTCGGTCACTACTCGGCCGCAAAGGCCGGCGTTGTCGGCCTGATGCGCTCACTCGCCGTCGAGCTCGCACCCCACCGCATTCGCGTCAACACAGTCCACCCAACGAGCGTCAACACCGCCATGATCATCAACCCGGCGACATACGACCTCCTCGTCCCCGGCACCGGACCAGCCGCCCGAGAGGGAGCAGCCAACGCGCCAAACGACGTCGTGACAGCACTCCAGGGCATCAACGCCATGCCCGTCGCCTGGGCAGAACCCGAAGACATCACCGCGGCAGTGGTCTACCTCGTTGCCGATAGCGGCCGGTACGTGACAGGCGCCCAACTCAGCGTCGATGCGGGCGCTGCGGCCAAATAGGTGCGACGTCCCTCCCGCGAGGCGGGCCCAGTGCAGCTCAGTCGAAGACGACAACGGAATCATCTTCGCGATCCCCAAGTCCATCAACGAGCAGTCCCCGGTCTTCTCGGCCTCCGCGAAGACGTGCAACTTCAACGGATGAGCGCTGCCCGACGGGCGTCCTGAGTCGCCGCATCCGATCGATGTCTGGTTCCTGGGCACCTGCGAGGCCCGTATCTCCGATTGAACTCGGAGCGATGGCTACGCGACGAAGGTCTTTGACCACTGATCGGCGCGCATGACGACTGTCATGCCGGCCCGTTCGTAAACGGCGCTGGCGTCGGTTTGGTTGTGCGTATCGACATCGACTCCGACAGTCTTCTGACCCCGACGACGTAGTTCATTGAAGGCCGAGTGCAGGAGGGCATTGGCAATGCCACGCTGCCGGTGATGGGGGTGGACCCCGAGCCAACCGATCCATCCATGCTCGACTGGCTCGCGAGCGATCACCGCGCCTGCCGGAACGCCATCGCGCTCGGCAAGGAACCACAACGCGGGGTTGTGCCCTACTCGTTCTTCCTGGTCGGCCAGGAAATCGGCGAAGCTGCGGCGTTCATGCTTCCAGTGTCCGGCAACCGCGTCCTCAATCACAGCGTGGACGGTCCTCATATCCTCCATCGATCGAGCCGTGCGAATCGAGACTTGATCCGGTAACGAAACAGGACGATCGGCTTCGAGCCGTGCCTGCATGCGGGTATAGCTGCGCACCACCCGCCAACCATCATCGATCAACGCCTGCCGCGCTACAAAGCCCGGCAGCTCGAACAAAGTGGTCGTCACCGGACCAGGCGCTGGGCGATCGGCGATGCTCCACTGGCCAATGAGCCCCAACAGAGACACAGCTTCAGAGCCCGCTGCTGGGCCAATGAACAGCTGCGCTTGCAGCTCTCCCGGCCACGGAGCGGGATGCAGGGCTACGAATGCGGTCATGCGGTCTCCGTCGGTCTGAACGACAGCGCGCTTGGCGAGGTCCAAGCCGGGTGCGGCAAGCATGTCGTCCAGATCGGCGCGGCTGCTGATCGCTTCGCCTGCCTCGGCTGTCTCTGACTCAGTCAGCAGCGCAAATAGACGATCCCGGTCTTCAGCCGTGAGCGGTCGCAGTTCCACGTCCGCGAGTATCCCAACAACACACCATGAGCACTCGCTCCGAGCGGAGAGTCTGTCCAGGAACTGGCCGTCTCCCAGAACCGGGCAGGCAGGCTTCTGGGACGGGCGCTCAGGGCCTGCGGGCCGGGCGCGATCGCTCTGAAGAGCCTTGTCCGCCGGCGTGAGCTCTCGCCCTGGCGACGAGAAGCAGGCTGGCGATACCGACGATCGCCGCGACCTGGACGACCGCTTCCAAGTCCTCGGAACCCTCGGTGACGGGAGCCGTTGTGACGACCTCGAGTGTTGCTGCTTTTCGTTTGTGCAGCTGACCTGCCGTGATGGAGGCGCTGCCGACGTGTCCGCTTCGGCAGCCTGTGACCGAGGACAGGGCCAGCAGCAACGCAAGCATCAGTGCTGGGCTTTGCTCCGATCGGCGCGTCCGAGCGCGTGTGTGGCTTGCCGATCGCGCGTTCGCGGTTTGCCCGCGCGAGCGAGCCGACGGTGTGGATGGAATAGATCTGCTGGCGGTCGCGTCTAGTGTGATGTTTGGGAAATGGAGATCGGCTGTCGATCGCTCGTGGTGTGGTTGAGAGCGATTCGGGTTGTCGTGGCATTCACGCAAAGGAGGAGCGACGATGGGCGGTATCGCCGGGAGATGCGGGCAGCGCGGCACGGGGGTGGCTCGAAAGGTTCGGGCGGGGGGCTCTGGGCGCGGTGCTGATGTGGGTTGTGGCGGCGGCGACCGCACCGAGTTGCTGCTGAACACCTCGCGACGACTACGCCCCGGCCGATACACACTGACCATCCAGCCGCCCCGGGGCCGGCACACGGCCTCACATCGCTCCACCATCGTGGTCCGGTGAGCGCCCGACGACGGTGCGCAACGCTGTGATCTATGTTGGCATAGCGGTCACGACCGCCAATCGAGGACCGACGAGCGGTCCGCACACGATCGGCGTGGAAACCGCGGATCCGCGCCCAATCGGAGCGACACTCCGCAGAGACCCAGATCGGTCCCGGGTGTCGCCTAGCCTGACGGCGGAAGCGGGGCGTCGTAGGAGCCGGCATAGACCACGACTCCCCGGGCCCCGACGCACTCGACTGGTCCTAGTCGGGACATGGTGTGGCAACGCAGCGTCTGACGACGGCCAGTTGTTCGGTTAGGGACCGACAGGCCGGCGTTCCGCGGCGTGGGGCTGTCCCCGAGCGCTGTCGCGACCACCTGCGCGAACCCGCAGCTCGTTCCAGGCCCAGCGATCAAGTAGTTCCCGGGGGTTACGATCGTCGCGCGAGGAGTGGCGTGTTCCATACCGTATGACCCATCGCACGCGGTACCTCGCACGCGCGGCTGAACCTTGACGTCGGCCTGCATGAGGCTAAAGCGGTTCCCGCCAGGTTTGAGAGCTTTGGGCGGCGGGAGGTGTCGTCGCTCATACGCCACAACGTTCGCCGCGAAGGCCTGGAGTTGCGCCTGCCTCAACGGAACGACGTCGGAGCCGTTCCCCTTTCCCATGAACCAGAGGCGCTGCGGTTGGCCGGTCGAATCGACGTAGCGCAGGTAGCACACGACGTGTGCGAAGTTCGGGCCATTCTTGCCGTAGTCTGAGCCGCACCCTGCGTTGGATCCCGGGGCGTAGTTGATGTTCGCCCGAGCCGCAGTGGCGTCCTGCGTAGTGATCCAACTCGGGCGCGCTTCGATCGCGTCATATAGCTTCCTCAGCGCCGCGCTTCGGTTGATCCTGCCCTGCCCACCACACCCGGCCAGAAGCAAAGCCAGCCCAGCGACCGTGGGGACGAGCGAGGAACTCGCTCTGGAGCGGCATCGCCCGAGCCGTGACACGCGAAGAGCCTACGCCACACCACCGCGCAGGGGAGGACTCGTTCGGTCAGGCTCGGTGCGAGGTCCAGAGGATGCGCGGGTGGCCTGCTGTCCTCGATCTCGACGACTGCGCTGGCCGTCGTCCAGCCGTCGCGCGAACCGTGCCAGAGGAACCCTCATGCCCCATGCAGCACTTCCAGCCACACCCAGCCTGGGCTCCTCAGCTCCCGTGTGTCCCACACCGACATCGGCGACAGCGGACGCCAGTCGTCGCTCCGACTTCTGCAATCGCCCGGCTGGCACCCGCAAGCAGGAGCACTGAAGGCCACATCTGGAACGGCGATGAAGCGGGAGCGCCGGCGCGCGGCGATAGGTGGTTCAGGGCGCGCGTTGGATCATTGCGATGAGTTCGTCGCGGCGGTAGCCGTGGCGTCGTGAGAGATCGATTAGTTCTTTGATCTTGGCGAGGACGGCGCCTTGCTCTGGGGTGCCGGTGACAGTGATCGCGCGGCCGCGGCCCATCTCGAGCACTCCTTCGTCGCGGAGTTGGCGCAGGGCGCGCAGGACGGTGTTCGTGTTGACGCCGAGCACGGAGGCGAGGTCGCGTGCTTGGGGGATGCGTTCGCCGGGTTTGGCTTCGCCGTGATTGATCGCGCGGCGGATCTCGGCGGCGACTTGCTCGTGCAGCAGCGTTGGGTCGGAGCGGTCGACTGGGTTGAGGAGGGGCTGCGAATCAGGGCTGGGTGTCGGCTTGACAGCATCCATAACGATAACGATACTAGCTTCAGTGTCCGCGGGAGTGGAACCATTCGAGCGCGATACTTCCGACTTATCGGTGCTCGAGGGGCTGTTCCGTGAGGCGCGTGAGCTCGAGCGTCGTCGTCGGCGCCAGCGGCTGCTCGCGGTCGTCGCGGCTGGGGTGCTGGTCATCGCCGTGTCGATCGGGTTCAACGGCGGCGGCCAGCGCCGGTCTGGACGAGGGGGCCGCTCGTCAGCCGGTGCGACCAGCGGCTCGCGGAGTTCGCGCTCAGCCGTCCAGGCGGCTGCGGTGGCGCCTGGCAGCATCCGACTCGTGGATGTCGTGGGGTCGGAGAGCGTGGTCGTCGCCGGCTTGGATGAGGTCGTGGCGAGTAGCGATGGCGGCGTGCGGTGGCGCAACATCACGCCGGCGCAATGGGCCAACACCGTGCTTGTCTCGCATGTGGTCGACGTCGAGTCCTTCGGCGCTGACCGGATCTGGCTTGAGCCCGTCGGCGATTTCCGGTTTGACTTCGTCGCCTACACGAGCGACAGCGGTGCCAAGTGGAAGATCGGCAGGCTCCCCGCGGGGGCGGTGTTCAGTGGATCTCCGCTCAGCTTCTGGACGGGAAGCACCGGCCGCGCGATCGGGGAGCTGAACGGCGGCGCGAGCCGCGTCTACCAGACCGACAACGGCGGTGTCTCGTGGACACGTGTGGTCGGGGCCACGCCAGGCCCGTTCGGCGGACCTGTCAGGTTCACGTCGGCGCGCGACGGCTGGACGTGGAACGGCAAGGGCTCGATCTACCGAACGCGCGACGGCGGGCGCAGCTGGCAGCGCGTTGGGCTGCCGGCGCCGCCCGGGTTCAGGATCGTCGCGGAGCCGCCGGTCAGAGCCGCCGAGCCGCTGATCTTCGACAAGCGGTCGTTGGTTGTGGTCACGCCGCTGCGTAGTGACAGCGGCGGCGGGCGCACGGCGTTCTACACAAGCGATGACGGCGGCGCCAGCTGGCACGCGCAGCTCGCGCCCAGCGCAGCGGGGGATGGCACCGCGCCGTTCCTCGGCGGCGGCACGAGCGTCGGGTACGCAGCCGGCCCCTCTGACTGGTTTGTCCTGAACCGCAGGGAGCTGTTCTCAACGACAGACGCTGGACGCAGCTGGCATCGAGCGGATGTCCGCACGCCAAGGGGCATGTCGATCGATGAGATCGACGGCCTCACTTCCACGCTCGGTTGGGCCAGAGCACTCGGCCCAACGATCTACCGCCGAACCCCCTCGGGCTCGACCGTCCCCTCCTTCCCGACCTATCTGCTGCGCACCACGGACGGCGGGCGGAACTGGTCGAGAGTCAACTTCGGGCCATGAACCCGGTACAGGGCCGCGAACGACGGGTTCGCGGTTCCCCCAGTCGGTTCTTCGGGAAGGAACAGCGAGCCGTCGAGGGTCGCGGCCTGCAGGGTTTGAACAGCCTCGGTCGAGGGACCAACGGCCTCCAGGGAACCGTTCAGGTCTGGCGTGTGTGGCGGGAGCGTCGCGCCGATCGCGAGTTTCCCTGTGCTCGGATCGATCCGGATCGCCTGCTGAGCTCCCGAGGCTCTGACAGCGTCGGTCCATAGGCCGTCTGCGTTGTTTCCGACCATCCCTGACGGCCCGATCACGCGGTCAACGTCCGAATCGAGGATGGGGCTCGCCGCTTCGTGCCAGAGTGGAGTGGCGTTCGGACCGTGAAGATCCCAGATGGTGCTCCGCCGGCTCACTGGGCGTGGTTGCGCGTCGAGCCACACCGACTTACCGGAGGCGACCAGCCACCACGCGAAACCGTCGCTCCCGAGATCGAACACCGCCGAGACCTTCGCCGCGCCCGGGGCGAGTCGATACAGCCGACCGCTCGCCTCGCCGGTGGGCGCGATCCACAGTCCGTCGTCATTGACGGCCAGGAGCGGCTGCTTCCAGATCCTTGGAATCGTCAGGCGTTGCAGCACCGCTCCGGTCGTCGCGGAGATCCGCAGGAGATCGAAGTGGTCCACCCAGTCGTAGAGCCACAGATCGCCGTCGCCGTAGATCCACGTCGGATAGGTCTCAGCGGCCGCCAAGGCTGAGAAGGTCATCACGATCGGGCCGAGTGCGTAACCCGGTGAGCCGGCGGTGAGGTGGGCGATCCGGACGACCATGCTCGGACCACCGCCCTTGGCCGGGAGCGCCTTGTCGATCAAGATTGCGGGAATCGCCGATCGGCCAAACAGCGCCGGGTCGGCACAGCTTCCGTGGCGCACAGTGCTCAGCGCCAGAGTGCTCGGGTTCACGACAGCGAAGGAGCACGTGCTCGAAGTCGAGGGGTATTCGGGCGACGGTGCGGAGCCGTAGAGGATGACCCGGCCGTAGACGGCGGCGATGCCACCGAACTGATCACTTCTCGGGAGGTTCACGATCGCGACGCGACCGACCGGATTCGCTGTCGAAGCCAGCGCGACGCAGTACCAACCGAGAACAGCCGCGAGGAACGCACACGCGAACAGGGCTCCGACGCGAGGTCGCATCACCACATGATTGTCGCGCCGATTCGGACAACCTGGGCGCCGGCACACGCGTGGCACCAACAAGCAGCTCAACTCGGTTGCAACGACGCAGACCGGCGACACGCCCCAGCTGCCCCGTTGTTGCTCAGGTGGCCATCAGCACGAGCAAGCAACACGGCCGGCACTGCTTTGAATAGCGTCATCGGAGGTGCTCGCCGGAGCCCCAGTAAGCGTCCGCACCACGGCCCCGCCCTTCCGGAATCCCGAATGGAAGAGATCGGTGCCGAATCGAGCGTCTGCCCGTTTCCGCATTCGGCGCAAAGCAGGCACCCACGATCCGTCGCGGCTCGTCGCTCCATCACGCCGCTACGGCAGCGACCTCAAGCGCTGCGTGCAAGTCGCTGCTCATCTGCATCTCACGAGCGCGCCTCGCTACCGGCGACGGCCGAACGGGCCGTCTGGCTAACTAATCCGTGCCGGGCCAGGTCGCGGTGGCGCGAACGCCATCGCCCTCCTCGGGCTTGGGGCCGCCGACGGCGATGATGTCGAGCCCATCGGGGCCGGCCTCGAATGCTCGGACGACCTCCGGCGCGACGCGGACGACATCCCAGGTTCGAAGCTCCTGGATCTCGTCGTCGAGGAGGATCCGGCCGGAGCCGGCGACGACGACGTACGCCTCCTCCTGCTCCTTGTGGCTGTGAGCCATCGGGCTGCGCAAGTTCGCGGCGTACCGAAAGAGACTTACCCCGAGGTCGCGAGAGTCCAGGTGCTTACGACCGAAGCGACCCTCGAGTCCCTCCACCCGACCGGCGACGGAGTCCTCGACCTCGAGCAGGTTGACCTTCGCAAAACGGGACATACGATCTCCTCGGCTGGACAACGAGTCAGTGCGCTGCGGGGAAGCCTAGCCGTCGATGCCGCCGATCAGAAGGGCGGACGTGTGGAAGGTCGCGAGAGCGCGGGCCGGCGTGACACCTCTCAGGGATCCGAGCGACGGCCAGGTAGACGTCAGACGAGCCCGGGATGGCGACCGCCATGCCACCGCGATGGCGCCGGACTTCCGCTGCGGGCGGTCGAGACTGCCTACTCCCGGTCGACTTGACGTGCGACATATTGTTGGAGCCTTCCCTCCACCCTCCCAATGCGGCGCTGAATGCCTTTCGATCCACCACCACCGATGCCATCGGCCGCCGAGCTCGCCTATATGGGACAGCAGCGTCAGATCCAGGCGATGCTCGATGCGCAGGCGCAAGCTGTGGCCCGACAGCAAGCCGAGGTCGCCGAGCGCGAATGGCAAGCGTGGTGGGACAGTCTGACTCTCGCTGAACAGCAGGAATATCTTCGACAGCAGGAAACCCTGCGAGCCGCTGAGCGCGAGCGTCAGCGACTGGCAGATGAGGAGCATGCACGTCGCCAGCGCGAGGACGAACGGCGACGAACTGCTGAGCTCACTGCGGTCGAAGCGGTGTCCGACATTCACGAGCGTTACCTCAGGGCTCTGGCGTATTGGGGTTCGAAGGCTCCGGTCGGGGACTTGGACGTCTGGAGTCAGGGAGTTTGGGCGTTCGAGGCGTTAGGACACCGCTGGCCCGAGCTACAGAGGTTGGGTTCCGATGGCCGGGCGATGGCGAAGTGGCTGTGTACTCACATCACCGACCTGGGAGACGTTCGGCTTGGCGTCAGACCCGCGATCAGGCGCAACGATCGAGTCGTGAGTGGCCGGTTCGGGACGCATAAGGTTGTGCAGGGGCCAGCACAGCGCGTTGTCGAAGTCGGCGAGTGCACGATCTGGGAGAGTGGGGCGATCACCTTCACCGAGGCCTATCAGCACGCGGTGTACCAACGGTTGCGACGGCAGTCGCCGTCGGCGACGCTGTCCGACGTTCCCTGGAACGACCTAGACCGCTGGCCTCCTTGGTCCTGGGCGCCACTGCATTTGCGCGCCGCCCGCTATCTGGGGCTTGACCACTCACTCTCCACTCTCTGACCCCGCCGCTCCACTGAGAGGGTGGCTGCCGGAGAGCGTTAGTGTTGGTCACAAGCAGGCACCTGTATGCGGCTGCCCGCCGAACGGTCGCTTCAGGCGGTCGGGCCGTCGTGCAGACCCGTCGCCACGAGGTCACTCTGAATGCGCCGACGGGACCCACATCGGGCGCTCGGCGCGGCCCGCAGGCGTCCCGGCAGCGACCGGAGAGACGTGATCTGAACGGCCTACAAGGTCGATTCCGCCTCGCGGCGCCGCGCAGTCGCAAACAGGCGCGCAATCTTGACCGATCGAGTTGCTTTTACCCTGCTTGTTCCCTGGACCTACATGCCGTCCATCGAGGACCCGACGGAATAGCCCATTTTCAGGGTATTTGACGAGTGGGCGATGACGGGCTCGAACCGCCGACTTCCTGCTTGTAAGGCAGGCGCTCTACCAGCTGAGCTAATCGCCCGGCGGGATCAAGGCTAACCGCCCGCGCCCACCGGGGGCGGGTCGTCACCCGGACCGCTTGAGCTTGCCGCGGCGCTTGGCGTAGCGCTCCCCGGCCCGGAACACGATCAAGCCGAGCGGGATCGAGACCGCACCGAGCAACAGCAGCGGCCACAGATCCGCCCAGACGGCCCCAAGGCCGGCACCGTCCAGCACCGCCCCCCGGATCCCGCGCAGCGCATACGTCGCCGGCGACACAACGGAGATCCAGCGCATCCACTCGGGCAGGATCGAGACCGGGTAGTAGACGCCGGAGACCACGAGCAGCAGGCCCTGGGCGATGAAGCCGAGCTGGGCGCCCTTCTCGGGGGAGATCAGGGGCAGGACGGCGGTGATCATGCCGAGGCCGACGAAGGAGACGGACGCGACGGCCAGGGCCAGCAGCGCGACGCCGAAGTCGGCCTGGGTCAGGTGCAGGCCGAAGAACAGCGCGATCACCGCGAACAGCGCGGCGGTCCGCAGGACGCCGTAGATGACGGCGAACAGGCCCATGCCGCCGAGATGGACCGCCCGCGAGAGCGGCGCCATGAACGTGTACTCGATCGTCCCCTCCCAGCGCTCCCAGGCCACCGTCTCGGTCAGGATCTCGAAGATGATCCCGAGGTAGGACCAGATCACGGCGCCGATCAGGAGCGTCGTGGTCTCGCGCTGCACGTTCAGGTGGCCGCCGCCGGCCTCGACACCCTTGGCGATGAAGACGACGGTCAGCGTGTTCGCGACGGTCCAGACGAAGAACGCGAGCTCCCACCAGCCGTAGCGCTTGATCAGGTAGGCGTTGCGCTCGACGACGCCGCCGAGGCCGACCAGCTGTGTTCGCCAGCCGGCGCTCCGCACCGAGGACCCTTCGATCATCGCTCCACCTCCCGGGCCTCGCCGACCCCGTCACCCTGACCGACCCCGTCACCCTGACCGACCCCGTCACCGTCCTCGAACTCGTCATCGATCGCCGCCCCGGTGGCGCTCAGGAACGCGTCCTCCAGGTCCGTCGCCCCGAACCGGCGCAGCAGCGCATCGGCCGGCTCGAGCGCGAGCAGCCGCCCCTGGTGCAGGATCCCGACCCGGTCAGCCAGCGCCTGCGCCTCGGCCATGTCATGGGTGCAGAGCAGCACGGTCGTGTCGTGCTCGGTGCGCATCGCGGCGATCAGCGCCTGCACCTCGCGCTTGGAGCGTGGATCGAGTCCGGTCGTCGGCTCGTCCAGGAGCAGCAGGACCGGCGAGGTCAGGAGCGCCCGCGCGAGCGCGACCTTCTGCTGCATCCCGCGGCTCAGATCCTCCATCGGGCCCGAGGCCCGGGCCGCGGGGAACCCGACGCGCGAGAGGATCTCCGGGATCTGGACCCGCGTCGCGCGCGGCCCGATGCCGTAGAAGCGCGCGGCGTACGAGAGGTTCTCGACCGCCGACATCTTCTTGAAGAACGACGCCTCGACCGACACGCGGTTGACGAGCCGCCGGACCTCGCCGGACTCACGGACGACGTCGTAGCCGAACACGGCGGCGCTGCCGCCGTCGGGCAGCAGCAAGGTCGAGAGCGCCCGGACGAGCGTCGACTTGCCGGACCCGTTCTGCCCCAGCACGGCCACGCACTCGCCGCGCGCGACGGACAGGCTGACGCCGCCGAGCGCCACGACCTGTCGCCGGCGCCCGCGCGAGCCGCGCTCGAATGACTTCTCCAGGTTGATCACATCGACTGCTGCGGGCACTGCAACTGCTCCTCACGAACACCGGGGGTGGCCAGGGTCAGACGGCCGGGGCGGTGGGCCTCGGCACGGACGCGGGGTTGGTCACCAGGTGGCAAGCATGAGCAGCTGCGCCGACCGTAGCAGCGGCACGGACAAAACTCCAGCCCTCCGCCGGACCGCGATCCCTCCAGAGCTCAGGCCGCGATCACTCCCGAGCGCACCCCTCGCCGGTTACAGTCACGACAACCAACCTGCACGCCAGGAAAGGAGCCACAGTGCCGCTCGACCCGAAGACGACCGCGGTGGTCCTGATCGAGTACCAGAACGACTTCACGTCCGAGGGCGGCGCCCTCCACGAGGCGGTCAAGGGAGTCATGGAGCAGACGGAGATGCTCGCCAACACGCGCCGGCTCGTCGAGGCCGCACGCGCAGCCGGCGCGACGATCGTGCACGCACCGATCACGTTTGTCCCGGGGTACGGCGAGCTCTCGCAGCACCCGTACGGGATCCTCAAGGGCGTCGTCGACTCGACGGCGTTCGTCAAGGGCGAGTGGGGCGCCGAGATCGTCGACGCGCTCGCCCCGCAGACGGGCGACGTCGTCGTCGAGGGCAAGCGCGGCCTCGACACGTTCGCGACCACGAACCTCGACTTCATCCTGCGCGCGCGCGGGATCGAGACGATCGCGCTCGGCGGCTTCCTGACCAACTGCTGCGTCGAGTCGACGATGCGCACCGGCTATGAGAAGGGCTACCACGTGATCACGCTGTCGGATTGCGTCGCGGCCACCTCGCCGGAGGAGCACGAGAACGCGATCCGCTTCGACTACCCGATGTTCTCGGAGGTGCTCACCTCCGGAGCACTGCTCGAACAGCTCACCCGAGCCGGATCCCCGGCAGCCGCGTAGCGACACGAGATGGACCTCGGGCTGACAGCGCGGGTCGCGCTCGTCACCGGCGCCTCCAAGGGCCTCGGTCTCGGCATCGCCCGGGCCCTCGCCGCCGAGGGCGCGAAGGTCGCGATCGCGAGCCGCTCGCTCGAACGGACGCGCGCGGCCGCCGGCACGATCCCCGGCGGCGCGCTCGCGCTCGAGCACGACGCGAGCGACATCGACCGGATCCCCGCGCTCGTCGAGGCCGTCACGAACGCGCTCGGGCCGATCGAGATCGCGATCACGAACAGCGGTGGCCCGCCCGTCGCGGCGCCGCTGTCGTTCACGCACGAGCAGTGGCGCGAGGCGTACGGCACGCTCCTGCTCGGCCAGCTGGCGTTGATCGAGGCGGTCCTGCCGGCGATGCGCTCGCGCGGCTGGGGACGGATCGTCTCGGTCTCCTCGAGTGTCGTGCGCGAACCGACGCAGGTACTCGTCCTCTCGGCCGCCCACCGCTCGGCGCTGCTCGCGGCGCTGAAGACGATCGCGACGGAGGTCGGTGCGGACGGCGTCACGATCAACACGCTCCTGCCCGGCCTGATCGACACCGACCGTGTGCGAGACACGGGATCGGCGACGCCGGCGCGGATCGCGACGATCCCGGCGGGCCGGATCGGCACGGTCGCGGAACTGGCCGCCGCGGCGGCGTTCCTCTGTTCGGAGCAGGCCGCCTACATTTCCGGGACGGCTCTGCTCGTCGACGGCGGCGCGAGCCGCGCGATCTGAGGCGGCGCGAGCCGCGCGACCTGAGGCGGCGCGAGCCGCGCGACCTGAGCCCCCGACCAGCGAGCACATCATGTTCTACGAGCCCGGAAGGATCGACAGGTCGATCCTCGCCCACGACCCGTTCAAGTCGCTCGTCGCACCGCGGCCGATCGGCTGGATCTCGACGGTCAGCGTCCGCGGCGAGGTCAACCTCGCCCCGTACAGCTTCTTCAATGCGATCGGCGAAGGGCCGCCGCTGCTCGCCTTCTCGAGCAACGGCCCGAAGGACTCGGCGACGTTCGCGGGCGAGGTCCGCGAGTTCGTCTGGAACCTCGTCACCTGGGATCTGCGCGAGGCGATGAACGAGACCTCCGCGCCGCTCCCGCGCGGGGTCAGCGAGTTCGAGCGGGCCGGGCTGACGATGGCCCCGTCGCGGCTCGTGACGCCGCCGCGCGTCGCCGAGTCCCCCTGCGCGATGGAGTGCAAGGTGGTCCATGCCGTCGAGCTGACCGACGTCGACGGCCAGCCCGCCGACCAGTTCCTCGTGGTCGGCCAGGTTGTCGGCGTCCACCTCGACGAGTCGGCGATCATCGACGGGGCCGTCGACACCGGGCGGCTGCGTCCGGTCGCACGCTGCGGCGGCCCCGGCGACTACGCGGTCGTCGAGTCGACCTTCGTGATGCTCCGCCCGTTGTCCTGAAACAAACGCTGATCGCGTTGGCCAGCCGGCCCCGACGCCTGTACGATGCCCGCCAGTCGTTTAATCCACACAGGAGAGAGCATGGATTGGCTTGGGGGAGTAAGGCGGCGCGCAGGCGTCGCGATCGTGGCGGCGGTGTCGCTGTGCGGGGCGGGCGCGGCGAATGCCACAGCAAGCGTCCGGATCTACCATCCGGCGCCCAGCGTGATCAACGGAGGCCCGATGTCGCAGCTCGGGCAGATCTCCGATGACACCGTCACGAGCACGAACTGGTCGGGCTACGCCGTCGAGGCGGCGTCGAAGTTCACCGACGTGAAGGGCTCATGGGTCGAGCCGAAGCTCGCCTGCTTCTCGTTCGGGGCCAAGTATTCGTCGTTCTGGGCCGGTATCGACGGCTACTCGAGCCAGACCGTCGAGCAGCTCGGCACCGACGCTGACTGCAACGGCTTCCTGCGCCCGTCGTACTACGCCTGGTATGAGATGTATCCGGCCGGCTCGGTCGAGATCTCGACGACGCAGTATCCGGTCAAGCCGGGCGACACCCTCACCGGCGAGGTTGCGATCAGCGGCTCGACGTACACGCTGTCGCTGCACTCCTCGGAGGGCTGGACGTTCACGCACACGAGCACCACCGCCGGACTCACCGACTCCTCGGCCGAGGTGGTCGCCGAGTCGCCCGAGGTCTGCGGGCTGGTCTTGTGCTCGATCGCGCAGCTCCCGGACTTCGGGACGGTCCCGTTCTCGGGCGTCGAAGCCGCCACCGGCGGGGCCGACTCGCCGTTCGACACGTTCAGCACGAACAGCGGACCGCACGACATCATCGGCGAGACAGCGACCGGCGTGACGCGCATGCTGCCGACGCCGCTGGCGCCGAGCGCGGGCGGCGACTCGTACAGCATCACCTGGAAGCACGCCTGATCCGGCTCGGGAGCCGCAGGCTCCCGACGCCCGAACGGATTCCCTGTCCCCCCGGCCTGCGGGCCGGGGGGACAGCAGTGCGAGCTGCGTGAGCCGCGCGTGCAAGACTGACCACATGTCCCGGACCGAGCAGATGCCGCGTCCCCCAGATGGCCGGACGCCGGCGTTCACCGGGGCGAAGCTCGATCGCGCGGCGCTGCTGCGCCACGATTCAGAGCGCGTCGAGGCGCTGCTCGAGGCCGACGGCGCCGCGGTCGTACTCGCCGATGGTGACGGCAGCATCCTCGTCGACGCCGACCGGGTCGTGCGCCGCCCACTGAGCGATCCCATCGCCGCACGTCTCACGCGCGCGGCCGGCCCGATCCTGCTCGGCCTCGAGGACGACGCGCCGCTGTTCGCGCTCGACCTCGCGCCACTGGCCGCCGACGACCGCTCAGGCCTGCTCGCAGGGGCGGTGCCGGCGTCGCTCCGCGATGCCGGAGCGCGGCTCGCGCGGGCCGAGGGCGGGCTCGCCGCCTACCTCGTGGCGCTGCTCGGCTGGCATCGGCGGCACGGCTTCTGCGCTGCCTGCGGTGGTCCGACGGTGATCGAGGACGGCGGCCTCGCGCGACGGTGCCGGGCCTGTGGCGAGGTCCACTTCCCGCGCATGGACCCGGTCGTGATCATGCTCGTCGAGCACGACGACCGGCTTCTGCTCGGGCGGCGGGCCGGCTGGCCGTCGGCGCGCTACTCGGTGCTGGCCGGCTTCGTCGCACCGGGCGAGACGCTGGAGGAGGCCGTCGTGCGCGAGGTCAGCGAGGAGTCGGGGATCGACGCCTACGGCGCCCGCTACGTCGCCTCGCAGCCGTGGCCGTTCCCCGCATCGCTGATGCTCGGATTCGAAGCCCGCTCGGACGGCGGCGAGCCGACGCTCGGCGATGGCGAGCTGGAGCAGGTCGGCTGGTTTCACCGCGGCGACGTCGCGGCCGCCGCACGCTCGGACGACGGGCCGCTGAGGCTGCCGCCCCCGATCTCGATCGCGCGGACCCTGATCGACGGCTGGCTCGCCCGCGGCGGCCCGCAGGCCGCCGCGGGCTGAGACGGACGCCGATCCGGGATGGCGAGCTTCGACGACGTGCGCCGGATCGCGCTCGCGCTGCCCGAGACGAGCGAGCGCACGAGTCGCGGCAACGCCCAGTGGCGCGTGCGCGACAAGCTGTTCGTGTGGGAGCGCCCGCTGCTCGGCCCCGACCTGCGCGCGCTGGGGGACGACGCGCCGCGCGGCCCGATCCTCGGCGCCCGCGTCGAGCATGTCGGCGCCAAGGAGGCGCTCCTCGCCGACGACCCCGCGGTGTTCTTCACGACGCCGCACTTCGACGGCTATCCGGCCGTGCTCGCGCGGCTCGAGGTGATCGCCCCGGACGAGCTGCACGAACTGATCGTCGAGGCGTGGCTCGTCCGCGCCCCCAAGCGGCTCGCGCAGTCCTACCTCGCCGATCACAGCGTGGACCCACGATCGCAGCACGCCGGCTGACACCATGCGGCAATGAGCGAAGGCAACGGCACACCTCGATGGATCGACCTGGACGGCGCCGTCAACGCGCGCGTCGTCGTGCCGGGCGCGCTGCTGCGCTCGGACAACCTTCAGGACCTGAGTGCACGCGACCTGCAGCGGCTCGTCGAGGGCGAGTCGCTCGAGCTCGTGCTCGACCTCCGCACCGAGTACGAACTGGTGCGCGAGGGCCCCGGGCCGATGACGCGCGTGCCGGGGGTGCGGATCGAGAATCACTCGCTCCACCTCGAGCTCGAGGCCCCGAAATCGGATCTCGTCAAGCCCTGGGGGGACGACACCCCGGTGAACTCGTCGGAAGACACGAAGGTCGCCGCCCACTACCTCAACTACCTGTACCACCGGCCCGACTCGGTCGTCGCGTCGATCCGCGCGATCGCGAACGCGACGCGATCGGTGCTCGTGCACTGCGCGGCCGGCAAGGATCGCACCGGCATGGTCGTCGCGATCGCGCTCGACGCGGCCGGGGTGCGGCGCGACGCGATCATCCACGACTTCATGGCGACCGGCGACCGGATCGAGCTGATCCACGCCCGGCTCGTCTCCTCGCCGACGTACCGGGGCGAAGCTCGAGCGCTACGACCCGAAGGACCATGCCCCGGTCGAGGGGGCGATGGAGCGGGTGCTCGAGGTGATCGACGACCGCTTCGGCGGGACCGTCGCGTGGCTGTCGGCCAACGGGCTCGAGGACGGGGGAGCTCGAGCGGCTGCGAGCGCGGCTCGGCGGCGGGGGCGCCGGCGGCGATGCCTGACCTGCACGAGCAGATCATCCTCACCGCGCGCTCGATGCTCGAACGCGGGCTCGTGACGGGCACGACCGGAAACGTTTCGGCCCGCCTCGGCGATGGGATGCTGATCACGCCGACACGGGTGCATCCGCCGACCTGCACCCCGAGTTGCTGGTCGAGCTCCGCCTCGACGGGACGGCGGCCGGCGCCGGCGCGCAGTGCCCGTCGCTCGAGTGGCCGCTGCACGCCGCGATCTACGGCGCGCGCGGCGAAGTCGGGGCCGTCGTCCACACGCACAGCCCGCACGCGATCGCCCGCAGCTTCGACCCGGCGCCGCTGCTCGTCAGGACGCAGGAGCGCGACTACTTCGGGCTCGACCGGATCGAGGTCGCGGCTCCGTGCCCGCCCGGCAGCGACGACCTCGCGGCCGTCGCGGTCGAGGCGCTGGCCGATCGCCAGGCCGTTCTCCTCTCACGTCACGGCGTCGTCACCGTCGCGGCCGCCCCGCGCGAGGCGCTCGAGCTCGCGGTGACCGTCGAGCATCAGGCGCAGATCTCGCTGCTGCTCGCGCGGATCTGACTGAACCCCTCGGGCTCGGGGAATCCCTACGCCAGAAGCGCGTCGGATAACGTTCCTTAAAGGAGCGCAACGAGTGGAGGGAGACGTTTCGTGCTAGCAAGCCTGCTCTACCGGCGCGCAACACGCGCCGGCTGGATGTCCGTTGCAGCGGCGGCCGCGGTCGCCGGCCTGCTCGCCGTCGTCCTGCTCGCCCTCGACGGGGCGAGCGCGTCCGCGGCAGCCGGCGGCTGCCTGACGCCCGGCACCGGTGACGTCTCCTTCTTCTGTTTCCAGCCGAACGACAGCACGCAGCCGAGCGACAGCACGCTGGCCGGCTCGAGTCCGTCGCTCGACACGACGATCGACTTCACGTATCCAAAGCCGCATGCAGCCGACAGCGTCAAGGACGTGACCGTGACGCTCGCACCGGGCGTGCTCGCGATCCCGACGGCCGTGCCCGAGCCCTGCGCCGCATCCGACCTCGCGGCCGGGACGTGCCCGATCCAATCGCTCGTCGGGACCGGCACGGTCTCCGCCGGCCTGCCGGGGCTCCCCGGCACCGCGCTGCCGGCGTACTCGGCGCTCTACGCGATGCAGGTGCCGGCCGCGGATGCCGGGACCGACGTCGCCTACTTCGGCCTCGACACGTGGCTCGGGAAGTCGCAGCCACAGGCGGGGACGGCGCCGCTCCTGACGGCGAACGCGTCGGCATCGATCACGACGGTGTCGGGCCAGCCCGCGGTCCAGTTCGCGTTCGACAACCTCCCCGGGGCCCTGGCGATCGGCAGACTGGCGATCCCGATCCAGGTCGACAGCCTGTCGCTCACGATCGACGGATCGCTCAGCAACAACGCGGCGTTCACGCGCCTGCCGACGAACTGCCAGACGGCGGCGGTCACGACCCTCAGCGCCGATACCTACGACTCGGGCACGGGCACCGGCAGCGACAGCTTCACCCCAACCGGGTGCGACCAGCTCGCGTTCACACCGACGCTCAACGCAAGCGCGACCCGAGACGCCTCCGACCTCGGTGTCAACTTCGTCAGCACGATCTCGCAACCGCCGCGCCAGGCCGCCCAGGGTTCGATCACGCTCTCCGTCCCACCCGCGACCCTTGCGCCGAACCTGCTCGCCGCGCTCCAGGACTTCGGCTCGGTCGTCGGCTCGGCGCAGGCGGTGACGCCGATCCTGAGCCAGCCGCTCTCCGGTCCGGTGACGCTGACCGGCACAGTCCAGGCGCCGGCCCTGACGATCGCGTTCCCGGCGCCGGTGCCGCTGACGCTGACCGGCTCGGTCGACATCGCCGACAACCAGGTCACGTTCGCGAACCTGCCGGACGTGCCACTGAGCTCGCTGACCGTGACGCTCAGCGGCGGCGCGACGGCGCTCTACGACGCGACGTGCACGACGCCGAGCGGAACCGTCCAGGCCGCGTTCGTCGACCAGAACAACGACGCCCCGCTGTCGGTTTCGGACGGCTTCACCGTCTCCGGCTGCGCGGTGGCGACCCCGCTGGCGACGACGACCACGACCCCGGCGACGACCACAGCAACCACCGCGACGCCGACAACCGCGACCCCGGGCAAGGTGACACCCCCGAAGGTGTCCGGCGGAGCGATCAGCGGGCTCTCGAAGGGGCGCGCGCAGCTGCATTTCACGCTCGCCGCAGGCTCCTCGAAGCTGACCTCGTTCACCCTCGGCCTGCCCTCGGGCCTGAGCTTCAACTCGAGCAGCTACCGTCGCGGCGTCAAGCTCGCGGGCGGGCAGGTCGCATCGCTCGAGTTGAGCGGCGGGCGCCTGACGGTGAAGCTGCGGGCGGCGTCCTCGAAGCTCACGGTCACCGTTTCGGCGCAGGCGCTCGCCGAGCGCGCCGCGCTGCGCGGCAGGGCGCGGGCGCGGAAGCTGCGGACGCTGAGCACGACGGTCGTCGCGGGGAGTGCCGACGGGCGCACGACGAAGCTCGCGCTGAAGCTGCGGACCTGACGGGTGGCTGTACGGCGGCGTCTGACCGGCGGTCAGGCGCCCGCCGGCGGCGCCGGCGCAGGCCTCCCGAGCAGGAAACCCTGCCCGAGCGGAACCCCGAGCGCGATCAGCAGCGCCAGCTGCTCCTCCGTCTCGATCCCCTCGGCGAGGACGGTCGCCTGGATCTCGAGCGCAAAGCTCGTCAGCGCGGCCGCGAGGGCGCGAACGTGGCTCGACGCGCCCACCTCACTTGTCAGCGCGCGGTCGAGCTTGAGCACGTCCGGCTCGAGCCGGATGATGTGGGTCAGGCTCGCGAAGCCGGCGCCGACATCGTCGAGCGCGAGGCGCAGCCCGGCCGTGCGCAGCGGGCCGATCGCTTTCGCGAACACGTCATAGGCCTCGATCGGCTCCTGTTCGGTCACCTCGAGGACGAGCCGGTGCAGCGGCACGCCGGCGAGCACGCCGCACAGTTCCGGGGCGATCACGGTCGACGGCGAGGCGTTGATCGACAGGAACGCGCTGGCGGGAAGGTTCTCCATGCCGCTGACCGCGAGCCTGATCGCGTGCAGCTCGAGCTCGAGCCGCCGGCCCTCGCGCCCGGCCTGCTCGAACCAGACGTTCGGCGGCTGCTTCGGCTCGGCGGCGAAGCGGGACAGCGCCTCGTAGCCGACCAGCCTGTGGCTGTGCAGCTCCAAGATCGGCTGGTAGACGATCTGCAGGCTCCCGCTCTCGATGATCGCGTCGACCCAGCCGTCGCCCGTGGCGGGCGGCGCCAGGTCGGCCGTGGCTGATGGAGGGGGGATCATCGGGCGGGTGCGAGCAGCCCCGCCGCCAGCTCGCGCCAGTGGGCCAGCGTGCCCGGATCGAGCGACTGCGCGTATGCGGCGTCGAGCTCGGCGGGAGGGAGGGGACCGGGGTCCGCGGCTGCCTCGGCCTCCTCGACCAGCACGTTGGCGATGTACGTGGCTGCCACCTCGTCGAACTCGGCGCCCGGCCGCGGCGGCAGATGGTGCGCGGCGACCCCCGCCGTTACCGAGAAGGGGAGGCCCCACAACGAGAGCAGGTGCGCGCCGAGCGCGTCATGCGTGACCTCGCACATCTCGCGCTCGACCTCGTACAGCGGACGCTGCTCGTCATGCGCAACCTCGAGGATCCGCGCCAGCACCTGCGGCTCATGACAGGCGAGCATCAGCAGTCCGACGTCGTGCAGCAGCCCCGCCGTGAACGCATCGCGGCCGTACCTCATGTCACTCAGCAGCTCGCGGGCGAGGTGCCCGACGCGGTTGCAATGGCGCTGCAGGCGCTCGATGTCGAAGTGGGGAATCGAGCGCCCAACCGGAAACTGCCGGAAGGCGCCCGCCTGCAGGACGAGCGCCTGCAGGGCGTCGAGCCCGAGGTAGATGACGGCGCCCTTGATCGCGGTCACGGGCTGGCGGCGGCCGAAGTAGGCGGAGTTCGCGAGCTGCAGGAGCTTGGCGGCCATCGCCATGTCCTGCTCGACGATCATCGTCACATCGTCGACGGTGGCCTCACCCGATGCCATCGCGTCGGACAGCTGGACGTAGAGGTGCGGCACCGAGGGCAGCACCGACGCGCCGACGGCCGCGCGGTTCAGCTCGACGTGCTCGAGCGTCCGCTTGATCGCGCAGGCGCGTTCGAGGACGTCGACGAGGTGGTCGGTCTCACACGGTTTGGCGAGCAGCTGATGGGCGACGCCGGCGGCGCGGGCCACGAGTGCGATGTCGGCGTGCCCGGAGAGCACGATGCGGACCGCGGTCGGAGTGCTGACGCGGACGCGCTCGAGCAGCTCAGCCCCGTCCATCCCGGGCATCCGCAGATCGCAGATGACGACGTCGTACGGCTCGCCGGCGATCTCGTCGAGGGCCGACTCGGTCGTCGATGCGAACGTCAGCGACCAGCGCCGGTGGTGCGGGTGGAGCACGTCGCGCAGCCCGTCGAGGACGAACTGATCGTCATCGATGAAGAGGATCCGCGGCAGGGCCGCCGCGGCCGGCGTCAGAGGCTGGGCGGACAAACTCGCTCCCGCGCCGGGCTCGGGTAGATCCACAGCGGCTCGCAGATCAGGCCGGGCCTGACATTCGCAAGGAGGACGAGCATGTGCTCGTCGACGGGGTGGCCGCGGGCGACGAGCAGCCCGCCGCTCTTGCTGCGGACGTCGTCCGCGAGGGTCATCCCGAGCTCGAGCTCGTCGACCGCGACATCTCGCAGCTGCGTGTCATGGTCCGACTCCACCCCGAGCGCGTCGCGCAGGCGATCGAGCAGGTACGGGTCGTAGATCCGCCGGGTGCGCATCGTCGCGAGCGCGACCGCGGGCTGGCTGCCGGCCGATTCGAGCGCCTCGTAGTCCATCGCGATCCGCAGGATCCGCGCCGGCTCGGGCATCTCGGCGATCATCACCGGATCGCCCGCCACCGGGGTCGCCTCGTACCGCGAGAGGATCTCCATCACCCCATCGAGGCGCGGGATCTTTTCGAGCAGGCGCCGGCTGACGGCGGGGATGCGAGCGACCATCGCCCGCTCATCGGCGGTCAGCGGCTGGCCGGCGTACCACTTCTCCGCCGTTTCGGACGGCAGCGTCACCGCGCCGATGTGGGCGAGCATCGCCGCCACCTCCACCTCCCAGCGGTTGCTCAGCTCGACGGCATCGACCATCAGCGAAACCTGCGCGCGGACCCGGGTCCCGCGGCCGAAGGCGGTGGGACTGGCGAGCGCGAGGGTGCTGACGAGCGCATCGACCGCCCCCTTGAGCGTCTGCTCGAGCAGGACGCGCTCGGCGAGCATCAGGCGGTGCTGCCCGAGCGCCGCCGCACAAGCGCGCATCAGCTCCTCGGGTTGGAGCGGCTTCGTCAGGAAGCGGAAGAGCTGCGCGTTGTTGACGGCGCGGACGGCCGATTCGACGTCGGCGTAGCCCGTGAGCAGCATCCGGACCGCGTTCGGAGCCGCAATCCGAGCCTCGCGCAGGAAGGCGTCGCCGGCCATCCCGGGCATCCGCATGTCGGAGATCACGACCGCGTACGCGTCCGGCTCGGCGCGGAGCAGCTCGAGACCCTCGGGCCCGCTGCTCGCCACCCGCACATCGAAGCTGCGATGCAGCCTGTCGCGCAGCGCTTCGAGCACGTACGGCTCGTCGTCGACGGCCAGCAACCGAGGCCGCGCTCCTGATCCATTCGTCGAGGCGCGCTCCATATGTCTCGTGAGTCGGCTGGTTGGGAAATCTTCTTGAGGCGGGTGCCGGGGAGCGGTCACTCCAAGGACACGACGCCTCAGCTGTGCCCAGCTGCCATCTCGAGTGGGCGAACAGCCCGTCAACCCTGATCGGAACCACCGCGGGCTGACCCCCGCCGCTCGGCGGTGAGTGCCATCACAGCCTCGTCGACGGAGGCGAACAGGCGGTCCGGGCCGATCCGCGCCAGCAGTCCGCTGCGGGCGAGGCCGTCGCGCACACGCTGGCTCGCCCGCGCAATCGCAAACGTGGTGTGGCGGGCGTCGAGCTCGTCGAGCACCTCGGCCAGCGTCCTCGAGCCCGTGTAGTCGAGGTCGGTCATCCCCAACGAGTCGAGTACGAGCACGCGCGGCGAGCCGTCGCCGGCGGGAAGCGCCTTACGAAGCTGGGCGCCGAAGTGGACCGCGTTGGCGTACCAGAGGGGGGTCGCGAACAGAACCACGAGGATCCCGTCGATCGGCGCCGCGTCGTCGGCGCCGATCGGAGCCCAGCTCGTCGTCCCCGGGATCCGGCCGAGCACGTGCAGCTTCGGTCGCGCGGTCCGTCGTGTGCGATCGAGGATCGCGAGCGCGACGGCGACGACGATTCCCTGCTCGACGCCGATGAAGGCGACGGCAAGCAGCGTGATCAATGCGAGCCCCAGCTCGACCGAATCGAAGTGGGCGATCGAGACGAGGTCGCGGATCCGGAAGATGCGCGCGGCGACGAACAGCAGGACGCCCGCGAGCGCCGCCGGCGGGACGTCGTCCAGGAGGCCGGCGGCGGGCACGAGCAGCACGATCGCGGCAGCCGCGGCCAGACCGGCGGCCTGCGAACGACCCGAGGCAGCTGCCACGGCCGCGGTCCGCGGCGGGCTCGCGTTGACGGGAAGCGCCCCGGCCAGCCCGGCGAGGACGCTGCCGGCGCCGACCGCGAGCAGGTCGCGACCGACATCGACCGCGTAGCGCCCCTGCTCGGCAAACGCCCGCGTCGTCGCTGCCGACTGCGTGACGACGACGAGCGCGACGACGACGGCGATCGGGGCCACCTTGCCGAGCGTCGACAATGTCAGGTCGCGCAGCCCGAGCCGCGGGGCGCTATGAGCAACGTGGCCGAGCACGGACACGCCGTGAGCATGGAGATCCAGCGCCGCAACGAGGACCGTCGCCACGAGCAGGCCCACCAGTGCACCGGGAAGCCGGCGATCGATTCGCTCCGAGACGACGACCACGGCGAGTACGCCGAGACCGATGCCGAGCGTCCAACCGTGCACCCGACCGAGGTGTCCGGCGATCGTCGCGAGCCGGTGCACGGTGCTGCCGCTCGGGGCGGTGAGACCCAGGAGGTCGGGAAGCTGGTGGACGACGATGATCACGGCGACCCCGGCGAGGAAGCCCGTGATGATCGGGGTCGAGAGGAACTCGGCGATCCAGCCCAGGCGCAGGAGCCAGACGAGGGACACCAGCACACCGACGGCGACGGCCAGGATTCCGACGAGATCGACGTACTCCGGCGAGCCCGTTCGCGCCAGCCGGGCGATGCCGACGGCGAACAGCGGAGCGATCGTCGAGTCGGCTCCGACCGACAGCTGCGGGCTCGTCCCGAGGATCGCGAACATCACCGAGCCGGCAACGAACGCGTAGATGCCCGTGATCGGCGGCATCCCGGCGAGCCTGGAGGTGGCCAGCTGCTCGGGCACCGCGATCACGAGCAGTGCCAGCGCGGCCTGAGCGTCCGCTCCGGCCCAGCTGCGGCGGTACCCGCGCAGCGACGCGAACGCCGACGCACGCGGCACGGCGAGGGCGAGCGCTCCGGGACGCTTCAGGGGCGCCTCACACCCACTCGATGTTGTGTCTGGGCCCGGCTTCGACCATCCGCTCGATCAGCTCGGGCGTGACCGGCAGCCCGGCCTGATCCGGGTCCGTCCAGGGCGCGCAGACCTCGCGGAACCAGCCCTCCATGCCCGCGGGCGAATAGACGGCGACCATGCGTGCGATCTGCTCACCGCCGTTGGTGTAGGAGTGGATCGTGCCACGCGGAACGAACGCCGAGTCGCCCACTCCGATCGTGCGCCGGCCGGCGCCCATCGTGAACTCGACCGAGCCCTCGTAGACGAAGAACAGCTCGTCCTCGGTCAGGTGCTTGTGCGGCGGCGGCCCGCCGCCGGCCCCGACCTCGCAGTCGAGTGCGAACATCGAGCCGCCGGACTCCGCGCTGGTGACGAGAAACGTGTAGCGATCACCCGGCCCGAGAAACGATCGACCTTCGCCGGGATCGGCGGCCGGCCCCCCGATGACGTCCATCAGAACCTCCGTTGGCAGTTGTCAGGTCGCGAGCATGGCTCGCGCCGGGACGAAAAGCAAGGGGCGGCGCGATAGGCTCGCGCCCGCACCAACGAGGACAGGAGAGGGAAAGTGAACGTCTCGTCACAGCTCGATGTGACCGGTTTCGGAGTGATCGTTACCGGCGGCGCCAGCGGCCTCGGGCTCGCCTATGGCGAGGTGCTCGCCGCGCACGGGGCCCGCGTGACCCTGATCGATCTCGACGCCGACACCGTCGGCGAGCACGCTGCGCGCCTGCAGTCCGAGGGTCTCGACGTGCGCGGCGCCGTCGCCGACGTGACCGATCACGCCACGCTCGACCGCGTGATCGACGAGGCGGCGGCGGAGTACGGCCGGCTCGACGTCGCCTTCGCGAACGCCGGCGTCGATCCGGGCGTCGGCGTTGTCGGCGCGTGGGCCGGCGGTCAGCGCCCGCGGGTCGAGGAGGGCGAGCTGGAGCGCTACACCGACGAGCGCTGGAACAGGGTGATCGAGATCAACCTGAACGGCATCTTCGCGACCGCGCGCGCGGCGGTCAGGCACATGCGACCGCGGCGCTTCGGTCGCGTCATCATCACGACGTCGCTCGCGGCGACCAAGGTGGAGCCCGCGATCGGCGCCGCGTATATGACGACGAAGGCGGGCGCGCGGCACTTCATGCACTCGATCGCGCTCGAGCTCGCCGCCTACGGCATCACCGCCAATGCGATCGCCCCCGGTTTCTTCGTCACGAACATCGGCGGCGGGCACGCCCACAACCCCGAGGTCCAGGCCGCAATCGCCAAGGACATTCCGATGCATCGTGTCGGGCTTCCGGATGACATCAAGGCGCTCGCCCTGTTCCTCGCGTCGCCCGGCTCCGGCTACATCACGGGCCAGGAGATCGTGATCGACGGCGGCTGGGGGCTCGGGGTCGCCGATTGACGCCGGGCCTGGCGATCCGCCGGTCGGTCGGTGCGGTGGTGGGGCGGGCGGCTCGGCGGGCGGCTCGGCGGGCGGCTCGGCGGGCGGCTCGGCGGGCGGCTCGGCGGGCGGCTCGGCGGGCGGCTGGGCGGAAACTTCCCAACCCCCCGGTCTGCGTCGGGGGGTTGGACCTGGACGCTCACTGGGCGATCGCCACGGTCCAACCCCCTCCTGGAGGCAAGGGGGTTGGGAAGTTTCGGTCGGCGGTGCGCTCGCCCGAACCAAGCAACCAAGCTGGCCGGCCGACGCGAACCCGCCCGTCACCGCAATCCGAGCTTGCCCCCGGGCAGTCGGACTGGCGCGCTCTGCGAGATTCAAGCCGCCGTGCCGCACGAACTGCGGACGCGCAGTTCGAACGCGTGCACCGTGCGGCGCGGTTGACTGCGCGACCCGGAGACGCGCTCGAGCAGGAGCTCCATCGCCTCGGTCGCCATCCGCCGTACAGGCTGGGCCAGTGTCGTCAGCGGAGGATCGATGAACCCGGCCCAGATCGGGTCGTCGAAGGCGACGAGCGCCACGTCCGCGGGGATCCGGAGCTGCGCATCCCTGATCGCTCGCAGCGCGCCGATCGTCATCAGGTTGTTGCCCACGATCAGCGCCGAGGGGCGTTCCGGCGACGCGAGCGCCGCGGCCACGGCCTCGTGCGCCGCATCGACGCGGAAGTCACCCCAGACGGCGTTCGGCTCGAGGCCGCGGGCGCGCATCGAGAGCTCGTATCCGTCGAGGCGCTCGGCGCCCGATTCGACGTCGATCAGACCGCTGACGAACGTGATCCGGCGATGCCCGCTGCGGGCGAGCAGTTCGACCGCAACCCGCGCGCCGGCGAGGTTGTCGACGGTGACCGTGTCGGCGCGCTCGTCGGCGACGCCTCGGTCGAAGGCGACGATCGGGATGCCGGCGTCGAGCAGGGCGCCGATCTCGGGTCCCGTGGGGTCCGACGGCGAGATGATCACCCCGACCACGCGCTCCTCGACGAGTGTCTCGAGGTACGAGCGCTGCTTGACGGACGACTCGTCGGTGTTGCAGACGAGTACCCGGTAGCCGCGCCGGTACGCCTGATCCTCGACGGCGCGCACCATCTCGGAGAAGTGCGGGTTCTCGATATCGGAGACGACGACGCCGATCGCCGCGGTCCGCTGGCGGCGGAGGTTCTGCGCGAGCCGGTTAGGCCGGTAGCCGAGTTCCTGGACCGAGCGCAGCACCCGGCGCCGGTAGACCGAGCCGACGCTGTCGTCGCCGTTCAACACCCGCGAGACCGTCGCCTGGGAGACAGAGGCGTGGCGAGCAACGTCACTCATTCGTACCGGGCGCTGATCGGTCATAAATCGTTTTCTTGATTATACGCTAGCATGTCGGCCCGCCTGCCTTCGAGGCTCGCCCGACATCCTGCGAAGATTGACGACACATCGGCACACAACGTGGGTGCAACGATAGAAATCGATTCCGCGTCGCTTCGCAGAAGCCGTCCGTCGCTTCGCAGAAGCCACCGCCCGTCGCTTCGCAGAAGCCACCGCCCGCTCGCGCGTGCGCTCGCCGACGCCGCCTGAGCGATGGCGCGCGCCCCCCGCTATCGCGACGACGCCAGGCGATGCGTCGCGCTGCCGCTGGGCGGAATTGGGACCGGCCACGTCGCGATCTGCGGGGACGGCAGCCTGCGCCAGTGGCAGCTCCACAACCGCCCCAACCACGACGGCTACGTCCCCGAGACGTTCTTCGCGCTGCGCGCCAGCGCCGTCGAACCGCCTGTCAACGTCTGCCGTGTTTTGCGCTCGCCCGCGCCACCGCCGCCGGCGGAGCCCGCACCGAACGTCACCGACCACGTCGTGCCGCGCGACGCCGATCCGCCCACGGCGCACTGGCCGGCGATCGCGACGACCGCGTTCGAGGCCGCCTACCCGCTCGCCCGGATCGCCTACGAGGATCCGGGACTCCCGGTCGAGATCAGCCTCGAAGCGTTCACGCCGTTCATCCCGCTCGACGAGGAGTCGAGCTCGCTCCCGCTCGCG
This sequence comes from uncultured Solirubrobacterales bacterium, assembly GCA_963705995.1. Classification (GTDB taxonomy): domain Bacteria; phylum Actinomycetota; class Thermoleophilia; order Solirubrobacterales; family Solirubrobacteraceae; genus Palsa-465. The sequence continues at coordinate 288,421 of CAVPLN010000036.1, forward strand.
AGCTTCACGTTCACGGTCGCGAACCCGGGCGCCGGCGTCGTTCACGGGTGGCTGCTCGCGACGTTGCAGAACATCGCCGGTTGGGACGGGGCGACGCCGATCGAAGCGGATCGATGCAGCCTGTTCGGCGGCAACGTCAACCGCCTGCTAAGGCGGGGTGACACAACCGCGATCCTGATGGACAACCCGACGCTCGCCGACGACGACGCCGATGCCGGCGAACTCCTGCTGGCGACCAGCGCGCCGTGTGTGGCGCTTCCACGTTTCGCCCGCAGCGGCGATGCGCTGCGCTTCGTCGAGGCGCTCAAGCTGCTCGGACCGACGATCGACGACGACTGGTCGCCGGCGGCGCTGCGCCGGGCCTGCGCGGAGGTGCCGGCGCTCCTGCGCGTCCCGTCGGGGCCGAGCGCCGCCGGCCAGACGTGGAGCGGTGCGCTCGCGGCAGCGTTCGCGCTCCCGCCCGGCGAGGTTGCGCGGGTCGAGTTCGTCATCGCCTGGCGGTTCCCCAACCGGCTCGCGGACTTCGATCAGTTCGGCCGGCGTGCCGGTCGCCTGCCGGCGCTGTGGCTCGGTAACCACTACGCGCAGCGATACGGCACCGCGCTCGATGCCGTTGATCGTTACGCCGCCGAGCGCGAGCACCTGTACGACCGGTCGCTGGCCTGGGCCGAGGCGTTTCTCGCGAGCGATCTTCCCGACGTCGCGGTCGAGCTGCTGCTTGCCCAGCCCGCGCTGATCCGCTCACCGACGACGTTCCGAAGCGCCGACGGCCGCTTCTACGGATTCGAGGGATCGCTCGGCGCATCGACGCTCAACTGGAACGGATCGCTGGGTGGCAGCTGCCCGCTCAACTGCAACCACGTGTGGAACTACGAGCAGGGCCTCGCGCGTCTGTTCCCCGCACTCGCGCGCAGCATGCGCGACACCGAGCTGTGTGTCACGCAGGCGGCGGAGGGTTACCTGCCTCACCGGATCCTGCTGCCTCTGTGGCTGCCGCAGCTTCACGGCCAGATCATAGGGGGGCCGGCACGCCCCGCGCTCGACGGAATGCTCGGCGCCGTGCTGAAGAGCTACCGAGAGCTGCGACAGGGAGCCGGCCGTCAGTGGCTCGCGCGGCTCTGGCCCAGACTGGTCCGGCTCGTCGACTACATCAGTGAGACGTGGGACGTCTCGGGAGACGGCGTGCTCGTCGGCGAGCAGCCCGTGACGTACGACATCGCCCTGCACGGACCGAACATGTTCGTCGGCGGGCTGTGGCTGGCGGCGCTGCGAGCGATGGAGGAGATGGCGCTCCTGCTCGCGCCGGAGCTCGCGAGCAGCTACCGCGACCGGTTCGAGCGGGCGAAGCTGCGCTACGACGAACTGCTCTTCAACGGCGAGTACTACGCGCAGCTGGCCGAGGAGTCGGCGCATGAGTTTGGCCGCGGCTGCCTGAGCGACCAGCTGCTCGGCCAGTGGTGGGCTCACCAACTCGAACTCGGCTATCTGCTGCCGCAGGAGCACGTGGTGAGCGCGCTCGAGGCCGTCGTGCGCCACAACCTGCGGCATGGCTTCCGGGGCTTCAACAGTGGCTACCGGGTCTTTGCGGACGGCGATGAGAGCGGGCTGCTGATCTGCACGTGGCCGGATGGAGGGCGTCCGGAAGTCCCGATCCGGTACTGCGACGAGGTGTGGACCGGCGTCGAGTACCAGGTCGCGGCTCACTGCTTCATGGAGGGTCTGCACTCCCAGGGGATGGAGCTGCTCACTGCCGTCAGAGGTCGCTACGACGGCACCCGCCGCAACCCGTTCAACGAGATCGAATGCGGCGACCACTACGCCCGCGCCCTGTCGGGGTTCGCCGTTCTCGAGGGGATCACGGGGTTCCGCTACGACGCCGTTGCGCGGCGGATCACGACCACTGACCGGTGCGCCCGGCACCCGTTCGTCGCCGGCACCGGTTGGGGGGAGATCGAGCAGCTGCCCGGCGGAACCGTGCGGCTCACCTGTCACGCGGGAGCGGTGGACCTCGACGAGGTCGTGATCCAGGCGGGCGACGAGACCCGCGTGTTGCGCCTCACCGAGCAGCTGAACGCCGGTGGTGTCGTCACGCTCACGCCCTGAGGCCGGACTGTCATGCCCTACGCGAGGCCAACTCCCGGCCGCGTCTGCCGATCTCGGAATCGATGAGAAATCGATTCCGATCAATCTCCCGCCACGACCGCAAAACACGTCGCCCGAGGGGTGCGAGTTGACCGTTCCATCGCCGTCGATCCCGCTCGTTACTCGGATGCCGGCGATGGTATGCTGGCGGCTCTCGCATGAAATCGTATTCAGACGGGACCATCGATCGCGGCTGCGCGGAACGCGGGCTGCGTCCACGCCTCGGAGGAGCCAGATAGATGACCACGGTTGGCTTGCTGACAGTCTCCGACGGACGGCCGTCGGTGCACCGCGACGTCCGGGACTTCGCGGCCGACGTCGAGAACCGGATCGCCGGCCGGCTCGCCGAGGCGGACTATGCGGTCATCAGAGGGCAGGAGCTGATCTCGACGAACGAGCTGGCCGTGTCGGAGGCGCGGCGGATCGCCGACGCGCGTCCGGCGCTGACGATCATCAACATCCCCGTCTGGGCCTTCCCGCACTTCACGATGCGCGCCGCCCGCGAGCTGACCGGTCCGCTGCTGCTGTTCTCCAACGTCGATCCTAAGTTTCCCGGCATGGTCGGAATGCTGGCCGCCGCCGGTGCACTCGATCAGATCGGACGGTCGTACGGTCGCGCCTGGGGTGATATCCGCGACGCCGCGGTCTGGAGCCGGCTCGAATCGCACATTCGCGCCGGAGCCGCGGTCTGCGGGCTGCGCGGGGCGACCTTCGGGCGGATCGGCGGGCGACCGATGGGGATGTACACGGCCGTCGCGAACGCCGACCGCTGGCTCGACCAGTTCGGTGTCGACGTGGAGGAGATCGACCAGTGGGAGATCGTCCGGCGCGCCGGTGAGATCGATGGCGGGCGCGTCTCTCGGGCGCGAGGCTGGCTCGAGCGGAACTCGGCAGGCGTCCACTACGACGGCAAGCAGCTGACGCCCGAACTGCTCGAGCGCCAGATCCGCGCCTACTACGTGATGCGGGCGCTGATCGACGAGTGGAACCTCGACTTCTGCGGGATCAAGGGGCAGCCGGAGCTGACCGAGCATTTCGCGACGATGGACGTCGCCGAGGCGTTCCTCAACGATCCGTACGACTGGGATGGGCCGAAGGAGCCGATCGTCTGCTCGACGGAGGCGGACATGGACGCCGCGCTGACGATGCAGATCCTGAGCGCGCTGTCCGACACTCCGGCGCTGTTCGCCGACGTCCGCCACTACCACGAGGACCTCGGGATCTGGGATCTGTGCAACTCGGGGCAACACGCGACCTGGTTCGCGGCTCGCAGCGACGATCCGCTCGAGAACATGCGCAAGGTCAACCTGTATCCGGAGGAGTTCTACTTCCCGGCCGGCGGCGCCTCGATCCACCACGTCGCCGCGCCCGGCTCCTTCACGTTCGCTCGGCTCTCCCGTCTTGACGGCAATTACCGGATGCAGGTGCTCGCGGGCACGCTCGAGGAGTTCGACGCCGACACGACCGAGCGCCTGATGCGGGCGTCGACATACGTCTGGCCACATGCGTTCGCCCGTTTCAACGCCGACGCGGACGAGGTGCTCGAACGCTACGGCTCCAACCACGTCCACGCCGTTCCGGGGGATCACGTGCCGGCGCTGCGCGAGGTCTGCCGGCTGCTCGGCGTCGCGTTCGACGGGCTCGGCTCGCTGTGACCGCGGACACCGTCCTCGGCGTCGACATCGGAACGTCGGCGACCAAGGGCGTGCTCGTCGCGCTCGACGGAACGATCGTTGCGCGAGCCCGGCGCGAGCACCGGCTCGATCTGCCTCGCCCCGGATGGGCCGAGCACGACGCCGAGCGGACCTGGTGGGATGAGTTCACAGGCGTCTGTCGAGAGCTCGTCCCCCAGGCCGACGGCGGGCTGCACGCAGTCGGAATCAGCGGCATCGGGCCGTGCGTCGTGCCCTGCGACGCGGGCCTGCGGCCGCTGCGTCCGGCGATCATGTACGGGGTCGACTCCCGCGCGGGAGCCGAGATCGATCAACTCGATCGGATGCTCGGGCAAGCGACGGTGCTCGCACGGGGCGGCTCGGCCCTGTCGGCGCAGGCGCTCGGTCCCAAGCTCCTGTGGCTGCGGCACCACGAGCCGGATGTGTGGGCGCGGTGCGCGGGCTGGTACATGGCGAGCTCGTTCATCGCCGCTCGCCTGACGGGCGCCTACGTGCTCGACCACCATTCGGCGAGCCAGTGCGATCCGCTGTACGACCTCGACCAGGCGCGGTGGGCGGACGACTGGGTTGCGGACCTGCTCGGATCGCTGCCGATGCCGGAGCTCGTGTGGCCCGCCGATCCGGTCGGCGACGTCACCGTGGCCGCCGCCGAGGCGACCGGGCTGCCGGCCGGAACCCCGGTCGTGGCCGGGACGATCGATGCCTGGGCCGAGGCGTTCAGCGCCGGCGTGCGGGCGCCGGGCGATCTGATGCTGATGTACGGCTCGACGATGTTCTTCGTCCAGGTCGCCGAGACGGCGACACGCCACCCGCTGCTGTGGACGACCCGGGGGATCGAGCGTGGTTCGCTGTCGCTCGCCGCCGGCATGGCGACCTCTGGATCGCTGACCGACTGGGTCAGAGAGCTGGCGGGGGACCCTCCGTGGGAGATCCTGCTCGCGGAGGCGGCCGCTTCGCCCCCCGGCGCCCGCGGGTTGCTGGCGCTGCCCTACTTCGCGGGCGAGCGAACTCCGATCCACGACCCGCTCGCGCGAGGCGTCGTCGCCGGGCTCACGCTCCGGCATCGCCGGGGCGACCTGCTGCGCGCCGTGTACGAGGCGACGGCGTTCGGAACCCGGCAGATCCTCGAGCTGTTCACCGAGGTCGCGGGCCCGCCCCGGCGCGCGGTCGCCGTCGGCGGCGGGACCAACGCCGGGCTCTGGCTGCAGGCCGTCAGCGATGTCACGGGCGTCACGCAGCAGGTTCCGGCCGAGACGATCGGCGCCTCGCACGGGGTCGCGCTGCTGGCGGCGATCGGTGCCGGGCTCGTCGCGCCCGAGACCGACTGGTCCGTCCTGTCGCACGAAGTAGTGCCGGTCGCGGCGAACCGCGGGCTGTACGACCAGCTGTTCGGCCTGTACGGCGAGCTCTACGCCGAGACCGCCGGCACCGTCCATCAGCTGCGGGGCTGATCGCGTCAGGCGTTCCCCGGCCGCGATCGCTGCAGATCGGAGCGCGACTTGACTTCGCCGCCAGGTCGGCATAGAGTTTCAGAAATCGAATTCCCAAAGCGCCGTCTTCTGTATCACCCATATCCAGATCCCCTGGTGCGAAAGCGATTTTCCTAATCGTTCAGTGTGGTCGGCCATGGCTGGGCGCGCCGTGAGTGATCGCGGCAGTGGCGCCTGGTCGGGGCGGTTCAGTGCGCGAGGCGGCAGGGGTTCACCCACGAGAGGAGAGAGCATCGCAATGGAGGGACATCTTTCGCGCAGGTCGCTGCTGAAGGCGACGGCCGGCGCCGGCGCCGCGTCGCTCCTCGGCGCCAGAGCGGAGGCGGCTCAGGCCGCGCTGCGGTCGCTCGGCTCGCTGTCGCCGGCCAAGGCCAGCGGTCAGCTGACTGTGGCGATCCTGGGGAACGCCGCCTCGAACGCCGTCGCCCTGAAGGCGTTCGCCGCGTTCCAGAAGCAGACGAACATCATCACCAAGCCACTGTTCATCAACGTCTCGACCTGGGTCGAGTTCTTCCAGCAGATCGAGATCCGGCTGGCGGGCGGCACCACGATCGACACGATGAACCTGGCGACCGAGGGCTTCAGGCTGTTCGCCAGCAAGGGCGTCCTGGAGCCGCTCGACAACTACATCGCGAAGGACAAGACCGAGGTCAACGACTTCTACGCGGACATGAACCAGCGCACGCTGGCGCAGTTCCGCCAGCACTCGAACGTCAACGGTTACACGTACTTCATTCCGTGGGGTTACAACACCATGGGCATCTGGTACAACCGCAAGACCTTCCAGGCGGGAAAGGTGCCGGAGCCCTCGCCCGACTGGACCTGGGACGATTTCCTGGCGGCCGCGACGGCGTTGAGCAAGCCCCCGCAGAACTTCGGGATGAACCTGACGATCGATGTGTTCCAGGGGATCGAGCCGTGGGTGTTCACCAACGGCGGGGCCGTGCTCAACGACACCTGGACCAAGTGCGTGATCAACAACCCGCAGGCGGTCGAAGCGGTCACGTTCGCGCGGAGTCTCGTCGCCAAGAACCTGGCGCCGACCCCCGGCGGTACGTTCAACGAGTTCGTCTCGCTCAGCCAGGGCCACCTCGCGATGATGGGAGCCGGCATCTGGCCGTTCAACACGTTCATCGCCAACGGTGGGATCCAGGACCTCGCGATCGTGCCCTGGCCGAAGAAGAGCCAGCAGGGTTCACCGGTCGGTCTCGCAGCGTTCCCGATCATCGCCGGCTCGAGCAACAAGGACGAGGCGTGGGAGTTCGTCAAGTACTCGATCTCGCCGAGCTTCCAGCTCAACGAGTCGGTGCCGATCGAGGGCGGCATGCCGATGCGCAGCTCGATCGCGACGAGCGAGCAGTTCCTCAAGCCGCTGCCGCCGGGAGCTGAGTACTTCAACGCGGCGCTCAGCTACGCGACTCCGGTCGTCGGCGTCAACAACGCCTCAGCGGTCGAGGCGGAGATCGATGCCGGCTGGCAGCAGATCCTGACGGGCTCCGTGTCCCCGGCCGAGGGGCTGGCGCAGATGGAGAGCAAGTGCAACAGCTACATCGCGCAGAGCACCTAGTGCACTGACGCGGAGATCACTGAGCGTGTGCCTGCGGGCACACGCTCTGTGGCAACGTGTGCAGCCGTTCGACGCCGCTGCTCGGCCGAGTGCGAGGCGCCGTCCGGCCGCACGCCCGCCGCGCCGGCGGCGAGCGTTGAGGATCCTCGACTGCCGAAGGGACGCGACTGAGAGAGATGACGACGCCGTGACAAGCATCGAGGCGAGTGCCCGAGCGCCGCGACGGGCTGTGGCGTCGTGGCGTCGGTCGAAGACGCTGAAGGCCTACGCCTTCGTCAGCCCGGCGGCGATCCTGTTCCTGGCCTTCATCGGGCTGCCGTTCATCGGGATCATCGTCGTCTCGTTCCTGCAGTGGGACCTGCTGACATCCCCACACTTCGCCGGGCTGAGCAACTACCGGATGCTTCTCCACGACGGGCTGCTCGGACACGCGCTCGTCAACAGCCTGCTGTTCGATCTGATGACGACGTCTTTGCACATCGTCGTCGGCATGGGCCTGGCGCTGGCCGTCAACTCGGTGCGCTCCAAGGCCGTGCGCTACTGGGTGCGGACGGCGTTCGTGGCGCCGTTCCTGATGTCGGCGGGGGCCGTCGCGCTGATGTGGAGCTACGTCCTGTCCGACAGCACCGGGCCGCTCAACTACTACCTGCGGCAGGTCGGCCTCAGTCCGCCGAACTGGCTCGGCTCGGGTTCGTGGGCGCTGCCGAGCCTCGTCGGAGTCGATCTGTGGCAGACCGTCGGGATCACCTTCATCATCTTCATGGTCGGGCTCCAGACGGTGCCCGCCGAGCTGTACGAAGCCGCGCGGATCGACGGGGCGGGCGTCCTGAGGCGCTTCTGGCACGTCACGTTCCCGATGCTGTCGCCGGCGACGCTCGTCGCCTCGGTCACGGCCTTCATCGGCGCCTTCGAGATCTTCACCTGGCCCTACGTGATGACGAGCGGCGGACCCGGCACCGCGACCCTGACGCTGATGCTCTACATCTACCAGGTCTCGTTCCGCGACTTCCAGCTCGGTTACGGGGCGGCGATCTCGCTGGTCGATCTGGTCGTGCTGATCGCGTTCGTCAGCCTGATGCTCGTGCTCGCCCGCCGCTGGGTCCACTACGAGCGCACATGACGACCGGCGCCACCTCCCACCGCTTTCGCCGGGCCGCGACGCGGGCGCGGATCGGCCGCACGCTGCTCGGAACAGCGCTCGTGCTCGCCGGATTGCTGATGCTCGCGCCGATCGCCTGGGTGTTCGTCAACTCGATCGAGCCGGAGTCGGTCCAGTTCAACCTGCCGCCGGTCTGGATCCCGCACACGGTGACGCTGTTCAGCTACCGGCAGCTGTTCCACGACATCCCATTCCTGCTCCAGCTGGGCAACTCGCTGATCGTCAGCGCCGCCGTCGTGATCGGTTCCACGACCGTCAGCGTGCTCGCCGCCTACGCGTTCGCGCGGATGGAGTTCCGGGGCAAGAACGTGCTGTTCGTCGTGCTGCTGTCGGGGCTGATGCTGCCGACGCAGATCGCGGCGGTTCCCGAGTTCGTCGAGGTCAAGTACCTCGGCCTGCTCAACTCCCGCCTCAGCCTGGTGATCCCGGCTCTGATCCAGGTGTTCGGGATCTTTCTGCTGCGCCAGCACTTCAAGACGATCCCGCTCGAACTCGAGGACGCCGCTCGCATCGACGGCGCCGGCGAGCTTCAGATCCTGCGGCGCGTGATCGTGCCCCTGTCATGGCCGGCGTTGTCGGCGACCTCGATCATCACGACCCAGTACATATGGAATGACTTCTTCTGGCCGAATCTCTACATCACCGACCCGAACAAGATGGTTGCGCCACTCGGGTTGGTCACGCTCCAGAACTCCTACCTCGGCGGACCGGTCGCGGGCGTCTTCGCCGGACTCTCCGTGCTCGCGATCCCCGTGGTCCTGTTCTTTGTGCTCGTCCAGCGCCAGCTCATGGAGGGCATCGGCTTCGCGGGCGTGTCGCGCTGAGACACCGGCCCGGGGATCGTCGTCGAGGGCGGCGATCACGGGCTGAGCGAGCGTTGATCCGGGACACACGACGATGGCACGCACGGACATGTCACGCGAGGAGCTGCTCGCCTACTCGCCTCGCATCGAGCCGCCGGACGACCTTGAGTCCTTCTGGCGCGAGACGCTCAGCGCGCTCGCAGCGACACCACCCAAGATCGAGCTGGTCGAGGACGGCCCGGCGCTGGCCGGCGTGCGCTGCGCGCGCATCGGCTTCCATGGGCTCGGGGGTGCTCAGCTTCGCGGCTGGTACGTCCGACCGCTCGGCAGAGGCCCGTTCCCCGGAGCCGTCTACTACCACGGCTACGGCGGCCGGGGCGCACGACCGCTGGAGCTCTACCCGCTCGCCGCTCAGGGCTTCGCGGTGCTCAGCGCCGACTGCCGAGGTCAGTGCGGCGAGGTCGCCTACGGATCCGTCGACGGCTACGGGCATGCACGGGGCTGGCTCACCGATGGAATCCGCTCGCCCGCGACCTACTACTACAGGGCGGTCTATGCCGACGCCGCCCGTGCGCTCGACGTGCTCTGCATGCTCGACGATGTCGATCAGGCGCGGGTCGCGGTCACCGGGCCCAGCCAGGGTGGCGGGCTTGCCCTCGCGACCGCGGCGCTCAGCCGGCGCCCGTCGTTCGTCTGGGCGGACATCCCCTTTCTGTGCCACTTCGAGCGCGGCGTCGATATCGCGCTGGACGGCCCCTACCCCGAGATCGCCGACTTCTTGCGCCGCATGCCCGAGCTCGAGCCGGCGGTTTGGAGGACGCTCTCGTACTTCGACAATCTCGTGCTGGCACCTTGGGTCACAGCGCTGACCGTGATCACCGCCGGACTCTGGGATCAGGTTTGTCCGCCGAGCACGATCTTCCCGACGTTCGCCCGCCTCGGCGCCGCGGACAAGGAGCTGCGTCCGTACTCGTGCCTCGGGCACGAGCTCACCTACGAGATCGACGAAGCGCGACTGACGACGATCGTCGAACGCCTGCACGCGTAGTCGATGATCTCGTGCCCCGAGTGGGGTCGCGAAGCCGGGGTTCATCGAGAACCCCGGCTCCGCCCCACCGCTCAGGCCAGGATCGGCCCCACCGCTCAGGCCAGGATCGGCCCGACCCCTCAGAACAGGATCCGCCAGACCCCTCGGCCGTGAGTCGCCGCGTAGATGTAGCCGCGCGGGCCGATCGTGATGTCGTTGACGGACACGTTCGGGAGATTGGTGCCGAGCCGCGACCACGTCGTGTTCGCACCCTGGCCGACCCGGGCGGTGAACATCCCGATGTCAGTCGCGAGCGCGAGCCGATTGTTCACAATCACCATCGCATCCGAGGCCACGTCCGGCAGGTTGCCCGAGATGTCGGTCCAGGTGTTGCCACCGTCGTAGGTCTCGAACACGTGCCCGACGCCACCGCCCGGGATCCACCGACGCGAGTACCCGTTGAAGATCGCGTACGCGTGCGCCGGGTTGTTCGGGTCGACGGTGACCCCGGCGATGAAGCGGTCCGGAAGCCCGGTCGTGTTGACCTGGTGCCAGATCCCGCCGTAGTTGGTCGCGATCCCGCTCGCGAAGGTGGGCCCGGGCTCGCCACCGTTTGAGACCCAAGCGGCATACACGATCGTGCCGGCATCAGCCGATGAGAGGGCGGTGACCGAGTTGCCGGCACCCGTGTCGTAGACGTTCGTCCACGTACACGACGCACTCGAGCAGGTCGTGTTCCAGCCGGCGGAGGAGACCCAGACGTACTGACCGCCGGTCACCCACACGTTGGGATTCGTCTGGTCCTGGACGAGCGGGGTCAGGAACCGCGGGTCCGGATCGCAGCCGGTCAGCGGCGTCTCCCCGACGGTCGCCTGCCCCGAGCACGTCGGCGTCACGTCGTTGTAGAACGACTGGCCGCCGTCGGTTGTCAGGTACATCGCGCCGTAGGTGTACTCACCGACCGCGTTGTTGGCGTTGGTCGGATCGACGATCACGTCGAAGCCGTCGCCGCCGGCCGGCTCCGCCATCTGCGTGAAGCCGGTGTCGAGCACGGAGGTGCCGTTGTCCTGCATGCCCCCCCAGACGCCGAGACCGAAGCCGTTCTGCCCGATCTCGCCCGCGCGGGCGTCGTAGTACTGGAGCGTCCTCAGGGTGCTGTTGAGGTCGGTCCAGCCACCGTACTGCTTGGCGTCGGACAGCGGGCGGCTGTAGACGCCGCCGTCGTTGCCGATCACGATCTTGCCGTCCGTGATCATCATCGCGTGCTGATCCGGATGGGTCGTGTTCGGGCAGCTCGCCCCGCACGCCAGTCCGTAGTTCCAGTAGGGACTCGCCGTCACCCAGGTGCTGCCGCCGTTGGTCGACTCGAAGACCTCCTCGAGCCCGGCATAGACGTGGTCGGGGTTATTCGGGTCGACCGCGAGGACCTGGTTGTACCAGGACTGGACGCCGACGCCGTAGCCCGAGCCGACCGGGAGCGCCGAACCCGACGCCGACAGCGTCGCCTCGTTGCCGATCAGCGTCCACGGGCCGGCGACGCTGGCGGGACTGCCGCTCGACACGTAGATGCCCTGCAGCGAGGATTCGTCGCCTGCGTTCAGCATCGTCGGTGACTCGACGATCGCGTACAGCTTAGTCCCGTCGGCCGAGTACGCGAAGGTCGTGCGGCCGATGTCAGCGCCGTTGATGGCACCGCTGAGAGTGACCTGCGTGAAGGTGTTCCCGCCGTCGGTCGACTCATAGAACCCGTTCGTCGGCGCGTCGCCCGAGCGCCAGGCGACGGCGGCGATCACGTCCATTCCGCCCGTTCCGGGCACGACCGCGACGGATGTCGTCTGGTTGTAGTACGGCGGGAAGTCGTTCGTGCCCGCGGGCGCCAGCACCTCGGTCCACTGGCCGGTGCCGGCGTCGTAGCGCCAGAGGCCGTCGTCAGTGCCTGCGTAGGCGTCGCCGTTCGGATCGAATGCGATCTGGAAGACGGTCCGGCCCGCCAGCGGGTTGTTCCCCTGGGCGTCGTCACCGACCCGCTCGTAGGAGGCGCCGTCGTCGTCCGACCGGTAGACGCCGGTTCCCGAATACGAGTCCTGACTGGTGTTGGCCTCGCCGGTTCCGACCCACAGCGAGCCGTCGATCGGGTCGACCGCGAGCGCACCGATCGACAGCGTCGGCATCGAGTCGAACGTCGGCGTCCAGGTCAGGCCCTGGTTGCGTGAGCGCCAGACCCCGCCGTCGGCGGTGCCGACGAACCACGTGCCGTCCGGGGTCGCGGCGAGCGCGGTCGCCCGCCCGCTGACGAGCGAGAAGCCGGCCCCCTCGTTGCCCCAGAACGGGTCCGTGAAATTCGAGGGCTGCGCATTGTACGGCCGGTTCGTGATCTGCTGCCAGCTTCCACCCGACGAGGGAAGGGCATCCGCCTGCTGGACGGCGCTCACCAGCGCGGCGCCCGACAGCCCTCCGGCTGGATCGGTCCGCTCGAAGCTGTACTGGTCGAGCGTGTCGGCAAGGTCGTCATCGTCGCCGCCGGCGCCGCCGTTGTTCGTGGTCGCCGCCAGCGAGGCGTGAGCCGTCTCGTACGCCAGCAACCGCTACTGGCGCAGTTGCGCGCCCGAGCCACCACCGCCTCCATCGGCGATCGCCACTCCTCCGATCGATAGCGACAGACCCAGAGCGAGAACTGGGATCAAGCTGCGACGGCTCATAGCTGCCCCTCCCCGTGTGTTTGTGCTTTGCGAGCGGCAACGTAACAGGAACCGCACCGCCCGTTGGAACTTCCGCGCGCGCCGATCCTCAGGCGAGCCCCTCGAAGCAGAGGTACTTGAGCTCGAGGTAGTCGTCGAGACCGTGCCGCGAGCCCTCGCGACCGAGGCCCGATTCCTTGACGCCGCCGAACGGCACCGCTTCGGAGGAGAAGGCGCCGGTGTTGATCGCGACGACGCCGAAGTCGAGCGCCTCGCCCACGCGCCACGCGCGTCCGAGGTCGCGCGTGAAGAAGTACGCCGACAGCCCGGACGTGGTGTCGTTGGCGAGGGCGATCGCCTCCGCCTCGGACTCGAACCGGAACACGGCGGCGAGCGGGCCGAAGGTCTCCTCCTGGGCGAGCAGCATGGTCCCGCTCGCGCCGGTCAGCACGGTCGGCTCGAAGAACGTGCCGCCGCGGGCGTGGCGCCGGCCCCCGAGCTCGATCCGGCCGCCGTGCGAGAGCGCATCGGACACGTGCCGCTCGACCTTTGCGACGGCCTCCTCCGTGATCAGCGGCCCCTGGGCGACTCCGGCTTCGAGCCCGTCGCCGACGGGCAGCGCCGCGACCGCCACCTTCAGGCGCTCGACGAACGCGTCGTGGATCCCTGCCTGGACCAGGAGGCGGTTGGCGCAGACGCACGTCTGTCCCGTGTTGCGGAACTTCGAGGCGATCGCGCCGGCGATCGCGAGGTCGAGATCGGCGTCGTCGAACACGATCAGCGGCGCGTTGCCCCCGAGCTCGAGCAGGACGCGCTTGACCGTACCCGCGCACTGGGCTGCGAGCAGCTTTCCGACGGCCGTCGAGCCGGTGAACGTCAAGGCGCGCACATCGGGATGCGAGGTGAGCACGGCGCCCACCTCCTCGGGGTGGCCGTGGACGACGTTGAACACGCCGGGTGGGATGCCGGCCTGATCGGCGAGCTCGGCGAGCGCGAGGGCGGACAGCGGCGTCTCGCTCGCCGGCTTCAGGATCATCGTGCAGCCCGCAGCGAGTGCAGGGCCTGCCTTGCGCAGGATCATCGCCGACGGGAAGTTCCACGGAGTGATCGCGGCGCAGACGCCGATCGGCTGCTTGATCACGACGGTCCGCCGGCCGTGAGCGTTCGTCGGCACGACGTCGCCGTACGCCCGCTTGGCCTCCTCCGCGAACCATTCGACGAAGCTCGCTCCATAGAGGACCTCGCCGCGCGCCTCGGCCAGCGGCTTGCCCTGCTCTGCGGTCACGATCCGCGCCAGCGCATCGGCGTGGTCGACGATCAGGTCATACCAGCGGCGCAGCACGGCAGACCGCTCGCGGGCGAGCACCTGCGACCAGTCGCGCTGCGCTCGCGCGGCGATCGTGATCGCGTCGCGCACCTGCGCGGCCGACGCACTCGCGACGGTCGCGAGCAGCGCACCGCTCGAGGGGTCGCGGACCTCGACCGGCTCGGCATCTCCCGCGGTCCATCCCCCGCCCACGTACAAGCGGTCACGGACAAGGCTGCCCGCCGCCTCCGAGAGGCTGTCCACCTGCAGCATCACGCGTCTCCTTTCGCCGCCGCCACGAGGCCGTCCTGGTGGCGGATCTCCATTCCATCGCGCACCCACGTCATGCACGCGCGCGTGTTCGGCACGCCGTCGACGACGACGAGACACTCGAAGCACACGCCCATCCCGCAGTAGACGCCGCGGGCCGCGCCGCTGCGCGTGCGCCTGATCTCCGGCCTGCCGTCCGCGATCAGCGCAGCCGCGACCGACTCGCCGAGGTATGCCCCGACCGGAGCGCCGTCGACGATCACGGTCACCGGCGCACCGCGCCGGATGCCGGACGGCAGCGGGGCTCGGCTCAAACCGTCGCCTCGGGAGCGGCCGTCGACTCGGCAGCGGCCGTCGACTCGGGAACGAGGATGCCCTCTTCGACCAGGATCTCCCGGATCTGTGCAAGCGAGTCCGGATCGGTCAGGGGCAGCCTTGGCCGGCGGACGGTCCCGCCCGGTTGGCCGATCATCGCCATGATCGCCTTCAGCTGACTCTGGTAGTGGCCGAAGCGCCCGCGCCACCCGCCCGGCAGCCAGAGTCGCTCGAAGATGCGGTCGGTGCGCGCGGCGTGCCGCTCGCAGTAGGCGCTGTCTCCGGCCCAGTGCGCCTCCCAGAAGCGCGGATCGTCCGCGCCGAGGATCGCGCCGCCGCCGATGAACCCGTCGCCGCCGGCGTCGCGCAGCAGCGCATAGCCGGCGGTCGACATGAACGGACCGAACACCCGGACGCGGCCGACGACGGCACGCGCTGTCTGCGCGAACTGCTCGAAGTTGCCCGTGCTGTCCTTGATCGCGACGATCGTGTCGATCTCGGCGAGACGCGACGCCAGCTCGGTGCCGATGTCGACGTGCGTGCCGGGCGGCCAGTTGTAGACCATCAGCGGCGCGTCGGGGAGCGCCCCGGCGATGTCCTCGAAGAACGCGACGATCTCGTCATCGAGCGGGCGGCTGTAAGCGGGGGGACTCGCGACGACCCCGTCGGCACCCGCGGCCATCGCATGCTCGGCGAGCTCGATCACCGACGCGGCGGTGTAGTCCGTGCAGCCGATCACGACCGGGATCCGGCCGGCGACGTGCTCGATCGCGGCGTCGGCCACCGCTCGACGCTCGACGCTCGTCTGCGAGAACCACTCACCGCTCGTGCCGTTGATGAAGACGCCGTGGAGACCGCCCGCGATGTAGTGATCGAGCAGCTCGCGCAGCAGATCGAGCGCGAGCTCGCCGCGCTCGCCGTAGGGCGTGGGACAGGCGGCCCAGTAGCCCCGCCAGGACACGTTGTCGCGATCCATCTCGTCTCTCTCCTGTTCAGGTGCGCGCCGGCGCGGGCGCCGGCGTGCGGTCGGGGGCAAAGTCGTCAGGCAGCGGGGACGGCGCCGCCGGGTCCGCAAGCGTCTCCGCGAGCATCCGGGCCATCAGCGGCCCGAGCGTGAAGCCGGTGGTGGCCATGCAGGTGAAGTAGCCGGGCACCCGCCGCGACTCGCCGACGAGCGGCGACAGGTCGGCGGTGAAGGCGAGCGGGCCCGACCAGGTCCGCAGCACGCGGACATCCGCGAGCGCCGGCACGATGCGCAGTGCGACCGCCGCGTTGCCGGCCGTGCTCTCCCACACTGTTTGGTACCTGGAGTGCGGGCCGGGCGCGCGCGAGGGCCAGCCGCCGCCGATGATGAACGTGTCGTTGGCTGACTGCTTGAGGGTCAGGCGACGACCGATGTGCTGGACGAGGGGCTCGATCATCCGCTCGCGCGGCTCGGTGACGTTCACGTGCAGGCCCTCCTCTCGCACGGGGTGACGCAGACCGAGCAGGCCCGCGACCTCGTTCGTGCCGGCGCCGGCGGCGTTGACGACCCGTGCCGCGCGGATCGTGCCGCGGCGGGTGCGCACCGAGAAACCCCCGCCGATGAGCGGGTCGATGGCCTCGACACGAGCGTTCGTGTGGATCGCGGCGCCCGCTTGGGCGGCCCGGAGGGCGTACAGCGGCGCGGCGTACAGCGGGTTCGCATGACCCTCGATCGGGCAGTACGTCGCGCCCTTGAGGTCCGGCGCGAGATACGGCGCGAAGCTTCGCAGCTGATCGCCCTCGAGGACGTGGGTCTCGAGGCCCGCCTCCTGCTCGATCCGCCGCTTGGCATGCAGAAGCGCCAGCTCGGCGTCCGTCTCGGCGACCATCAGCCCGCCAGTGATGTGCATCTCGAGCGAGCCGTCGAGCTCCGCCTCGAGCCCGTGCCAGAGCTTCGCCCCTTCGACGTAGAGGCGGATCTCGGGCAGCAGGCGCTCCGACACGGTGTCGACTTCGAGCCCGGTCAGCTGGTGGATCGCGATCTGGAGGTGAAAGCTGCCGGCGTTCGTACCCGACGCCTCGCGGTTGAGCTCGCCTCGCTCGACCAGCGCGACGGCGACCCCCGAACGCGCGAGGTAGTACGCGAGGGCGCAGCCGATCACGCCGCCGCCGATCACGAGGACGTCTGTGTCCCGCGGAAGCGCGCCGTCGGTCGCGCTGAGCGGCAGCCAGCCCGCCGGCGAGTCAGCAGCGTGGAGCGGCGGGGGCGGTGAAGAATCCATGATCTTCGATCGTAGGGTCTGCGATCGCGGCGATCGGCACCGGACGAGCGGGCAGGCGTGGGGTCGCGGGCGCGATCGCGCCGATCGGCCGGCCGTGCCGGGCGGCGAGCAGCCCGGCGATCGTGCGCTGGCAGTTGCGGCCCTGGCAGAGACCCATGCCGGCCCGGGTCAGGGCCTTGACGACGCTGAGGTCCGCCGAAACCTCGAGGGCCGGTTCGAGGGCAGCGCGTGTGACCTCCTCGCAGCGGCAGATGACCGTCTCGGCTCGCGAAAGCTCGTAGACGCCGGGGCCGACGCGGTGCATGCGCGCGAGAGCCGCCCGGAATGCCCGCCGGCGGGCGAGACGGCGGCGCACCGGCTCGGCTCGGCGCTCAGCCCGTGCACGATCGAGCGCCCCGAGGTCGAGGGCGGCGCCGAGCGCGGCGAGCCGTCCCTCGTCGATCGCGACGAGCGAGCCCTCGACGCCGCATCCGTCACCGGCGACGTGGACGCCGGTCACGCTCGTGCGCATCCACCGGTCGACTCGCGCGACGGCGCCGCCGCGGTCCTCGTCCTCATCGAGCACGCAGCCGGCGAGCCGCAGCAACTCGGCCGATGGTACGAAGCCGTAGCCCACGCAGACGGTGTCGGCGGCGACGCGCTCCTCGGTGCCGGCGATCACCCGCCAATCGGCGTCGGCGGCGGCGTGCACGACGGCCTCGACCCTGCCGTCTCCCTCCGCCGCGACGACGACCCGCCCGTAGCGGAGCGGGATGCGGGCATGCGCCAGTTCGGCGCGGTAGCGCCCGCCGTCACGCAGCAGGCTCGCGTTTCCACGGGCGGCGGAGATCAGCGCCAGGAGATCGCGAGCCCGGGGTGGCGGCCCCGCTTCACAGACGAGGACGACGTTCGCGCCGAAGTGGCGCAGCTGAGCCGGAAACGCGAGCGCGACCGGGCCGGCGCCGACGAATACGATCCGCTCGCCGGGGAGCACCCGCTGCGTCTTGATCAGCGTCTGCGCCCCGCCCGCGGTGAGCACGCCCGGCAGCGTCCATCCGGGAAAGGCGACGGGCCGGTCGTAGGCACCTGGGGCGAGAATGATCCGCCGTGCTTCGATCAGGCCGGCGCGGGCATCGTCCTCGCAGACGATCGCGACCAGGCCCTCGAACGCCAGGACGGTCGTGTGCAGGCGAAGCTGCGTCCCGCTGGCCCGAGTCGCCGCGATCAGGGCGCTCCCCGCCGCGTAGTCGCGCCCGACCGCGCGTGGGTCGTCGACCTCGAGGCCGGGCCCCATGCGCTTGTAGATCTGGCCGCCGAGCGTGGCGCGCTCGTCGGCGAGCGTCACGGACAGGCCGGCGGCGGCCGCTTCCACGGCCGCCGCCATCCCCGCGGGTCCCCCGCCGACGACGAGGACGTCTGTCGTCGTGCGCGGGGGTGTCATGTTCAGCAGGCGGGTACGCCCGGGAAGGCCTTCACGCCGAAGTCCTTCTCGTACAGCGACGCCAGCGTCCCGTTCTTCTCGGAGGTGCAGAGGAACGTGTTGAGGTACTTGATCAGCGCCGTGTTCCCGTGCTGGACGGCGTACGAGCCGTACTGGACGTCAAGCGGCTTCAGCTTCGCCTGGGCCAGCTGGCCCGGGTTCGCCTGGTTGTACTGCGCCAGCAGGTAGTCCTCGACGACGATCGCGTTGGCGCGGCCCGTCGCGACCAGGGAGAAATCGGAGTTCTGGTCGGCGAGGGCGGTGACCTTGGCCTTCGGGAAGATCTTCTGCGCTTCGGTCTGATCGGTGGAGCCGAGCAGCGCGGTGATCACGTCCCCCGGCTTGTTGAGCGACGCGAGGCTCGTCACCGAACCCACATCCTTGGCGGGGACTCCGACAACCTGCGCATAGGGGACGTACGCCTTGGTGAAGCTGACCACCTGCGAACGTGCCGGGGTGTTCGAGAGTCCGACCGAGACGAGGTCGAACTTCTTCGTCTGCAGACCCGGGATCAGGCCGGTGAACGCGAGGTTGTCGATCTTGAGCTTGACGTGCGCGTACGCCGCGAGCTTGTTGAGTAGATCGACGTCGTAGCCGGCGGGCTTGCCGTTCTGCAGGTACATCTCGGGCTTGAACTGGAGGTTCATGCCGACGACGAGTGTGCCCGGGCTCATCAGCCCCGGGGGGGAGCTCATGCTCGCTGCGGAACTGGAGGCGGACACCGCGAGGCTCGCCGCCGCGAGGCCGCCCGCGAGCGTGACTCCCGCTACGGCGGTGAACTTCCTTCGGAATGTGAACATAGCTGCTACTAGCTCCCCTCTGTGGTTGGTGACACAACTGCGCGCGTACCATCGGCGGCCAGTCCCACCTCGAATCGCGTCTTGATCGCCTCGACGCGACGGCGGCGGCGGCCCGTTGCCGCACGGGCGAGGCGCCCGTCCGGCGGTGTCTGCATCGTCTTCTCGATCGCTCGGAAGGCGAAGTCGACGAGGAAGGCGACCGCGACGTAGATCAGTGCCGCCGCGGTGTAGAGCGTGAAGTACTGGTAGTTGACGGCCGCCTGGCTCTGCACCGTCCCGACGACCTCCATCGCCCCGATGATGAACAGCACCGAGGTGTCCTTGGTCATCCCGATCATCATGCTGCCGATGTTGGGGACCGCGATCTTGGTCGCCTGGGGAAGGATCACGGCGACGAAGATCCGGACCCTGCTCATGCCGAGCGCGAGGCCGGCCTCGCGCTGTCCGCGCGGGACCGCCTCGAGTGCGGCTCGGTAGATCTCCGAGATGAACGCTGAGTACAGGAGGGTGAGTGAGATCACTGCGGCGGTGTACACGGTGAAGTTGATACCCGTGGCCTCGGAGAGCGCGAAGTACACCCACAGCGCCGTGACGATCACGGGGACGCCGCGGAAGATGTTGATGTAGAAGACCGCGAACCAGCTCAGTGGCGGCCTGGACATCCGGGCGACCGCCAGCAGAAGCCCGATCAGGATCGACAGTGCCAGGCTGAGCGCCACGATCCCGAGCGCAACCAGGAGACCATGCAGGAGCGGACCGCGATCAGTCCACAACAGGCTCCACTTGACCAGAGCGGCGAAGACAGTCACAGGACCGCCGCGACGAATTTCTGCAGACGCGGGTTCATACACGTGTCGAACAGGGTGCGATCACCCGATTCGACGATCAACCCGGCGTCCATGAACACGTTCAGGTCCCCGATCTCGCGGGCGAAGCCGAGCTCGTGCGTGACGACGACCATCGTCATGCCCGCTTCGGCGAGCTCGCGCATTACGGCGAGCACCTCGCCGACCAGCTCGGCGTCGAGCGCCGAGGTCGGCTCGTCGAACAGCATGATCTTCGGATCGAGGCTGAGCGCGCGTGCGATCGCGACGCGCTGCTGCTGACCGCCCGACATCTCGCGGGGGTAATGCGCCGCATGGCGCAGGAGCCCGACGCGCCGGAGCGCGAGCGCCGCCCGCTCGTCCGCGTCCTGGCGCTTCATCCGCCTGACCGCGCGTAGCGGCAGCGCGACGTTCTCAAGCGCCGTCAGGTGCGGGAAGAGATTGAACTGCTGGAAGACCATCCCGACGGTGCGCCGGAGATCGATCGGCCGTCCGCGGCGGCTCGGCCCGGGCGCAGGGCCGTATTCGACGCCCAGCACCTTGACCGACCCCTGGGTGGGCTCCTCGAGCAGGTTGATCGTCCGCAGCAGCGTCGATTTGCCGGAGCCCGAGGGGCCGAAGATCACGACGTGCTCGCCCGCCCGGACCCGGAGATCGATGCCGCACAGGACCTCGTGCGCACCGAAGGACTTGCGCAGGCCCTCGATCACGACGACCGGGTCGCCGAGGACGTGGGCGGCTGGCGTGGCGGTGATCTGTTGCACCGTTGGCGGCGTTCCGAGTGCCTCTCGAAGAGTCATTCTGCCGGCTGAACCCCGACATCGTGCTCGGATAGCGACAGCATGTGCGCATAGTGCACCAGGGTCACGGGGCTGTCAAGCAGCACCGGGCCAACTCGTCCGCCCGCACGCGGGCCGCGCGGATAACCTCGCGGCGGCGGGGTGCGGCGCCGGGGTCAGCGGATGTTGGCGGCGCCGTTGAGGTCGATCGTCGCGCCTGCCAGATGTCGCAGCGCGCCGCTCGACAGGTACGCGATCAAGCCGGCGACCTCGGCTGGGGGCACCATCTCGCCGAGCGGGAGGATCGCGTTGACCGCATCGATCCCGCCGCGCGCCGCGGCCGACTGCTCCGCCATCGGCGTGCGAACGATGCCGGGGGCGACGACGTAGGCGAGAACCCCGTCCGCGGTGTGGTTGCGCGCGATCGACTTCGTGAGGTTCTCGAGCGCGGCCTTCGAGGCCGCGTACGCCGTGTGCTGGGGCAGGGCGGATCCCCGCTGCGCGGCCCAGCTCGAAAGCGTGATCAGGATGCCTCCCCCGCTCGCGTGGAAGTGCGGGAGCGCCGCACGGATCAGGCTCGCGGGTTCGGTGACGTTGACCCGGAGCGTCCGCTCCCACCCGGCGTCCCAATCCTCGTCGGTCGCGTCGAAGGGAAGGTTGACCGCGACGGCGGCATTGGCGATCACGACGTCCACGCGGCCGCGCCAGGCGAGCGCCGCGCGCCACAGCTCACGACTCGCACCCCGCCGCGCGAGGTCGGTGTCGAGGAGCAGCACGCGCTCGCGCGGCGCCTGGGCACACGCCGCCTCCGCGCCGGCGCGGTCGCCACCGTAATGGGCGATCAGATGGGCGCCGCGCTCGAGCAGGAGCCGCGCGGTGACGCTTCCGATCCCGCCCGACGCGCCGGTCAGCAGGATCGTGCGACCGCTCAGGTCGAGTTCGTCGCGGGGCATGCGGTTCCCGATCGTCGCAGCCCTCAAGTTGCCCGTCAAGCGCACGTTCGCTCGGAGAGTGGACGCCGGCAGCGGCCGGCTCTATGCTTCGCCGGCGCCGGCGCCGGCCGGCCCGCGCCCGGCGGGCGCTCGTGTCACCGTCCACCCCAAGGGAGGCATCGATGAGTCAGACGCTGGGTCCCGGTCTTGCTCTCGGCGTCGATCACATCGGCGTCGGGGTATCCGACGTCGATCGCTCGATTGCGTTCTACGGCGAGCTGGGCTTCACCGACGTCGTCTTCGACGCCCATCTCGAGCTCCCCGGCCTGGAGCGGGTGGCCGGTCGCTCGGGGGTCACCGCGCGTGTCGCCACGCTGCGCCCCGGCCGGCCGACGCCGCTCGGCCTGGCTGCGGTGAAGCTCGTGTCGAGCACCGACGAGCCGCCGCCGCCGCTGCCCGAGGGGATCGGGTGGGGCGAGCCCGGCGTCTGCGAGGTCTGCGTCCACGTCAAGAACCAGGCCGGGCTGTACCGCCGGCTCGTCGATCATCACGGCGTCCCGGGGCTGATGGAGCCCAACGAGGCGCCGCTGCCGCCGCACGGCACGCTCTGCAGCCTGTCGTACGTCGGCGATCCCGACGGGACCAAGATCGAGATGATCGAGTGGCACGACCTCGAGGCCGGCTGGCCATTCGAGGACGGTCCCCAGGGCGTCAATCACGTGGCGTTCGGAGTCCGCGACATCGAGCGCACGCGGGCGTTCTACCGTGACCTCGGCTTCACCGGCATGCTGTTCGAGAGCGACGGTTACTTCGAGCCGATGGACCCCTGGTACGCGCCGCGGACGCCACCGAAGCAGCGGATGATGCTGCTCACGAACCCGTTCGGCGCCGGCATGGAGCCCGTCGAGCACGATCCGCCCTCGCCGGACATGCGCGGCCGCTGGGGCCACCTGGGGAGCTTTGAGTTCGGGATCGGCGTCCGCAACATCCGGACGGCAGCGGCCGCGCTGCGGGCGGCCGGCATCGAGCTCCTGTGCGATCCACAGACGGTCGCGCTCCCCGGCGGCGGCTCGTGGAGCTACGCCTACTTCGTCGACCCCGACGAGAACTACGTCGCGCTGAGCGAGAGCCGCTTCTGAGCCCTGCCCGGTCGCCGCGGTCGCGCGCCGCGCGGCGATCGTCCCTCAGATGACGTTGGCAAGGTCGCGCTCGATCATCGCCGCGGTGTGCTTGAGCGGCGGCAGCAACTCGCTGCGCAGTGACTGCGCGGTGTGCCGGCCGACGTGCGTCGACAGGTTGATGGCGGCGACGACGCGGCCGCTGCGATCGTGAATCGGCACCGCGACCGCCACCAGTCCCTCCTCCAGCTCCTGGTCGACGATCGCGTAGCCGTCGGTGCGCGCGCGCAGGATGCGTTCGCGCAGCGTTTCGATGTCCGTGATCGTCTCGGGCAGGAACCGCTTGAGCGTCGCCGACGCGAGGTACTGCTCGAGCTCGGGATCCGAGAGGCCGGAGAGGAGCACGCGGCCCATCGAGGTGGCGTGGGCCGGCATTCGCGATCCGACGGGAATCGCGATCGTCATCAGCTTCGTGCCCGGAACGCGGACGATGTAGACGACGTCGTGGCCGTCGAGAATCGACGCCTCGCTCGACTCGTCGACCTCTGCGACGAGCCGCTCGAGATGGGGCAGGGCGACGTTCTGGAAGCCGAGCCCCGACAGGAACGCGTAGCCGAGGCTCAGCACACGGGGGGCGAGCGCGAACGTCCGACCGTCGGTCGCCATGTAGCCCAGCTCGACAAGCGTGATCAGGAAGCGACGTGCGGTCGCCCGCGTCAGCCCCGTCTTCGCGGCAACCTCGCTGACCGTCTGGCGCGGAGCATCGGCGCCGAACGTCTCGATGATCTCGAGACCCCGCTCGAGCGACTGGTTGAAGTCCCGCGAGCGGCCGCGTGGAGCGGCGCTGTCCCCTTGCGTATCAGGCGATCCGGTGATCGACGAGCTTGACACAGGCGCGATGTTATTCGGCGGGGCGGGCCGATGGGGACGCGTGGCCGCCGCCGAGGGCGATCGGGGCGCGGCGCGCCCGCAGCTGAGCGATCAGGGCGCGATCTCGCCACTCCACCCGCTGCTCCCAGTCCTCGAGGGGCAGCAGAGCTCGCCGTTGCGCCGTCACCTCGCCGACGAGTCCCTCGTCCCACGGGTCGTGCTGCCCGCGCTCGGCGCCCATCCGGGCGTAGGCGGGGCCCATCCGCAGCGCGTGTGCGGCGATGCCGCCGCGCGTGTTCAGGTCGACCGTCTCGAACGGGCCGACGACCGCCCAGCGCCGGCCGAGACCGTCGCGGACCACCCGGTCGAGCTCGTCGACACCGATCACGCCGTCCCGTACGAGGCAGTACGCCTCGCGCAGGAGCGCCCCCTGGAGCCGGTTGTAGACGAAGCCCTCCACCTCTCGCCGGACGTGCACCGGCGACATCCCGGCCGTCTCGAGCAGCGCACCCGTCCTTCGCAGGACGCCCGGATCGGTGAACGGCGCCGGCACGAGCTCGACGATCGGCAGCAGGTGCGGCGGGTTCGCGGGGTGCACCACGAGGCATCGGGAGCGACCCCGGAGGCGATCGGCGATCTGCGTGATCGTGAGCGCCGACGATGACGTCGCGATCACGGCGTCGGCGCCGGCGACCTCGTCGAGCGCGGCGAACAGCGAGCGCTTCAGGCCGAGCTCCTCGGGCGCGCACTCCTGGATGTGGACGGCACCGGCGAGGGCGCTGCCGAGCTCCTCGTGCGGGACGACCCGTCCGGTGATCACCCCGCCGGCTTCGTCGAGCAGCCCCGCCGCCTCGAGCGCCCCGACGCGAGCGTCGATCTCCCCCGCGGCCGCCGCGAGACGCCGGGCGTCGCTGTCGTACAGCGCGACGGCGTGCCCGCCGCGCGCGAACACGATCGCCCACCCCGTGCCGATGCTCCCAGCGCCGACGATCGCGATCGGCTGCGTGATCATCCAGTGCCGCGCGTCATCGTCGAACGGGCGCGGTCGCACGCTTGCGCTCGTACGCCCGCCATGTCGTCGCCCAGGCATCGGGGTCGTTGGCGCCGGATCCGTCGACGCGGTGGACGACCTGATTGTGCGGAGCGGTCCTGACGCGCTCGGGCTCCTCGTACGCCTCGGCGATCACGGCCGCGAGCACGTCGATCCAGTGGTCGATGTCCTCCCGGGACCACAGCTCGCCCGCTTCCGGGGTGAATGGCTCGGGAACGATCCACGGCTCATGGCTGAGCCAGAACGCATCGATCCCGAAGTCCACCATCCGGTTCTGCACGTCGAGCACCGTGACGCCCGTGTCCTCGGTGACCTTGGCCATGCTGTAGCGCGTCATCTCAAGTCGCGGCGCGGTCAGTTGAGGGTGCGACTTCGTGACCCCCGGGATCGCGAGCAACCGGCGTTCCATGTAGTTGTTGGCGAGCACTGACAGGTCAGCCGCCTGGCGGATCCCCTCGGCACCCATCGCCCGCGCCCACGAGTAGGCCTTCACCACCTGCGGCACGTTGCCCCAGAACTCGCGGACGCGACCGATGGTGAGCGGGCCGCCGTGCTCGAGCCGGTAGCGGTCGCCGTCACGCCGGACGAGTGGCCGCGGCAGGAACGGCACGAGCTCCTCCGAGCACCCGTATGCGCCGACAGCCGGCCCGCCCCCGCCCTTCGGCGCGCCGAACGTCTTGTGCAGCATGAACATGCACGCGTCGAACCCGAGCTCGCGCGCCCGCAGCCGGCCCATCACGCCGTTGAAGTTGGCGTGGTCGTAGAAGGCGAGCGCGCCGGCGTCATGCACGATCTCGACCCACCGCTTGATGTGGGGGTTGTAGATGCCCATGTCGTCCGGGTTGTTCACCATCAGGGCCGCGGTGCGCTCGCCGACCGCCGCTTCGAGCGCCGCCACCGAGGGGTAGCCATCCTCCTCGAGCGCCAATGTGATGACCTTGAAGCCAGCCGCCGCCGCCGTCGCCGCGTTACACGGGTGCGCCTGGATCGTCGTGACGATCTCGTCGCGCTGCTGGAGCTCGCCACGGTGCTGGTGGTAGGCGCGGGTGACACACGCGTGCGTGTAAGCCGCGTCCGCGCCGCCACCCGGCTGGAACACGAACTGAGCCATCCCCGAGAGCTCGCAGAGGATCGCGTTGAACGAGTGCATGATCTCGAGGACGCCCTGGAGCGTGTCCTCGTCCTGCCCCGGGTGCAGCTCGGTGAGCCACGGCCGCGCGGTCATGATCTCGTTGAGGCGCGGGTTGTATTTCATCGTGCAGGTACCGAACAGGCTGATCCCCATCATCCCCATCGTCTCCTGCGAGAGGTGCAGATAATGTCGCTGGACCTCGAACTCGCTGAGCTCCGGAAGCTGTGGCGGTCGCTGCCGCCGCACGCCCTCGGGGACGAGCGCGCCGATCTCGCCGGCGGTCTTGCGGACCGCCGGCTCGACGTCCGGCAGCAGCAGGCCGCGGCGACCCTCACGTCCCATCTCCATCACGATCGGCTCGTCCCAGACGGCTGCGTGGTAGCGGCGCAGGGAGCTCACGCGACCACCTCTGCGAGCGCCGCGGCGAGGCGATCGATGTCCTCCTGGGTGTGAACCTCAGTGACACAGTAGAGCGCGCACTGACCAAGCTGCGGACGCGACTGTGAGAGGTCGCCGCCGCCGAAGATCGATCGCTCACGCAGTGACGCATTGACGTCGGCCACGGTGCGGCCACACGCGTTGAAATCGACGACGAACTCCTTGAAGAACCCCGGCCAGCGAACCGCGACCCCGGGGATCTCTGCGATCCGGCTCGCCGCGTAATGGCTGCGCATCAGGATCAGCTCCCCGAGCTCGGCGAAGCCGGTCGGCCCGAGCAGTGACATGTATGCGGCGTTGACGACGGCCCACAGGTAGACGGAGTTACCGGTCCAGTCGTTGCCGAGCTCGCGCGATCCGTACGAGGACTGTTCGAACAGCGTCAGGCTGAAGCCACGCTCGCCCGGGTGGCTGGTGGGGCAGAGGCTGACCTGCAGCGTCGGGTACGCGCGCGCGTACCGCTCCTCGTCGCGGCTGGCGATGAATCCGCCGACCCCACCCCCGCAGTTCATGTGCACGCCGAGCGGCTGCGTGGAGCCGACCGCGATGTCGGCGCCGAACTGGCCGGGCGGGGCGAGCACCCCGAGCGAGATCGGGTCCAGGCCGGCGATCGTCTCGGCGCCGTGCGCGCGTGCGACGGCGGCGATCCGCTCGCAGTCGGACTCGATCACGCCCAGCGATCCGGGCGTCTCGAAGTACAGCGCCGCCGTCCGCTCCGACAGCGCCGACTCCAGCGCGCTCAGGTCGAGCCTGCCGGTGGCGGTGTCGACCGGCACCGCGCGGACCGCGATGTGGCCGCGCATCCCCGGCGGCTCGCAGTACGTGCGAATCACGGCGAGCCGCTCGGGGTCGAGCGACGCCGGCACGAGCACCTCGCCGCGGCCTGTCAGGCGGGCGGCCATCCGGATCGCGTGCCCGGCCGCGCAGCCCCAGCTGTACACGGGCAGCCCGACGAAGTCGAGCTCCAGCAGCTCACCGAGCTGGCTGGCGAACTCGAACCAGGCCTGATTGCGGCCGTGGTCCGACGAGGGCGTGCCCCAGACGGGCGTGAGGAACTCGGTGCGTGTCGCGAGCTCGTCGCAGATCGCCGGAACGTGGTGCTGCCAGCAGCCACCGCCGAGGAAGCTCAGCGCCGTCTCGCAGTCGACGTTCGTGGCGAGCATGCGCTTCAGATGGCGGGCGAGGTCGATCTCCGAGGCGAGCGCCGGCGGCAGCGTGATCGGAGCGCGCGCGATGTGGTCGGCGGGGATCTGAGCAAAGAGCTCGTCGGCGTCGCGGACGCCGACGGCCTCGCACAGCTCAGCGCGCAGCGCCGGGGCTGAGTTGGCCATGTACGGGTGGGCGGTGCTGGTCACCCTCGACCTCCTGGTCTGGCGTTCCGGTGCATTAGCTTGGGAGGTGCATCAGCGTGAGATTCTCATGACGATCTGACGGCGCGGGCCCACGCGCACGCGCAGGTAGCCGCACAGTTCCTCGTCGAGCCCGGGATCTCCGGTATCGACCCACAGGTTCGGAGGCTCGAGCGCGACCAGCTTGTCGGCTGCGCTCAGGATCATCAGGCGATCCCGGCCGACGCGTCGCAGGACCCGTGGTCCGAACTGGCGATTCCCGCGGCCGAAGAGCACCCCCTGGCCACCGATCAACCCGCCGACGAGCACGACGTCCCGATGCTCCTCGAGCAGGCTCACCAGCTGCGGCTCGCCAAGATCGCGGCCGATCACGCACCGATCGCAGACCGCATCGACGCCGAGCAGCGTGCCTGACTCGCCGAGCGCGGCGAGCACCGCGGCCGTCGTGCTGCCCGGACCGATCAGGTACAGCGTCCCCGGTGCCATCTCTGCCGCGACGGCCTGGCAGAGCGCGTCGAGCTCGGCCGTGCCCGTCACGCGCGAGCCCGCCTTTGCAGGGAGCACCGATTGCAGATCGGGCACGCGGGCGCTGCCGTAGAGCACGCTCGCGACGCGACCCGCGCGAACCGCGTTCTCGTCGATGTCGGCGATGTCGGCGCAGCGCAGCCTGACCCGATCGCGGTTGCGCAGGAAGGCCTCCCCGGCGCGTGCCGCGGCCTCCGGCGTCGCCGCGAACACGCCGGAGTGCATCTTGACCCCGGCGGGGATCCCGATCACGGGCAACTCGTCCCCGATCACGTCGTGGATGTCGCGGGCGGTGCCGTCGCCTCCGGCGAAGATCAGCAGCTCGACGCCGGCCGCCCGCATGACCCCAGCGGCGTCGCGCGTGTCCTGTGCGGTCGTCGGACGCCCGGGGACGGCACCGGTGACCGCGACCTCGAACCCCGCCTCGCCGGCGAGCGCTGCTCCCATCGGTCCCGGCGCAGCGAGTACGGGACCCGCACCGACGGCGCCGGCCAGCGCCTGCAGTGCCCGCGCGGCTCGCAGCCCCGCCTGGGGCACGGCGCCGCGAGCACGGGCGAGCTGGACGGTCCCGGGCCCGTCACTGCCCTTCAGGGCGACCGCGCCGCCGATGCCGGCCAGCGGGTTGACGATGACGCCGAACCGCGGTCGAGCGGTGGTGGCGCCGGGCATCGGCGTCACGCGAGTTCGGCCGCGACGGCATCCGCCGCATCGCGGGCGACGCTGACGACCTCGTCGATCTCGGCCTCGGTGATCACGAACGGGGGAGAGAACGAGATCGTGTCGGAGTCGGGGAGCGCGCGGGTGATGACCCCGCGCTCGAGACACTCCTGATCGACGCGTGCCGCCACCGAACCGACGGGATCGAACAGGCGGCTCGGCGACGTCCCGGCGAGGAACTCGACCGCTGCGATCAGGCCGCGACCCCGGACCTCGCCGACGAGCGGATGCCCGTCGAACGCGGCTCGCAGCCGGGCGTTCAGGTACGCGCCGCGCTCGCCGGCCCGGGCGACCAGCCCGTCCCGCTCGATCACGTCGAGGTTGGCGAGCGCGCACGCCGCCGCGAGCGGATGCGATGTGTAGGTGTAGCCGTGACCGAACCCGCGCGAGCCGCTCATGTCTGCGAGCACGCGCCAGACGCGCTCGGAGACGATGCAGGCCGACAGTGGAACGTACGCAGAGGTCAGGCCCTTCGCGACCGTGATCAGGTCGGGCTCGATCTCGAACATCCCGCTGCCGAACCAGGTCCCGAGGCGCCCGAACCCGCAGACGACCTCATCGGCGATCAGGAGCACGTCGTGGCGGCGCAGCACCGCCTGGATCGCAGGGAAGTATCCGGCGGGCGGGACGATCACGCCACCGGCGGCCTGGACCGGCTCGGCGATGAATGCGGCGACGCTCTCAGGGCCCTCGGCCAGGATCAGTTCCTCCAGTTCGCGTGCGAGCCGCGCGACGAAGTCGGCGTCGCTCTCGCCGGGCAACGCCTCCCGCAGCCGGTACGGCGCCCGCGTGTGAAGGATCCCGTCCATCGGCAGGTCGAAGCCCGCGTGCATCGCGTCGAAGCCGGTGAGGCTCGCCGACGCGATCGACACGCCGTGGTAGCCCCGGTGCCGCGAGATCACCTTCTTCTTGCCGGGACGGCCCAGCAGGTTGTTGTACAGCCGGACGAGCTTGATCTGGGTGTCGTTGGCGTCGGAACCGCTCGTGCCGTACAGGACCTTCGACATCCCCGCGGGTGCGAGTTCGATCAACCGCTCGGCGAGCAGCGCCGGCGTGTCCGTCGCCATCGACGAGAACGAGTGGTAGTAGGGCAGGCGCAGCGCCTGCTCGTGCAGCGCATCGGCGATCTCCCGGCGGCCGTATCCGACATTCACGCACCACAGGCCCGCCATCGCGTCGATGTAGCCACGGCCCGCGTCGTCGTAGACGGTCGAGCCCGAGGCCCGAACCATCATCCGCCGCGGACCGCTGTCCTCGTGCCGGGCCAGGACGCTGAACGGATGCATCACGTTCCGTCGGTCCGTCTCGCCGAGGGACCGGACGGGGAGGGGGGCGCTCATGCTCGCGCTCGAAATGCGGTCGATCGCACGGTATGCGAACTTTTGCAAAGACGCCGGTCAATGTCCAGAGCCAATCCGGAGCGGCCGCCCTCGACCCGACCTCCGGATTGGAGCGAGCACCGACCCCCGCCGATGCACCGGTTCGCAATCAGGGTCCGGTGGCCGAGGCGTGCGACGCAGCGGCGCCGATCTCGTCGAGCACCCGGTCGAACTCCCGGATCAGCGGGACGATCCGCTCGAGGCGCGCACGCCCCTCGGCGCCGAGCGCGGCGAAGGTCGTCAGCGGCGGCCGGACGTCGCCGACGGGATACCCCACGGCGGCGGCCAGCGCCTTCGAGTAGCACTGGTGACCGTACGTCGGATGACCGGCGGCGATGATCTCGTCGATCTCGTCGATGATCCGCTGCAGGCGCCGCGCTTCCTCGATCCGCGCGGCGAAGAGCAGGTCCCACACGCGATGGCTCTGCACGATGTAGTTCCCGTACGGGTTGACGTAGCCGACCGCGCCGAGCAGGTATGAATCGACCTGCCGCTCGCCGGCGAAGACGTTCATGACGCCGTTCGTCGCTTCGACCACGTCGCGCACGCGCGCGACGTCCATGCTCGCTTCCTTGATGTACCGAACGTTCTCGAAGTCGCGCGTGAGACGAGCGACGAGCGCAGCCGACATGTCGACGTTCGATGTGACCGGGTTGTTGTAGAGCATGATCGGGATCGCGACCGCCTCCGAGACGGCGCGGTAGTAGCCCCAGATCTCGTCGTCCGTCGGCGTGTAGTAGTAAGGCGGCAGGACCATCAGCCCATCGGCGCCAAGTTCCTCGGCCTCGCGGCTGTAGCGCACCGCGCGCGGCGTCGATGCGTTCATCGTCCCGACGAGCACGTGCGCGCGCCCGGCGACCTGTCGCACGGTCGCGTCGACGATCGCGGTGCGCTCGTCGTCGGAGACGGTCAGGAACTCCCCGGTCGTGCCGAGCACGATCACACCCGGGACGCCGGATTCGATCTGTCCCTCGATGAACCGCCGGTGCGCCTCGAGATCGATCTGCATACCGTCCGGCGTGAACGGCGTCACCGTCACCGAATAGCTGCCGCGAAACACCTCCATCGATCACCACCCGTTCTCTCTGCGTACAAGTGCTCGCATCGCGATCATCTGACAGTATATGAGCGGGATGCTGGCGCGCGAGCAGCGTACGGCGGCCGCCGACGGCCCCCCGAGCGGTGCCGATGTCGTGATCGTCGGTGGTGGGATCACCGGCGCCGCAACCGCCTACTACCTGAGCGCAGCGGGTGTGGCGGTCAACCTGCTCGAGCAGTTCGATCTCAACACTCAGGCGTCCGGGCGCAACGCCGGCAGCCTCCACGGTCAGATCCAGTTCGAGCCGTTCCGGACCCGCGAGCCCGAATGGGCCGTCGCCTTCATCCCGGCGCTGCACTTTCTGGGCGACTCCGTCGCGATCTGGCGCGAGCTGAGCGCGGAGCTCGACATCGACCTGGAGGTCTCGGTCAACGGTGGTCTGCTCGTCGCCGACAGCGACGAGCAGGCCGAGCTCGTGTCCGCCAAGGTCGCGCTCGAGCAGGGACACGGCATCGCCGCGGAGCTCATCACCGGCGCCGCGTTACGCGATCTGGCGCCCTACCTCTCCGACCGGATCGTCGCGGCCGAGTACTGCGCTGCCGAGGGAAAGGCGAATCCGCTGCTCGCCGCCCCGGCCTTCGCCCGCGCAGCCGAGCGGAACGGTGCTCGAGTGCACACCGGCGTCCACGTCAGCGCGGTGCAGCCGCGCCGCGGCGGCTTCCGTCTCACCTCCAACGCCGGCATCATCGACTGCGCGAAGGTCGTGCTCGTCGCGGGCTCACAACTGGCGGCGCTGGCGGCGATGCTGGGGTCGGCACTCCCGATCGCCGACGAGCCCGTCCAGGTCCATGCGACCGAGGCGGTCGCACCGGTGATCCCACACCTGGTGTATTACGCGGGCGCGCGACTGACGCTCAAGCAAGCACGAGCGGGGACCCTGTTGATCGGGGGAGGCTGGCCCGCCGACCGGGATCCCGACGACGGCCGCCCGTTCCCGAGCCTCGCCTCGCTGCGCGCCAATCTGGAGGTCGCCCAGCGCGTCGCCCCCTGGCTCGGCTCCGTCAACGTGATCCGGGCATGGGCCGGCGTCGGGCACGGCACCCCCGATCTGCTGCCGGTGATCGACGAGCTCCCGGGAGCCCCCGGAGCGTTCGTCGGGCTGTTTCCGCACATGGGCCTGACCGCAGGACCGCTGATGGGACGCATGCTCTGCTCGCTCGTCAGGGGCGAGGACCCGGGGCGCGACCTGCGGTCCTTCCGGTCAGACCGGTTCGCCGGCTGACCGCGGTCGGGGTGCGGCGAGGACCGCGGCGGCGGTCGGCCGGATCGGCAGTTGGGGCGCGAAGCCCGAGAACGGCCCGGCGGGCGTTCCGGTTCTCCGAGCGATCAGATCGGTCACCACGGCCCCGCAGAAGCGGCCCTGACACCGGCCCATCCCGGCGCGAGAGAGCCGCTTCAGCGCACCCGCCGATCCGACCTCCGCGAGGCTCGCGTCGAGCTCCGCCAGGGTGATCGATTCGCAGCGGCAGACGATCGTGTCCGGGGACGCGAGCTCGGAGATCAGTCTCGGACCCTGGTACACGCGCCACAGCGCGCGCTGAAAGCGCTCATGGCGGCGGCGATCGCGGGCCGCGGCGGCACGCGCGCGGCCCAGCCGACCGCAGGCCGGTCGCCCGAGGCTCGCGGCGACATCGAAGCCCGCGAGCGTGCCGCAGCTCTCGGCGACCTTCGCGCCGCGCACCTCGGTGCCGTCGCCCACCGTCCAGACCGACGGCAGGCTCGTGCGGCCATCCGCAGTGCGATCCACCACGTAGCCGCCCGTGGCCGGGTCGACGTGGTGCCGGGCGCCGAGCAGCCGGGCGAGCTCCGCTCCGGGCATGAACCCCATTCCGACGCAGACCGCGTCAACCTCGTACGAGCGCTCCGAGCCGCTGACGATCCGTCCGTCGGGCGTGATCCGGGCGACGGCGGCCCGCTGCACCCGATCGGTCCCCGAGGCACCGACCACCGCCGACCGGGGGACGACCGGGATCCGAGCCCTCCCGATCGTCGCCAGGAAGCGAACGCCGTCGTGCGCGAGGCCCGGGGACGCCGAGACCATCCGGACCAGATCTGGTCGAGCCGACCGGGCTCGCACGTCCGCGAGCTCGACCAGGGCGACGACCGCGACCCCCGCACGCGCCAGCTCCGCGGCCAGCTGCACGTTGAGCGGGCCGTTACCGGCGACGAGCACGCGCTGCCCGGGGGCGACCTGTTGGGCGCGCAGGAGGCTCTGGGCGGCGCCGGTCGTCATCACCCCGGGCAGCGTCCAGCCCGGGAACGGCAGCGCCCGCTCGAACGCCCCGGTCGCCAGCACGAGGCGGTGCGGCCGGATCACCCAGCGGCCGCCGGGCCCGGATGCGTGAAGCTCGTGGGCGGCGCCGGCGGGCGATCTCGCGGCACCCCAGACGCTGACCCCGCAGAGGATCCGCACACCAGCGCTCGTCGCGCGCTCGATCAGGGCACGTCCGTCGCGGAACTGCTTGTCGAGTCGCTTGGGGTCGAGCTCGAATCCGGAGGCGGGCTGCTTGTAGAACTGGCCGCCGAGCTTGGCGCGCTCGTCGACGAGGAGCGTCTCCACACCCGCATCGGCGGCGGCCGCTGCCGCCGCCAGACCCGCCGGTCCGCCCCCGACGACGAGGCACTCGGGCGCGAGCTCGACCTCGGCCGCAGTCACGATCGGTCCACCGACGCTGACCGGTGAGCGCACCGGCTGCCGCGTGACCGCCGTCCCCTCCCGGGCTTCCGTCATGCACGCGAGCCTCGGCGAGCCATCGATCGCAACGGTGCACTCACCGCAGACGCCCATTCCGCAGAACACGCCCCGGTCGCCGCGCGGGGACCTGCGGCAACCGAGAAAGCCGGCGTCGAGCAGCGCCGCGGCGACGCTCGTTCCGGGGGTTGCGCGGACGGGACAGCCCTCGAAGTCGAACTCGACGGCCGTGGCTGGCCGGCGGATTCCCCGCCCGGCGACCGCGGCGCGTGGCGCGTGCTCGGGTGGGCTGGTGCGGCGGTTCACTGGGCGTCGGCCGTGGGACGCCGGGCGCGCTCCGACGGGTTGATCGCGACGGTGAAGCCTGCGTCGTTGCCGTTCAGGACCTGGCGTCGCCGGGTGATCCGCCAGCCATCTGGCCGGCGGACGAGCTCGTCGTGGTACTGGCCCATCATCGTCGCGCTCGTCCCGTCCGGGCGTTCGTGCCAGGCCAGCACGTAGCTGCACGCCGACGCGACGACGCTGGAGGCGAAGCTGACCTGCACGTTCGAGCTGTGGTGCGACGTGCGCGCCCACCGCCACATCCGCTCCAGGTCGCGCCGCAGCGCGACCCGGCCGTCGCTGCGCATGCCCGGCCCGGGCCCGTAGTCGACGACGCAATCCTCGGTGAAGAGCGCCACCAGCGCATCGAGGTCCATCGCGTCGAGCGTCCGGCAATACTCGTGGATCAGATCGGTGATCTCCTGACGAGCCCGGAGTTCGCCGAGCTCGCAGGGAAGTTCGCCGGCATTCATCTCAGCCTCCGAACTGCACGCATGTCGGCTAATCGTACGATAAGCGGCACTGGCGGTGGTAGAGTCGGCGCCCCGCGCGGCGAGCTGCACTCGGCAGGCTGCCGGTTCACTCTGATGAACGATCTCAGCGACAAGGTCGTGCTGGTGACGGGAGCCTCGCGGGGCATCGGAGCCGCTGCCGCGGCTGCCCTGTGGCGCGCCGGCGGCCAGGTGATCGCCCATTACGCCGACGATCGGCCCGGCGTCGAGCGCGCGGCCGCCGGAGTTCCCGCCGCGCGCCGGCACTTCGTCCAGGCCGACTTCTCAGAGCCGGGTGCCGGCCGGCGCCTGTGGGCGCAGGCGCTGGCGTGGCGAGGCCGGATCGACGTCCTCGTCAACAACGCGGCGATCATGACCGAGACCGCGATCGATGATCCCGACGAGGACTGGGACGCGGCCTGGCGGCAGATGTTCCAGATCAACGTCTACGAGCCGTCGAACCTGATCCGCGAGGCGGTGCGCAGCTTCGGCGTCGCCGGTGGCGGGATCATCGTGACGATGTCGAGCTGGGCCGCGCAGCAGGGGTCGTCGATCGCCGACCTGACCGGCTACGCGGCGACGAAGGCCGCGATCAAGGCCGTCACGCAGACGGTTGCGCGCGGGCACGCCCATCAGGGGATCCTCACCTACGTGATCGCGCCCGGGATCGTCGACACCGAGATGTCGCGCATCTCGGTGACGGCCCGTGGCAGCGAAGAGGCCGTGATGCGGATCCTCCCGCTCGGCGAGATGGTGCCGCCGGAGGAGGTCGGAGAGCTCGTGGTCTTTCTGGCGAGTGGCACCTGCCGCCATCTGAGCGGGGCGACGCTCGAC
This sequence comes from uncultured Solirubrobacterales bacterium, assembly GCA_963705995.1. Taxonomy (GTDB): domain Bacteria; phylum Actinomycetota; class Thermoleophilia; order Solirubrobacterales; family Solirubrobacteraceae; genus Palsa-465. The sequence goes on from CAVPLN010000036.1 coordinate 323,907, forward strand.
ATCAACGGCGCCGCCTATGTGCGCTGAGGGCGCGGCGGGGGGTCCGGCTGGATCGCGGGTCGGGCGTGGGCCGGCGCTCCTCGCCGGACGCCGGGCGGTGATCACGGGCGGCGCCACCGGGATCGGAGCGGCCGCCGCGGCGCGCTTTGCGGCCTGCGGCGCGGTCGGAGCGGTGATCGACCTGGTGGCAGCGCCTGGGCGACCGGCCGGATGGGTGGCCGAGCAGGCCGACGTGCGCGCCGAGGAGCAGCTCCGCGCGGCGCTCGGCGCGGCGGCGTCCCACCTCGGCGGCATCGACGCTGTGATCGCGGCAGCGGGAGTCGTCCCGTCATGGCAGCCGCTCGCCGCACTCGACCTCGACGACTTCGACCGCGTGATGGCGATCAACGCACGCGGGGTCGCCGCCACGCTCAAGCACGTCGCCCCCCATCTCCGGCGGGGCGCGACCGTCGTTGTCGTCGCGTCACTCAACTCGTGGCGCGGCGACCCGAACATCGCGGCCTACGTCGCGAGCAAGCATGCTGCGCTCGGACTCGTGCGGACGGCGGCGCTCGCGCTCGGCGAACGCGGCGTCCGCGTCAACGCCGTCGGCCCTGGGCCCGTCGCGACCGATGCGCTGCTGGGGCGCATCAGGGCACGGGAGTCGGCGACCGGCCTGACCGTCGACGCGGCGCTCGCCGCGGCCGGTGCCGCCACGGCGCTCGGCCGGATCGCGACGGTGGACGAGGTCGTGGAGACGATGCTGTTCCTGAGCAGCGAGATGTCCTCCGGGATCACCGGCCAGCTGCTCAACGTCGACGCCGGCCTGCTGTAGCGAGTGACCGATGGGCGCCGGAATTCCATCGATGTGTACGTATTGCGTTCAGTCGCACGATATGCGAGCATGCGCGTTCAGACGCACCCGAGCTCGGCCGGCGGCAGTGGGCGCCCGCGACGCGACCTCGTGCCAGCCCCGTCCGTTCTCGCGGTGACATCGCCACTCACAGGAGGAGTCGAAGGGATGCAGCACCGTCATGTAGCTGGGAAGGCAGCGCGATTTGCCCGCACGCTGACGGCGCCCAGGCTGCGCAGCACCGTGCTCGGCACCGGTGCGCTCGCCGCCGCGGCGCTCGTCGCCCTGGGGTCGTCGTCCGCAGGCGCGGCCACGACCCCGACCATGTCCGCCACGATCGACGGCCAGAAGATCACCACGAACGCAAAGCTGGCCGCCGAGGTTCCCTCGTCGGTGCGCAGCCAGGGCGCGCTCGTCGATATCACCTATAACAACGCGCCACCGGACGAGCAGGTGACGAACGGCAAGCTCGTTGGCTGGGAGGTGGACCTCGGCAGGGCCGTCGCGACGGAGCTCGGCCTGAAGTGGCAGGTGACCTCCTCCGGCGCGTTCGACAGCTTCATCCCCGGCCTCCAGAACGGCCGCTACAACAGCTCGTTCACGTCGTTCATCCAGACGGCCGCGAGGCTCAAGCAGATCGACATCGTGACCTACTACGACGTCGGCACCGGCTTCGCGGTGGCGAAGTCGAGCTCACTGAAGATCACGAAACCGACCGACGTGTGCGGGCACAGCGTGGCTGTGATCGAGGGCTCGGCCTTCATCCAGCAGATCCAGGGCATCAACTGCAAGGCGGCCGGCAAGCCTGCGCCGAACGTCGAGTCGTTCCCGTCGGACTCGGCGGCTGAGCTGGCCGTCAGCAGCGGTCGTGCCGACATCTACTCCTCGTCGCAGGATCAGCTCTCCTACCTGATCCAGCAGACCGCGCATCAGTTCGTGCTGCAGCCCCTCAATTTCGACCCCGTGCCCGAGGGCGCGGGCATCACGAAGGGGATCGGGCTGGCAGGGCCGGTCGCAAGCGCGATGGATGCACTGATCAAGTCGGGGGCCTACGCCGCGATCATGAAGAAGTGGTCGCTCACGTACGGCCTCGTCAAGTCGGCGACGGTCTACACCGACGACGGCGGGAAGTAGCGACGCCGGCAACGGAGTTTGCGCACCACGAGAGCGCAACTGAAGGAGAATCCGCCGATGGTGTCGGGGCAGGACGCGAAGCAGCTCGACCCTCCCGGCGATTACGTCGAGCGCCGGCCAACGGGCATGTTGGCCGGCGCCTGCGCGATGGCGGGGCGCTGGCTCGCGCGCCTGATCGCGCTGCTGGTGCTCGCCAGCATCATCCGGCTGCTCGTCACCTCCAAGACGATCGAATGGGGCGTCGTCGGCCACTACTTCACGAGGCACTCGATCGAGATGGGCGCGCTGCGGACGCTCGAGCTGACCGCGATCGGGATGGTGATCGGCGTCACGATCGGCGTGATCCTCGCGCTGATGCGACTCTCGGCGAGCATCGTCCTCAACATCACGGCGTCGGCGTACCTGTGGTTCTTCCGGGGCACGCCGCTGCTCGTCCAGGTGCTGTTCTGGTTCAACCTGGCGTCGTTCGTCAAGCGTCTCTCGATCGGGGTTCCGTTCGGAGGCCCGGTGCTCGTCTCCGCCAGCACCAACTCGGTGATCACGACGTTCGTCGCAGCGATCATCGCGCTCGGACTCAACCAGGGCGCCTACATGTGCGAGGTCGTGCGGGCCGGGATCCTGTCCGTCGATCCCGGCCAGATGGAGGCGGGGCTGACGCTCGGAATGACCAAGCGCCAGGCGATGCGCCGGATCGTCCTGCCACAGGCGATGCGGGTGATCATCCCACCGACCGGCAACCACGCGATCGCGCTGCTGAAGGACTCGAGCCTCGTCAGCGTGATCTCGATGACCGAGCTCCTCTACTCGGTCCAGATCATCTATGCGAACACCTTCCAGACGATCCCGCTGCTGATCGTCGCCTGCATCTGGTACCTGCTGATGACGACGGTCTGCTCGATCGGGCAGTTCTACCTCGAGCGGCACTTCGGTCGGGGCTCGACGCGCAACGCGCCGAACACGCTGTACGACCGCACGCTCGCTGCGCTGCGCAGGATCAACGCCGGGCACGACGGGCAGGACGCGGAGGCGGGGATATGAGCGTGACGACCGCAGGGCATCCGTTGCTCCGGCTCCGCGGGATCCACATGAGCTTCGGTGACAACCACGTCCTCAAGGGCGTCGACCTGCAGATGCGAGCGGGCGAGGTCGTCTGCCTGATCGGCGCGTCGGGGTCGGGGAAGACAACGCTGCTCCGGTGCGTCAACCACCTGGAGGTGCCCGTCGCGGGGCAGGTGATCGTCGACCGCGAGCTGATCGGCTGTTACACGCACAAGGGCAAGTCCGTGCCGCTGCCGCCGCCCGAGCTGGCCCGGCAGCGGGCGTCGATCGGGATGGTCTTCCAGCACTTCAACCTGTTCCTGCACATGACCGCGATCGAGAACATCATCGAGGCGCCGTGCCGCGTCCTCGGCTGCAAACGGTCCGAGGCGCTCGCGCGAGCGCACGACCTGCTTGGGCGGGTCGGCCTCGCCGACAAAGCGGATGCGTACCCGCGGCATCTCTCCGGCGGCCAGCAGCAGCGCGTCGCGATCGCCCGCGCGCTCGCGATGCAGCCGAAGCTGATGCTCTTCGACGAGCCGACGTCGGCCCTGGACCCCGAGATCGTCGGCGAGGTGCTCGACGTCATGCGCGGGCTCGCCGCGGACGGCATGACGATGCTCGTGGCGACGCACGAGATGTCGTTCGCTCGGGACGTCGCCGACCGCGTCGTGTTCATGGACGGCGGCGTGATCGTCGAGGAGGGCACGCCGGCCGAGGTACTGAGCGCCCCCTCGCACGAACGGACCAAACGCTTCCTCTCGCGGGTGTTGTGATGGCGGGGCGGCCGATCACCCTCGGGGCCAAGGTGCCCAACAGCGGCCCGCTCCCGCAGCTGCTCGGCATCGGCGCGATGGCGGAACGCCTCGAGGAGGCCGGATTCGCGTCGCTGTGGGTCAGCGATCACGTCGTGATGCCGGCACAGATCGACTCCTGGTACCCGTTTGCCGCGGACGGGCGCGCCACCTGGCCATCCGATACGCCTTACTACGACGCGGTCGTTGCGCTGACCCTGATCGCCGCGGCGACCAGTCGCGCCCGCTTCGGCCCGGCGGTGCTCGTGCTGCCCCAGCGGGACCCGATCGTCCTCGCCAAGCAGCTGGCCTCGCTCGACGCGATCAGCGGCGGCCGGCTCGAACTCGGCGTCGGCGCCGGCTGGCTCGCCGAGGAGTTCGACGCTCTCGGCGTGCCGTTCGCCTCACGCGGCTCGCGGACCGAGGAGTGGATCGCGCTGCTGCGGGAGAGCTGGACGGGTACGGTCGGGCCTCACCAGGGGCCGCACTACTCGATGCCCGGTCCCGTGCTGTCCCGCCCGGAGCCCGCGCACCGGATCCCGATCCTGATCGGCGGCCATTCCGCCGTCGCCTTCCGGCGAGCCGGGACGATCGCCGACGGCTGGCTCGCTCATCAGTCCGCGCTCGCGCTCGACCCCGCCGCGATCGCCGATGGGACGCGACGCATGCACGCCGCCGCACAGGCCGCGGGCGCCGATCCGAGCTCCCGGAGGGTCGTGATGCGCATCATCGATTCGGCCGGGCGAACCGAGCGGGTCGTCCAGGCGCTGCCGGCGCTCGCCGAGGCGGGTGTCGACGAGATCATCGTCGACGTCGACTGGAACGCCGCCGACGGCCCGGTCGAGGCGTTCCGTGCCCTCAGCGGCTGATCCCGCACCGCGCCGGATCGTCGGCCTCGATCCGTCGCGGATCGTCGACGAGCCCGACAACGACCTCCGTCTCCAGACACTCGTGGGCTCGCCCGAGCACGGCAGCGATGTGAGCGTCACCTGGGTGCAGATCGCCGGGCGCCACCGGCGATTGCGGACTCGGCGTTCAACCCGGGTCTACGTCCTCCTCGCGGGCGTCCTGGAGATCCAGATCGGGGACGAGCCGACGGCCGCGATCCCGATCGGCGGCGCTGCCGTCGTCCCGCGCGGCACGCCATATGCGCTGGAGGGAACCGCGACCTATCTCGTTATCAACGCCCCGGCGTTCGCCGACGGCGACGACGAGTACGACGGCGGCGGCGCGTGAGTCCGGGCTCGGACACGACCGATCGAGGCACGCAGCCGTGGATATGGCAGGACAGTGGCGAGTGCGGCCGTCCACTAGAGTTGATCACGCGGGTGTGCGGCAGTCCGGCACGTTGTGCCGAACTGCCGTGGTCTGTTCCTCGGTATAGTGGCTGCGCCGGATCGACGGAGGGCCTCGGTCCGGCGGGCGCGCTGTGGTCGGGAGCCGGCTCGGCCATGAGAGCTATCGGGCGAGCCCGCCAGATCGATCAGACGAGGCCATCAGAGATTCATATGCGAGAGCGGTTTTTGGCATTCGGCAATCCGGCAATCGGCGAAGACGAGATCGCCGAAGTCGTCGACTCATTGCGGTCCGGGTGGGTCGGCACGGGTCCGAAGGTGGGGCGGTTCGAGCGGATGCTCGCCGACTACGTCGGCTCCGCACATTGCCGATGCGTGTCCTCCTGCACGGCGGCCCTGATCCTGTCGATGCGGATCCTCGGGATCGGCCCGGGCGACGAGGTGCTCGTCCCAGCGATGACCTTCGTCGCCTCGGCCAACGCCGTCGAGCACGCGGGCGCGACGCCGGTGTTCGTCGACTCCGAGCCCGGCACCGGGCTGATCGACCTGGACGCGGCGGAGGCGGCGATCTCGCCGCGGACACGGGCGATCATGCCGGTCCATCTGGCCGGTCGGCCGGTCGACATGGACCGCGTCGGCATCCTGCGGGACCGCTATGGCCTCGCCGTGATCGAGGACGCGGCCCACGCGATCGGAGCGGAGTGGGGCGGCCGCCGGATCGGCGCGTTCGGCAACCTCACCGCGTTCTCGTTCTACGTGACGAAGAACGTCACGACGGTCGAAGGCGGGGCGATCATGACCGAGGACCACGCGCTGGCGAGCGCCGTCGAGCGGCTGGCGATGCACGGACTCAGCGACGGCGCCTGGCAGCGCTTCTCGGACCCCGGGTTCCGCCACTACGAGGTGGTGCAGCCCGGGTTCAAATTCAACATGACCGATGTGCAGGCCGCGCTCGGCCTGCACCAGCTGCCGCGCCTCGATGACTCGATCGCCTATCGCGCCGAGCAGTGGGACCGTTACGACGCCCTGCTCGACGGGCTGCCGATGACCCTGCCGCTGCCCGAGGACGCGGGCACACGTCATGCGCGCCACCTCTATCAGGTGCTGCTCGACGAGGATGCGCCGATCACGCGCGACGAGCTGCTCGACGCGTTGGCGGCCAACAACATCGGCACGGGCGTGCACTATCGCGGCGTCCACCTTCAACCCTATTACCGGGATACGTACGGCCTGACCCCGGAGCAGTTCCCGGTCGCCACCGAGATCTCCGAGCAGACGCTCAGCCTGCCGCTCGGGCCGGCATTCAGCGAGTCCGACCAGGACGACGTCGTCGCGGCGCTGGCGGGCCTGCTGTCGCGGGCGCACGTGTGAAGCGCGGGAGGCCGTAGGCGCGGTGGTCGCCAGAGCGCTGCCGAGCACCTCGGGCACGCGACGGGTCGATCTGAGCGTGGTCGTGCCCGTCTACGGCTGCGCAGACTGCCTGCACACATTGCACGCGCGCGTGACCGCCGTCGCCGCCACCATCACCGACCGCTTCGAACTCGTGCTCGTCGACGACCGCAGCCGCGACGGCGCCTGGGAGATCCTCCAGCGTCTCGCGTCGGCCGACGCGCGCGTCCGCGCCTTCCGGCTGAGCCGCAACTTCGGGCAGGACGCCGCGATCACCGCCGGCCTCACGCTTGCTCGCGGCGACTGGGTGGTCGTGATGGACTGCGACCTGCAGGAGGCGCCCGAGGACATCCCGCGGATGTGGGCGGCAAAGGCGGACGGGTGTGAAATCGTGCGCACCGCCCGCCGTGGCTGGCGGCACTCCGCGCTCCGGCGGCACGCCAGCCGGACGTACAGGCGGCTGACGCTGGAAACGGACGTGCGGCCCGACTACAGCAACCTCAGCCTCCTCTCGCGCCGCGTCGTCGACGCGTTCCTCAGCCTGAACGACCGTGATCGCGAGTATCTGATCGCACTCGACTGGCTCGGCTTCAGCTCGATCACGATCGAGATCGATCACGCCGAGCGGCACGCCGGGGCGACCAGCTACACGGTCCGCAGCCTCGTCCGGGTGGCGCTCGACGGAATGTTCTTTCGCAGCACGCTACTGCTCCGGCTCGTCGTGCTGGCCGGGTTCGGGATCGCGTTGGCCGGTGCCTGCCTGGCGGTGTTCGAGGTTGTCGACTACTTCGCCGCGCCGAGCGCCCGCGTTCCCGGCTACACGAGCCTCGCCGTGCTGCTGCTGGTGCTCGCCGGCATCGTGATCGTCAGCATCGGCATCGTCGGTCTGTACGTCGGCCGAACTTTCGAACAGGTCAAGAATCGCCCGCTGTTCCTGATCGAGTCGCAGGCGTCCGGGCCAGACGCCAGCGAGCGAACATCCAGTGGTGACTAGAGTCGCCGCGGTGCTCGGGCGGCGTCCGCTGGCACTCGCGCTGCTGGTCTACGCCGCCTTTGACGTCGCGTACTTCGGTCTGCACGTCCTGCCTCATCTCGGGCGGATGTGTGCGTGCAGCGCAACGCCGGATCCGACCACCTACATGTGGTTTCTGGCGTGGTGGCCCCACGCCCTGCTGCACGGAGCCAACCCGTTCGACACGCACCTGCTGTTCGCTCCGGATCGGGTCAACCTCGGCGCGGTCGATGTGGTCCCCGGCCAGGCGATCCTCAGCACGCCGGCCACACTCCTGTTCGGCCCGGTCGTGACCTACAACCTGTGGGCGTTCGCGGGTCCGCTGCTGGCCGCCGTGGCAGCGTTCGCGCTGTGCCGCTACGTCGTTCGGAATACGACCGCCGCTCTCGTCGGCGGCTACATATTCGGCTTCTCGCCATACATGCTCGGCCAGATGATCGGCCACCTCGACCTGGCAACCACGTTCCCGATCCCGATCTCCGTCCTGCTCATGCTGCGGCTGATCGACGGACGGATCGGCCGCCGCACGTTCGTGCCGCTGATGGCGCTGACGCTTGGGTTCCAGCTGTTGATCCAGCCTGAGTTGACCCTCACGCTGGGGCTGCTCGGCGCCTGCGCGCTGCTCGTTGCGCTGGCGCTGGCGCCGGAGGCCCGGAGCCGGATCATCGCGGCGGTTCCACCGCTGCTGGCCGCCGCCGCGCTGGCCGCCGCTGTCACCAGCATGTTCATCTACGAAGCGTTGAACGGCCAGATGTCGAGCGGCTTCTTTGTCCACTACAGCGACACGTACGTCGCTGACGCGCTGGGCTTCCTGGTGCCGACGACTGTGCTTCGCTTCGGACGCAGTTGGTTCCATGTCGTCGCCGGCACATTCACGGGCAACATCGCCGAGGACGGAGTGTACGTAGGGGTGGTGCTCGCCGCGGTCGTGGGGCGGTACCTCATCACCCGGTGGGCGAATGTCTCGGCCCGCATCCTGACGGTGATGCTGGCACTGGTGATCCTGCTGATGCTCGGCCCGCATTTGCACATCGGCGGACAGCCGACGGTCCCGCTGCCATGGGGTGCGCTGCGACACCTGCCGCTGCTGGATCACGTCGCACCGGTGCGCATCGGCGTTTACATGTACCTGATCGTCGCCCTGATCGTCTCCGGCTGGCTGAGCCGACCGCGACCCGGCTGGCGCGGCGTGGCGAAATGGGGCGTCGCCGCGATCGGAATCCTCACACTCGTGCCGAACATCGCTTCCGGCGTGTGGCGCGCTCAGCTTGACAATCCCTCGTTCTTCACGACCAGCGCGTACCGCTCCGTGGTTGCGCCGGGATCGACGGTGCTGGCGCTGCCGTTCGCCCAGGACGGCCAGAGCATGCTGTGGCAAGCTGAGGCCGGCTTCTCCTTCAAGATGGCCGACGGTTACGTGGGCGCTCTGGCTCCCGCGGACTACGCTCGGGACCTCGGGACGCCACCGCTGTCGGCGCCGGGCGTGATCCCTTCAGCGGCGGTGCTCGGGCGGTTCCTCGAGGTCCGTGACGTCCGTACCGTGCTGGTCAACGCCGACGAAGCCGGCTTCTGGCCGCGAGCGCTGGCGAGACTGGGGCTTCGCGCGCGGCTGCTCGACGGGGTCCTCGTCTACCAGGTGCCGGGGACGGCGTGGCGGAGCGGTCGTGCTCCGGTGCTTGCGCACCGGGGTCCGCAGCAGCCCCGTGAACGGCGGCCCGCCGGCCGCCGTGCCGAGGTAACGTGAGGATCCTGCATGCTGACGCGGTCGCGACTGGCTCCGATTCGGCTCGAGGGGAACCCGATCCTGCATCGGGACACCAGTCCCGGCGTCGGCACGAACATCAACGGGCCGTCGCTGATCGCCGCGCCCTCGTGGATCGAGCGGCCGCTGGGTCGCTATTACCTCTACTTCGCCCATCATCGCGGGACGTTCATCCGCCTGGCGACAGCGGATCGTCTGAGCGGGCCCTGGCGGATCTATCAGCCCGGGACGCTGAAGCTGGCCGACTCGCACTTCCCGGCCACCGGGCGCCGTCCGCACATCGCCTCGCCCGACGTCCACGTGGACGCAGGGAGCGGCACGGTGCGGATGTACTACCACGGCCTGGATACGGCCACGCGCGAGCAGCACACCCGGGTGGCCGTCTCGAGCGACGGCGTCCACTTCGAGGCGCGCCCGGAGATCCTCGGTCGTCCGTACTTCCGGGTCTTCTTCCACGATGGCTGGTGGTACGCGCTGGCGATGCCGGGGATCCTCTATCGCTCCGCTGACGGGCTGACGGGGTTCGAGCGGGGCCCGCGACTGTTCGAGCAGTCGATGCGCCACGCGGCCGTGCTTCGGCGCGGACCGAAGCTGCTCGTGTTCTTCTCGCGCGTGGGTGACTGCCCGGAGCGGATCCTCTGCTCCGAGATCGGGCTCGAGGGGGATTGGCGAGGCTGGCGGGCCGGGCCCGCCGGCGAGGTGCTTGAACCCGAACAGCCCTGGGAAGGCGCGGAGCGGCCGCTCGAGCCGTCCGTCCGCGGCTGGGTCGACGAACCGGTCCGGCAATTACGCGATCCGGCGATCTTCGAGGAGGACGGCCGTACCTATCTCCTCTACGCGATCGCGGGCGAGTCCGGAATCGCAATCGCCGAGCTCGAGCCGGCTCGGCGGGAGGCGACGCGGGAGCTGCTCACACGGCTCGGCTCGCGCGTCGACCTCGATCCGTCGGGGATCCGGCGAGCGTTCGTCGTCATGGCTGCGGTGCTGGGCAGTTTCGGGGCGGCGCTCTGGATCCGCCGCGCGGCCGGACTGTCGAGCAGCATCGAGATCCTGGCGGTCGCGCTGGCGCTCTCCCTGGGCCGCGTCGGCGAGCGCGCGGAGCACCGTGGCGTGCGAGCGCGCGCGCTCGCGCTCGTCTTGCTGCCCGTGGTCGCGGTCGGCGCGAACGAGGTCGGCACGACCATCTTTCACCACCCGGACGTGGGAGACGCGCTGTTCGTGGCGGCTGTCAGCACGACGATCTGGGTACGGCGCTTCGGTGAGCTTGCGCGCCGGGTCGCGACGCTCGCGACGCTGCCGCTCGTGGCAATGCTCGTCGTCCCGGCGCCGCTCGGCGCATCCCACAGCGGCGCGGATCAGCGCCTGTGGACCGCCGTTGTCGCGCTCCTCGCGCTGGCGTCGGTGACGCTGACTCAGGGCGTCGCTGAACGAGTCGGATTCGTACCGAGCGTCGCGGCTCGGCCGCGCGCCGTGCGCCCGCCGGCAAAGCGGGGCGCCGGCCGGCGCCGGATCGCGGGGACGACGAAGATGGCGCTGCAGATGGGCGTCGCGCTCGGTGCCGCGTTTGCGGTCGGCCGCAGCATCTTCGGCGCGCACTGGACCTGGACGGTGCTGACGGCCTTCATCGTCTGCAGCGGCAACCGCGGACGCGAGGATGTCGTCCACAAGGCCGCGATGCGCGTGCTCGGCGCTGGCGCCGGCACGCTTGTGGCAACCACCGTGGCGGGCGCGCTCCCGCCCGGCGACAACCTATCGATCGTCGTCCTGTTCGTCGTGCTTGCGGTTGCGGTCTGGCTGCGACCGCGCAACTACGCGTTCTGGGCGGCAGGAATGACCGCGGCGCTTGCGTTGCTCTACGGCTACTACGGGGAGCGTGGCGGTGGGCTGCTGGCCACGAGGCTGGAGGCGATCGTCGCCGGCGCGGCACTGGCGGTGGCTGCGTCCTGGCTGCTGCTGCCGGTCCGCGCGACCGACATCATCCGGCGTGATCTCGGCGGTGCGCTCGCAGCGCTCGACCGCTGCCTGGCGGCGGTGCTGGACGACCGGTCGGCTGCCCCCGCCGCCCAGGAGTACTTCCACCGCACGGTGCTGACACTGGAGCACCACAGCCGACTCCTGCGCGGCATCCCCCGGCGCCTGCGTGCTCGCATCGATTATCTGCCCGCGATCGACGCACTCGAACGCTGTGCCGAGTTGCTGCCTGCTGTCACGGACGCGGTCGCCGAGCGCGAACCCGCGGGCACCTGGGAGGCGGCGGGCACCTGGGAGGCGGCGGTCGACCAGTTGAGGAGCAAGCTCGGCGAGCTCCGCGCGGCCAACGCGAAGGCCGTGCTCCCGGACCTGGCAAGCTGGAACGCGGTTGTCGATCGCCTGCGGGAACTGCCGGCAGCGCTTGTCAGGGCGAAGACGGGCGCGCCCACGACCGATCGGTTCCGCGCCTCGAGCGAAAGGGTGCTCGCGTACGTCAATCGAGTGCACGCCACCGCCTACGAGCTGCTGGCGGCGCTCGAGCAGGCTGGGCCTTCGCTGACCTACTCGATGGTCGACCCATCCGGTGGGCGGGCGCTGCTGACCTGGAGCCGGGATCCTGCGGCCGAGCCGATCCGATCGAGCTCGGGTGCGACGGAACTGGCGGCGGGCCGCACCCCGAGCGGATATCCCTACGCCGTCCGCCTCGCGGGCACGGATCACGAGCGGTTGGACGCTCCACGGTTCGCTCGTTGAGCGTCCGGTCGCTCAGCGCTGGATTCCGTGGAGGATGACGTTGGCGAGTTCGTCATAGGCGCGGGCGTCGCTCAGGCCGACGTTGCTGAGGATCTGACCGGCTTGGATGCGACGCATGGTCGCGGCGATCGTGTCGGCGACGAAGGCGCCGTGGACGGGGCGAAAGCTGCCGTCCGCGATGCCGGAGCTGATCATCTGGCCGACTCGTCGAGCGGCGGCCTGGGTGTTGCGTTCGTAGACCGCGCGCGTGGCGGGATGATCGGCGAGGTCCCGCATGAAGTTCGGGGATGCTGGGCGCAGGGCATCGGCGACGGCGCGAAGGTAGGCCTCGATCTGCCGCGCCGGCGTGTCGTGCGCAGCGGCCGCGCCCTCGACCGCCCGCGCGGCGATCCGGAAGAACTGCACCACGACGTTGACCGTGAGCTGCTCCTTGCTGTGTCCGAGCCGATACAGGGTGCTCTTCGAGCAGCGCAGGCGGTCGGCGAGATCGGCGAGCGTGAACGTGCGAAATCCCTCGGCGAGGAACAGGGCGACGAGTTGATCGAGGAGTGTCGAGTCGGATCGCGGGGATGACGTGGCCATCGGACGCTTGGGCTGGTTTACGCCTGGGCACCCAATCGAAACCGGGTGGGTACCAGGAGCCGTACCGTGGTACTCTGCCACGTATGCCTGCGGAGCGCCTGCTCCCCACCGACGAGGCCGCCGCGGTGGTGTCGCTCGCCCGGGACTTCGCGACCGGTGAACTGACACCGCGCGTCGCGGATGCAGAGGCGGAGCATCGCTTCCCGCGCGATGTGTTCAGCAAGCTCGGCGAGCTTGGCCTGCTGGCGATGCCCTACCCAGAGGAGTGGGGCGGCGCCGGACTGCCGTACGAGGTGTACCTGCAGGCCCTGGAGGAGATCGGCGGCGCGTGGGCGAGCGTCGGCGTCGGGATCAGCGTGCACGTCATGTCCTGCTGGCCGCTGGCGACGTTCGGCGCACCCGACCAGAAGGCGCGGTGGCTCCCGGAGATGCTCGGCGGATCCCTCCTCGGGGGGTACTGCCTATCCGAGGCGGACGCCGGCAGTGATCCGAGCGCGATGCGCACGCGCGCGCGCCGGGACGACGGGGCGTATGTCGTCAGCGGTGCCAAGGCCTGGGTCACGCACGCCGGCGAAGCGGACTTCTACACGGTGTTCGCACGGACGTCGGATGACCCCCGTCGCGGGATCTCGTGCTTTCTCGCGCCTGCGAAGGCTCCAGGCCTGGAGCGCCAGGCGCCGGAGCGCAAGATGGGGATGACGGCGTCGACGACCGCGACGATGATCTTCGACGACGTCGAACTTGCGACTGATCGGCTGATCGGCGAAGAGGGCGATGGCCTCGCGATCGCGCTGGAGGCACTCGACTCCGGCCGGCTGGGCATCGCGGCCGTCGCGGTCGGTCTCGCCCAGACCTGCCTTGACTGCGCTGTCGCGTACGCGCGCGAGCGCCGCACCTTCGGCAAGGCGATCATCGAGCATCAGGGCCTCGGATTCCTCCTGGCCGACATGGCTTCGGCGGTCGAAAGCGCGCGCGCCGTCGTGCTCGAGGCAGCGCGCCGTCGTGACCGACGTCTCCCGTTCAGCCGGCAGGCATCGATCGCCAAGCTGATCGCGACCGACGCCGCGATGCAGGTCGCGACGGACGCGGTTCAGGTCCTCGGCGGCGCGGGCTACACGCAGGACTTCCCCGTCGAGCGGATGATGCGAGAGGCGAAGGTCATGCAGATCTTCGAGGGAACGAACCAGATCCAGCGGCTCGTGATCGCACGCCACCTGGCCCGCGCGGACGCCTAGGAATCGAACTCGAGGTCCTTGCGCCGATCCGCTCGTTTGATCACGCTCGACACGCACAGCCCGAACTCCCGGCAACCCAAACCCTCGGTCACCGACTCCGAGGCCCTCACAACGCCTTACAGAGCCTCGATCTCAGCACCGGAACCGGCGATCACCACCACCCCGACCGTTGCACCTACGATCGCCGGCTCGTGCCACGCGCTTCCGGGTGCGATCGCGTCAGCAAAACCACGACCGCTTCGTCTCCTCGGGAACAGGTCGTGACCCGATGGCCCCGCAGACCGCCCAGGCCCTGGTGCTCGGAGGAGCGCCGCTCCGACTCAGCCGGCTAAGGCACCATCGGCGTGCTCGTGGCGATCGTGGCGACGTCGGCGACCGCACCCTCCCACCACCAGTTCGGGGGCAGCCTCTCGTGGTCCTCGATCCAATGGGCCTGCTGCTCGGCGTTCCACATCGCCCACGGCACCTTCCCCTCGAGGGCGCTGTAGTCGTACGCCTTCTGCCAGTCGCCCTGCATGATCTCCGCGGCGGCCTGCGCGCTCAGCGCGCTCAGCGCGTATGCGTACGGGACGCTGTTCTGGTGCTGCCAGACGTGCGAGGCCTCATGAATCAGCGTCTTGCGGCTGATCGGGCCCGGCGGGCAGTTGATGATGTTCCCGACCGTGCGGTAACAGTTGCCGGCGGCGATGATCGTGGCGTTCTCGCGGATACGGATGATCGAGGTCGCCAGCGACTTACCGAACACGCCGTCGAGGAGGTCCTTCTCGTCCTTGCTCAGGGGCCGGCCCACGAACAGCCGCGCAGCCTGGTTGAGCGGGTTCAGGTACGACTGCAGCGCGCCGACGTAAGGCATCCGCTGCGGCGACGACGTCAGGTCGCGACTGAGAAACCGCCCGACCGCACGGTTGCCGGCGCTGCGCTGAAGCTGGAGCACCGATTCCGCCGCAGGCCTAGACGCCGCCACCACCGCAACCGTCCCTGGCTCGGCTCCCGCTTGGTCGCCTTCGGTCGAGCGGACCCTTGATCCCATCCCAAGGCGATAGTCGCATACGCGTATCGGGTTCGCAATCCCCGATCCACGAGGCCCGACTGACTGAGCCTGGACCCACCGATCTGGTCGGTCGGTTCCGTCCTGGCCGGGAGGAAGGATGACGTCCTGTGCAGGGCTTTACGGCTGTTCGTGGCCGCCGGTCGTGATGCTGGTCGCGACGCTTGCCGAGCGATTCGCGTAGCGCTCTCTCGCCGACCGTACGGCAGCCGAATAGCCGACGCTGCGCTCGCCGAAGCTTCCCTGCGCCCATACGTCGCGGCGCTGGTGCCCACTTGTTCGCGGCTGGGATGGTGGGCTCGGATCATGCGATCGGCGCTGAGCGTTGGCCCATGTATAGGCGCAGCCTATTGCCGATGATGGAGACTCGTCTCTGATTCGAATTCATCTAGATGGGACAGTGCTCGCCTGATGGCTCGATCGTCAATGTCCCGTCGATCGCGGGAGCTACCGGTTACTTCTGGTAGTGCTAGCGAGCTTGGAGGATCACAAGGTCGTTGTTGAGGACGCGGTACACCAGCCTGTGTTCGTCGGTGATCCGTCGCGACCAAGCCCCCGCGATCCCGTACTTCAGAGGCTCTGGCTTTCCAATCCCAGAAGTCGGGTCGCGCAGCGCATCGTCGATCAACCGGTTGATCCGCTTCAACATCGAGCGATCGTCCTGCTGCCAGTAGGTGTAGTCATCCCATCCCTGCGGGGTGAAGACGAGCCTCAATCGCGATCAAGCGTGTGCTCGGAGAATTCGCCGCGTTCGGCCGCGTCGGCGGCATCAAGCAGGCGCCGCGCGTTCGCGGGCGAGCGGAACAGATAGGCCGTCTCCTGCCACGCCGCGTAGTCCTCGGCGGACATGAGCACCGCGTTGCCGCGCTTGGACGTGATCTCGATCGCCGATCGATCGTCGTTGACCTTCTCGATGAGCGGAAACAACGCCCGCCGCGCTTCGCTTGCCGTGATCGCCATCATGACCCCTTAGTTGTACCAAAAATGGTACCACCGTGTTTGGCTCGCTGTGCGCCGAGGTGGGCGAGTTCGGCCGGTTCCAGAAGGCCGGCAGTTTGATGAGCTACCTGGGACGTCTTCCGTATCAGTCGTGCTCGATGCACAGTCGAGTGGGTCGCGGCCCCTGAAAATCCCTGCAAAGGCTACTGTGCCTGCTCATCAGGACGACTGCAGACGACTGGCGGCTACAAGCTGGTGGCCCCATGTGGCCCCACAGAACGTCGGGCGACTCCGCGCCGCGCATTGCTCCTGATCCCAGAAGAGCGCCCGATACAGGGGATTCGGGGAATCCGGAAAGTGGGCGATCCAGGACTCGAACCTGGGACCTCTTCCTTATCAGAGAAGCGCTCTAACCGACTGAGCTAATCGCCCGTGTCCGCCGACGGAGGGCCAGCTGGCCAACCGCTGCGGCGTGTCGCGCCATCGTAGCGAGCGAAGGCGAGTGGCGGGACGGCGGTTCGTCAGATGAGGCTTCGAACCTGCAGCCGGCGGGCGAGTTCGAGCGCATCGTCGACCGACTCGAAGGTGAGCTGGGCGCTGTAGCCGGTCCGGGAGGGGCGAACCTGGACATCGGCGCCAAGGACTTCGGCGAGAGCGTCGGCGATCTGCTCGGCCGCCGCCTGGCGATCGGGGTGATCGAGCTCCGAGACCGACCGGGACGGACGCGGATGCGCCGGCGCGGATGTTGCCCGTGCGCGGGCTTCGAGCTCTCGCACCGACCAGCCGGCAGCGACGGCCTGGCGAGCGAGCGAGCGGCGAGCCGCGTTCTCCGGCGCCCCGAGCAGCGCCCGGCCATGCCCCTCGGTGAGCTGTCCCCCCTCGATCAGGTCGAGCGCTTCATCGGGAAGATCGAGCAGGCGGATCAGGTTCGAGACCGCCACGCGGCTGCGACCGACGCGGAGGCCGACCTCCTCGCGCGTGAGACCGAGTTCCTCGACGAGGGCGGCGCAGGCGCGCGCCTGGTCCACCGGGTTGAGGTCCTCGCGGGCCATGTTCTCGATCAGGGCGAGCTCGAGCGAGGCCGCGTCGTCGTGGCCACGGACCAACCCGAGCACGGTGTCGAGACCCGCGAGCTGCGCGGCGCGCCAGCGCCGCTCTCCTGCGATCAGCTCGTAGCGTCCGCTTGAGAGTGGTCGAACGAGGATCGGCTGGATCAGACCGCGCACCCGGATCGACTCGGACAGCGCCAGCAATCCGTCGGAGTCGAGGTTGCGGCGCGGCTGGTTGGGGTTCGGGTCGATCAGATCGATCGGCAGCTGCCTCAGCTCATCGGGCTCGTCCCGCGGTCCGACCGCCAGGATCGCCGCGAGGCCGCGACCCATCCCCCGCTGCTGCTCACCCACGCGCAGCCACCTCCTTGGCCAACTCGAAGTAGGCATCCGAGCCCGCACAGTGCGGATCATGATGGATCACAGGTTTACCGAAACTTGGTGCTTCGCCGATGCGCACATTTCGCGGAATCACCGTGTCGAATACGAGGTCCGGGAAGTGCTGGCGGACCTCGCGCTCCACGTCCTGGCCGAGGATCGTGCGCGAGTCGTACATCGTCAGCAGCATGCCGGCGATCGTCAGCCTCGGATTGAGCTCACGCTGGATCAGCTGAAGCGTGTCGAGCAGGCCCGCGAGTCCTTCAAGCGCAAAATACTCCGCCTGGACGGGCACGATCACGCGGTCCGCGGCGACCAGTGCGTTGACCGTGAGCGGGCCGAGCGACGGCGGGCAGTCGAGCAGCGTGAAGCTGTATCGATCGCGAACCCCTACGAGCGCGTGCTTGAGACACATCTCAGAGCCGGACAGGCGGGGAAGCTCGACAGTCGCGCCGGCGAGATCGGGCCCGGCCGGGGCCAGCCAGAGGTGGGGAATCCTCGTCTCGACGACGACATCATCGAGCGTCGCCGACCCGGACAGCAGGTCGTAGACCGTGACCGGCCGATCCTTGCCGATCCCCAGCCCGACGGTCGCGTTGCACTGCGGGTCGATATCGAGCAGGAGCGCCTCGTAGCCGGCCTCCGCGATGCAGGCCGCGAGGTTGACCGCAGTCGTGGTCTTGCCGACCCCGCCCTTCTGATTGGCGATTGCGTAGACGGTTCCCATCTCAGATCCGGAAGCTAGCGGTAGGCGCGGTCAGACGGGGCGGTGGCGACGCCGAGGGGTCGCTTGCGCGCCATCCCAGCCCGGCGCGGATAGGCAGACGGGGTTGCGTCGAGCTTCGTCATGCAGTGCAGATGGCGATGCTCGGCGCGTGCGAACGGCTGGACGCGAATCGCGCGCGGCGGGGAAAGTCCGAGGATCTCGGCCGCGCGGGTCGCGTCCGCCTCGATCACGGGGTCGCGCTTCCCACTCCAGGCGACCAGGTGCCCACCGACCCGGAGGAGCGGGGCCGCATACTCGGCGACCACATTCAACGGCGCCAGCGCTCGTGCCGTGACCAGGTCGTGCGCGCCGATGCCGTCCGGCCACCCCTCCGCGCGGGCGCAGACGGGCGAGGCGTTACGGATCCCGGCCGCGACGATCGTGCGCCCGATGAAGGCGGCCTTCCGGTGCGTACTCTCGACCAGCGAGACGCTCGCGTCGGGCAGTGCGATTGCCAGCACAAGTCCCGGAATGCCCGCACCGGAGCCGAGGTCGGCGATCACTTCAACGTCGCGAATCTCATCCAGCCCAAGCGCCACGAGCGAGTCGGCGATGTGCACATCGAGCGCCTCGGCGGGAGCATTGATCGTGGTAGGAGCGTGTGGGTCGAAGGCGATCGCCGCCAGCACCGCGGCCAGCGCCGAGACCGCCGAGCCGTTCAGCGCGTATCGCTCGCACAGGTGCTCGAGCCGGCTCCGCACAGCGAGCGGCAGGGCGTCCGACGTCATCTCTCGATCGCCGCCGCGCGGCGCTCGCGCTCGATGTACGCCCCGTACCGCTGCCGCATCGCGGCGAAGCGCTCGTAGGCGTGCGGATCGAGATCAGGGCGCAACTCGACCTCGAGGAGCGGCAGGACGTCCTCGACGAGGGCACGGCCACGCGCCATCCACTGGTAATAGGAGCGTCCGCCATGGTGGTAGGGCCCGTACAGGCGTGTCCGCGGGAACCGCTCCATCAGCCACCGAAACAGCAACTCGTGCCGCACGTGCATACGCAGCGTCACCTGGGGCTGCTTGCCGTCACCCCCGAACGAGCCTTCGCCGATCAGCAGTCCGACGAACATCCCCCGGTCGAATTCGGTGAGCGATCCCGGCTCCACAACGTTGTTTGTAGCGCGAGCGCTGTTTCACCGTCAAGAAAAACGTGAAACACTCAAGCCCGGCAGCCGGCCTGCGATCTCGACGGTCAGTCAGAGAGCGGCGCGACCACGAGCCGTCGCGATGGCTCCTGGCCCTCGCTGTAGGTCTCGACGTCGTAGCGCGACTTGAGGTGCTCGTGCACGACCTTCCGCTCCATCGCGCTCATCGGCTCAAGCGCCACCGACCGTCGCTCGCGCACGGCGGTCTCTGCCGCCTGATCGGCCGTGGTCCGCAGCGCGACGGCCCGCCGCTCCCGGTAGCCACCAGCATCGACGGCGATCCGCTGCCGCGATTCCGATCGGTGAAACGCGATCCGGTACGTGAGGTGCTGGATCGCGTCGATCGTCTGGCCGTGATGGCCGATCAGCAGCCCGAGGTCGTCGCCGACGAACTCGGCGACCAGGCCGTCGGGATCTTCGTGGACCTCGACGTCGGCTTCGACGCCGATCTCATCGGCGATCGTCTCGAGGATCTCCCTCACGTGCTCCACCACATCATCGCCCCCCATACATTCCTCCTCAGGTCAGGTCCCTCGATCGCGCTGCGAACTCAGCTCGTCTCGTTCGTGATGTGGCTTATCGGGACGCCCAGCTTCTTCGCGGCGCCGTCCAGATTCGCATGCTCGGCCGCCACCGTCTTGCCGAGCCTCACGGCCTCGCTCGTGCCCGGCGTGGAGCCCACGGCGTACTGGTAGACGTTGGCGTAATCGTCGCCCACCTTGACGAGCCAATACGGACTGTCCTTCGGGGCCGAGGCGGTGGTCCCGCATCCGGAGACGACGAGTGCCACCGCCGCGGCGGCCGCCACGCCGCGGCCCCGCACCGAGCGCCGCCGAGTGCGATCCTCGCCTCGCCGGCAGTCCATCACCCGCTCACCGGTCACGGCGCTCACCACGTCACCGCCGGCGCCCTGAGCGCTTCTTCTTCTTCCGTGGAGGCGGGGGCGGCACCGCCGCGCGCTGCGCGCGACTCTTCGTCGCCACCGAACTCTCCTCGGCCTCAGCCTTCGGCCGGCCGCGCAGCAGGCCACCGAGCCCGCCGGCGGGCGGCGTGTCCCCGCCCGTGCCGGAGCCGCCATCGCCGCCCCCGCCGCCGCCCCGACCCGACCCGCCGCTCGTGGCGGTCGCGCCGGCGACCGCCACGGTCGGCACGGGGCCCATGCGCCGGCGCAGGATGTACTGCTGCGCCATCGTCCAGCTGTTGGTCGTGATCCAGTACACAATCACGCCGGCGGGGAAGTTGAGGATGAAGATCACGAACAGGAGCGGCATCGCCAGCATCAACTGGCGCTGCGTCTTGTCCATCGTCGGCGTGTACATCGACATCAGCCACGTCGATGCCAGCTGCGTGCCCACGTAGAGCACGATCAGGACGATCAACGTCGCGCCCTTGGCGGAGTTCGTCAGGTCGCCGATGAACAGGAATCCGGCGCCATTGTGCGGACCGCACGGAACCGTGTACGTCGTCACCAGCTTCGAGATGCCGTTCACGATGCGGTGCGGCTGCACCGCCGCACACACATCCGCGCGCAGGCTCTGGCGCAGCATGTAGAAGAGCGAGATGAACACCGGCAGCTGCGCGACCATCGGCAGGCACGAGCCGAGCGGGTTGACGTTGTTCTCCTTGTAGAACTTCATCAACTCCTCTTGCTGGCGAGCCTTGTCGTCCTTGTACTTGTTCTGGAGGGCCTTGAGCTCGGGCTGGTGCTTCTGCAGTTCCTGCATCGAACGGAACTGCTTGACCGTCAGCGGCAGCAGCAGCACCCGGATCACCACGGTCAGCAGGACGATCGACCAACCCCACGGCACGCCGACGCTGTTGTGGAAGAACTTCAGAACCGCCTCGAACACGTCGATCAGCGGCTGGAAGATGTTCGCGGTGATGAGCATGGTCAAGCGCTCGCGCCCGGCGTCCGCGGCTTGAACAGTCGCTGGGAGTCGACGTGATCGACCCCACCGCGGCTCCAGGGGTTGCAACGGAGCAACCGCCACCCGGCCAGGACGAGCCCGCGGAGTATGCCGAATCTGTGGATCGCCTGCGCCGCGTACTCAGAACACGACGGGTAGTAGCGGCAGCGAGATCCGAACAGCGGCGAGACAAGCGCCTGGTAGGCGCGGATCGGCGCCACCGCGATCAGGCGGAAGTACCTCACCCGGACACCTCCCCGGACACGCCGTCGCCCACTCCCTCAACGCCGTCGCCCACTCCCTCAACGCCGTCGCCCACTCCCTCAACGCCGTCGCCCACTCCCTCAACGCCGTCGCCCACTCCCTCAACGCCGTCGCCCACTCCCTCAACGCCGTCGCCCACTCCCTCAACGCCGTCGCCCACTCCCTCAACGCCGTGCGGGCCCACTGCCGCGATCTCCGCGCCCGCCGCCCCCGGAACCTTCGAGATCAGCTCGCCGAGCGCCGAGCGGATGCCGTTCATGCCCTCGCGCTCAGCGAGCTCGCGCGCGCCCGGCCGCGCGATCACGACAACATCCGCTCCTGGCGGCAGCCGCTGAGCCTCCAACGCGAAGGCCTCGCGCACCGCTCGCTTGACCGTGTTGCGCTCGACGGCACCGCCCACCTTGCGCGACACCGACAGCCCGAGCCGCGGAGGATCATCCCCTCCCCGCGGGAACACGTACAGGACCAGGTCCCGTCCCGCGTGCGAACGGCCGTTGCGAAGGACCCGATCGAAATCGGCGCTCCTTGACAGACGGCCACGCCGCGGCGAACGACCGCTCGCCACGACCCACCTACACCGTCAGGCGCTTACGACCCTTGTCGCGGCGGCGCTTGAGCGTGTCGCGCCCGGCGCGCGTTTGCATGCGCGCTCGAAAGCCATGCGTGCGGGCGCGCTTGCGCTTCTTTGGTTGATACGTACGCTTCATCTTCTTCGATTCTCGCCGGAGAAACCACCAGTATACGCATGGCGCGCACACGCGCCACGACCCTCCTCAGCGCTCGGGCTCACGCGGCGCCGCCACCGCGACGCAAGCGCAGCGCCGGCGGCGACGGCGTTTTTCCCGCGCTTTGCGTCAACGCCCCGCGGGGCCCCCGGCGAGTCGTCCGACCGTTGGTATATTCGCCCGCTCGGGCTCCCTGCCCGAGACCTCACCAATAGCAATCCGACTCCCGTGTTGGAAGGAGCCGCTTGGAGCTGCGTGCGCATCTCGAGCTGACCCCTGCTTGGCGCCAGTTCCGCGACGAGCTACGCCGCGCTGTCGGTGAAACGACCTACGACATCTGGCTCGCACCCCTGGAGCCCCGCGCCTGGGACGGGGCACAGCTCCTGCTCGAAGCGCCGCCCGCGACCCAGGCATGGGTCGCCGACCGCTTCGGCCGCCTCCTGGAAAGCTGCGCGACGGCGGCCTTCGGCGCGGCGGTCACGATCGCCTTTGCGAAGCCTGCCGAGGCGAGCCACCCCCGCGGCGGAGTCGGCGGCGGGCGCACGCGGCACACAGCCGCCGCCGACCCCGCGCGGCACACGACCGCCGACGCCGACCCAGCGCTCGCGACGCAGACCTTCATCCCGCGATACACCTTCGACCAGTTCATCATCGGCGATGGCAACCGCCTCGCCCACGCCGCTGCGCTCGCCGTCGCCGAGGGCCCCAGCCAGGCGTACAACCCGCTCTTCCTCTACGCCCCGCCGGGCCTCGGTAAGACGCACCTCCTCCACGCGATCGCCAACTACATCAGTACGTTCGACCCGAACACAACCGTTCGCTACACGACCGTCGAGGCGTTCACGAACGGCTTCGTCTCGGCACTCAACGGACGCGCCATCGACCGCTTCAAGCGTCTCTACCGCGACGTCGACGTCCTCCTGATCGACGACGTCCAGTTCCTCGCGAGCAAGGCCCGCACCGAAGAGGAGTTCTTCCACACGTTCAACGCCCTCTCCGACGCCGGCGCCCAGCTCGTCCTCACCTGCGACCGCCTCCCCGTCCAACTCCTCGGCGTCGAACAGCGCCTCCGTGAGCGGTTCGAATCGGGGCTCGTCGCCGAGCTCTCGCCTCCCGATCGCTCGACGCGCCTCGCGATCCTCCGCAAGCGCGCCGAGGTCGACCGCGTCACCGTCCCTGACCAGCGCGTCCTCGAGACGATCGCCGATCGGGTCACAGACAACGTCCGCTCCCTCGAGGGCGCCCTGATCAGGATCGTCGCGCACCACTCCCTGACGGGCTCACCGCTCGACGCTCGCCTCGCCGAGCAGATCCTCGACCACATCCACCCCGGATCCGCCCAGAGCGCCGGCCTTACGATCGCGGCCATTCAGGCGGCCGTCGCCGATCACTTCGGGATCACGCCCGAACAGCTGCGGTCGGATTCCCGCGAAGCCCGCCTCGCCTGGCCGCGCCAGATCGCGATTCATCTTGTGCGCGATCTCACCCACACGGCTCTGCAGGCGATCGGCGACGCCTTCGGGGGGCGCAACCATGCAACCGTGCTCCACGCCTGCCGCCGCGTCTCCGACCGCATCTCGACGTCCTCCGAAGACGCCGCCGATGTCGCCGCGCTCACGGCTCGGCTCACGCGACCCGCCGACCGCAGTTGTTGACAGACTCAGCGGTGCACCAGCCCGCACACCTTCTTCGCTCGCTGCGGCAAATCTCGCACTTCCCAACACCGTTCCTTCGCCCTATGACTTCTACCTTTCCCAAGAGGTATTCATCGTGAAGATCTCCCTCGACCGAGACGCTCTGCTCAGCCAGCTGCAGACGGTCACGCGCGTCGCCTCCACGCGCAGCGCGATCCAGGCGCTCTCGGGGGTTCAGCTCGACGCGACCGGCGACGTCTGTGAACTTCGCGCCACCGATACCGACGTCAGCCTGCGTGTCCCGCTTGACGCCTCGATCGATCGCCCCGGCTCCCTCGTCCTCCCCGGACGCCTGATCCTCGATGTCGTCCGCTCGCTCCCTGCCAACCAGGTCTCGCTCGAGCAGCGCGCCACCGAGCACGACGTGGAGCTGATCTCCGGCAACGCGACGTTCCACATTCGCACGCTGCACTCCGAGGACTTCCCACCGTTCCCGGATCCCGACCCCGCCACGGCGGTCACGCTTCCGGCCGCTGCATTCGTGCAGACCGCGCAGAAAGTCGCCGGCTCGGCGTCCCGGGACGAGACGCGCCCGGTCCTCACCGGCATCCTCGTCTCCGCATCCACGACCGAAGTCTCGATGGTCGCGACAGATTCGTATCGCCTCAGCGTCAAGCGCACGGTCCTCGCGGAGCCGCTCAGCGCCGGCTTCGAGGTCAACGTACCGAGCCGGGCGCTTCAGGAGCTCGCCCGGATCGCCGCGCATTCCGACGACGAGACGCTGAGCGTCAGCGTCCGCCAGAACCAGGTGGTGTTCGTGCTCGGCAAGGTCGTGCTCTCATCGCGCCTGATCGATGGCCAGTTCCCGAATTACCGCCAGCTCCTTCCCGAGACGTTCGAGCACCAGCTCCGCATCCCGAGCAGCGAACTCGGCGACGTCGTGCGCCGGATCAGCCTCCTGGCGCAGAAGAACGCGCCCCTTCGTCTGGCCTTCGCTCCGGGCGAGCTGACGGTGTCGGCGCAGACGCCCGACATCGGCGAGGCGCGCGAGGCGATGCCCGTCGCGTTCCAGGGTGAGCCGCTCGAGATCGGGTTCAACCCCGAGTTCCTACGGGACGGACTCGACGCGATCGATCACGGCGACGTGATCATGAAGCTGATCAGTCCGCTGCGACCCGGACTGCTCGAGGCCGGCGACGACAGCGGCTTCCTCTACCTGATCATGCCGATCAGGCTCAACGTCTAGGCACCAGGTGCCTGTCCTCGACGATGGCGGTCGTCGCGCTCAGCGTCCGGGATTTTCGCTGCTACGAGCGAGCGAGCGCGCGGCTCGGCGCCGGCCTGACCGTCCTCTCGGGCCCGAACGGTGCCGGCAAGACGAATCTCCTCGAAGCGGTCTATTTCGGCTGCACGGGCCGATCGTGCCGGACGGCCAACGACCGCGAGGTCGTCCGCTTCGGTGCCGCCGTGTGCCGTGTCGTCGTGGCGTGTGACGGCCCCTCGGGCCCGCACGAGTTCACCGTCGGCTTCGCCCCCGGCGAGCCGAAGCGCATGACGGCGGACGGCGCACCGGTCGAGCGCCTCCTCGACAACCCGTTCCGGCCCCTCGCGAGCGTCTTCCTCCCCGACCGGCTCGAGCTGATCAAGGGTGTGCCCGCCGCTCGTCGCGCCCACCTCGACCAGCTCCTCGCTGCGCTGTGGCCGCAGCGTGCCGGCCACCGTCGCGCATATGCCCAGGCGCTCGCCCAGCGTAACGCGCAGCTCGCGCGCGTCCGCGCCGGAATCGGCTCGCGTGCAGGCCTCGAAGCGTGGGATGCGACGCTCGCGCGCCACGGCTGCGAGCTGATGGCCGACCGCAGCGAGGCCGTCGAACTGCTCCGCGAGCCGTTCGCCGCGGCCTGCGCTGACCTCGGGCTCGACGGATCGCCTGCCGTCGCCTACAGGCCACGGTCGCGCGCACGGGACGCCGCGGCGCTGGCCGGCGAACTGGCCGAGCGGATCTCCACCGACCTCGAGCGGGGCTTCACCGGCCACGGGCCCCATCGCGACGAGCTCGCCTTCACCCTCGGCGGACGTGACCTGCGGACCTTCGGGTCCCAAGGCCAGCAGCGAGTCGCCCTGCTCGCTCTGCTGCTCGCCGAGCGCGAGCTGATCGGCGACGCCAGGGGAGAGCAGCCGCTCCTCCTTCTCGACGACGTGATGAGCGAGCTCGACTTCACCCGCAGAGCCCGCCTGATCGATCTGATCGCGCGCGGCGGCGGCCAGGCGGTGATCACGACGACGGACCTCGATCATGTACCGGGCGCGACCGACGCCGCCGTCACGAGGATCGCCGTCTCCGCGGGAAGCCTTCTGCAGGACGCGCTCGCGGCATGAGCGCGATGAGCGCCAGATGACGCTCCACCGCCGCTCCCCGCGCCCGCTCGCGGGAGCCCTCACGACCCTGCGCGATGCCTGGGCCCCCGAGACCGTCCTCGCCGCCGCGCAGCGCGCGTGGCCCGAGGCGGTCGGCGACGTCATCGCCGCCGAGGCGAGCCCCGTGTCCGAACGCGCCGGAGTTCTGACCATTGCGTGCGAGAGTGCCGTCTGGGCGCAGGAGCTCGATCTCATGGCGCCGCAGATCCTGGCGAGGCTGAACGAGCGCCTCCGGCCAGGATCGATCGCGCGTCTGCGGTGCACGACCCGGGCCTGACGGGGCTCCCATTTTCGACCGATTTGCAGGCAAAACAGAGTCTCGGGCGGGTCGGGTTCCGGGGCCGGATGTGCTATTCTTCAGCGCACAAGCTTCGACGCCCCGGCGCGCGGCACAATGCGCGAGACCGGGGCGTCTTAACGTCAATCGGAGGATCGTTGACGAACGATGACGGCGCCCTCGGGCGTCCCAAGCCAGAGGCGAGCTACGACGCTCAGGACATCACCGTGCTGGAGGGCCTCGAGGCCGTCCGCAAGCGACCGGGGATGTACATCGGCTCGACCGGCGAAACGGGACTCCACCACCTCGTCTACGAGATTGTGGATAACTCTGTTGACGAGGCGCTCGCCGGGTTCTGCGACGCGATCTCCGTCACGATCCACCCGGACAACTCCGTCACCGTCTCCGACAACGGCCGCGGCATCCCCGTCGGGATCGATGGAGAAGGAGCAACGCCCGGCCGTCGAGGTGATCATGACCGTCCTCCACGCCGGCGGCAAGTTCGGCATGGGCGGCGGCTACAAGGTCTCCGGCGGGCTGCACGGCGTCGGCGCGTCCGTCGTCAACGCGCTCTCCGAGGAGTTGCAGGTCGAGGTCAGCCGCGAAGGCCACCGCTGGAGGATCGCGTTCGAGCGGGGCAAGCCGCTCGGCCCGCTGACCAAGGGTGAGGCGACGAACGAGACCGGGACGACCACCCATTTCCTCCCCGACGCCGAGGTCTTCGAGACTCTGGAGTTCAAGTTCGAGACGCTCGAGGAGCGTCTCCGCGAGACGGCGTTCCTGACCGCTGGGCTCCGCCTCAAGCTCGTCGACGAGCGCGGCGCAGGCCGCAAGGCCGAGTTCTACTACGAAGGCGGGATCGTCGACTTCGTCTCGCACCTGAACGGCAACAAGGAGCCGATCCACAAGCGGGTCATCTCCTTCGCGGGCGAGGCCGAGGAGGGGGCGGTCGAGGTCGCCATGCAGTGGAACGCCTCCTACCAGGAGTCCGTCTTCTCGTTCGCCAACAACATCAACACGACCGAGGGCGGAACGCACATGACCGGCTTCCGCACCGCGCTCACGGGTGTCCTCAACAAGTACGCCCGCGATCACAACGAGCTCAAGGAGAAGGACGACAACCTGACAGGTGAGGACGTCCGCGAGGGACTGACCGCGGTGATCTCCGCCAAGCTCGCCGATCCGCAGTTCGAGGGACAGACGAAGACGAAGCTCGGCAATCCCGGGATGGCAGGTTTCGTCCAGTCGGTCGTCAACGCCAGGCTTGCCGAGTTCCTCGAGGAGAATCCACAGGATGCCCGTGCCGTGCTGCGCAAGGCGATCGGGGCGGCACAGGCTCGCGCGGCCGCGCGCAAGGCCCGTGACCTGACCCGCCGCAAGTCGGCACTTGAGAACTCGACACTCCCGGGCAAGCTCGCGGACTGCTCGGTCAAGGACCCCGCGCTCGCCGAACTGTTCGTCGTCGAGGGTGACTCTGCAGGTGGCTCGGCGGTCGACGCCCGAGACCGCAACACGCAGGCGATCCTGCCACTCCGTGGCAAGATCCTGAACGTCGAGAAGAGCCGCATCGACAAGGTCCTCGGCAACACCGAGGTCCAGGCGCTGATCACCGCGATCGGCACGGGCGTGCGCGACGAGTTCGACATCAGCAAGGCGCGGTACCACAAGGTCGTGCTGCTGACCGACGCAGACGTCGACGGTGCACACATCCGGACATTGGCGCTGACGCTGCTGTTCCGCGAGATGCAACCGCTGATCGAGGCCGGCTATGTCTATATCGCGAAGCCCCCGCTGTACAGACTCACGCGCGGGCAGAAGCACCGCTACATCGAGCGCGAATCCGAGCTCGAGGACATCCTGCTCGGTGACAAGTTCGAGAAGATCACCGTGTTCGACCGGCACAACCGCCAGTTCAAGCTGACGGACACGCGCTGGAAGCGCTTTTCCCGGCTGCTCAAGCAGTATGAGGGCTGGGCGGCGGCGCTGCGGGCGGCGCACGGCCAGGGCGTCGTCACCTTCATCGAACAGGTGCGCCTACTCGATGAGGGAGTCACCGACGTCGCCGCGCTGCTCTTACTCCTGCAGCGCGACACGGAGGAGAACGACACGTACGCGTGTCAGCTCGTGCGTGAAACCGAGACCGAGGTCGTCGTCCGGACGATCGAGGCAAAGACAGGACTCGCCACGACCCACCACGTCCGTCGCTCCACACTCGAGGCAACTGAGTATCAGCGGCTCGCCAGCGTGCACCGGGAACTGGCCGAGCTGACCGGTTCACCGTCATTCACCGTGACACTCGGTGAGAACAGCACCGAAGCCCAATCGTTCACGGAACTCCGCGAGGCCATCCTCGAGGTCTCGCAGAAGGGTGTTCAGTATTACCGCTTCAAGGGTCTGGGCGAGATGGATCCGGAGGAGCTGCGCGAGACGACGATGGACCCGGCGTCGCGAACGCTGGTGCGCGTGACGATGGAGGACGCCGTGTCGGCCGACATGGTGTTCTCGATGCTGATGGGCGACCAGGTCGAGCCGCGACGTGCATTCATCGAGGACAACGCCCGCCTCGTGACCAACCTCGACGTCTGACGAAAGGGCGCTAACGATGGCGACCATCGACACCATCGGCGGCGGCAACATCGAGCCGCGCGGCCTCGAGGAGGAGATGCGCTCCGCGTATCTCGACTACGCCATGTCCGTCATCGTCGGGCGGGCGCTCCCCGACGTCCGCGACGGACTCAAGCCGGTCCATCGTCGCGTCCTGCACGTGATGAACGAGATGGGGCTGCAGCCGACGCGCAAGCACGTCAAGAGCGCGCAGATCGTCGGCGAGGTAATGGGCAAGTACCACCCCCACGGCGACAGCGCGATCTACGACACGCTCGTGCGTCTCGCGCAGCCGTTCTCGATGCGCTACCCGCTCGTCGACGGGCACGGCAACTTCGGCAACATCGACGGCTACTCGGCGGCGGCGATGCGCTACACCGAGGCGCGCCTGTCCACGCCTCGCGACCGAGATGCTGCGCGACATCGACGCAGGACACGGTCGACTTCGTGCCCACCTACGACGGCGGCACGCAGGAGCCGGTCGTGCTGCCCGCGCGGTTCCCGAACCTGCTCGTCAACGGCAGCTCCGGGATCGCCGTCGGGATGGCGACGAACATCCCGCCGCACAACCTGCGCGAGGTCGATCGCCGCCACGATCGCCTACATCGACGACCCGTCGATCGACGTCGACGGCCTGATGAAGTACATCAAGGGCCCGGACTTCCCGACGGCCGGCACGATCCTCGGTCGCGACGGCATCCGCGACGCGTACGCGACCGGACGCGGGCGCGTGCGCGTACAGGCGAAGGCCCACGTCGAGCCGATCGGGCAGGGCAAGGAGGCGATCATCGTCACCGAGCTGCCGTACCAGGTGCGCAAGGGCGGCGACGGCGGGCTGATCCTGAAGATCGCGCGACCTCGTCCACGACAAGAAGATCACCGAGATCGCGGATCTGCGCGACGAGTCCGACCGCCACGGGATGCGGATCGTGATCGAGCTCAAGCGCGGCGTGATCCCGAAGGTGGTCCTCAACAAGCTCTACAAGCACACGCCGATGCAGACGACGTTCGGCGTCAACGTCGTCGCGCTCGTCGACAACGTGCCGCGGACGCTGTCGCTGCGCGAGGTGATCGGGCATTACGTCGATCACCAGCGCGAGATCGTCGTCCGGCGCACGAAGTACGAACTCCGCCGCTCCGAGGAGCGCGCACACGTGCTCGAGGGCCAGCTGATCGCGCTCGCGAATCTCGACGAGGTGATCGCGCTGATCCGCGGCTCTCGCAATCCCGAGGCCGCCCGCGAGGGTCTCGTCGAGCGCTTCGCCCTGACCGTGATCCAGGCGCAGGCGATCCTGCAGCTGACCCTCAGCCGCCTGACGGCGCTTGAGGCCGACAAGATCAAGCAGGAGCACGCCGACCTCGTCGAGCGGATCAAGGAGCTGCGGGAGATCCTCGGCGACGAGGCGCGGGTGTACGGGCTGATCAAGGACGAGCTCTCCGAGATCGCCGAGGCCTACGGCGACGAGCGGCGGACCGAGATCACGCACGCCGAGGGCGAGATCGACATCGAGGACCTGATCGCCGACCAGCAGATGGTCATCTCGATCACCAACTCCGGCTACATCAAGTCGCTGCCGCTCTCGACCTACCGCCAGCAGCGGCGCGGCGGTGTCGGCGTCACCGGGATGGACATGAAGGACGACGACTACATCGAGCATCTGTTCGTGTCCTCGACGCACGACTACCTGCTGTTCTTCACCAACCGGGGCAAGGTCTACCGCCTGAAGGTGTACGAGCTGCCCGAACAGGCCCGAACCGCGAAGGGCCGGGCGCTGGTCAACCTGCTGCCGCTGCGCGAGGGCGAGCGGGTCCAGTCGGTCCTGTCCACGCGTGATTTCACCGAGGGGCGGTACCTCGTGTTCGCGACGCGCAACGGCCTCGTCAAGAAGACCGAGTTCCTGGCGTACAACACGCCGATCAAGGCCGACGGGATCATCGCGATCAACATCCGCGACGACGACGAGTTGATCGCCGTCCGGCGCACCAGCGGCCACGACGACATCATCATGGTCTCCCGGTCAGGCCAGGCGGCGCGCTTCAGCGAGGACCGGGTCCGGCCGATGGGGCGCGACACGAGCGGCGTCCAGGGCATGAACGTCTCGCAGCCGGACAACGCCCTGCTGGCGATGGACGTGGCCCGCGACGACCAGGAGCTGCTCGTCGTCACCGAGAACGGCTACGGCAAGCGCACGCCGATCTCCGAGTACCCGGTCAAGGGCCGCGCGACGATGGGCGTCAAGACGATCCAGCTGACCGAGAACAAGGGGGCGCTGGCCGGCGCGCTCGTCGTGCGCGAGCATCAGGAGCTCGTCTTCATCTCCCAGAACGGGATGGTCCAGCGCACATCGGTCCGCGGCATCAACCGCTACGGGCGCGCCTCGCAGGGCGTCAAGCTGATGAACATCCGCGACGACGACCAGGTCAGCGCGGTCGCGCTGGTGATCGAGTCCGAGGCGCAGACGGCGGCACCCGTCGCCGGCGACCAGCCCGACGGGACGGCGGGCCCCGATGCTCTGGACGGTGACGTCGTGGTCGGCGACGACGCGCAGACGGCCGAGCCCGACGACGAGCCTGGCTCGGAGTAGCACGGAGCGCGTGCGCGGGCTGCGGCCGGCCGGCCTTGCGGGCTCGGCCGGCCGGGTCCGACGCGGCCTCAGGGGTGTCGCGCGCGCCTCAGGCCGCGTATCGCTTGGCGGCGAGCGCCCGCGCCTTGGCGGCCTCGACCTCGCGGTTCTTCGAGGGCGCCGACGTCTCCAGTTCCGTGAGCAGGCGGGCGGAGATCGCGGCCACCTCGGCAACCGCGCGGTTGAATGCCTCCTCGTTTGCTCGCGAGGGCTTGTTGAAGCCGCTGATCTTGCGCACGTACTGAAGCGCGGCGGCGTCGACCTCCGCTGCTGACGCGGGAGGCTCGAAGTTGTAGAGGGTTCGGATGTTGCGGCACATGCGCTCAGCGTAAACCGTCGCCGAGCGCTCCGACCCCGACGAACCGCCGCCGTCAGGCAGTGCGGGTCGACAAAGAGTCAACGGTTTGCGCATTTTCGACTCGCGGGGGCGGGTCCGGGGGTCGATTACGCACGGCCCGGATTCATGCTGGCGCGCGTCAGGCAAAGGAGAGGGGCGCCGTCGACGCCGGCGCCCCTCGGGCACTACCCACTACTTGGCTGGCAAGGCCGCGCTGGCCGTCACAACGCCGGAGGGACGAGTCCCGGCACCAAGGCGCGGCGGTGTCGCGGGTGGACTCCGCTAAGCGGGGTCAGCCATCCGACCTAGCGGCCGGACACCTCCAGGGTCCCGCAAGTACTGTCAGACAGGTGGACCACCTCCTTTCTCTGGTCACGTGAGCTTAGCGGACGAGGTCGACGGCCCGCGACGGCTGTCAGCGACTGAACGCCCGATCGGGGGATGAGGCGCGAGATACTGGCGCCAGGCGGCCCGGATCAGGCGGCGAGGTACTGGCGCCAGGCGGCCGGGATCAGGCGGCGAGGTACTGGCGCCAGGCGGCCGGAATCGACGGGCTGGCGACCTGGATGAAGACGTTCGGGTTGGGCGTCCGCGGCGGCCGCTTCGGGATCATGCCGGCCTGGCGGGGCAGCGAGTCGCCCTTGCGGCGGTTGCAGGGTGCGCACGAGGCGACGATGTTGTCCCAGGTCGACGGTCCGCCCTTCGAGCGCGGGACGACGTGATCGACGGTCAGCTGGGCGCGCGAGCCGCAGTACTGGCAGGTCCAGTTGTCGCGCGCGAACACGGCCCGGCGGGTGATCTTGCGCCGGTGCGTGTCCCGCGGGATGCGGACGTAGGTGACGAGCCGGATCACGGCGGGCCGCGCGAGCGTCGTGTTCGCCGAATGGAGCTCCCGCTCGGCGCGTTCGACGATCTCGGCCTTCTCCTTCAGCAGCAGCACCACGGCTCGCCGCACGGTGCAGACGTTGACCGGTTCGTACGTCGCGTTAAGTACGAGCACCCGACCGACTTCAGGCCCGCGCCGCCGGTGCTCAGGAGGCGGCGCGGACCACGTTGGGGCTGGTATTTCGACGGCACCCATCGGTGCGGCGCATTGTACCGGTCCCTCTGGCGGAGCTCGGGGGTCCGTCTCAGGGGCCGGAAGGGGCCGGCCTCGGGGGGGTACGGGCCGGCCTCTGGGCGGGTACGGGCCGGCCTCAGGCGGCGGACGGGAAGGAGCCGAGCAGCCGTAGAACCTCGACGTGGCCACGCAGCGCCTCGAGACCGGCGGCGACATGCGGGTCGCTCTCGCGCCCCTCCAGATCCGCGAAGAACATGTATCGACCAAGCCCCTGCCGTCGCGGCCGCGACTCGATCCGCGTCAGGTTGACGCCGCGCGAGGCGAACTCGGAGAGGCACGCGACGAGCCAGCCCGGCTCTGCCGCCCCGATGCCCCAGAAGACGATGGCCGTCTTCCATGGCCCCCGCGGTGGCTCGCCGGCGGGGATCCCGGGCGGTGCGCCCCGGCGACCGAGCCAGACGAAGCGGGTCTCGTTGCCTGCGAGGTCCTCGACGCCTGATCGGAGCACCTCACAGCCGTAGATCTCCGCCGCAAGCCGGTTGCCGAGCGCCGCCCACGGCCCATCGTGCTCGGCGACGAGCCGGACGGCGTCGGCGGTCGAGTTCGTCGTCATCACCTTGGCGCCGGGGAGGCGCGTGCGGATGAAGCGCGAGCACTGGCCATTGGCCTGGGGATGGGAGACGACGACCTCTATCTCCTCCAGCTCCAGGCGCCCGCGCGCGATCAGGCACTGGCGGATCGGCAGGATCGTCTCTGCGAGGATCAGGACCTCATCGGTATCGATCACGAGTGCGTCGAGCGTGGCCGAGACCGACCCCTCAATCGAGTTCTCGATCGGGACGAGCGCCCGCTCCACCGTCCCCTCCGCGACCGCGATCACGCTGTCATAGACCGTCGGCAGCGGCACGAGCTGGAACGTGCCGGCACCCGGGCCGGCGAGCAGCGCCTCCTGGGTGAAGGTCCCTTCGGGACCGAGGTAGCCGACCCGCACCCCGCCCCGGGCTCCTACTGGCGCCCGGAGTCCTGGGCGCCGCCGCCCTCGAGCGCGATCCGGACCGCGTCGTTCTCCTCCGGGGAGAGTTCGAGCTCGGGGCGGCCCTGATGGACCTGCTTGGCGTACAGCCGGGCACTGTCGCGGTGGTGGATCGAGGAGAGCACGATCCCGGAGCGCGTGGCGTCGAGCAGGGCAATCGAGGTCGACTGGCGCCCCGACATCTCTCCATAGGCGTCGTAGCGGATCAGCGCCCGGTAGGTGACCGCACCGTCGATCCGGGACTCCGCCCGGGACATGCGCTCGTCGAGGCGGCCGGCGGCGTCCTGTACGTAGTCGGTCAGCGAGGCGAATGAGGCCTGCAGCGCGGCGGCGTGGGAGACGAGATCGAGCTGCCGGTCGCCGAGCACGGCCTTCTGCGCGGTGCGGAGGCGGCGCAGGGCGATCGCGAGCCCGACCGTCGTCCCCAGCGCGACGATCGCGACGGCTCCGGCGGCGATGGCAACGATGCCGGCCGTGCTCGACAGGTTGTCCACAGCCGACAGCATAGGGACGTCCGCGGGCTCCTCCAGCCCGCCGTCCGGCGCTGGACCGGCCGTCAACCGCTCGTCGACGGCAGGAACTGCACGGGGAAGGTGGTCGAATCGCCGCCCTTCGTGTTGGACACGCGCGCGGTGACATCGTCGGGGCTGCTCGCCGAGGTCGTCGCCGGCGAGCTCAGCAGCGTCACGCTGCAGGTCGTCTGCGCGCCCGGCGCGAGCGTCGAGATCGTGGCGGTGCCGGTGACCGCCGGCGTCGAGTGGACGGTCACCGTGCACTGGATGTCGAAGTCGGTCGCGCTGCCCGGATTCTTAACGGGGATCGTGAACGTCGGTGGCGGACTCGCCGCGACGTGGTTCGTCACGCCCGTGACCATCGTGTTCGTCCCGACCGCGACGAGCTGACCCGGAGTCAGCTCCGGGGCGAGGAGCTTGGGCGCCCCCGGGACCGGCGCCCCCACTTCCTCGGTGATGGACGTCGATTGCAACCAGCTGAGGTTGCTGACGATCTGGCCCGAGGAGATCGGGCTCGTGTGCAGGCCGGCGGCGCTCAGCGCGGCGAAGATCGCGGGCGCGGCGTAGCCCTTGTAGACGACGTCGGATCCGTACAGATACGAGGTTCCGGTGGCGATCCCCTGGACCGCGGCCGCGGCGGTGTTGGCGCTGAATGCGGCCTGCGTCTGGCCCGCGATCGTGTTGAGGCCGTCGCGGCGCATCTTCAGGGCCAGCTCCAGGTTCGTCTGGGCGGTCTGCATCTGGCTCGGCACGCTCAGCGCCTTCAGATGCGCGAGCTCCGTCGACGCCGTCTCGGAGAGATGCGCGACGCACTGGTAGAGCGCCGTTGCCTGACTCGCGCTCGTATTCCCGGTGCAGCTCGGAGTCCCGCCGCCGAGGTCGGTGAAGAGCTGGGAGCCGAGGTCGTTCGAGTCATTGATGATCGTGTAGACGTTGTCCGCGTAGTCGCGCAGGGCGCTGTTGCGAGCGCTCACGTCGCAGCTGTGGATCCCCAGCGCGAGCAGCACGATCACGATCAGGATCGCGACGACCGCCACGGTCCGGCGCGTCTGGATCGCCTGCTGATCTCCTCGTGGCGGCCGGCCCCGGCCCGACGAGCGCGGCCCGCGCGCCTCGGTACGGGGTTGCCGCTCCGGCGGCTCGTCGACCTCGTCGAAGAACGACAAGTTTTCTTGCTCCTTGCGGGGATCCTGGAAAAGACCAGTATGACCGGGGGGTCGGCGACAAATGCAAACGCGCAAGCGTCCGTGCAACGAGGCGCCCAGCGCCGTGCGACCCGCAGGCGCCGCAGGGACGGGCCGCCGGGCCGGCGAACCTCCAGGCGTGAGCACCACCCGGATCCCGGCCGTCCCGGGCGACGACGGCAGCTCCCGCGCGACGCAGGCGCGGTCCGAAGCGGATTCATCTGAGCCGGACATCGTCCTGGGGCGCTACCGCCTCGCCCGGCGGCTCGGGGCAGGTGCCTTCGCCACCGTCTATGCGGCCCGCGACGAACGGCTCGCGCGGGACGTCGCCCTGAAGGTGATGCCGCCCTCGGTCGCGCGCGGCGACCGCTTCGCCGCCGAGGCGCGCGCAGCGGCCCGCCTCTCGCACCCGGCGATCGTGACCCTGTACGAGGCCGCCGCAGACGCGGACGGCTCCTATCTCGTCTCGGAGCTCGTCCGCGGCTCGACGCTGAGCCGCCTGCTGGATTCGGGCAAGCTGTCGGATCGGGATCTCCTCCGGATCGCGGTGGCGATCGCCGACGCGCTCGCCCACGCGCACGCGCACGGCGTCATCCACCGGGACGTGAAGCCGTCGAACGTCCTGATCCCCGCCCGGCGCGGGGGCGACACCCCAGCCGCGAAGCTGACCGACTTCGGCGTCGCACAGGTGCTCGGCGGCGACTCGCCGGCGCGCGCCGGCGAGGTGGTCGGGACGCGCGACTACATGCCGCCCGAGCAGGCGGCCGGCCGTGTCGCCGGCCCCGAGGCCGATCTCTACGCGCTCGCGCTCGTCGTCTACGAGGCGCTGACGGGCGTCAACCCCGTGCGCGCGATGCGCGTCGACGGGCGTAGACACCGCCTCGGGGTCCACGTGCCGCCCCTGCGCCACCACCGTCGAGACCTCCCGCGCGTGCTCGGTGGCGCGATCGACCGCGCGCTGCGCCCGCGCCCATCCGAGCGCGGTGAGCTCGCGGAGCTGCGGGCGGCGCTGCTGGCGTGCCTGCCGGACGTCGCCGACGAGGCGACGCGCCGCGCGAGCGTCCCCGGAACCGCGCGCCGCGCGAGCGTCCCCCGGCCGGCGCCGCGCCGAACAGCGCCGGGGGCGGCCGCCGCGGATGCAGGCGAGTGGCGCGCGGGCCGTGCCGCCGCGCCGCAAGCCGGCGGCACGAAGGGACGCTCTGTGCGGGTGCCCGAGCGCGGCTTCGCGGCGCTCGCCGCCGCGCTCACCTCGTGGTGGCTGTGCGGCCATCTGCTCACCCGGCCACCGGCCGCCCCGGCGCTGCTCGGTCTGATCGCCGCCGCCGCCGTGCTCGTGGCGCCGCGGCTCGGCGCGGCCGCGCTGTTCCTGCTGTTCGCGGGGCTCGCCATCATCGACGGCCGTCCCGGGGGTGCGGTCGTCCTCGCGGCGCTCGCCGGCGCGACGATCGTGGCGCTTGCCGGCGCCGGGCGGCTCTGGCCCGCCCCAGCCGGGGCGGCCGCCCTCGGGCTGCTCGGCCTCGGCACGGCATGGCCCGCCGTCGCCGGCATGAGCGGCATGAGCCTGCCTCGTCGTGCCGGGCTCGCGGCCGCGGGGTTCATCTGGGCGGGCGCGGCCGGCGCGCTGATCAGGGCTCCGGTCCCCTGGCTCGCACCCCACCTGCCCGCACCGAGCGCGTGGACCCGCTCGGTGACGCTCGCGCTGGACCGCGTCGTGACCGGCCCCGGGGGCCACGTGACGGTGGCCGCGCTCGCCGTCTGGGCCGCGGCGGCCGCGCTGCTGCCGCTGCTCGTCACGCGCCTTCGCCCGGTGGCGGCGATCGTCGGGGTCGCGTTCTGGTCCGGTGCGGTTGTGGCCGCGACCGAGGCGGTGGGGGCCAGGCCGCTCGACGGCGCCGCCCTCGGAGCGGTCTGCGGCGGCCTGCTGGCCGCCTCGGGGCCACTCGCCGCGCTCGCTCGTGCCGCGCTGCTTCGGGCCGACGGCGAGGCAGTTCCGTAGCATGGATCGGTACACCTGGCAGCCCGATGAGCGTCCTCAGCAACCTCGAGAGCATGATCGCCGGCCTCGTCGAGGGCACGTTCAGCCGTGTCTTTCGCTCCGAGGTACGACCCGTCGAACTCGCGCGCAAGCTCGCGCGCGAGATGGAGCTGCACCAATCCCAGTCGCTGTCCCGCGCGTACGTGCCGAACGAGTACCGGGTCTACCTCTCGCCGCGTGACCGCGAGCGTTTCGGCGACTACGAGGAGGCGCTCGCCCAGGAGCTCCAGTCCTACCTGCTCGAGCATGCCCGCCGCGAGCGCTTCACGCTGATGTCGGCACCGGTCGTCGAGTTCGAGACCGACCGCCGGCTGCGCCTCGGCGAGTTCGGCATCGAGACGCGGGTGGTGACGCCCCCCGAGGCGCCGGTCGAGGAGCGGGAGGGCGGCGGCCACACGATGGTCTTCAACCCGGCCCCGGAGCCGGCCCCGATGCTCCGTCGCGAGGAGCCGGTGGCACGGCCCCAGCGGGCGCTGCTCGTGCTCGACGGCCGCCGGCTCGTCGTCGGGACCGGCGGGGTGGTGATCGGTCGCAGCAGGCAGTGCGACATCGTGATCGACGACGCCAACGTGTCGCGCAGGCATGCCGAGGTGCGGCTCCAGGGCGGGGCCTGGGTCCTGAGCGACCTCGGCTCGACGAACGGCACGGTGCTGGGCGGCCGGCGCATCGAGGAGCCGGAGGTGATCGAACCCGGCGACGAGATCGAGATCGGGACCTCGGTGATCACCTTCGAGCTGGAATAGGGACACCCACCGTGCTCGAACCCGTCTCGGTCGGACTCAAGTTCGGCTTCCTCGTCGTCCTCTATCTCTTCCTCTTCTGGGTCGCGACCTCCTCGCTGTTCGATCTGCGTCGCGGGCTCGGCGGCGCCCGCCGTCAGCAGGCGTCGGACGCGACGGGCGTCTACGCGGCCGCGGAGCCGCTGCTCGAGCTCGAGGAGGATTACGAGCCGCGCCTGGTCGTGGAACGCGCCGCCGGCCATGCGCACGGTGTCGCCTACGACCTCCTCGACGGCGCTACCCTCGGGCGCGGTGACGTCGAGATCCAGCTCGACGATCCGTTCGCCTCGTCCCGCCACGCCAGGATCAGCCGTCAGGGACGGACGCTCGTGATCGAAGACCTGGGGTCGACCAACGGTACCTTCCTGAACGACGAGCCGCTGACGGGACCGCAGCCGCTGCACGACGGCGACCGGATTCGGATCGGCGACAGCGAGTTCACCTATCTCCAGTGAGAGAGCCCGGTAGCGATGCTCAGAGCAGCTGACACGATCGAGCGAACCGACACCGGCCGTCAGCGGCGCGGAAACGAGGACTCGTCGTTCGTGCGTGCGCCGCTGTTCGTGGTCGCCGACGGGATGGGCGGAGCCCAGGCCGGTGAGGTGGCCTCGCGGATCGCCGTCGAGCACTTCGAGCAGGGCCTCCCCGCCGAGGGCACGGCAGAGGAGCGACTGGCGGCCGTCGTGCAGCGCGCCAACCGCGAGATCCACGAGCGCTCCTACGCCGACGCCTCACGCGCCGGCATGGGCACGACGCTGACGGCGGCCTACCTCGAGGACGATCACGTCGCGATCGCGCACGTCGGCGACAGCCGCGCCTACCTGATGCGCGGCGGGGAGCTGACGCGCCTGACGGAGGATCACTCGCTCGTCGAGGAGCTGCGCAAGAAGGGCAGGTTGACCGAGGAGGAGGCGCTCGAGCACCCGCAGCGCTCGATCATCACGCGCGCGCTCGGTCCGGAGCCCGAAGTCGAGGTCGACACGTGGAGCTACCCGGTCCGGCCAGGCGACGTCGTCCTGCTGTGCAGCGACGGCCTCACGTCGATGATCCCGGAGGACGCGATCGCGCGGGCGATCGCCGAGAGCCCGTACCTCGAAGCCGCCGCGGCCAGGCTGATCGCGGAGGCGAACGCAGCCGGCGGGCGGGACAACATCACGGTCGTGCTGTTCCGGGTCGAGGACGCCGGCGGGGCCGCCGGCGTCGATCAGCCGACGATCGTCGCCGCGCCGCTCACGGGGGCCGACGGAGACGCGACCAGAGCGGCGCCGAGCCAGGTCGCGACGGCCTCGCGGCCGATCCAGGACCCGGGCGGGACGGCTCGGACGCACCGGCCCGCCGGCGCTCCCACCGGACGCGCGGCCCGCCGCGCGCGGCTCGCGCGGACGCAGGGCTGGACCCGTCCGTCCGAGCATCCGCGCCACTTCGGAGTGCTCGGCCGGTTCGTCGCCGGGCTCGTCGCGGTCGGCGTCGTGGCCTTCCTGGTCGGCGGCGGCGGGTACCTCGCGAGCCGGCAGCTGTACTTCCTCGGCACCAACGGGCAGGGGACGGTCGTCGTCTACCGCGGCTTCCCGTACGTGCTGCCCTTCGGAGTCCCGATGTACGAGACGTTCTACGTCTCCGGCGTGCCGGCCGCGTCGGTTCCGGTCGACCGGCGCGCGACGCTGCTCAGCCACGACCTGCGCTCGGAGACCTCCGCGATCAAGCTGATCAACCAGCTGGAGCTCGGCAAGATCAGCGGATGAGGGCGCGCAACCGAGAGCTGCTCGGCCTGATCCCGGCGTCGCTCCTGATCACCGCCGGATTCGCTGCGGTCTTCATCCAACGTTCCGGCAAGCTGTCGAGCGTCTCGCTGACGATCGGCGCGCTGTTCCTCGGCCTCTGCGTCGCGGGTCACCTCTTCATCCGCGTCACCCTCCCGCACGCCGACCCGTACATCTTCCCGCTCGTCGCGGTGCTCGCGTGCTTCGGGCTCGTGATGGTCTACGGGATCGACGGCGCGACGCTCGCCCGCCAGCAGGCGCAGTGGTTCGTGCTCGGGCTCGTGCTGTTCGCCGGGACCGTGATCGTGTTCCGCGACTACCGCAAGCTCGAGCGTTACCGGTACCTGATCGTCTCCGCGTCGCTCGCGTTGCTCGTGCTGCCGCGACTCCCCGGCGTGGGATACCAGGTCAACGGCGCCTATCTCGCCGTCCGCCTCCCCGGGCTGGTCGCCTTCCAGCCGACCGAATTCGCAAAGGTCGGCCTCGTCGTGTTCCTCGCGAGCTACCTGCGCGATACCCGCCAGGTGCTCGTCGAGGGCCGGCGCGTGCTCGGCGTGACGCTCCCGCCGCTCAAGCACTTCGGGCCGATGCTGCTCCTGTGGGGGATGGCGATGGTGATCCTGATCGTGCTCCACGACGTCGGCTCCTCGATCATGTTCTACGGGGGCCTGCTCGCCGTGCTGTACGTCGCGACCAATCGCATGTCGTTCGTCGTGATCGGGCTCCTCGCCTTCGGGGTCGGCGCCTGGTATCTCGCGACCCACATCGCGCACATCGATGCGCGCGTGGAGGAGTGGCTGCACCCCTTCCGCCCGAGCCTCTACAACGCGTCGACCGGATTCAGCAGCTTTCAGCTCGCCAACGCCCAGTTCACGCAGGCGGCGGGCGGCCTCTTCGGGCAGGGGCTCGGGCGCTCGATCGTCTACGTCCCGAACACGAGCTATCACTGGCTCCCGGCCCCGGACACCGACATGATCTATGCGGTGGTCGTCGGCGATCTCGGCCTGTTCGGCGCCGCCGGGCTGCTGCTCACCTACCTGATCCTGATCGCGCGCGGCTTCAAGACCTCGATTCTCGCCCGCGACTCGTTCTCCAAGCTGATGGCCACCGGGCTCGCGACGATCCTCGCCCTGCAGGTGTTCGTGATCGTCGGAGGCGTCACGCGGGTGATCCCGCTGACCGGCGTGACGCTGCCGTTCGTCTCCTACGGCGGCTCCTCGATCCTCGCCAACTTCGTGCTCGTGGCGCTGCTGCTGCTCGTCTCCGATCGGGCCCGGCGGCCTGAGCTCACGCGTCGATGAACGGCTCGATCCAGAAGCTGTTCGTCGTCGTGATCCTGCTGTTTGCGCTGCTCGTCGCGTGGACCTCCCGCTGGACCGTGTTCGACGCCTCAGCGATCCAGAACAACCCGCTCAACAAGCTCGCGTACTTCCGGTCGCTGACGATCGAGCGCGGGCGGATCCTCGCCGACGACGGCACCGTGCTCGCCCGGTCGGTCAAGGCCGGCGGCGGGACCTGGGGCCGGACGTACCCCTCGGGTTCGCTGTTCGCGCAGGCGGTCGGGTACTTCAACGCCGTCGAGGGACAGCGGGCTGGTCTCGAGCGCTCCCAGGACGCCCAGCTCGAGGGGACCTCGACCGGGATCAGCTCGGTCTTCGGTCCGCTCGGCGGCGGCCAGCAGGTCGGAAACGACGTCTACACGACCCTCGACCCGAAGGGCCAGGCGCTCGCGCGCCGGCTGCTCGGTGGGCGCGCCGGGTCGGTCGTCGCGATCGTGCCGCAGACGGGGGCGGTTCCCGTCATGTACTCGAACCCGGGATACGACGACAACCACCCGCATTGCAACGTCAAACTCGATGACATCGGCTGCCAGGACGAACTTCGCGACGCAGGTCGGTCTGCCGCCGGGGTCGACGTTCAAGATCGTCACCACGACGGCCGCCCTCGACAGCGGTCTCTACACCCAGAATTCGATCATCAACGGCGACTCTCCGATCACCGAATCGGGCGTCCCGCTCGAGAACGACGGAAACGCGAGCTATGGCCCGATCACGCTGACGAGAGCTCTCACCGACTCCGTCAATACCGTCTACGCTCAGGTCGGCGAGAGGCTCGGCAAGCAGGTCATGTTCAAGTACATGAAGCGCTTCGGCTTCTACTCGCCCCCGCCGCTCGACTATCCGGCCGGCCAGATGACCGCGAGCGGTGAGCGGGCCTCGAACGGAGCGCTGCTACCCGTCACGAGCGACCTCGTCGATATCGGCCGCATGGCGATCGGTCAGGACAAGCTCGAGGTGACGCCGTTGCAGATGGCGATGGTCGCGGCGGCGGTCGCAAACCACGGCACGCTGATGACTCCGCATCTGACCGAGAAGGTCGTCAACCCGGACGGGGTGGTCGTCGATCAAACCAGGCCGACGGTCTACCGGCAGGTGATGAAGCCGGCGGTTGCGGCGGACCTGACGACGATGATGAGGGACGTCGTCGAGGAGGGCACCGGGCAGGCGGCGAACCTCGAGGGATTGACCGGCGAGGTCGCCGGGAAGACGGGCACAGCGACAGTCAGCACCGGTCAGGACCTCGATGAGGCGTGGTTCATCGGCTTCGCCCCGGTCTCCGATCCGAAGATCGCCGTTGCCGTCGTGCTGCCCGACATCCCGAACGGCTACGGTGGGGTCTACGCGGCGCCGATCGCCGCGCAGGAGATGAAGACGTTGCTGGCAGAGGGGCTATGAGCGCTGTCAATCCCGGAGAGCTGATCGACGGCCGGTACAAGGTCATCTCGCGAATCGGCGCGGGTGGGATGGCCGACGTCTTCCTCGCCGAGGACCAGCAACTGGGCCGCCAGGTCGCGCTGAAGCTCCTGCACCGCCGGTTCGCCGAGGATCCCGGCTTCGTCGAGCGCTTCCGCCGCGAAGCCCAGGCCGCGGCATCGCTCTCGCATCCGAACGTCGTCAGCGTGTTCGACCGGGGTGCGGTCGACGGTACCTACTACATCGCGATGGAGTACCTCCAGGGGCGGTCGTTGAAGGCGCTGATCCGCCAGGAGGCCCCCCTCGATCCGATCCGGGCGATCGACCTGACGATCCAGATCCTGAAGGCGACCCGCTTCGCGCACCGGCGCGGCGTGATCCACCGCGACCTCAAGCCGCACAACGTGATCGTCGACGACAACGACCACGCCAAGGTCACCGACTTCGGGATCGCGCGCGCCGGAGCCTCGGACATGACCGAGACCGGCTCGATCATGGGGACGGCGCAGTACCTCTCGCCCGAGCAGGCCCAGGGCCACGCGGTCAGCGAGACCTCAGATCTGTATTCGATCGGAGTCGTCCTCTACGAGATGCTGACGGGA
Source organism: uncultured Solirubrobacterales bacterium (assembly GCA_963705995.1). Taxonomy (GTDB): domain Bacteria; phylum Actinomycetota; class Thermoleophilia; order Solirubrobacterales; family Solirubrobacteraceae; genus Palsa-465. Next base: position 367,527 of record CAVPLN010000036.1, read on the forward strand.
CGGGTGCCGTTCGACGCCGAGTCGGCGGTCACGATCGCGCTCAAGCACGTCTCCGAGGCGCCGGTCCCGCCGAGCGCGATCAACCCGGCCGTGCCGCAGCCGCTCGAGCAGGTCGTTCTGTGGGCGCTCAACAAGGATCCCGCGGACCGTCCGGTCGACGCCGACCAGTTCATCACCGTGCTCGAGCAGGTGCGCGAGGCGATCGTCTCCGGTGCGACGGGGCAGGTGACGGCGAGCATGCCGGCTGTCGGCGCGGCCGCGACCGGGGCCGGGGCCGGGGCCGCGATCGTGCCGACGCGGGTGATGCCGGCCCAGGCGGCGCTCGCCGCATACGGGTCAGTGCCGGCACCGCTGCTCGATGTCGAGGGGAACTCGACGGCGATGTACAACGGTGGACCGGGCCGCGGTCGGGGTGGCGCCGGGCCGTGGCCGTGGATCGTCGCGCTGCTGATCCTGCTGCTGGCTGGTGGCGGGGTCGCCGCGTACCTGCTGGTGGGCCGAACCAAGACGGCGACCGTCCCCGATGTCGTCTACCTCCAGCTCGCCCAGGCGGAGGCGACGATCCAGAATCACGGCTTCACGCCGAACGTGATCAACACGATCTCGGCCCAGCAGTCCGGCGAGGTGATCGGCCAGAACCCGCTCGCGTTCGCGAAGGTGAAGGCGGGGTCGACCGTGACGCTGACGGTCTCGACGGGGCCTGGCGACGTCGACGTTCCGTCGGTCGTCGGCCTCTCGAAGGCCGCCGCCTTCCGCGAGGTCAAGGCGGCCGGGCTGACGGTGACGGCATTCGTCGAGCAGGCGTCGAGCGCGGTTGCGGCCGGCAACGCGATCACGACGAACCCGACCGCCGGCCAGCAGCTCCAGAGGGGCACCGGCGTGACGCTCTACATCTCCTCCGGCAAGGCTCCGGTCAACGTCCCCAGCGTCAGTGGTGACACCGAGAGCGCAGCGCGCACGCAGCTGACCGGGGCGGGCTTCAAGGTGACCGTCACGACGCAGACCACGACGACCGCCGCGCCCGGGATCGTCGTCACCCAGACGCCGGGCGGTGGCACGATCCAGCCGTACGGGTCGGGTGTGAGCGTCGTCATCGCCGGCGCGCCGACGACCACGCAACTCCCCCGCGTCGTCGGCTTCACCGCTGCGGGCGCCGAATCGACGCTCGGCGGCCAGGGCTTCAAGGTGACCGTTCAGAAGCAGACCGTCCACGCTCAGAACGAGGACCAGATCGTGCTCTCCCAGTCGCCTGGCGGCAACACCACGCAGAAGAAGGGCGCGCCCGTGACGATCGTGATCGGGCACTACGTCGCCCCGCCCGTCAAGCGCGTCAAGCATCGTCACAAGCGCACCACAACGACCACGACGCCCACCCAGACGCAGACGACGACCACGACCACCACCCCGACGACTTCGACGCCGACGACCACCACCCCGACGACTTCGACGCCGACGACTTCGACGCCGACGACCTCGACCCCGACGACTTCGACGCCGACGACTTCCACCCCGACGAGCACGACGACGACCTGATGGGGATGCGCGTGGCGGTGCTCGGTGGGGGTCGCTCGTCCGAGCACGAGGTCTCGCTCGCGTCCGCGGCCTCGGTCGCGGCCGGTCTGCGCGAAGCCGGGCACACCGTCCTCGCGGTGACGATCTCCCGCGCGGGGGTCTGGCGGCTGCACGCCGGGGACGCCGCTCCGTTCTCCGGCGACGGCGACGGCGACGCGGGAGCGGGCCTCGCCCTCGTTCCCGGTTGCGGGTTCCCCGGAGCCGACGTCGTCTTCCCCGTCCTGCACGGCCCGTTCGGCGAGGACGGCACCGTCCAGGGGCTGCTCGAGTGTCTCGACGTCCCGTACGTCGGTGCCGGCGTCGCCGCGAGCGCGGTCTGCATGGACAAGGTCCTGTTCAAGGATCTGATGGCACGGGCCGGACTCCCCCAGGTCCGCTACCGGGGGGTCACCGCCGCCGACCTCGCCGCCGACCGCGACGGCGTCGAGCGGGACGTCGCCGGGCTCGGCCTCCCGGTGTTCGTGAAGCCGGCGCGACTTGGATCCTCGGTCGGGATCGTCAAGGTGACCGAGCCGGGCGGCCTGCGGGCCGCCCTCGCCGGGGCGCTCGAACACGACCCGATCGCGATCGTCGAAGCCGGCTCGCCGGGCCTCGAGATCGAGTGCTCGGTGCTCGGCAACGACGACCCGATCGCCTCGCAACCCGGCGAGATCCTGCTCGCCGCGGGCGAGCAGGGGTGGTACGACTACGAGGCCAAGTACACGCCTGGCGGGATGCAGCTGATCGTGCCGGCGCGGATCGATGATGCGACGCGGGAGCGCGTGCGAGAGCTCGCCGTCGAGGTCTTCCGGCGCTCGGGTTGCTCCGGGCTTGCCCGCGTCGACTTCTTCGTCGAGGGCGACACGGTCCTCGTCAACGAGCTCAACACGATCCCGGGGTTCACGCAGACGAGCGTCTACGGCGCACTCTTCGCCGCCAGCGGGATCCCCTACCCGGAGCTGCTCGACCGCCTCGTCGCGCTCGCGGTCGAGCGCCACGCCGCGCTCGCCTCCTACCGGTTCTGAGCCGCCACGGACCGGGCAGCTGCTCGGCCGCGCGGCTGCTGCGGGCAGTGTCACGAGCCGGGCCTGCCGCTGTGGTAGGTTGCCCGCGGGCCGCACTCCACGATCGGCCCCAGGCGAATGGAGAGCAGATGTCAGCTGCCGTGCGTCGCATCAGAGGCCTCACCTTGGCAGCGCTGCTCGCCAGCGCCGCGACGGCGCTCCTCGCGCCGGGGCTCGCGCTCGCATCGGACGGCAACCTGACGTTCGACGTGAACGACGCCGTGACGGGCCAGGGCATCAACGGCGTGACCGTCACGGTCCTGAACCAGGGAACGCCGTTCATCATCGGAACGACGACCGGAGGCGGTGTCTTCGAGGCGCCTCAGGTCACCGTCGGGAACTACACGGCAGATCTCGACGGCGGTGCGCTCGGGTACGGCGGTCTGACCGGCATCCCGATCACGGTGAACGCCGGCGGAGACAACCAATACACCGAGACGCTGCAGCCGGACGCGATCTCGGGCCAGGTGACCGAGGACATCACCGGCACGCCGCTCGGCGGGATCTCGGTGCAACTGCTGCAGGGGGGCACCCAGGTCGCGACGACGACGACCGCCGCGAGCGGCGATTACGGCTTCTCTCCCGTGCCCCCGGGGGAGTATCAGGTCATCTTCAATCCGAGCAACGCCAACGCCGGCTACAGCACGGCGGCGAGCCCGCCGCAGACCGTCAGCGCAGGCCAGACGACGACCGTCGACGGCAACCTGTTCGCCGGTGGGGTGATCGAGGGCGAGGTCACGAGCGCCGCCACGAACGCATCGCTGAGCGGCGTCGAGGTCGAAGCGGTCAGCGCCACCACAGGCGACAGCACTTCCACGTACACCAACTCGAGCGGCGCCTACTTCCTGCAGGGGCTCACCAGCGGAACCTATGACGTCCTGTTTCTCCCGCAGGGGGGTAACTACCTGTATCAGTACTACCCGGGGGCGGCCGATTCGCTGACAGCGCAGCCCGTGTCGGTCACCTCCGGCAACGCCGCGGGTCCGATCGACGCGTCCCTCGCTGCTGGGGGCACGATCTCGGGCACCGTCACCGCGGGCGGCGCGCCCGCGGCCGGCGTCAGCGTCGACCTCGACGGCTATGGCGGCAGCTACCTGCAGTTCGTGTACACCGTCCAGACCACGACGGCCGCGGACGGCACCTACAGCTTCAGCGGACTGCCGAGCGGCACCTACGAGGTGGAGTTCTCGCCGAGCGGCAACCTCGCCCCGCAGTTCTACAACGGCGTGTCGACCGACGGACTGCCGACTCCGGTCGCGGTCACGGCGCCGAACCCGACAACCGGGATCGACGCGACCCTGTCGGCCGGCGCCGCGATCGCGGGCCGCGTGACCGATGCCGGCACAGATCAGCCGGTCGCCGGCGTCGGCGTCGAGGTCGACGATTCGTCCGGGAACGAGTGGGGGTTCGCGTCGACCGCGGCGGACGGCACCTACAAGGTCCCCGGGCTCACCGGCGGGGTCTCGTACCGCGTCCTGTTCGCGCCGGCTCCACCGTACGCCGCGGAGTGGTACCCGGCCGCCGAATCGCTGCAGGTCGCGACGCCCGTGGCGGTGGCCGACGGGCAGACGACGACGAACGTCAACGCGGCGCTGCGGCAGGCAGGCACGATCTCGGGAACGGTCACCGACGCCGCGACGGGCGACCCGATCGACGACCCGGACGTCGAGTTGCTCGACGCCGCCGGCAACCCGCTCAACATCTTCGACGAGCAGAGCTTCGAGGACGGGACCTACGAATTGACCGGGCTCCTGCCGGGCACCTACAAGGTCATGTTCCCGGGCGACGGCGTCCTGGCGACGCAGTACTTCAACGACTCCCCCACGCTCGCGGGCGCGGCCGCGGTCACGGTGACGGGCGGCGCGACCACGGGCGCCATCGACGCCGCCCTCGCAGCCGGAGGCGAGTTGACCGGCACCGTCACCGTCGCTGCCACCGGTGCCCCGGTTGCCTACATCGAAGTGATCGTGTTCGACGCGGCGGGCGACGCGGTCGCCGCAGGGCAGACGGGAGTGAACGGGCAGTACACGATCGGCGGGATCGTGCCGGGCAGCTACGACGTCGAGTTTGAGCCGGAGGCCTTCTCGGAGATGTCCCTCGAGTTTCAACCGGCCTTCTACGGCGGTTCGCTGACGCTCGCGGGCTCGACGCCCGTCTCGATCAGCACGGGCTCGACGACGTCGGGGATCAACGCCGCGCTCCTGCCGCTGGGGGCGCCGAGTCCGACCGAGACCGTCACCGCGACGACCACGGTCACGACAACCACGCCGGTGACGACGACCGTGACGACAACCACGCCGCCGGCGGCGCCGACCGCGACGACCGCGACGACCGCGACGAAGACGCCGCCGCCGCTGCTGTATGACGCCGCAATCGGCGGTCTCGGCAAGGGCAAGCCGAGCATCAGGTTCAGGCTCGCGAGCGGCGCCAACGGTGGCCCGCCGCTGACCGCCTTCACGATCAAGCTGCCGAACGGGCTGAGCTTCAACCCCAAGGGGCTCGCACGAGGTTTGAAGGTGTCGGGAGGCGGCCAGATCACAACCGATCTGAGCAGCCGCGGTCTCCTCGTCGTTCTCAGCGCTCCGTCCGGCGCGGTGTCGGTCTCGCTGTCGGCAACAGCGGTCAAAGTCAGCTCCGGGCTGAGCTCAAAGGCCAAGCGCGGCAAGGCAGGCACGCTGACGCTGGTCGTGACGCCGACGAGCGGGTCGGCGACGACGCTGAAGCTCATCGTCGGGAAGATCACGTAGCTGCAGCCCGCCGGGGTCGCGGCCCGCGGTGTAGGCTGCCCGCCCATGAGCGTCGCCACAAGCATCGAATCGGTCGCCGTCGTCGGTGGCGGCTTCATGGGGTCGGGCATCGCCGAGTCGGTCTCGGTCGCCGGGATACCGGTCGTCATCCGCGAGATCGACGACCACGCGCTGGGGGCGACCAAGACGCGGATCGAGCGTTCGCTGGAGCGCGCCGTCAAGGGCGGCAAGCTCGATGATGCCGACGTCGGCGCGGCGCTCGAGCGGATGATGTTCACGACCCATCTCGAAGCCGTCCAGGACGCCGATCTCGTCGTCGAGGCGGTGCCCGAGAACGAGGAGCTGAAGCTCGGCGTGATCCGCGCGATCGGCGCGGCGGCGCGCGAGGACGCGATCATCGCCTCCAACACGTCCTCGATCCCGATCGCACAGCTCGCCCAGGCGGTCGTCAACCCCAAGCGGGTTGTCGGGCTCCACTTCTTCTCGCCGGTGCCGGTGATGTCGCTCGTCGAGATCGTCGTCGCGCTCGACACGAGCGCCGAGACGGTCAGCGCCGCGCGCGCATTCGCGGAGCGGATCGGCAAGCAGGCGATCGAGACCAAGGACCGCTCCGGCTTCATCGTCAACATGCTGCTCGTGCCCTACCTGATGGCCGCCGTGCGGATGTTCGAGGAGGGCTTCGCGACGCGCGAGGACATCGACGTCGGCATGCAGCTCGGCTGCGGCCATCCGATGGGGCCGCTGACCCTCTGCGACTTCATCGGACTCGACGTGCTGTACGCCGTCTGCGACTCGCTCTACGACGAGTTCAAGCGCGACGAGTACGCGCCGCCGCCGCTGCTCAAGCGCATGATCGCCAGCGGCCGCCTCGGGCGAAAGTCCGGGCGCGGCTTCTACGAATACGGCGAGCGTTAGCGATAGCGAGCCATGGGCCGCGACCCGCGGTCCTTTTCCAACTTGGATACAAAAAGTGCCCTGGGAGGGCGTTTTGTGTATCCAAGTCCGCGATTCGCCGGCGTCTGGCGGCTCAGGTGTACAGGAGGACCTCGTTGACCGAGACGTAGTTCCAGCTCGCCGACAGGGCCGTGATCCAGACGAGGAAGTACTTGTACCTGTGGTTCGCCGTGTTCAGGGAGATCGTCTGGGTCGTCGCGACATTCGTCTGGTAACCCACCGGCACCCATCCGCTCGCTTTGAAGTTGCGCGGCTGCGGCGGCTCGTTGGTGGCGAGGATCTGGGCCGTCCAACCGGGTGTGGCGGTGTCGATCACGAGCTTCGTGGCGGCGACCCCGGAGGTCGTCACGTAGATCCCGACGCCGGGCTTGTTCAGGCCCTGGTAGTACTGCTCGGTGTCCCAGGCGGTGTTCGGGTTGCCGTCGACCGCCAGCCCGGCGTTTGCGTTGTTCTGCAAGATGTTGCCGCCGTAGCCGTAGGGGTTGTAGGCGGAGGCGCAGGTCGCGCACAGGTGAACCGCCGACGTGTTCGCGGGCGCGGTCTGATGGATGCGCGGAACCCCGTGGTGGGCGCGACTGATCAGCCAGGCTGCGACGCCACCGGCGGCGAGCAGCAGCACAACTGCGCCGGCGGCGGTCCAGCGGCGATGGCGGACGAAGAACGGCACGCGCCGCTGCTTGCGGGCGGGGAGGGTCCGCAGCACCGACGTCACCTCGCCCGTCGCCGAGCCGGCGCGCGCGGTCTCGATCGCGAGCACGTCCTCGAGGTCGGCGATCAGTTCCGCGTCGTCGGCGTAGCGTTCGTCGATCCGCTTGGCGGTTGCGGTCTCGAGCACCGCCGCCAGCGCCGCCGAGACCTCGGGCCGCGCCGCGCGCACGTCGGGAAGCTCCTCGCGGACGTGCTTCATCGCCACGGCGACCTGATTCTCGCCCTTGAACGGGACTTCGCCCGTCAGCATCTCGTACAGCGCGACGCCGAGCGAGTACAGGTCGGACTGGCCGGTCACCGACTGGCCGAGCGCCTGCTCGGGCGAGACGTAATCGGTCGTGCCCAGAACCCGCCCATCGGCGGTCAGACCCTCCTCGTCGAGCGTCCGCGCGATCCCGAAGTCGGTCACCTTCGCCCGCCCCTCATCGTCGATCAGGACGTTCTGGGGCTTGACATCGCGGTGGACGATGTGGCGCGCGTGAGCCGCGCCGAGGGCGCGCGCGATCTCGATGCTGTAGGCGACCGCCTCGGGGATCGAGAGCTGCCCCTTGCGGCGGATCCGCTCCTTCAGCGTCTCGCCCTCGATGTACTCGAACACGATGTACGGGCGGCCGTCGTCCTCGCCGGCGTCGATCACGCCGACGATGTGCGGATGCGAGAGCTGGGCTACGGCGCGCGCCTCGCGGCGGAAGCGCTCGAGCTGGTCGGAGTCCGCCGCCACCTCGCGGTTCATCAGTTTCACGGCGACCGGGCGCTCGAGCGTTTCGTCGAGCGCGCGATAGACCGTGGACATGCCACCGGCCCCGATCCGGGCCTCGAGACGGTAGCGGCCGTTGAGCGTCGTTCCGAGCAGCGTGCTCATCGCGTACCCCTATTCTGAGGCACGCGCGCGCAGAGGTGGCAAGCCTCCGGTCAGGCGCCGGTGCCGCGCAGCCCCGCGGAGCTGCCGGTGAGGCCGAGCGACGGGATCTCGACGACCCCGTCGCGAGCGCTGACGGCGCCGATCACCCGGGCCCCCGGATGGAAGCCGGCGAGCAGATCGGTCGCCGCGCCGGCTGCCGCCGCGGCGACCGTGACGACGAAGCCGCAGCCCATGTTGAAGACCTCCCACATCTCCGCGGCGGGCACTCCGCCGCAGGCGGCGATCAGCTCGAACACCGGCAGCACCGGCAGCGGATCCTCGATCGAGTAGCCGACTCCGGTGCCGATCCGGAGCAGGTTGCAGAGCCCGCCACCCGTGATGTGGGCGAGGCCGTGCACGTCGATCTCGCTGCGCAGGAGCGCGAGCACGGCGCGCACGTAGATCGCCGTCGGCTCGAGCAGCGCGTCGGCGACGGTGCGGCCGCCGAGCTCCCGGGGCGTCGCGTCGAGCGCGTGGCCGCCCTGCTCGAGCAGGGCGCGGCGGGCGAGCGTGAGCCCGTTCGAGTGGACCCCGGTCGCCGGCAGGCCGATCAGCACATCTCCAGGGACGACGGCGCCGCCGTCGACGATCCGGTCGAGCGCGACCGTCCCGAATGCCGAGCCGACGAGATCGAAGCCGTACGGCGACGGGTGACCGCGCAGCACCTCGGGGATCTGGCAGACCTCTCCGCCCGGGATCTCGATTCCCGCCGCCTCGGCACCGGCCCGCAGGCCGACGGCGAGCCCCCGCAGGAGCTCGGGGTCGGCGGCCTCGACCGCGATGTAGTCGAGCAGGGCCAGGGGCTCGGCGCCGACGCAGATCAGGTCGTTGACGTTCATTGCGACGCAGTCGATCCCGATCGTGTCGAAGCGGCCCGTCTGCTCGGCGACGATCACCTTCGATCCGACGCTGTCGGTCCCGAGCGCGATTCCCAGGTTCGGAGCGATCCGCAGCACGCTCGCGTAGTGGCCGGGCAGCGGCACCGCCAGCGACGAACGCCCCGGGTCGATCGCGCGGAGCACCTCGACGATCGAGGCGACGCCGCGGTCCGCCTGCCGGGTGTCCACGCCCGCAGTCGCGTACGCGTCGCTCACGGGGCCATTGTTGTGCATCAACCGGACCGCGTGCGGCGCAGCCGCCGGGCGACGGCTGCGGCCAGCCCGATCCGGTAGACCGCATACGGCAACAGCGAGCGGTCGCGCTCGACCTGACGGATCACCCACGTGGAGGCGAGCGTCGAGGCGAACGACGCGCCGGCGCCGAGCGCGAACGGGGCAAGCGCGCCCGCGGGCAGCCCGCGGCGCCGCAACCGCGATCCCTTCAGCGCCGTCGCACCGGCGATCACGGGCAGGGCCACGTGCCGCGACAGCTTGTTGGCGTCCTCGCGGGTGAAGCGGCGCAGCCGCGCCGCGGCGAGCGTCGCGCCGTTGCGCGAGATTCCGGGGACGAGCGCGGTCGCCTGGGCGAGCCCCAGCGCGAGGGCGTCGATCGCCGTCGCCTCCTCGCTCGTTCGCTCCTGCGGCGTCCGGTCCGACCATGCCATCGCGGTCGCCCCGACGATCAGCGCGGCGGCGATCGAGCGGGGCCGGCCGAGATGGCGCTCGATCGGTCGCTCCAGCGTGTAGCCGACGACCGCCGGCGGCAGGAACGAGAGACCGATCAGGGCACCGAGTCGTGGGCTCGCCGACCGGATCGCGTCGGCGACCTCGGCCCGCAGCGTGATCAGGAGCGCCGCGGCGGTGCCGGCGTGGAGCGCGACCTCGAAGGCTTTGCGGAGTTCCGGATCGAGCGATTCGTACTCCCATGACAGGAGCCAGGGGATCAGCGTGACGTGCGCGGAAGATGAGATCGGAAGCAGTTCCGCCGGGCCGTGCAGCAGCCCGAGCGCTGCCGCGTGGCGGAGCTTCAGCGTGTCGGGCGCGTCAGGCGTGGGCCCGCTGCTCCCGCGCTCCGCGAACCCTGCGAACGACCAACCAGGCGACGAGTCCGGCAAGCAGCGCGAGCGCGGCGTAGTCGACGTACTCGAGGTGCGCCCGCCAGCTCGACCACTGGCTGCCGACCTCGCGACCAACGACCGCCAGCCCGCAGATCCAGACGATCGAGCCGGCCAGGGCGAGCGCGATGAAGCGCAGGTAGGGCATCCGCGCGGCGCCCGCCGCGTACGGGAAGGCGGCGCGGATCAGCGGGATCAGGCGGGAGATCAGGATCACGGGCGGGCCCCACCGCTCGAACCATGCGTGCGCACGGTCGAGGCCCTTGGGGCCGATGTGGAGCGCCCTGCCCTTGCGTTCGAACAGCTCGTGCAGCCCGTAATAGCCGATCGCGTAGGCGATCGTGGCGCCGATCATGTCGCCGAGGACGCCGAAGATCATGATCCCGAGCAGCGTCAGGTGGTGCTGATAGACGTTGAAGCCCGCGAACAGCATCGTCGCCTCGGTCCCGGGCACGCCGATCACCGCAGAGGAGACGTTCAGGCCGGCGACGCCGGCGAGGCCGCCGTGACGGACGACGCTGGTCGCGAGATTGACGAGCGAGTTGGTGACGGAGGCGTCGTAGAGCATCTGACCGGAGCGAGCGAGCGCGTCTGGGCGGCCGTCGCTGTGGTCCCGCCGGCAATCTGCGCGCAGATTGCAGTATGCCCGGTCGCGCCCGGAAGCGGACCGCGATCGTGACTGCCCGCCCTGTACGGTGTGGGGCGATGGCCGTACCGCTGTTCGACACCGAGACGCCACTCGCCCCGCTGAGGGAGGCGATCGTCGCGAAGGTGGGGGAGGTGATCGCCGCCGGCCGCTTCATCCTCGGCCCCGAGGTCGAGGCCTTCGAGCGCGAGCTCGCCGCCTATGTCGGCGCGGCGCACGCGGTCGGCGTCGCGAACGGCACGGATGCGCTGACGATCGCGGCCCGGGCGGTCGGCGTCAAGGCGGGCGACGACGTCGTCGTGCCGGCGTTCACGTTCTACGCGAGCGCCGAGGCGATCGCCAGCCTCGGTGCGAAGCCGGTCTTCTGCGATGTCGACCCCGACACCCGCAACGCCACGCCCGAGACGGTCGTGGCGGCGCTGACGACGAAGACGACGGCCGTCGTCGCGGTCGATCTGTTCGGCGTGCCGGCCCCGTGCGGGGCGATTCGCGATCGGGTCGGGCTCCCGGTGATCGAGGATGCGGCGCAGGCGCTCGGCGGCGCGCTCGACGGCACCCGCGCCGGCAGCCTCGGTGACGTCGCCACGTTCTCGTTCTACCCATCGAAGAACCTCGGAGCGTTCGGCGACGGCGGGGCGGTCGTGACCGCTGACGAGCAGACCGCCGAACGGGTCAGGGCGCTGCGTTTTCACGGCTCGCGCGACAAGCGCTCGTTCGAGTACGTCGGCTACAACTCGCGCCTCGACGAGATCCAGGCGGCGATCCTGCGCGTCCTGCTGCCGGCGCTTGACGGCTGGATCGCCGGCCGGCGCCGCGTCGCCGGGTACTACGCGGCGGCGGGGATCGCGGATCACCTGACGCCGCCGGCCGCAGCCGCCGGTGTCGAAGCCGCCTGGCACCTGTACGTGGCGACCCACCCCGAGCCGGACCGGTTGCGCGAGGCCCTGTCGCGTGCCGGAGTCGCAGGCGCGGAGCTACTACCGCACGCCCCTGCACCGGCAGCCCGCGATGGCGCCCTACGTCGACCCTGGGCTCGAGCTTCCGGTCACCGACGAGCTCGCGCGGACGAACATCGCGTTGCCGATGAGTCCGAGCCTCAGCGCCGAGCAGGCCGGCGAGGTCGTGGCCGCGCTCGCCGCCGCGTGAGCACGCCACCGGCGTGAAAGTCTGGGTCGACTTCACCAACTCCCCGCACGTGCTCGTGCTGGCACCCGTGATCCGGCGCCTGCAGGCTGCGGGCCACGACGTCGCCGTGACGGCGCGGGACTTCGCCCAGACGCTCGGACTGTGCGAGCGTCTGGGCATCGACCACACCGTGATCGGCCGCCACCGGGGCGGCGCCCGCGCGGCGAAGGCGATCGGTCTCGCCGACCGCTCGCTCGCGCTCGTCAGGTTCGCTCGCGGGCGTCGCTTCGACCTCGCCTTCGGTCACGGCTCGAATGATGTGACCGTCGCCAGCGCCGCGCTGCGGATCCCGTGCTCGACGATGTTCGACTACGAGTGGGCGACGGTCCAGCACTCGATCAACTGCCGGCTTGCGGCGGGCGTCGTCGTCCCGGACGCGATCCCACCCGAGCGCCTGCGCCGGTACGGCGCCCGTCCGGCGAAGCTCCACCGTTACGCCGGACTCAAGGAGGAGTACTACCTTCACGACTTCGAGCCCGACCCGGACGTCCTCGCGGATCTCGGCCTCGACCGCTCACAACCGATCGGCGTGGTCCGAACGCCCCCGTCCGTGTCGCTATACCACCGCTTCGAGAACGATCTCTTCGCCCAAGTGCTCGGCCGCCTGCGCGGCACCCAGACGGTCGTGCTGCCCCGCACGCCGGAGCAGCGTTCGGCGCTGGCGCGCGACGGCGGCTGGATCGTGCCCGAGCGGGCGATCGACGCGCAGTCGCTGATCCACTACGCCGACCTCGTCGTGTCGGCCGGGGGGACGATGAACCGCGAGGCCGTCGCTCTCGGGACCCCGGTCTACACGGTCTTCGAAGGCCGGCTCGGGGCGGTCGACGCAAAGCTGATCGCGGACGGCCGGCTCCGCCGGCTCGAGCGGGCGGCCGATGTGCAGCTGCGCAGGCGCGCCGAGGCCGAGCGTCCCCCGCGTGTCCGGCGGGACCCTGCTTTACTCGTCGATCTGCTCGTCCAGCCGGCGACGAGGTCCTGGAGAGGCTGACCGGTCCCGAGTCGATGAGCGCCGTCCAGCTCCGCCCGCCCCACACCAGAGAACCGTCGTGACAGCGACCGACGAAAACGCCGCGAACCTGCGCGTCGCCCCGCCCGAGCCCGGGCGGAGCGTCGTCGGCGGCGCCGGGACGTCGCTGCGCGAGCTGCCGGCGCGGTTGCTGCACTCGCCCTGGACGTACGTCGTCGCCGGGCTCCCGGTCCTGGCGTTCGTGCTGATCCGCGTCGCCGGCACGAGCCCCGGCTTCGACCCGTACGGCTGGCTGATCTGGGGCTACCAGACGCTCCGGCTCAACCTCAACCTGGGCGGGGCGCCGTCGTGGAAGCCCGTGACCTTCCTGTTCACGGTGCCCTATTCGGTGTTCGGTCACTACAGCTACTGGCTGTGGATGGTGACCGCCGTCGCCTTCGCGCTCGCCGGTCCGATCGTTGCCGGCCGGATCGTGTTCCGGCTCGTGCGCGAGAGCACCGAGGAGACCTGGCCGGCCGTGGCCGGCGCCCTGTTCGCGGCGGTCGCGCTGCTCGGCATCTACCAGTACACCCACTACTGGCTGAGCGCTCAGTCGGACCCGATGCTCGCGACGCTGTTCCTGCTCGCGATCGACATGCACCTGTCGGAGCACCCGCGCTGGGCTCTGACGAGCCTGCTGCTCTGCTCGCTCGGGCGTCCCGAGTCGTGGCCGTTCATGGGGCTGTACGCGATCTGGGCGTGGCGGGCGGTCCCCGCGATGCGCAAGCTGATCGTCGTGGAGCTGGTGCTGGTCCCGGCGTTCTGGTTCGGCGTCCCGGTGCTGTCCGGAAACAACTGGGATGTCGCCGGTCAGTTGGCGCAGAAGTCTCCGCGCGAGCTGCACAGCAACAAGATCGGCGGCACCCTCCAGCGCTACCTCGACCTCAGCTACTGGCCGGTCGAGGTGCCCGCCCTGCTCGGGCTCGCGTGGGCCGCCTACCGCCGCAACTGGAGGGTCGTCGGCGTCGCTGGGTGCGTGGTCCTGTGGCTGATCATCGAGGTCGCGTTCGCGCTTCACGGCTTTCCCGGCGTTCCGCGCTACATGTTCGAGGCGGCCGCGGCGACGTCCGTCGTCGCCGGTGTCGCCTTCGGCTGGGTCCTCGGCGAACCCCGCCGGATCGCTCCGGCTGCTCGGCTCGGCGGAGTCGCCGCCGCCGTCGTGGTGATCGGTTTCCTCGTCCCGTACCTGTCGGACCAGGTCAGCATGGAGAGCACCGACATCACGGCCCAGCAGGCCCGGACGGAGGAGATCTCGCTGCTCCACGCGCTGATCGATCGGGCGGGCGGCGCCGCCCACGTCCGCGGCTGCGGCGACCCGACGGTCGACGTCGAGTACGTCAGCATCCTCGCCTGGTACATGCACATGAACGTCGGCAAGGTCGGGCATCAGCCGCTCAAGATGATCAGGAAACCCACGCCGGTGGTCCTCTTCACCGCGCTGGGCAACGGCTGGATCATGCACACCTACCACCTCCGGACTGCGGGCCTGGGCAATTGCCGTCTCCTCAACCAGGCGTACCTGGTTCGCACCAAACAGCACCCGAACGGAGTCTTCGGGCACCAGGTCTGACACCGCCGCGTTCCTCGCCCGCACCGCGCCTCCGGATCCGAGCGCGGGCCGGGCGTGAGATCGCTCCGAGCACTGACCTCACTAGAATCCCGAGCGCATGCGCCGGCGGATCCGCTCCGCGGCCTTCCCCGTCCACCGCCACTCGTTGCCGCAGATCCTGGTGGACGGTCTCCTGGTCGCCCTGTCCTACTTCCTCGCGTTCTGGTTGAGGTTCGACGGCTACCCGAAGGCCCTCAACGCTCGCTACGACGGGCTCGTGTTCCCGACGATCCTGTGGGTTGCCGCGCTGACCCTGGTCGTGCTCGCCGGCTTCGGCGTGTACGAGCGCCTCTGGAACTACGTCGGCCAGCGTGACTACGAGGCCGTCGTCAAGGGGATCATCGTCGCGACCCTGCTCGTCGTCGGGCTGATCACGTTCCTGCACCCGATCAACTACGCGCCGCCCGAGGGGAACACGATCGCGGTGACGCTGCCGTCGAGCGTGATCGCGCTGTTCCTGCTGCTGCAGCTCGCCTCGTTGGGCGGCGTCCGCTTCGCCGTCCATCTCTTCACGGAGGGGAGGATTCGCCCCTTTCCGGTGGCCAAGGGGGCCCGCGACATCCTGATCGTCGGTGGCGGCGACGGCGGCCGCCTCGTCGTTCGGGAGCTCGTCCGCAACCCGCAGCTGCGAATGCGGCCGGTCGGGTTCGTCGACGACGATCCGCGCAAGCGCGGGACCAAGGACGAGTACGGCTTGCGAGTTGCTCGGGACGACCGCCGCCGAGGACCTGGCGCGGGTGCTCGACGAGGTCGAGCCCGACGAGGTCGTGATCGCGATCCCGTCAGCGCCCGGGACGGTGCGCGCCCGGGTCGTCACCGCCTGCCGCCAGCGCGGCATCCCCGTGCGGACGATGCCGACGGTGTTCGAACTGCTGCGCGACGGCGAGGGCCAGCTGCGCGTCACCCACCAGCTCCGCGAGGTCCGGGTCGAGGACATGCTCGGCCGCGAGTCGGTGCGGATGGATCTCGAGCGCGTCGGCGCCTACCTCGGCCGGCAAGGTCGTGCTGGTGACCGGCGCCGGCGGATCGATCGGCTCCGAGCTCTGCCGCCAGATCGCGCGCGTCGGCCCGCAGCAAGCTCGTGCTCGTCGACCACGCCGAGGACAACCTGTTCGAGATCTCGCGCGAGCTCGAGGAGGAGCGCCACGTCAAGTTCGCCGTCCCCGTGCTGGCCGATTGCCGGGAGGCGGAGCGGATGCGGGAGGTGTTCTCCGAGTATCGGCCCGCGATCATCTTCCACGCCGCCGCCTACAAGCACGTCGGGATGATGGAGCTGAACCCCGTGGAGGCGATCCGCAACAACGCGCTGGCGACACGGCTCGTCGCGCGGATCGCGGGCGAGTCTCGGGGTCGAGACGTTCGTGCTCGTCTCGACCGACAAGGCCGTCAAGCCCGCGACCGTGATGGGCGCCTCGAAGGCGCTCGCCGAGTGGGCGGTCGAGGCCGAGGCCGCCAAGTATCCGCGGACGAGCTACTCGACCGTCCGCTTCGGCAACGTGCTCGGCTCCTCCGGCTCGGTCGTCCCGATCTTCCGCCGCCAGATCGCCGCGGGCGGCCCGGTGACCGTCACGGATCCGCGCATGACCCGCTACTTCATGACGATCCCGGAGGCGGTCCAGCTCGTGATCCGCGCGGGCTCGCTGTCCGAGGCGCTCGGGCGAGGTCTTCGTGCTCGAGATGGGCGAGCCGGTGTCGATCGTCGAGCTCGCCGAGACGATGATCCGGCTGTCAGGACTCGAGCCCGACCGCGACATCGCGATCGAGATCGTCGGGCATCGGCCCGGGGAGAAGTTCCACGAGGACCTGTTCAACCCCTACGAGCATCCGCAGCCGACGCCGGCGCAGAAGATCATCCGCGCGGAACGCGAGCGCCTCGATCCCGACTGGGTGAAGGAGACGTTCGACGACATCAACCTGCTCGTGCTCGAGGGGGATGCGGCGGCCCTGGCCGAGCACGTCTCCAAGCTCGATGCACAGCGCAACGCTCGCACCGCGACCGTCCCTGAGTCACCGGTTTCCGCTCGGACGGGCCAACAGGCCCGGGCCTCCTCGTAAGATCCGCACCTCGCCCGTGACCGTTCCCGCCGCGCTCTCCGTCCACAACTTCATCAACAAGGTCGGCGCCGATGCAGGCTTCGCCTCGATCATCGGGCTCGCGCTGCTGATCCTCCTGTTCTTCGCGCAGATGCGCGAGACCTCGACGCTGCGCCGAGCGCTCGAGGAGGCGAGCGGCCGCATCCTGCAGCTCGAGGGCCGGCTGGCCCAGCTCGCCCGGGCGCAGGTCGGGGTCACAGCCCAAGCCCGCCGTCGCCCCGCGCCCCGCGGTGCCGCTGCGCCCGATGGGGAGCGCGGTCGCATCCCTGGGGATCTCGCCCGCCAACCGCCGTCGCAGGGCGTGCGACAGCCGGTGTTCGCGGGCGCTCCGGCCGGGGTCGCGGCGCCTGCGCTCGGAGCGGCCACGAAGCTGATCCCGACGCCCGAGGTGATCGCCGCCCCGGCGCCCGCGGTCTCGGTCCCCGCCGGCGTCCCCGTCGGTGTGACGGCGCTCGAGGACACGGTGCTCGCAGGCCCGGGCGTGCTCGACGTCGGCGCCAACGGCAACGCTGCCGCCGGCTCCGCCCTGGGCCCGCCGCCGGTCGGTGTCCCGCAGACCGCACCGGCGTTCGACGAGGGTTTCGATCCGGAGGGTCCACGGGACCGCGGTGGAGCGACGGCGCCGCGCGCGCAGGTCGGCGAGGGCCCGCTGCCTCCGGTCCCGCCGCGGCGCATGCTGACACCCGGTCGCCGGCGCAGCGGCCGCGGCCCCTCGCGCGCCGCTCGGGTCCTGGCGGCGCTCGCCGGACTGGCGATCGTCGCCGTCGCCGTCGTCGTCCTGATCAGCGCGACGGGCAGCGGCACCTCGCCGACCAAGACAACCGGGACGAACTCGGCGACGACGCCGCCGTCGGGCAAGCGGCACCGCCGCGGCCACCACCAAACGACGGCGCCGGTGTTCAACCCGGCGGCGGTGACCGTGACGGTCCTCAACGGCACCGCCATCAACGGGCTCGCGAAGGCGATCCAGAGCGAGCTCGCGAACCGCGGCTACAAGTCGGGCGTGACCGCCAACGCCGCGGTGCAGACGCAGACCTCGACGGTCGTCGGCTACCTGCCGGGCAATCAGATCGCCGCCGACTACGTCGCCAAGGCACTCGGCCTGAGCCCGGCGGCGGCGCAGCCTGCGGGGCAGTCGGCGGTCGTCGCCTGCGCCCAGGCATCCGCGGCCGGGACCTCGACGACGTCGACGACCTGCCCCGCGAACATCGTCGTCACCGTCGGCGCCGATCTTCGGAACGCCGCCTCGAACACGTGAACGAAAAGGACCACCGATGATCGACCTCCTCGACCTCCCAAATCGCAGCATCAAACCCCGCGAACACGGACTGACTCACGTTCTCGATCGCGGCCTGGCCGTGTCCGAGATCGACGCGCTCGCCGAAGTCGCCGGCGACTACATCGACATCGTCAAGCTCGGCTGGGGCACGGCGATCGTGACCGGCAACCTCGAGGCCAAGCTCGAGCGCTACCGCGCCCACGGCATCCCGGTCGTGCTCGGGCGGCACGCTGCTCGAGATCGCGATCGCGCAGGACCGGCTCGAGCCGATGCTGGCGTGGATCACGCGCCTCGGGCTCGAGCACATCGAGGTCTCGGACGGCACGATCACGATGCCCCACGACCACAAGCTCGAGCTGATCGAGCGCCTCTCGCACGACTTCACGGTGATGTCGGAGGTCGGCTCGAAGGACGACACGAAGATCATGGCCCCGTACCGGTGGGTCGAGCTGATCCAGCGGGAGCTCGAGGCGGGCGCCTGGAAGGTGATCGCCGAGGCGCGCGAGAGCGGCACCTCCGGCATCTACCGGCACGACGGCGAGGTGCGGATGGGCCTGATCGACGAGATCGTCCACGCGGTACCGCACGAGCAGTTCCTGTTCGAGGCGCCCCGCAAGGACCAGCAGGTCTGGTTCATCCGGCGGATCGGCGCCGACGTCAACCTCGGCAACATCCACCCCGACGAAGTGCTCTCGCTCGAGACGATGCGGCTCGGCCTGAGGGCGGATACGGCGCTGGGCGAGGTCGGCTCGGCCGCCCTGAACGAGGGGGTGCGTTACGAGTGACGCGCCCCATGCATGGCTGACGGAGGCGACGGCCGCCTCGCGGGCGCACCCGCGCCCGGCGGCCATAGCGGTCTGGTGCTCGCACGGCACGGCCAGACGAACGACAACATCGAGCCGATTCGTGCCCAGGGGTTCAGCGACACTCCGCTCAACGAGACGGGCCGCCGCCAGGCCCACGAACTCGCCGACGTGGTCGCCGCCGAGCGGCGGTTCGCGTCGTTGTGGACCTCTGATCTGAGCCGCGCCGCGGAGACGGCGGCGATCGTCGGCGCCCGGATCGGCCTGCACCCGCGACCCGACGCACGCCTGCGCGAGGGCAACCGGGGCGACTGGGAGGGCAAGTTCTTCATCGACATCAAGCGCGAGGATCCAGCGGGCTATGCCGCCTGGATGCGTGCCGGGGCCAGCTTCCGCTTCCCCGGCGGCGAGTCGCTCCAGGAGCACTCCGATCGCGTCTGGGAGTGCCTCGAGGAGATCCGCCGCACCGCCGAACTGCCGGCGCTCGTCGTCTGCCATCGCGGGTCGATCAGGGCCGTGATGTGCCGCAGCGACCCTCGCGGCCTCGATGCCTTCCACGAGTACGACGTCCCGAACACGGGGCTCGTGGAGCTCTGAGGTGAAGCGGCTGCCGGCCGCCGTGTTCGCGGCGCTGGTCGCCGCGACCGTCGCCGCCTTCTTCATCACCCAGCACCTGAAGGTCCAGAACCCGTTCATCAACGGCGAGTACCGCGGCCGACCCACCGCGATCAACCCGATCGCGGGCCGGATCTGCCGCGATCTCCTGGACAAACGCGTCAGCTTCAAGCGGACGTCGGTCGGGTTCTACCTCCAGACGCGAGCCCAGACCGTCGATGTCTTCGTCTTCAACTCCGACGGCGTTCAGGTCGCGACCGCTGTCGGTCCGCGGGGCATCGTCCATCCCGGCCCTACGCACTACGTCTTCTACAGCTGGAACGGGAAGCTCCCGAGTGGCAGCGTCGCGCCCGATGGAACCTACTACCTGCGCGCCTCGCTGCCCTCCGAGGATCGGACGCTTCCGGTCGGGACCGTTCAGGTCATCACCCGCCCGCCGCGCCCGCAGGTCACGGACGTGTCGCTGACCGGCTCGGACGCCAAGCGGCAGGGCGATGTCGCGCCGATCCTCTCCCCCGGCGTCCACAAGTCGACCGTCACGATCGACTACACGCGCGGCGACTACCGCGATGCGCGGATCGAGGTCTACCGGACCGATCTGCCCGGCGGACCGCGGGTCGTGTTCAGCTACGGCGCGGGCGCCTACGGGATCACCGACTGGAACGGCGAGATCGACGATCGCCCGGCGCCCGCGGGGACGTATCTGATCGGGATGCGGGTGACCGATCGGGCGTGCAACGTCGGCAACTTCCCGATCGTCTCCGACCCGCTGCCGGGCTCGACCCCGCACGCCGGCGTGACCGTGCGCTATCTCGCGGCGCAGCCACCGCTCGTGCCGACGCCGGCCGGCTCGGCCGCGACGGTGCTCGTCGACTCGCGGCAGGCGCCCTACCGCTGGGCGCTGTTCGCCGCGGGATCGCCGAAGGTGCTCGCCCACGGCAACGTCGGCCAGGCGCAGGCCGCCGGTCCCGCCGGCGTCGCGCTGCGCGTCCGGCTGCCCGGCTCGCACGCCGGTCTGTACGAGCTCGCGATCCACTCGGGGGCGCACCGCACGATCGTCCCGCTGATCGCCTCGGCGGCCGGCGCCGCCGCCCGTGCGCGGGTGCTCGTCGTCCTGCCGGCGCTGACCTGGCAGGGCGAGAACCCCGTCGACGACACCGGCGACGGGCTGCCGAACACGCTCACGACCGCCGGCGACACGATCGACGTCAACCGCCCGCTCGTCGACGGGCTGCCCGCCGGCCTTCCGGATCAGATCGGCCTGCTCCGCCACCTCGCCTCCCAGCGCGACTCGTTCCAGCTGACGAGCGACATCGCGCTGGCAGAGGGCGTCGGGCCGTCGCTGAACGCCCGTACGGGCGTGCTCCTCGATGGCAGCCTTGCGTGGCTGCCATCGAGTCTCGCGGGCGCCCTGCGGACGTTTGCGCAGGCCGGTGGTCACGTCGTCGCGCTCGGGACCGACTCGCTCCAGGCGCAGGCCCCGGTGCGGGCAGCCGGGAGCCCGTCGGGCCCGATCGCCGGGCCGGCCGTGCACCTCGCTGTCGACCCGTTCGGCGCCCGCCACGGGCCCGTCGTCCCGCGCACGACGGCGCTGATCACCGTGCTCGACGACCAGCTCGGGATCTTCGGGTCCGTCCCCGCCCTCACCGGCTTCAGCTCGTATCAGTCGATCTCCCCGCCGAACGGCTCGAAGACCTCCGAAGCCGGCGTCGCCCTCGGCGTCCCCGCGATCGCCGGTTTCAGCATCGGGCACGGCAGCGTCGTCGAGGTCGGGCTGCCTGGCTTCGGCTCGAGTCTCGCGACCAACGTTGACGCCCAGGAGCTGACCACGAGCCTCTGGTCGCTACTGACGCGGTAAGCGCTGCCGTGGCCGGCTACCTCAAACGCCTCGTCGCCTCGCTCGGCGCCTACCAGCTCGCGGACGCGGTCGCGAAGCTGATGGGGATCCTGCTGCTGCCGGTCTACACGAGTTACATCCAGCCGTCCGGCTACGGCATCGTCGAGACGCTCGCGACGGCGGTGATCTTCGTCTCGATCGTGGTCCGGTTCGGGATCATCGAGGCGTTTCTGCGCTTCTACTTCGCCGACGAGGATCAGGCGCGCCGCGACGCCCTCGCCCGTCGCGCGGTCGCTGTTCCTGGCCGTGACGAGCACCGTCGCGGCGGTGGCGCTGGCGCTCCCGGCTCGCCCGCTGTCCGCGCTCGTCCTCGGCCACCCCTATCCCGACGGACTACCGGATCGCGGTGTTCGGCATGTGGGCGTTCACGAACCTCGAGCTCGCCTACGCGCTGCTGCGCGTCGATGAGCGCCTGCGGGCATACGCAACCGCCTCGCTGACGAATGTCGGGATCACGATCGCGACCTCGCTCGTGCTCGTCGTCGGCGCGCACCTCCACGCGGAGGGCCTCCTGATCGGCAACTACGGAGCGACGGCGATCGTGCTCGCCGGCCTCTGGTGGACGATGCGGCACCGGCTGCGCCCGGTCGCCGTCACGGTCGCCGACCCGTTCCGGATCCTCCTGCACTTCGGCCTGCCAACCGTGCCGGCCGAGGCGTCCGTGTACGCGCTCAGCGTCGTCGACCGCCAGTTCCTCGTGCACGAGCTCGGGGGCAGGCGCGGCCTGATCGCCGCCGGCCTCTATTCGATCGCGGTCAAGTTCGCCGGAGCGGTCGCCTTCATCGTGCGCGGCTTCCAGTACGCCTGGCCGCCGCTGGCCTACTCGGTGAGCGACGACGCCGAGGCCGGCCGCCTCTACGGCCTCGTCACGACCTACTATCTTGCCCTCACCGGCTGGGTCGTGGCCGGGCTCGCGCTCGAGTCGCGCTGGATCCTGCGCCTGCTCGCCCAGCCCAGCTACTTCAAGGCGTACCGCGCGATCCCCTGGCTCGCGCTCGGCTGGGCCCTGTACGGACTCTGGGTCGTGCTGCTCGTGATCGCCGGCCGCGCCCAGGTCACGCGCCGCAACTTCCCCGCTGCTCTCGCAGGGCTCGCGATCAACGTCGCCCTGGTCGCCGCGCTCGTGCCCCGGTACGGCATCGTCGGCGCCGGGATCGCCCTCTGCGGCGCCTACGTTGGCATGCTCGCTGTCATGTACATCCTGATCCGGCGCGTGTTCGCCGTGCGCTTCGAGTGGCGGCGCCTGGCCCATCTGGCGCTGATCGTCGCCGGCTGCACGGTCGCCGGGGACCGGCTGCTCCCGACCGCGGGCGCGGACGGCCTGCTGCTGCGCGGGCTCCTGTTCGCGCTGATTCCCGCGGCGCTGGTCGCGACGGGCTTCGCCCACCGGGCCGAGCTCGCACACGGGCGGGCGCTGCTCGAGCGGATCGCCGGCCGGGGGGGACCGCCGTCGTGAACCGCCCCCGGGTCAGCGTTGTCGTCCCGTTCGCGGGGGACCCCGCCCAGGCGCTCGTGGCCGTCGCGCTGCTGCGCTCGCTGCACACGGCCGCCGGCGACGAGCTGATCCTGGCCGACAACTGCGGCGTCGTACCGAGCGCCACCGCTGGGATCACGGTCGTGCGGGCCGCCGCCGAACGCTCGCCGGCGCACGCCCGCAACACGGGGGCCGCCGCCGCGACCGGCGACTGGATCCTGTTCCTCGACGCCGACGTCCAGGCGCCGCCCGCTCTCCTCGACGACTACTTCACCGGTCCGGTCGGTGAGCGGGTGGGCGCGCTCGCGGGCGAGATCGAGGGGGCGCCCGGCGCGCGCACGCTCGCCGGGCGATACGGGGCGAGCCGGAACTTCCTCAGCCAGCGCGCCCACCTGCAGCATCCGTTCCGGCCGCGTGCCGCGGCGGCCAACCTGCTGGTGCGCCGGAACGCGTTCCAGGCGGCAGGCGGCTTCGTCGAGGGCGTGCGGGCCGCCGAGGACACCGACTTCTGCTGGCGGCTGCAGGACCTCGGGTGGACGCTCGAGCTGCGCCCGCAGGCGGCGGTCGGCCACGTCTACCGCGAAACGCTCGGCGAGCTGCGCCGCCAGTGGCGCTCCTACGCCTCCGGTCGGGCCTGGCTCGCATCGCGCTATCCCGGGTTCCGGCCCGAGCCCGCCGTCGCGAGGATCCTGCGGCGCGGCGGGCGACGCGGACCGGTGCCCGCCGGCACCGCACTCGTGGTGCGCGACGGGTCCCTGGTCGAGCGCGCCGAGTTCCTGGCGATCGACGTCCTGCTCGCACTCGAGGAGCTCGTCGGCCTGCGACTCGAGAACTCCGTCAGAGGCAGACCGTGATCCCGGCGTCGGCGATCCGCGTCGACCTCGTCGACCCGTCGGCGTACACGCCGCCCTACGACCACGCGCTGGCCTGCGCCCTGGCCCGGGCGGGGGCGCACGTGCGTCTCGTCACGAGCCGGTTCGTCCACGGCGACGCGCCGGCGCCCGACGGCTATGAGCGGATCGAGCACTTCTACCGTCACGCCCGCGGCGCCCCGGGCTCGCGGCTGCGCGCGGCCACGAAGCTGGCGGCCCAGACGACCGACATGATGCGCCTGCGCCACGCCGTGCACCAGGCCGATGTCGTCCATCTCCAGTGGCTCGCGGTCCCGCAGATCGACCGGGAGATCCTGCCGACCCGGCCGCTCGTGTTCACCGCCCACGATCTGCTCCCGCGCGAGCCACGGCCCGGTCAGCTGCGCGCCCATCGCCGGCTCCTGAACCAGATGGAGGCGATCATCGTGCATTCCGAGTACGGGCGCCGGACGCTGGTCGAGGGGACGCGGATCGACGAGGGCAAGGTCCACGTGATCCGGCACGGGGCCTTCACGCACCTGACCGAGCTGCCCGAGCAACCGCTCCCGGACGAGCTGCCAGATCGGGGCATGCCGGTCGTTCTCTGCTTCGGTTTGCTGCGGCCCTACAAGGGCCTCGAGGTCCTGCTGGAGGCGTGGCCCGGATGCGGCGACGCGGAGCTGTGGATCGTTGGGCGCCCGCTCGGCGTCGACGCCGGCGCGCTCGCCGCCGCGGCGCCACCCGGCGTGCGGATACTCCCGCGGTTCGTCTCCGATGGCGAGCAGGCGGCCCTGTTCCGGCGGGCCGACCTGGTCGCTCTCCCGTACCTGCGGACGGAGCGGTTCGACTTCTCGGGCGTGCTCGCGACGGCGCTCGCGTTTGCGAAGGCGACCGTCGTCTCCGACATCGGCGGCTTCGGCGAGGTCGCCGCCGCCGGAGCGGCGCGGCTCGTCGAACCGGGCGATCCCGGCGCGCTGGCCGCGACCATCCGCGAGCTCCTCGAGGACGAGCGTCAGCGCCGGCTGCTCGCAGCCGCAGCGCTGCAGGCCGCGACCGGGGAGTGGTCGTGGGACGCGGTCGCGGGCAGAACGCTCGAGCTCTACGGCACAATCCTGCGCGGATGAAGGCCACGACGATCGCTTTCTGGGGCTCGGCCGGGCTGCTCGTGTACACGCAGGCGGGCTACGGCGCGCTGCTGGCGGCGCTCGCCGGGCTGCGCACAGGCGGTGGCCGCGGCTCGCAGGCCGGGGCCACCGAGCCGCCTCCTGACCTGCCCGGAGTCACCGTGATCGTCGCCGCGTACGCCGAGGAGGCGGTGATCGAGCGGCGGGTCGCCAACCTGCGCGCGCTCGATTACCCCGCCGACCGCCTCGAGGTGATCGTCGCCTGCGACGGCTCGCCGGACGCGACGGCGCAGCGCGCCCGCGACGCGGGTGCCGAGATCGTGCTGGAGCTCCCGCGCGGCGGCAAGATCCGCGCGCAGGACGCGGGCGTCCGCCGTGCGCGAGGCTCGCTCGTCGCGTTCTCCGACGCCAATGCCGTCTGGGAGCCGGCGGCGCTGCGCGCGCTCGTTCGCCCGTTCGCCGACCCTCGCGTCGGCTACGTCTGCGGCGACGTGCGCTTCGTCAACGACGCCGGGACCAACCAGGAGGGCATCTACTGGCGCTACGAGATGGCGCTGCGGTCGCTCGAGTCACGCCTGCGGTCCGTGACGGGCGGCAACGGGGCGATCTACGCGACGCGCCGCGAGAGCTACATCGAGGTCGACCCGATCATGGGCCACGACCTCTCGTTCCCGTTCAACATGGTCAAGCGCGGCTGGCGCGCGGTCTACGCGCCGGATGCCCACGCGACCGAGAAGATGGTTCCGACGATCGAGGGCGAGTTCGCCCGCAAGCGGCGGATGATGAGCCACGGCTGGCCGATCGTCCTGCGGGGCGGGCTGCTCTCGCCTCGCGGCTACGACCCGCTCTACGCGCTGATGATCGTGTCCCATCGGGCGCTCCGGTACGCCTCGCCGTTCCTGCACGTGACGGCGCTCGCCACGAGCCTCGCGCTCGCCGACCGCGGCCGCGTCTACCGCGCCGCCGCCGCCGCGCAACTGGGCCTGCTCGCCGCCGCCGCGCTGGCGCCGCGCCTGCGCCTGCGGCCGCTGCTCGTCGTTCGCTACTACGTGCTGACGACCGCGTCGCTCGCGGCGGGGCTGTGGGATTGGCTGACCGAGGGAACCGAAGCAGGCTGGGAGCCGGCGGCGGGGACGAGATGACGCGTCCGGGTGCAACAACGCGTGCGCTCGATCTGGTGATCGCGCTGCCGGCCGCCGTCCTGACGGCGCCGGTGATTGCCGTGCTCTGCCTGCTGATCCGGCTCGAGTCCCGCGGGTCGCCGATCTACGCGCAGACGCGGATCGGCCGCGACGGCGCGCCGTTCGCGATCTACAAGCTCCGCACGATGGTCACCGGCGCCGAGTTCATCGGTGCCGGCCTCGCGATCCGGCAGGGCGACGATCGCATCACCCGCGTCGGGAGGTGGCTGCGCCGCTACTCGCTCGACGAGCTCCCGAACCTCTGGAACGTCGTGCGCGGCGAGATGTCGATCGTCGGGCCGCGGCCGACGGTGCCGGGGCAGGTCGCGCAGTACACCGAGCGCCAGCGGGGCAGGCTCGCCGTGCGTCCGGGGATCACCGGCTGGGCGCAGGTGAACGGGCGCGCGGCGCTGCCGTGGGCACAGCGGATCGAGCTCGATCTCTGGTACGTCGAGCACCGCTCGCTGCGGCTCGACCTGCGGATCCTCGCCGCCACCGTCGGGATGGTGCTCGGCGGCCGGGGGCTCTACAAGGGCGAGACGGGCGGCTGGACGCCGCCGAGCGCGACGTGAGCGGCCCCGTCCCGGCCCCGGTCAAACACGACGTCGGGATCCTGCTCACCGGCGTCGGCAAGCGCTACGACATCGTCTCCGCGTTCGCCCAGCACGCCCGCGTCGTCGCGGCCGACCCGAACCCGCTGGCGCCGGCCCAGTACGCGGCCGACGTCCGTGCCGCCGTGCCGCGGATCGACGATCCCGAGTACGTGCCGGCGCTCGCGCGGCTGTGCGCGGCCCATGGCGTCGGCGCTGTCATCCCACTGACCGACCTCGACATCGAGGTGCTGGCGCACGCCCGAAACCATCCCACCCACCCGCTGCCGGCGCTGGTCCCGGGGCCGGACACCGCGCGGGCGACGTTCGACAAGTTCGAGGCGCACCTGCTCCTCGAGCGGCTCGGGCTGCCCTCACCGCCGACGGTCCTGCCGGGCGAGGAGGTCGCGTACTACCCGGCGATCGTGAAGCCGCGGCAGGGCTCGGGGGCGCGGTCGATCATGTTCGCCAAGGACGCCCGCGCGGCCGAGTTCTTCGTCGACTACGTCGAGGAGCCGGTGATGATCCAGAAGGCGATGGACGGCCCCGAGTTCTCGATCGACTGCCTCTGCGACACGGCCGGCCGCTGTCTCAACGCGATCCCGCGGACGATGATCGAGTCGCGCGGTGGCGAGTCGATCAAGGGCACAGTGATCGACGATCCCGAGCTCGTCGAGCTTGGTCGCCAGGTCGTCGAGGCGCTTGGCGTCCGGGGACCGTGCACGGTCCAGGTGTTTCGCGACTCCGAGGTGGGCCTCGGCATCACCGATGTCAACACGCGCTTCGGCGGAGCCTTCCCGGCGCCGATGTACGCGGCCCTCCCGGGTCGGACGTACCCGGAGCTGATCGTCAGGATGGCGATGGGCGAGACGATCGAGCCGCACGTCGGCGAGTTCCGCGCGGGGGTCACTTTCACCCGTTACTACTGGCAGTTGGAGCTCGACCAGCGGCTCGCGCCGACGGGCCGGGACATCGTTGTCCCGGCCGGCCCACCGGCTCCGCGATGACAGGCTGACCGGGGGCGGATCGGGGCTGCCGGCCGGCTCGCCGCGACCGCCCGGGAAGCCCCGCGGGGCCACTACGACATCTGTCCGTTTTCTGCCCTCCTGACTGTTGCGATTTGTCAGAAGGGCCCGAAGCGGCAATAATCAACCGTATGGAAGCGGGGACGTTGCCTCGCGTCGCCCCCCCGGGGTTGCCGACGCTGACGCCGCGGCTCCTGCGCTTGGCCTCTGATGCGCGCTTGGTGGGGCTTGTGCGCGAGGGTCGCGACGCGGCATTCGAAACGATCTATGATCGCCATTATCGCGGCATTCTGTCGTTCTGCCGGCACATGCTCAGCGACGCCGACGAGGCCGAGGACGCCGTCCAGCACACGTTCATGGCGGCGTACAGCGACCTGCTGACGTCCGACAAGCCGATCCATCTTCGCGCGTGGCTGTTCACGATCGCGCGCAACCGCTGCTACACGATCCTCCGAAGCCGCCGCGAGCATCCGACCGCCGAGCTCGAGGAGCCCGTCACGGAGGGCCTCGCCACTGAGGTGCAGCGCCGCCAGGATCTCCGCGACCTCGTCAGCGACATGCGACAGCTTCCCGAGGAGCAGCGCGCGGCGCTGGTGCTGGCCGAGCTCGACTCGCTCTCGCACCAGGACATCGCCGAGGTCCTCGGGGTCCCGCGCGAGAAGGTCAAGGCGCTCGTCTTCCAGGCCCGCGAGTCGCTGCTCGCGAGCCGCAGCGCACGCGACACGGCCTGCTCGGACATCCGTGAGCAGCTCGCCGTCGGCCGCGGCGCCACCCTGCGGCGGGCGAACCTCCGCCGGCACCTGCGCGAATGCGACGGCTGCCGCGCCTACCGTGCCCAGGTCGATCGCCAGCGCAAGCAGTTCGCGGTGCTCCTGCCCGTCGTGCCGGGAATCGCCCTCAAGGAGGCGATCTTCAGCGGTACCGGCGCAGCCGGCGCGACGGCGGCGATCAGCGGCGGCGCGATCGCGACGTCAGCCGTCAAGGGCGGCGCGCTCAAGGGCATCGTCGCGGTGATCGCCGCGAGCGTCAGCACGGCCGGCACGCTCGTCGTCGCCACCGGCCACTTCCATGTGAGCTCGCTTCTGCGGACGGTCACGCACACGTTCGACGGCGGCTCGTCGGCGCCCCGGCGCGTGAGCCATCGTCCGGCGGGGACGGCGACGCACACCACGGCTCCCGCCAGCGTCTCGATGAGCGCGTCCGTGCCGACCGCGCCGGTGCGGGCGAGCACCAGGGCCACGGACACCAGGCCGATCACGCACGCTCATGCGAAGATCGCCGTCAGGAAGGTCGCGCTGGCGAGCGCCGGCCATCACGCGACCGTCGCCCACCTCCATCTGCGGGCGCCGCTCGTCGTCCACCACCCGGTCGCCACCGTCGTGACTGTGAAGACACCCCCCACCACGGCGGTTGTGACTCCGAGCTCAGCCGCGACGGCCGTCGCGCCCACGCCCACGACGGCCGCCTCCTCGCCGCCGGCCGCCTCCGCGACCGCCACCCCGAAGGTGACCGTCGTCAGCACGCCGACCACCACCCGCTCCACCACGACCTCCAGCGGGCCGACATCCGGCGCGGGCTCGAGCGGCACCATCCACGTCGTCAGCGTCAGCCCTGGCAGCCCGGTGACGGTCGTCGCCGTCGGCGCGACCCGGACGGGGTCGAGTTCGACCGGTACGACCCGCTACCGCGCCGGCTCAGGCGGTCCAACGTCGGACGGGTCCGGGAGCGGCGCGACGACGACGCCGACCTCGACGACCACCGCGACCGGCACGTCGACGACGCCGACCGCGACGACGACCGGCACCGTGACGACGACTTCGACGACGTCGACCACGACGACGCCGACGACGGGAACCTCGACGAACCCGACCGTTTCGGACATCGGGACCTCGACGACGGGCACGACGAGCACGACGCCGGTGACGCCCGGTCGCACGCTCGCCCCTCAGCCAGGCAGCTGACGCCGCCGCGCACGCATCACGAGGCTCGCCCCAGGCGCTAACGTCTGCGGTGAGCCAGTTCGCCTGATGACAGACAGTCTGAGAACAGGAGTACGCACATGGCAAAGACGCCGACATCACTGGCCGGCAAGGTCGTCGCAATCACCGGCGGCGCGCGTGGGATCGGCCGAGCGACGGCCGCCGCGCTGATCGCGCAGGGCGCCAAGGTCGCAATCGGCGACATCGACGCCGCACTCGTCGAGCGCACCGCCGAGGACCTCGGAGCAGGCACGCTCGGCCTGCGGCTCGACGTCACCGATCGCGCGAGCTTCGCCGCCTTCATCGAGGAGGTCGAGAGCCGCGTCGGCGAGCTCGACGTCCTCATCAACAACGCCGGCATCATGCCGATCGGGCCATTTGTCTCCGAGAGCGATGCGACTGCGGAGCGCATGGTCGCCATCAACGTGCACGGGGTGATCTACGGGTCGAAGCTCGCGCTCGCGCGTTTCATTCCGCGCCACAGCGGGCATCTGGTCAACGTCGCCTCGATCGCCGGCCGGGGCGCGACGCCCGGCGCCGCCACGTATGCCGCGACCAAGCACGCGGTCTTCGGCCTCACCGACTCCCTGCGCCAGGAGCTGCGCGGCACTGGTGTGAGCCTGACCGTCGTGATGCCGGTCGGCGTCAACACCGAGCTGTACTCCGGCGCCAAGCAGCTGCGCGGGATCAAGACGCCGGAGCCGGAGGACGTCGCGGCTGCGATCGTCGAGGCGCTCCAGAGCGGGCGCTTCGAGGTGTTCGTGCCGAAGCTGATGGATCCGCTCGTCCGGATCACCGCGTTGCTCCCGCGCGGGATCGTCGAGCGGGTCGCGGGGCTCCTGGGCGTGAATGACGTGTTCGCCGCACCCGATGCCGGCGCGCGTGCCGCTTACGACGCGCGCCTGGCCGAGACGATCGAGGGCGCCACCGACGCCGATCGCGAGGCTGCGGGCGACGGGGAGCCGTTCGTACCCGTCCCGTAGCGAGCGTTCAGCCGGCGCGCAGCCAGGCGGCGATTCGCTCGCCGATCTGTGCGCCGGCATCCTCCTGCAGGAAGTGACTGGCCTCGGGGATCGCCTCCAGCTCGACGTTGAGCAGCCGTGCGAACCGCTCGCCGACGCTGACCGGGAGCACCGGGTCCGAGTCGCCCCACAGGAGCAGGGCGGGGCGACCGTCCCCACGCAGAGCATCGAGCACGCGGCGGCCTGCCTCGGCGCCCGGCGCCTGCGGGGACAGCGGCAGGATCAACGGGAAGGCGCGAGCGCCGGCCTTCGAGGCGGCGTTCGGGAAGGGGGCGTCGTAGGCGGCGATCACGTCGTCCCCGGGGTCGCGCTTACAGGCGCCGCGAACGAGGAAGCCGATCGGCAGATCCTCGGTTCGCTCGACGAAGTTGCGGAACGCCATCCACGCATCGCTCATCGCCTGCTCGCCGGTGAACAGGCCGGTGTCGAGGATCACGAGCCGGGACACCCGACGGCGCTGCTCGACGGCGATCCGCAGGCCGATCGGCCCGCCCCAATCGTGCACGACAAAGGTCGCGTCCCGCAGATCCAGCTCCTCGACGAGGCCCGTCATCAGCTCCGTGTGGCGGTCGTAGCTGTACCAGTCGACGTCGATCGGCTTGTCGGACCGGCCGAAGCCCGGAAGATCCGGAGCGATCGCCCGGAACCCGGCGGCGACGACGGGCGGGATCACATGGCGCCAGAGGAAGGACCAGGTCGGCTCCCCATGGAAGAACACGACCGGGGGTCCGTCGCCCTCATCGAGATGGGCGAGGCGGAGGCCGTCGACCTCCAGGTAGCGGGAGCGGAACGGGAAGTCGGGGAGCCCGTCGAGCGCTTGATCTGGGGTGCGGATCGCATCAGTCATACCGAGAAGCTACCTGCCGCTCAGATGCCCCGTGCGATCACGGTACCGGCGTTGGGCGCAGCTGTGATCTCGATCGTTGACGGCTCGCGGACCCAGCCGATCAGATCGAGCGACTGCAGGCGGTCGAGCACGAACTGGAAGGCTGCGGCCTCCGTCTCCGACCGGTAGCGGCGTTCGATCGAGAATGTGTAGCCGGTGGTGGCGGGTGGGTCCGCGACGCCCAGCTTCGATTCGTAACGGCGATCGGCGACGGCCGCGACCACGATCAGCGGCGTCCCGGCCGGGGCGAGCGCGTGCACCTCTGCGGCGATCGACAGGAGCGTCCGCAGGGCCGCGGGGCGCAGGCCACGGTAGAGCGCGACCGGCACCTGCAGGCTGTGAGCGAGCCCTCCGAGCGCGCTCGAGTAGGCCAGATGCAGCGCCGCAGCGTTGCGAGGAAGTGGGACCACAGCCCGGGATCCATAGGCGCCGGCGAGCGCCTGCGGGTCGGCGAATGAGTCCCCGGACGCCGGCGGCACGAGCACCTCGGCGTCGGACGGATAGGCATTCTCGAGCGCATTCAGTCGCCGTAGCCGGCCCCGGTCGGTCCGGTACAGGGCCATGATCCGTTCCGCACCGAGGACCCTCCAGTAGTAGAGCGAGGAGTCGTCGCCGAGGCTCGAGAGCAGGTCGTAGGCGGCCGCATGGCTGGAGGGCGAGACGTCGAAGTACAGGCGTGCGTAGCTGACCGCGCCGCCGCCTCCGTAGTCGCGCAGGACCTGCTGCATGTTGCCGATTCCTGCGTGGTAGGCAGAGATCGCGAGGTCGAGCCGGCCGCCGAGGTCGTGCTCGGCGATCCGCAGGTACCGCACCGTCGCGGCGAGCTCGCGGGCCGGGTTGAAACGGTCGTCGACGGCGGCGCGCCGGCGCTCGAGCGCCGCCGCCCGCTCCGTGCGGGCCGCGCCGAGCGCGGACGCGATCTGGCTGGTCAGCCGCGCGCTCGCCTTGAGGTTGATGTGCATGCCGAGCAGGACGCGGCCGGTTCCGGCCAGGATCTGGGTGAGACCGACGGCGTCGGCGACGCTCGTACCCGCGATCACCTGCGCGCGGCCGGCGCTCTCCACGAACACGAGGCCTTCGAGCAGGTCCGCCGGAACGTCGGTACCGCGCACGGCCGCTGCGATCAGGCTGCGGTAGCCGGCGACGCGGGCGGCGGTTGCGAGCACGCCGTCCGGGCTCTTGGTGTAGAGCACCTGGGCATCGCCGGTGGTCGCGCGGCTCACGTACGCGCTCCCGTCGGTGCCGGTGTAGCTGTAGACGAGCGCGCTTCCAGCCGCCCCCGGGCCCGCAAGCCCGGGGGCGGGGGGCGACGCGACGCCGCCACCCAGGAGCGCGCGGATCAGCAGGACGAGCACGACGATCAGCAGCGCAGCTCCTGCCAGCGCCGCCTGTCGGCGCCGGTAGATAACCTGACGGGAGGGCCCGCGCCAGGCATCACCGGCGCGGGGCCGGCCCGGGCGCCCTGGCGAGCTCACGCCAAGCGACCCTAGCAGCGGTCCCCGGCGGGGCGTTCTTGAACGAGTATTTAGGCTATGCTCGCCCGCTTGCGGTATGTCCGCCGCACGGGGCAGCGATGGGCCTTGGCCGGGTAGCTGAGAGCCGCCCCCGACCTGAAGTGATTGGAGCACCTCGAATGACAGCCACCTTGGTTCACACGGCGCTGAGGCCGGGGAGATCGTGAGCGATTCGGGCACCGGACTGCCCGGGATCGCCGGCCGGCGGATCCTCGTCACCGGCGGCTCAGGCTTCATCGGCCGGCACGTCGTCGCGACGCTCGGCGCCGCCGGGGCCGACGTGCGCGTCGTCGACCTGCAACCCCACCCGGATCCGGCCGTCGACGTCGTGCTCGGCGACATCGCCGACGGCGAGACGGTCGACGCCGCGCTCGACGGCGGCTTCGACGGGATCGTCCATCTCGCCGCGGTGACCTCGATCCTGCGTTCGATCGAGCACCCCGCGGCCACCTATCGAACCAACGTGGAAGGCACGCAGCGGGTGCTGGAGGGTGCCCGCGCGGCCGGCGTCGGCGCGCTCGTGTTCGCGTCGACCAACGCCGTCACCGGCCCGATGGAGGAGCCGGCGATCACCGAGCGTGCCGTCCTGCGGCCGCTGACCCCGTACGGCGCGACCAAGGCGGCCGGGGAGATGCTGATGTCGGCGTACAGCGCGGTCTACGGCGTGCGCTGCACGCGGGTGCGGCTGACGAACGTCTATGGCCCCGGCATGCAGGCGAAGGACAGCATCATCGCGCGGCTGATGCGCGCGATCCGCCTCGGGACCACGTTCGAGATCTACGGAGACGGAACCCAGGTCCGCGACTACGTCCACGTCAGCGACGTCGTCGCCGCCGTCGGGCTGGCGCTCGCGGATGAGCGCTGGGAGGGACCGGTTGTGATCGGCGCGGGCCGGTCGCTGTCGGTGCTCGACGTGGTCGACGAGGTGCGGAGCGTGACCGGGGCCGAATTGCGGGTCACGCACGGGCCGGCGAAGGCCGGCGAGATGCCCGCGGTGATCGTCGATCCGAGCCGGGCCCATGCGGCCGGCTGGAATCCGCGGTACGGCTTCACCGAGGGCGTCACCGGTGTCTGGGAGGAGTGGCGGACGATCGACATCGCCGGTGCCACTCCGATGCCGGGAGGCGCCGGACTGTCGAGCGCCGCGGGAGACAGGTCATGACCGTGGCGCCGTTCGTGCTCGAAGACGAGATGTCGCAGCTCGCACCCGAGGAGCGGTCGGCCGCGCTCGCGTTCCTCGAGGAGCACAGCGCCGGCGGCGGGGCGCCGCTCGCGATCGTGATTCCGGCCTACAACGAGGAGCCGACCGTCGCCGAGGTGATCGCCGAGATCCCGCCGGCGGCCGCCGGATTGGCGCTCGAGGTGATCGTCGTCGTCGACGGGGCGAGGGACAACACCGCCGCCGAGGCCGCCTCTGCGGGCGCGCTCGTCTGCGACGTGAAGGTCAACCGGGGGCAGGGCGCCGCGCTGCGGCTCGGCTACTGGCTCGCCCGGGCGCGCGGCGCGCAGGTGATCTGCACGATCGATGCTGACGGCCAGTACGAGGCGACGGAGATCGCCGCTGTCGTGCAGCCGATCGTCGACGGCCGGGCTGACTTCGTCTCCGGCTCGCGCCGGCTGGGGAGTGAGCTGACGACCGACGCGACGCGCCATCTGGGGGTGATCGTCTTCGGCGCGATCCTGACCGTGCTCACGCGCCACCGGATCACCGATCCCGCCTGCGGCCTGCGCGCGATGAGTGCCGAGGTGACCGCCGCCGTGACGCTCGAGCAGCCGCAGTACCAGGCCTCCGAGCTTCAGATCAGCGCCGCGCTCAACGGCTTCCGGCTGGCCGAGGTGGCGACGACGATGCGGGACCGTGGGGTCCACGCGACCGGCACCAAGAAGGGCGGGAACTTCGGCTACGGCGTGCGGTTCGCCCGCGCCGCCGTCCACACCTGGTGGCGGGACCGCAATGCCGCGCGAAAGCGGCTCCGACCGGTGAAGACCCACCGGTCGTAGATCACGAACTTCACGACGAACAGCAGCATCTGCACGAGCACGTAGGCGCCGGTGACGAGCACGACGCGGATGCCGTGCCCGGGCGTGACGTGGGCACGGACGAAGTCCTGCATCAGTCCCGTGCCGAACGAGGACGCGGCGAGCGCGATCAGCGACACGACCGTGTAGCCGATCACCTCGCGGGCGATCTCGATCTGGCCGGTCATCTCCCATGCCCACTTGCGGTTGAGGACCCAATTCGGCACCGCCCCCGCGACGAACGCCGCCACCGAATCGAGCGTCGTGTTCGCGTCGATCACGTACAGCAATGCGAAGACGACGACGCTCGTCAGCAGCGCGACGACGGATCCGATCGCATAGCGAGTGATCTTCGCGGTGAACTTCGACTCGCGCATGCGGCGGCTGAGCACGGATACGCGAGCACCCATGCCAGATTGGGTGAGCACACACATATCTTACCTTTATCCCGCGCGATCGAAACCGAGAGGCGATCGCGGCCGCTAGCGTCCCGCTTCTGATGCGCATTCAATCGGCTCAGGAGCCCGTCCTGCTCGACGACGACCTGGCGGTTCTCGGCGACAACCTGCCGGTGCTCGAGGCGCTCCCCCCCGGTACGTTCGACCTCGTCTATCTCGACCCGCCGTTCAACACCGGCCGTGCCCAGGCCCGCTCGACGATCGCGGTCGAGCGCGACGACACCGGCGGTGCCGGCAGCCGGATCGGCTTCGGCGGCCGGCGCTACCGCTCGACGATCCTCCGGAGTCTCAGCTATGAGGACGAGTTCGCCGACTATCTCGGCTTTCTCGAGCCACGGCTGCGGGCGGCGCGCGGGCTGCTCGCAGAGCACGGGACGCTGTACTTCCACATCGACTACCGCGAAGCGCACTACTGCAAGCTGCTGCTCGACGAGGTGTTCGGGCGCGATGCCTTCCTCAACGAGCTGATCTGGGCGTACGACTACGGGGCCAAGCCTCGACGCCGCTGGCCGGCCAAGCACGACACGATCCTCGTCTACGTCCGCACGCCCGGCCGCCACCACTTCGATGCCGATGCCGTCGAGCGCGAGCCGTACATGGCTCCCGGGCTCGTCGGCCCCGAGAAGGCCGCACGCGGCAAGCGACCGACCGATGTCTGGTTCCACACGATCGTGCCGACGAACGGGCGCGAGAAGACGGGCTACCCGACGCAGAAACCGGAGGGCGTCCTGCGCCGGATGATCGCGGCCTCCTCCCGGCCGGGCGGCTGGTGCCTTGACCCGTTCGCCGGCTCGGGGACGCTCGGCGCGGTCTGCCGTCAGCTCGGCCGGCGGTTCGTCCTGATCGACTCGAGCCCCACGGCGCTCGCCGTGATCCGCGACCGCCTCGGCGGCGACACGCAGACCCCGGTCGAGGTCAGCTCCGAGCGCTGACGAGCGGCACGAACCTGACCGGCTCGAGTACCACCTGTCTGACGCCGCCCTCCTCGCGGCGGAGCACGGCCAGCCGCTGATCGTCGGGTCGCGATGGTTCGAGCCGAAGCGGTGCGACCAGCCGGCCACCGGGCGCGAGC
Organism: uncultured Solirubrobacterales bacterium; assembly: GCA_963705995.1. Taxonomy (GTDB): domain Bacteria; phylum Actinomycetota; class Thermoleophilia; order Solirubrobacterales; family Solirubrobacteraceae; genus Palsa-465. The sequence continues at coordinate 403,774 of CAVPLN010000036.1, forward strand.
TGATCGACCAGCGCCTGCGGTACGGGGACGTCGACCGCGGCCGCGACATTGATCGCGTCGAACGGTGCCTCGCTTCGGCAGCCCCTCGCAGCCGTCCCCGACGAACAGCTCGATGTTGGTGATCTGGAGATCCGCGAGCGCCTCGCGGGCCAGCTCGGTCAGTTCCGGGTGCCGCTCGATCGAGTACACCTGGGCCGCCAGCCTCGCGAGCAGCGCAGCATGGTAGCCCGAGCCGGTACCGACGTCGAGCACGCGCTCCGAGCCGGTCAGCTCGAGCAGTTCGAGCATTCGCGCGACGACGAGCGGCTGCGAGATCGTCTGCTCGCAGTCGATCGGCAGCGCGACGTTCTCCCAGGCACGGCCGCGCAGCGCGGGTGGCATGAAGCGATCGCGCGGCATCGCGGCAATCGCTGCCAGCACCCGCGCGTCATCAACCCAGCGCGTGAGCGACGCTGCGAGTTCCGCGGCGCCGGCCGGCACCTCATCCCCCGGTCGCTCAGTGCCGGCCGAAGCGGTCGATCAGGGTCTGCACGCGGGCGCGGAGCTCCTCGGGCGTCAGCTCCGGGATCTCGAAGCTGGCGTCCCCGGACTCCGTGCGGACGACCAGCTGGGCGTGCGCCGGCGCGCGCCGGCGCAGGAGCCCGCGCGGAGCGGGCACCTCGAGTGCCTCGATGTCCTCCCACCCGAGCCGGCCGATGATCTCGTCGTCGGCGCGCACGATGTCGAGCCCGGGCTCCCAGAGGCGCAGGTCGACGGGCTGGCGGTGGGTCGTGAGGTTCGCGACGCCACCGAGGTGGATCGCGGCGACCCGCAGCTGCTCGGCGGCGGTCGCGGTGGGCGCGACGCGACGCGGGACGGTCGCCGAAGGCTCGGGCAACCGGGACCCGGCGCTGTAGTTGGGGGCCGGCAGCTCCTCGGCCGGCAGCTCCTCGGCGGTCGCGACGTCGGTTGCGTGCGCCTCGGAAGCCGTGTACGCGTGCTGCCCGGTTGTCGCCGCGGGCGTCGAGTACGCGCGGCTGGGCTCGTCGCGGTCCTCCGCCCCGTCGTCGGCTGCGCCGGCGTCCGGCTCGTCGGGCGGGGCCGGCTCCAAGGGCTCGAAGGGCTCGCGGGAGCCGGACGCGGCGGGAGCCCATCGATCGGGCTCGCCGGCGGCGGGGGCGTATGCCGCGGCTGCAGGCTCGAAGCCGGGCTCCACCTCCTGGCCTTCGTCCGTGACGCCCGACGGCCCGAGCTCGGATGCGCCTGCCTCGAACGGCGGTTCGGGATCGGGCTCGGCTCTGAGGACGTCCGATTCGGATCCCAATGAATCGGCGTTGCCGCTGTCGGGAGCAGCTTCGGCCTCGTACGAGGCGTACGTGGCGTACGTGGCGTACGTGGCGTCTTCGTGGCCGGCATCGACCGAGGCATCCAGCCAGGAGGCCCCGGCGTCCTCGCTCCCGTCAGCCTGCGCTGCCGATGACTCGGCCTCGTCCTGCTGCGCTGCCGATGACTCGGCCTCGTCCTGCTGCGCTGCAGGTGACTCGGCCTCGTCCTGCCAGGTGTCGCTGGGGCCCGCGTTGAGGGCCAGCGGGCCAGTCGGTGACGTGCGGCTGACGAGCTCGGCGAGGCTCTCCTCGTAGGACGGCGCGCCGACGATCTCCTGCGCCCGCGCGACCGCCGGGTGGTTCAGCGCTTCGGTGAGGTCGATCCCGAGCCGTTCGGAGGCGACCGCGGCGAGCGCCCGGCGCCACTGCAGACCGTCGGCGCGTGGGATGAAGTTCTGGACGACCGCCTCGAGCCGGTCGCCGTCGAAACTGACGACATCGGCGTGCGCCGCGGCCGCCTGCTGGAACGAGAGGCGCAGCTGCTCGACAAGCGCGTCGTGACCCCGGGCCGCCAGTTGCTCGGCCAGCGACTGGACCGAATCGTCGTACTCGTCGCTCATATCATGGCCTCCTGGAGATGCGCCTTCAGCTCCTCGAGAAAGGCTGAGGCATGGGCTGCGTAGACGATCCGGTGATCGCACGCGAGGGTCAGGACGAGCGTCTGACCTGGCACGACGTCGCCGTCGCGAATGATCGCCACGTCCCGGATCGGCCCGGCGGCGAGCGCGGCCGCTTGTGAAGGCACGATCAGAGGCGTCAAGGTCGAGATGTCGAACGCAACCGAGTCGCTGATCGTGAATGTCGCCCCTGACAGCTCGGCCGGACTCAGCGAGCCCTCGCGCGCCCGCAGGTAGAGCTCGGCGAGTTCGGTGGCGATCTCGACCGCCGACTTCTCGTTGGCGTCGAACACGGTCGGCACGACGTATGAGTCCTCCGTGGTGATCGTCACGCCGATGTTGACGCGCTCGTAGATCTCGAAGCGCCCATCGCGGTATGAGCCGTTCACTCGGGGCACTGCCGTCAGCGCGTGGCCCGCGGCCCGGACGATCAGCGCCGCCGTCCCGCAGCCGAGCTCGGCCTCGCGGGCAAGGGTCGCCGCCATGTTCACCTCGGCTGTGTACTCGACGCTCGGAATCGTCGCGCGGGATTCAGCGCTGCGGCGCGCGATCGCGCGCGCGCCGCGGTCCAGTTCGACCGTCGTCACTTTGCCCTTGGTTCCGAGACTCGCTGTCGAGTCGTTCATGCGCAGACGATAACCCCTCGTCCGGAGCTTTCCCGGCGTCACCCCGAGCGGTGCTCCCATTTTTGCAGGAACGCGTCGGCCTCCAGTCCCGCGAGGTCCGCCCGGAGCTGCCGCAGGAGCCTGGCCGCGTCGCGCGCCGCCAGCTCCCAGAACATCACGACCTCGCCGTCGTCGATCGAGACGATCTCGATCCGGTCGAGTCGGCTGTCGTCGGCCAGGAAGGCGGGACCCAGCCCCTCGCGACTGGCGATCAGGTGAAACGCGCGGTTCGCCTTCACGCGGTCCCCGACATGGCTCGGGCGGCGTCGTCGACCGCATCCGGTCCGGTGAAGACGTGATCGGCGATGGCGAGCGCCGGCAGCCCGCGCACGCCGAGGCTCTGCGCTCGCGCCACGGATCCCTGGAGGGCGTCGGCGACCGACCGCAGCTCGATCCCGCGGAGCACGGCCGCCGGGTGCAGCTCGCAGGCCGCGGCCGCGATCAGCACGGTGTCCGGATCGGCGAGGTCACGGCCGCCGGCGAACGCCTGGCGGAACGCGGCGAGTGAGAACGCGACGGCGCGACCGACCTGTTTCGCGTAGGTCGCCGCGAGCATCGCCGTTCGCGTGTCCGGGGGCCATCCGGCCGGCCAGCGGAGCGGCTGCAGCCCCTGCAGGCGCGCGCGCTCGGCGAGCGCCTCCGGATCCGGCGATCTCGCGGGGGCGAATCCGGCGGCGCCCAGCACCGGCTCCCAGTCGGGTACGACCGGCAGTTCGTGCAGGACGCGCTCGGCCGCCAGGTAGCACTCGGGATCGCCGAGGTCATAGAAGAAGACGGCCTGATCCTGCGCCAGCGCCACTCGCTGGACAACTCCCACCGTCGCGCTCAGCCGTGGATCAGCCAGCCATCGGCTGCGCGCGCGGCCTCCATCAGGGCCTCCGACAGCGTCGGGTGCCCGTGAATCGTCCGCGCGACCTCCGGGTAGCCGCCCTCGAGCGCCTTGGCGTTGACGAGTTCCTGGATCAGCTCGGTCGCCCGCGTCCCGCAGATGTGGCCGCCGAGCAGCTCTCCGTACTGGCGATCGCCGACGATCTTGACGATGCCGGTGCGGTCGCCGTAGACCGTGCCGGCGCCGACGGCGCCGTACTGGACCTTGCCGACGACGACGTCATGCCCCTGCTCCCTCGCCTGCGCCTCGGTCAGGCCGAAGGAGCCGACGTTCGGGGTGCAGAAGGTCGCGCGCGGGATGTCCACGTAGCTGATCGGGTGCGTCGCCAGCCCGGCCGCATCCTCGACCGCGATCACGCCCTCGTCGCTGGCCTTGTGGGCCAGCGCCGGCCCGGGTACGAGATCGCCGATCGCATAGATCCCCGCAGCCGACGTTCGGAGCGCGCCATCGACCTTGATCAGCCCGCGCTCGCCCAATTCGACCCCGCCTGCCTCGAGCCCGAGCGCCTCGACATCGGGTCCGCGCCCGGCTGCGATCACGAGCCAGTCGGCGCTGCCGGACTCGTCTCCGAACTTGAACGTGACGCCGTCGTCGGTCGACTTCACGTCGCTGATCAGGGTGGACGTGTGAATCTCCATGCCCTGGCGCCGCAGGCCGCGCTCGGCGGCCTTGGAGATATCGGCATCCTCGGTCGGGAGGACGCGGTCGAGCGCTTCGAACAGCCGCACCTGCACGCCGAGCCGCGCGTACGCCGAGGCGATCTCCGCGCCGGACGCGCCGGCACCGACGACGGCGAGCGTGGACGGCAGTTCGCGCAGCGCCCACGCCTCCTCGGTGCCGATCACGCGCCCGCCGAACGACACGCCCGGGAGCGGTCGTGGCACCGATCCCGTTGCGAGCACGATCGTCTTCGCCGTCAGCGTCCGGTCGCCGACCCTGACCACCCCGTCGCCGGCGAGCGAGCCGGCGCCCTCGATCACCTCGACCGAGTTCTTCTTGAGCAACCCCGAAACGCCCCCGGTCAAGGTCTGAACGACCTTGTCGCGGCGGGCCATGACCGCCGCGAAGTCGACCGACGGCTCGCCCACGGCGATCCCGAACTCGCCGGCGTCTCGGATCTCCTGGAGGACGTCGGCAGCACGGAGGACCGCCTTGGCCGGGATGCAGGCGTAGTTGAGGCACCGTCCGCCGACCTTGTCCTTCTCGATCACGACGGTCTTCATCCCGAGCTGGGAGGCGCGGATCGCGGTCACGTATCCGCCGGGCCCGGAGCCGACGACGATGCAGTCAAATTCAGATTCAGGCACGACGGTCAGCCTATCCAAACAGGAGTCACCGGGTTTGCCGCGGCGTCTGCATGCGCCCGAGGACCCGCACCAGTCGCCAGAAGAGATAGCCGCAGCCGACGATGAAGACCGGCGGCACGAGCACGCCGAGCAGGTTGGACGCCTCCGCGAGCAGCAGCGAGAACAGCGCCACGATGACCGCGAGCAAGGCCATGAAGGCGAGCACGGCTCCCGCCCACAGCCGCCACATCCCGAAGGCGCAGCCGAGCATCACGACCGAGAACAGCACGATCGGCCCGGTGGCCGGATGCTTGCCGCCGATCGTCGCACCGGCGGCGAACAGCACGAGGTTCAGCACCCCGGCGACCGTGGCGAGCGCGATCGCGGTACGCAGCGGCCCCGGCCGCTCGCCGGGCTCGAGCGGGACGAGGGTCGCCCGGGCGGCGGCGTTCTGAGCTTCCGTGCGCGCCCGGTAGCGCTCGAGGAAGTCGGGCTGCGTCGAGGTCCTGCGGTCGTCCTTCACGCCTCCAAGTCTGCCAGCGCGCAGCGCTAGCATCCGCGCTGACCCGTGAGCGCGAGGCGACCCCCATCGGATCTGGACCAGCGCGTTCCATCGGTTGACGAGCTGATCGACGGCTGGGAGGCCGCCTGGTCGGGACGCGACCCCGTTGCCTTTCGTGATGTGTGCTCGGAGGACGTGCACTACGAGGACCCGCTCGTCGCCGAGCCGCTGGAGGGGATCGACGCGCTCACCGCCCACGCGGCCCGCCTGTGGGCCGCGTTTCCCGACGCCCGCCTCCAGAAGCTGGGCGACCGGCTCAGTGACGGCCACTTCGCGGCGGCCCCGAGCAAGCTGCTGGCAACCCACCGCGAGCCGCTCGAGGGCCTGCCCGCGACCAATCGGTTCGTCGTCGTGCCATGCATCTTCTACTGCCAGCTCGAGCGCCACCGGCTGATGCGCGTGCGCGCCTTCTTCGACCTCTACGACGCGGCGGTGCAGCTCGGGGTGCTCCCCGGCCGCGGCAGCCTCGGCGAGAAGGCGCTCCTGGTGCTGCGCGGCTTCGGCTTGCGCGCCGGGCGCTGAGGAGCCCGCCATCCCGCGCGCCGGCGGGGTGCCGGCGCTCGTGAGGGCGAAACCGTCACAGTTCGCGTAGCTTCGGTCGCGTGATCCTGGTCGCCCTCGCGATCGTGCTCGCGACAGCGGCCGGAGTCACGGCCGACCACCGGTCCGCGCACGCTCGCCGGTTCGCGGAGCTGTCGCTCGCCGCGATGCTCTACGTCCTCGTCCCGTTCCTCTCGTACGCGGGCTTCTCCCACCTGAGACTGTCGCTCGACGCGGCCGTCGGGCTCGCGCTCGCGTACGTCGGGACCGGTTGCGCCGGCATGCTCGCGTGGCGCGTCGGCGCACACATAGGGATCCCCCGGCTGTCGCTCGGATCGCTCGTCTGCACGGTGATCCTCGTCAACAGCGGCTACTTCGGGATCCCGGTGTGCGTGGCGCTGCTCGGCGAGGGCGCCCTCAGCCGCGCGGTCGCCTACGACCAGCTGATCAGCGGCCCGATGTTCTTCACGGTCGGCTTCGCCGTCGGGGCAGCCTTCAGCGGCCGCCCGACGGCGTCGGCGGGTGACCGCCTGCGCACCTTTCTGACGCGCAACCCGCCGCTCTGGGCGGCGATCGCCGGGCTCCTCGTGCCCGCTTCGCTGGCGCCGGAGGTGCTGGTCAGGGTCGCCCACGGTCTCGCCGAGGCCCTGCTCGTCCTCGGTTTCATCGCCGTCGGCATCTACCTGTCGTCCGACCGCCGCGAGGATCACGCACCCCTGCTCGAGCGGCCCGACCGCCGGGTCCTGCTGGCGATCGTCGCGCGCTTCGCCGTCAGTCCGGTCCTGCTGCTCGCCTGCGCCGCCGCCGGCGTGGCGATCCCGACCGTGTTCATCGTCCAGGCGGCCGCGCCGTCGGCGATCAGCGCGCTGATCATCGGCCACGCATACGGGTTGGACCAGCGCCTCGCGGCCACGGTGATCGTCTGGACGACGCTCGTCGCCACGCTCGTCGCAACGGTCGTGTCGCTGGCTTAGTGCTCCCCGCCGGAAGTTCCCTCCGGATTTGTTGAAGGAGTCATAACGTCGGCGGCGAACTTGTTCGTCGATGGCGTTCGCGGTCGAGATCACGCTCAGCGACGAGGAGCGGTTGGTGCTGGAGCGGCGGGCCGCGAAGTTGACGCTCCCGTATCGCGACGTGCAGCGCGCGAAGGTCATCTTGTATGCGGCTGAGGGTCTGTCCAACGTGGAGATCGCTGGGCGTCTTGAGATGTGCTCGAAGGTTGTCGGGCAGTGGCGACGACGATTTGGCGAACGGCGTCTTGATGGTCTGCACGATCACCCGCGGTCGGGTCGCCCGCGGCGTTTTCCCCCCGCACGAGGTCGCGCAGGTCAAGGCGATCGCATGCGAGTTACCCAAGACGCATGGGTTGGCGCTGTCGCGGTTCAGTCGCTCTGAGTTGCACCGGTTCGTTGTTGAGCAGGCGATCAGCGACGCGTCGGCGTCCACGATCGGGCGGTGGCTGTCTCAGGACGCGATCAAGCCGTGGCAGACGCGCTCGTGGATCTTTCCGCGCGACCCGAAGTTCCTTGAGCGGGCAGGCCCGATTCTGGATCTGTACGCGGGTCGCTGGGACGGGAAGCTGCTTGAGCCCGGCGATTGCGTGATCAGCGCTGACGCGAAGCCGTCAATCCAGGTTCGCGCACGCATCCACGCTGCCGATCCGCCGGCCCCGGGTCGTGGGCAACGCGTCGAGCACGAGTACGAGCGCCGAGGCGCGCTCTGCTACTTCGACGCGTGGGACGTGCGCCGCGGCGGGATCATCGGCCGCAGCGAACCGAAGGGCGGGATCGCCGCGTTTGACCGGCTCGTTGACCAGGTCATGACCCAAGAGCCGTACGCGTCCGCGCCACGGGTGTTCTGGATCGTGGACAACGGCTCTGACCACCGCGGCAAGAAAAGCATCGACCGTCTCCAGCGCCGCTGGCCGAACCTGATCCTCGTCCACACCCCCGTTCACGGCAGCTGGGTCAACCAGGTCGAGATCGTGCGTCACGCACGCTGAAGGAGGAGCCGTGTAGAAGACCCCTCATATAGGCGGTGCTGTGTGAGAGATGAAGGATCGTTGGCCCTTCGGCGTCGGCCCTGCGGGGGCGGGCGTCAAACCGCCCTGGTGCTGCGTTAGCTGAAGACTGTCGTGGTGAGCGTCCAGGGGAACGGCGTGGCGTTGATCGCGTCAGGTGGGGTCCAGGAAGACGTTCCAGAAGCGTCCGGCCAGAGCGGCGGGCGTGCGCTGTTGAGGCGTCGAAACACTGTAGATGGCATCGAAACCGGGGGGCCTGATTTCTCCCTCGGGATGAGTCTGGCGGCTGCCCGCGTTGTTGGCCAGGCGGTGCCCGGCGTGAAGGCGGCGTGATCCTGGGCTGCGGCTCTTGCACGGAACGTGAGAAGGCGAGCGACGAAAGCGGCCGTCCGGGCCTGCGGGTCAGTTTGACGGGCGGCGAGAGGGAGCGTGCCAACGGCGGAAACCGGAGGCATTGAGTACCGGTCGCGGCGCTCGCTGGCGGACCGGCTCGTATTAGCTGTGAAGCCGCTGCTCGCTGGGGTGGTGGTGGAGCGAAGGGGCCGGCTCACCAGGAATGTCCATGTCGTTCAACCAGCGCCGTGAGGTTCTGGGAGGAAGCGAAGATGAACAAGCCAAAGCCCAAGCAGGACAAGCCGTTCGATATCCCCAAGCTGCTGGTGTGGGAGGCGTATCGGCGGGTCGCGGCAAATAAGGGAGCCCCCGGCGTGGACGGGCAGGCCCTGGACGAGTTCGAGGCCGATCTTGAGAACAACCTCTTCAAGATCTGGAATCGGATGAGCTCGGGGACCTGGTTTGCCTCGCCGGTCAGGGCGGTTGAGATCCCCAAGCCGCACGGCGGTGGGGTCAGGGTGCTCGGGGTGCCTACGATCGCAGACAGAATCGCTCAAACGGCCGCGGCCAGGTTTCTGGAGCCGTTGGTGGAACCTCGGTTCCATCCGGATTCCTATGGCTACCGGCCGGGAAAAGCGGCGCTGGACGCGGTCGAGACATGCCGACGGCGGTGCTGGAAGTACGACTGGATAATCGATCTTGACGTCCAGAAGTTCTTCGACACCGTTCCCTGGGACCTCATCGTCCGGGCGGTCGAGACGGTGACCGACTGCCGCTGGGTGCTGCTCTACGTGCGGAGATGGTTAGCCGCGCCGGTACAGTTGCCCGACGGTACCCTGATCGAGCGCACCAAGGGAACCGCGCAAGGCTCGGCGATCTCGCCGTGCTTGGCGAACCTGTTCATGCACTACGCGTTCGATTCCTGGATGGCCCGCGAGTTCCCGGACTGTCCATTCGAGCGCTACGCCGACGATGGAGTGGTGCACTGCACCACCCGTCGCCAAGCGGAAGAGGTGCTGGCCAGGATCACCGTGCGGATGCAAGAGGTGGGACTGCGGCTCAACCCCGACAAGACGAAGATCGTCTACTGCAAGGACAGCAACCGTCGGGGCGAGCACGAGCACATCTCTTTCACGTTCCTGGGGTTCGCCTTCCGACCACGGGAGGCGATCAGCGGCAAGACCGGACGTGGTTTCACGTCATTTCTGCCCGCGATCAGCCCCGAAGCGCTCAACGCCAAGAGCGAACGGCTCCGCGCCATGCGGATCCACGCTCGCACGAACCTGTCGTTAGACGACCTGGCGGAATGGCTGAACCCCATCATCGCCGGATGGATGAACTACTACGGCCGGTACTACCGGTCGGCGCTCTATCCCTTCCTACGGCGCGTCGATCTCTACCTGAGGCGCTGGGCTGGGAAGAAGTACAGGCGGCTGCGGACCTACACGCGGTTCAAACGATGGTGGACTGGGCTGCTCGAACGAGCTCCTGGTCTATTCGCGCATTGGCAGTGGATCCGCACGTACTGATCAGCTGGTGAGAAGAGCCGGGTGACGGGAGACTGTCACGCCCGGATCCGGGGGAGCCGGGGGCTGAGATGCCCCCGGCCACCCGACTACCACTCGATCATCCAGCGCAAAGTCCTCGATCCCAACGACTTCGAGGACACCACCGCGCTCGCCAAAGCGCTGGACGACTTCGCCGATCGCTACAACCAGATCGCCGAACCGTTCGAGTGGAACTTCACCCGCGACAAGCTCACCGCGCTGCTCGAACGACTCGAACAGACCCCCGACCACGCGCCACTCCCGCTCGCCGCCTGATCGCGACGGAAGTTACGGCGGGGAGCACTAAGGGTCACTTGGCGCGCCGCACCGGGCCGACGAGTTTGCCCTGCTGCTTCACGACACTAGACTGCTCTGCTTGAACACTCGCGCGCTGACCCACTTCCTCACGGGCGAGGAGATCACCGAGCAGGAGCTCGCACGACTGCTCGAGCGGGCGCTCGAGCTGAAGGCCGCGCCGCTGTCCTCGTCGGCGCTGCGCGGGCGCAGCGTCGCGCTGATCTTCGAACGGCCTTCGACACGGACGCGCGTGTCGTTCGAGTCGGGGGTCCACGAACTCGGGGGCCATCCGCTCGTCCTCCGCCCCGAGGAGATGCAGCTGAGCCGCGGCGAGTCGCCTCGCGACACCGCGCTCGTGCTCTCCCGCCACGTCGCCGCGATCGGGATTCGCACCGGGCCCGACACGCTCGTGCGCGAGCTCGCCGGCCACGCGAGCGTGCCGGTGTTCAACATGCTCACGGCGCTGCATCACCCGTGCCAGGCGCTCGCCGATCTCCTCACCCTGCAGGAGGCGTTCGGCCGCCTCGAGGGTCTGACGCTGGCCTATGTCGGGGATGGCAACAACGTCGCCCGCTCGCTCGCGATCCTGGGCGCCATGGCAGGTGTCGAGGTACGGATCGCGGCGCCGGACGCTTACCAGCTCGCACCGGTTGCCGGCGCGGTCCTCACGTCTGATCCGCGGGAGGCCGCCCGGGGCGCCGATGCGCTGTACACCGACGTCTGGGTGTCGATGAACGACGCGCCGGTGGAGGCTGAGGCGCGGCGGCGGGCGCTCGCCCCGTACTGCCTCGATGAGGCGCTGCTCGAGCTCGCATCTCCCGGTGCGATCGCACTCCATTGCCTTCCTGCGCACCCGGGCGAGGAGATCACCGAGGGAGTGCTGTACGGCTCCCGGCAGCGGATCTGGGATCAGGCCGAGAACCGCCGCCACGCCCAGAAGGCGCTGCTCGAGTTGCTCGTCGGCTCGGCCTCGGAGTAGCTCGTTCTCGGTTCCGAGCGGGTGCCATGTGCGCATCCGTACGAAATCTTTCGCCGCGCGTGCCGCGATCGGCTACCCTCGCTGATCGGAGGCGCAGGAAATGTCAACTTTGGAGGAAGTTCCGGCCCACGCCGGACCGTTCGACATGGCAGACGGGGGTCTGCCGGTCGCCCACTACGGCGAGCTCACGGTCGCCAGGCTGCTGCCGCTGCTCACGGAGCTGACGGCAACGGAGTTGCGGAGGGTTCGTGACTACGAGCGGCGCCACGCGAACCGCACGCCGGTGCTCGAAGCGATCGAACGGCTGATCGGCTGACAGCCGGATAAGCTAGGCCGGGTGGAGCAGGCGCCCGTCACCGCGACCAGACCACGCCGCGGTGACGAGCTGCGGCTGACGATCGACGCGCTCGCTCACGGAGGTGCCGGCGTTGCGCGCCTCGACGGCTTCGTCGTGTTCGTCACGGGAGCGATTCCCGGCGACACGGTTCGGGCCGTCGTCGGAAAGGCGAAACGCGCCTATGCGGAGGCGCGCGCGATCGAGATCGTCACACCGAGCGCCGAGCGGGTGGCGCCCCTCGCCGAGCATCCGGGCGCTCCCTGGCAGGTCCTTCCCTACGAGCGCCAGCTCGCCGTCAAGCAGGAGCAGGTCGATGAAGCCCTGACCCGGATCGGACGGCTGAGCGGCTACGAGCTGGAGCCGATCATCCCTGCCGTCGAGCAGTGGCGCTACCGCAACAAGCTCGAGTACTCGTTCGGCACGGCCGCCGGCGGTGAGCTCGTATGCGGCTTCCACGCCCCGGGTCAGTGGGAGGAGATCGTGCCCGTCAGCGACTGCCTGCTCGCCTCGGAGCGCGGCAACCGCATCCGCGAGGAGGTGGTCACGTGGTGCCGGATGCAGGGGCTGGCGGCGTACGACCGCCGCACCGGCTCGGGGTTCCTGCGCAACCTGATCGTGCGCGAGGGTCGCCGCACCGGCGATCTGCAGGTTCGCCTCGTGACGAGCCCGGGGCAGCTTGATCGCGACGGGCTCGCGGCCGCTGTGACGAGCGCGACCGGGCTGCTCTGGACCCAGACCGCCAGCGTCGCCGAGACGACCAGCGGCGGGCGCACCGAGTTGGTGGCGGGCGTCGAGCGCCTCGAGGAGGAGCTCGGCGGCATGCGCCTGGGCATCTCCAGCGAGGCCTTCTTCCAGACGAACACCGAGATGGCGGAGATTCTCTACCGCCTGGCGATCACATACGCGGAGCTGAGCGGGACCGAGCGGGTCTACGACCTGTACTGCGGGATCGGCACGATCGGGCTGATGATGGCCCCGCGCGCCGCCCGTATGTGGGGCCTCGAGATCATCCCGGACGCCGTCGCCGACGCGATCGCGAATGCTCGTCGTAACGAGATCGACAACGCCCGCTTCTTCGCCGGCGACGTCAGGCTGGCGATGCGGGAGCTCGTGCAGCAGGCGGGACGGCCGGACGTGCTCGTCGTCGACCCGCCACGTGCAGGGCTGTCGCAGAAGGTCGTGAGGCGGATCATCGAGGCCGCCCCGAAGCGCGTCGTGTACGTCTCGTGCAATCCGACGACCCTTGCGCCGAACGCCGCCCAGCTCGTCGAGGCAGGGTACGTGCTGCGCAAGGTCCGCCCGGTCGACATGTTCCCGCAGACGCCGCACGTCGAGTGCGTCGCCGTGCTGGAACGCGCGTAGCGCCGTCGCGATGCGAGCCGTCACGATCCGCGATCAGGCCGTGGTCATCGCCGAGCATCGCGACCCGGAGCCCGGCGCACACGAGTTCCTGGTCCGCGTGCACGCGGCGGGGATCAACGGCGCGGACATCCACCAGCGTGCGGGTCGCTACCCGGCCCCGCCCGGCAGTCCCGCCGACATCCCCGGGCTCGAGCTCGCCGGCGAGATCGTCGGTCGCGGTCCCGGTGCTGACCGCTTCAGCGAGGGCGACCGCGTGATGGCGATCGTCGGCGGTGGCGGCCAGGCCGAGCTGGCGGTCGTGCACGAGCGCGTGCTGATGCCGGTGCCGGACGGTGTCGGCTGGTCCGCCGCCGGCGGGATTCCGGAGGTCTTCACGACGGCGCACGATGCTGTCTTCACGCAAGCCGGCCTGCTGGCCGGCGAACGCCTGCTCGTCCACGGCGGCGCCGGCGGCGTCGGCACGGCGGCCGTCCAGCTCGGTGTCGCGGCCGGTGCGCGCGTTCACGCAACCGTTCGCAACGCGGCGCTGCGCGACCAGGTCTCCGCACTCGGTGCAACCGTGATCGAGCCCGACGGCTTCGCGGAGCACGGGCCGTTCGACGTGATCCTCGAGCTCGTCGGCGGTCCCAACCTCCCCGAGGATCTCGCGGCCCTCGCGACGCTCGGCCGGATCGCCGTGATCGGGATCGGCGCCGGCGCCAGGGCCGAGCTCAACCTTGGCGTGCTGATGGGGAAGCGGGGCCGCGTCCTCGCCTCGATGCTGCGGGCTCGTCCGCTCGAGGAGAAGGCGCTCACGGCGAGGGCGATGGAGCGCAGCGTGCTGCCGCTGTTCGCGACGGGTGCGCTGAAGGTCCCCGTCGCGCGCGCCTACCCGCTCGAGGACGCCCTCGCCGCCTACGAGCACTTCGTCGCCGGGGGCAAGCTCGGCAAGATCGTCCTGACGATGTGATCGTCGTCGTGGGCGAACCGGCGCCGCCGCGACGGCCCGCAGGCCGCTACAGCTCGAACGCGGTCCGGCCGCCGTTGCGCACCAATGCGCCGAGCTCGTCGCGGCCCGAGTCGAGCAGCGGGCCGCCGTGGGCGCAGAGCACGTGCCGGAAGCCGGCCTCGTCGAGCACCCGCGCCAGCGATGCGAGCAGCCGGCGCTTGGTTCCGGGCGGGTCATCCATCAACGAGTCGGGAACGAACCCGAGGAGCCGCTCCGCCTCGGGCGTGCCGCCGAGGACGACGCCGTCGGCGAAGAACACGGCCTCGGCTGCGGGCAGCACGAGCGCCATGTCGTCGGGGGACAGCGCACCGAACTCGTGGACGACGAGGCCACCGGGCAGGACGTCGCCCGGATCGTAGGGCCGTGCGGGAAGCGCGCCGACGGCCGGTTCGTGCATGCCGGATCGCGGCGCGTACACGGAGCACCCGAAGCGCTCGACGAACTCGGCGCTCTGTCGCGTGTGGTGGCGGTTGCTGAGGACGATCGAAACCGGCGCCGCCGGCCGCGCCGCGAACCACTCGAGCCCGCCCTCCGGCGGAATCAGCGGGTCGATCAGGACGCCGGCCGGCTCGAGCCAGTAGGAAGCGACCTCGAATCCGATCCGGGGGTGGGGCGCCGTCCAGTGCAGGACACCGGGAATGATCTCCTGCGGGGCGTGCGACATTTGAGGTCCGGCGCTACTCGCCGAAGCCCGGATCTTCGGACTCGAGTGCCGGCTCCAGCTCGGTCGCGTGGATCGCACACAGCGCCGGACCGCCAGATTCGAGCACCACCTGGAGCTCCTGGGGGGTCAGCGTCGCGCCGCACACCTCACACTGCGAGCCTGCCTTCTCGAGCGTGCGCTCTTCGAGGTCCATATCGTGAGCTTACCGCGAGCGCAGTCTCCGGAACCGACCGCCACCCCGCGTGGCATCGCTGCGGATGAGCGAAACCTCCCAACCCCCCGGCTCGCGTCGGGGGGTTGTACCCGGGCGCTCACCGGGTGCGCGCGACGGTCCAACCCCCTCCAGGTGACCTGAGGGTTGGGAGCTTTCGACCGCCCGGTCGTCGATCCCCACCCCGGCCGGCCGGGGAGGCGGACCCCGACGGAGTCAGTAGGGAGGGAGGTCGGACCACCACTGCCCGAGCACGCGGAAAGCCTTCCAGAACTCCCGCTTCGCGCTCTCCTCGTCGAGCGCATCGTCGATGTTCGGGACGTAGAGTCCCTCGATCGACGGTGTCAGCCGCTGAAGCTCGCCGGGACGGGGCTCGAGCTCGCGCTGCAACGGCAGGTCGAGGTCGTTGATCACGCCGAGCGCGTCCGGTCCCATCACGACGACGATCTTGGGCGAGACGATCGCGAGCTCCTCGCTCAGCCGCGCGACGCAGGCCGGATCGGCCATCACCGGATCGAGCACCGGGCACTTGACGCAGACGGTGCCGTAGACCGCCAGCGGGTCGATGTCGAGGCGCTTCAGCGACTTCATCAGCGCCATCCCGGTACGCCCGTAGAACGCGACTCCCTCCTCGATCTCGGCCGGCTTGGCCGCGTGCTTGACGAGGAAGATGTCGGCCTGCGGGTGGCCCGATCCGAGCACGGGCAGCAGCTGGCCCCGCGGGCAGTAGGGACAGGCGTGGATCTCGCGCGCGAGCTGGTTCAGCTCGCGGATGGCGCGCTCGAGGTACTTCTCGCGAATCTCGTCATCGGTGGCCGGCACCTCTCCCGGATTGGACGAGCGGCGAGCATGTCCTTGCGAGTGCATCAGGACTTGCGTGCGACGCGGCGCACACGCCGGTCGCGCGAAGCGCGTCTCGCCGACTCCGGCAGCGCCTTCGTCTGCAGGAATTTCAGTGCCTGGACGTAGAGCAGGCTGGCCGGATTGCGGACGATGTCGGCCGCCCTCAGCGACTCGAGGAACTCCTCGGGGCCGCTGAAGTCCCGCATCCTGATCCGGACCGAGCCGAGACCCTGCGGCACGTGGGCGTCGGAGCCCGCGCCGGCGGGAATCCGGTACTTGGCGGCGAACCGCACCGCTTCGTCGTTGAACTCGGAGATCGCGACGCGCGGGTTGAAGACCTCGATCGCATCGACCTCGTCGAGCACGGTCAGCAGATGCTTGTAGTCGGGCACCGAGTGCAGGCGGTCGAACGGATGCGGCACGTAGACGATCCCGCCTTGGCGCTTGATCTCGGCGATCGTTGCCTCGAGCGTCAGCCCTCGCGGGATCCGCTCCTCGATGAACAGCCCGATCACCTCACCCTGCTCGGCCGTTTTCACCTCCTCGCCGACGATCACCTTGATCCCGCTGGCCTTGGCTCGGGCCTCGAGTGCGCCGGAGATCTCGTTGTGGTCGGTCACGGCGATCGCGCCGAGCCCGCGGCTGCGCGCCTCCGCGAGCAGGACCTCGACCGGCGTCGCGCAGTCGTACGAGTGGTCGGTGTGCATGTGCAGATCGACGTCGATCAGCTGCCGTTCGCCGATCCGGCGGGCGACTGCCGGCTTGGCGCGGACGTCATGACGCCTGGCGATCAGCCGCAGGTAGGACGACTCGAGCTCCCCGGCGACGCGCCGGAACGCGAACGTCTCGCGCAGCGGGGCGTCGCGCTCGCGCAACTCGTCGCGGTACCCGCGGTCGGCGATCACGCGCCCGAGCTGCGCCGTCAGCGTCTGGGCGTCACCGGGCTCGAAGGCGAGGCCATGGCCGCCGTCGGACAGCAGTTCCTCGTAGACGGGCAGTCGTGAGGCCACCGGGACGACGCCGCTGACGAGTGCCTGCACGAGGATGCCCGGAGTCGCCCGCACACCCTCGGATGCCAGCACGATCACGTCGGCGGCGCCGATCACCGACTCGGCGTCCTGCTCGCTCGAGTCGATGAAGCGGACGCGCTCGCGCAACGTCCGTCCAAGCGTGGCCGGCGTCGCGAGCGGTCGTGGCGACCACACGGTCGCCCGCCAGTCGGTGTCGGTCGGCAGCGCCCGCAGCGCCCGCAGCAAGGTCCGCAGCGCCGCTCGCTCCTCCTCGGCGACCATCACCAGTTCGACGCGGTCAGCGGAGCTTCCCCCGGACGCCGGTGGTGCTGGATCGGCGGCCGGTCCGAGCACCTCGTAGTCGGCGGGGAAGAACCGCTCCATCAGGTCACGAGTAGCGCGGTAGGACGCGAAGCGGGCGTCGAGGCGGCTGAACAGCAGCTGCGAGAGCGGTCGGCCGAGCTGGGTCGAGAGGGTCCGCTCGGTCGGGGCATGGAAGGTCGCGACGTTCAGCGAGCGCGAGTGGCGCAGCGCCACGCTCGCCGCGCTGGGAGCGAACGGCTCGTGCACGTGGACGACGTCGAGCGGCAGTGACAGCAGGCATTCCTCGATCGTGCGGGCGACGTCGACGGGCAGGGACGCGGCGCGCCGCTTCGTCGGGGAGAACGGCAGGACCTCGCCAACGCCGAGCGTCAACGGCCGGCCGTCGGCGCGCTCGAGCAGCGACGACGGGTCGGCCCGCAGCGCGCGCCGGCTTTCGCGGACGAGGTCGCTCGACGCGGACGGCCCGATCAACAGCACGCGATGCCCGCGCGCCGCCAGCTCCTGCCCGACGCGCTCCACGTGGCGGCCGATCTCGGTGCGCGCCTCCCAGGCGAAGGGGCTGACATGCGCGATCGCGAGGCGCTGCTCGGGCGGCACGCGCCTCAGTCTAGTCCCTGTGGCGAGCGTCACATGTCGCAGCGTCGATGGCCGCCAGACTTCCGAGCTACCCCGACGTCGTCGATGCCGCGGGCGTCGTCGCAGCGGGCGTGCGGGCGATCACGACCGCCTTCGTCGGCGTCTGCAGGACGATCGCGCGCTGACCCTGAGTGACCTGGTCGAGCGTCGATTGCCGGCGGTTGTCGCGAACGCGGGTGGCGCCCGGCAGCGTCAGCGTGACCGTCCTGTAGACGTTCGCGCCCACGCCCTCCGTCAGCGTCAGCTGCTGGCCGCTGACCGAGTCGACGGTTCCGCGTGCGACGGTCACGGTCTGATACCCCGATGTTGTGGCGACGACGAACTGGCCCTCGACGGTGCGCCTGGCGAGCGCGCCCAGCCGCAGCCGTGCGGGCGCCTGTGCGTGCGCCGAGTGCCCGTGGGTGACCGCCGGAGTCGAGGCGCCCGCAGCGGCGACCTGACTGGCCGCGGCGCCGGCCGCGACGCACGCGGCCGCGCCGGCGCTGAGCTTCATGTATCTGGAGAGTGAGTGGTTCATGGCGTCGATCATGGGCGATGCGTGCAAGGTCCTGCTCAGCCGAGTGTCAGCTGCGTGTAAAACCTGCCGGCGCGCCCTCTCGGAGCAGCCCTACGATGGCCCGTCAGATGGCGGAGACGATCCTGATCGTCGAGGACGACGCGAACATCGGGGCGCTCGTGCGGGCCTACCTCGTCCGAGACGGCTACGAGACGATCTGGGTGCGGTCCGGGGAGGAGGCGCTGGCCGAGCTGCGGCGCCATCCGATCACGCTCGTCGTGCTCGACATCGGCCTGCCGGGAATCGACGGGCTCGAGGTCTGCCGGCGGATCGGGGGCCGGACCCCGGTCGTGATCCTGAGCGCCCGCGATGAGGTCGCCGACCGGGTCGCCGGCCTCGAGCTCGGCGCCGACGACTACGTCCCGAAGCCCTTCTCACCGCGCGAGCTGGCCGCCAGGATCAAGGCGGTCCTGCGCCGGTCGGCCGCTCCCGCCGGCGGCGACGTGCTGACGCTCGGCCCCGTGACGCTCTCCGTCAGCGCCCGCGAGGTCCGCGTCGACGGGGCCGAGGTGGAGCTCACACAGCGCGAGTTCGACCTGCTCGAACATCTCGTCCGGAACGCCGGCCGGGTCGTCGCCCGCGATGAGCTGCTCGACGTCGTCTGGGGATTCCTGTCGAGGGGCGAGACCAGGACGGTCGAGGTGCACGTCGCCCAGCTGCGCAAGAAGCTCGCTCGTCCCGAGCTGATCCGGACGGTTCGCGGTGTCGGCTACAAGGCGGTCGGATGACGCCGCAAGGGCCCGTGCAGGGGGCGCTCGCGTGACGCTGCGCAGCCGCGTCTTCCGGTACGTCGCGGCGGCGGCGATCGCAGCGTGTGTCCTGACGGTGGCGGTCGGGGCCGTGCTGGTTCGTCACCGGGTCGCCTCGCAGCAGCTCACGGCGCTGGCGCGTCAGGCGCAGATCGTCGCGACGGTCGGTGGCGCGCCGGGCGCCCGGAGGCCCGGCGAGCACGTCTTTCTGGTCGGCGGGCCGCGGGTCCGTCGTCTGCGCCCCGCGGTCGCGCGGCTCGTGGTCGCACGGGTCGCCTCGCTGACCGACTCGCAGGGACGGGTCACCGTTCTCGGTCGCAGCTTCCTGTACGCGGCGCGGGCGACGGCGGCCGGTGGGATCGTCCTGGTGCGGTCGCCGGCGCTGCTGTTCGCCGAGTGGCGTCCGTTCCTGCTGAGCCTGCTGCTCGCCGGGCTGGGCGGCGTCGCGCTCGCGGCGATCAGCTCGTGGCTGCTCGCGCGCCGGCTGACGCGACCGATCGGCGAGCTCGCCCGCGCGACCGCCAGGGTCGCGGCCGGCGAGGCGGAGATCGAGGTGCCCGTCGAGGGAGAGGACGAGCTCGCTGAGCTCGGCCGCTCATTCAACGCGATGGCGAGCGGGCTTGCGGCGAGCCGCGCCGAACAGCGGCTCTTCCTCGAATCGGTCAGCCACGAGCTGAAGACGCCGCTGACCTCGATCCGTGGCTACGCGGAGGCGCTCGCCGAAGGTGCTGTCGCCCCCGAGCGCGCGGGCGAGGTCATCGTCGGCGAGGCCGGCCGGCTTGAACGCCTGGTGTCCGACCTGATCGACCTCGCACGCCTGCGGCGGGTCGGCTTCTCCGTCGAGCGGACACGGGTCGACCTCGCGGAGATCGTGACGCGGGCGGTCGAGCGCCACCTCCCGCGGGCCCGGGAGCTGTCGATCACGCTGACGCCCGCCGCGGAGCGCCCGGCCGAGGGGGTCGGCGACCCCGACCGGCTGCTCCAGGCAACCTCGAACCTGATCGAGAACGCGCTGCGTCTGACGCCGGCCGGCGGGACGGTGACGGTCTCCGCCGCGCCCGGGCAGATCACGGTGCAGGACACCGGGCCGGGCCTCGCCGCCGAGGACCTGCCGCGGGTGTTCGAGCGCTTCTACCTGTATGAGCGCTACCGCAGCGAGCGCCCGGTCGGATCCGGTCTCGGGCTGGCGATCGTCGCCGAACTGGCGCAGCGCATGGGAGGCGCGGTGATCGTCGAGAACGTCCCCGCCGGGGGCGCACGCTTCACCTTGACGGTGCCGGCCGACCCGGCGCGCGCGCACGAGCCCACCGCGGTCGGGCTCTGAGCGAGGTCCGACCGAGGCGGCGTCGTACCTGCGTGCGCGCGAACGGGGGTTACGTGCCCGCCGAACGGCGCGTCACTTGCCCGCGGACTTCGACTTCGACTTCGACTTGGTCTCCGGCGTGAGGCTCGGGCGGGCGTACTTGTGGATGAACTCCTCCGTCGCCTCGCGCGCGTCGTCGTCGGGGCGCTGCGTGTAGGGCGACTTCATCAGGTAGGAACTGGGCCCGTCGAGCTGTCCTTTGAGTCCGCTGTTCAGTGCGAGCTTGCAGATCCGGACGGCGTCGGTGACGATCCCGGCGCTGTTCGGCGAGTCCCAAACCTCGAGCTTCAGCTCGGCGATCAGCGGCACGTCGCCGAACGCCTGGCCCTCGAGGCGGATGTGGGCCCACTTGCGGTCCGTCAGCCACGGGACGTAATCCGACGGGCCGACGTGGACATCGTCGGCGGGCAGTTCGTGGCCCATGATCGACGTGACCGCGTTGGTCTTGGAGATCTTCTTCGACTCGAGGCGTTCGCGCTCGAGCATGTTGAAGAAGTCCATGTTCCCGCCGACGTTCAGCTGGCTCGTCCGCAGCAGCTTGACGCCCCGGTCGTGGAACAGGCGGGCCATCGATCGGTGGACGATCGTCGCGCCGACCTGGCTCTTGATGTCATCGCCGATGATCGGCAGGCCGGCCTTCTTGAAGCGCTTGTTCCAGTAGTCCTCGCGAGCGATGAACACGGGGATGCAGTTGACGAAGCCGCAGCCCGCCTCGAGGATCTGCTCGACGTACCACTTCGTCGCCTGCTCGGAGCCGACCGGCAGGTAGGAGACGACGACGTCGGTGCGGGTCTGCTTGAGGATCTCGACGATGTCCGCCGTCGGCCCGGGAGCCTTCTTGATCTTCTGCTTGAGGTACTTGCCGAGCCCGTCGTGCGTCATCCCGCGCTGGACGGGGATGCCGAGGTTGGGAACGTCGACGTCGAATTTGAGGGTGTTGTTCTGCCCCGCGAAGATCGCTTCGGAGAGGTCCTTGCCGACCTTCTCGACGTCGATGTCGAAGGCGGCGGAGAACTCGATGTCACGGACGTGATAGCCGCCGAGGTCGACGTGCATGAGTCCGGGCACCTGCTCGTTGGGGTCGGCGTTCCGGTAGTAGTGGACGCCCTGCACGAACGACGAGGCGCAGTTGCCCACGCCGATGATCGCGACCCGGACCTTGTCCTGCTGGTAGCGCCCAACGAGGTCAGCGGTGGGTGGGTGCGAACTGTGTCCGTTGGCGGAGCCGTTGCTGGTGCTCACGTTAAGTCCCTTCTCAAAGATGTGGTCGCGCCCATGCTCGAAGCCGGCGCGAGCGGCCATAGGAGGTAGTCCGAAGCGGCTCCGCGGTTACACGGACGGCCGCCGCCCGCGAGCAGCCTACCGACCCGCGAGCTCGGCGCGCACGTGTGCGATCCGCTGCAGCGTCGTGAACACGGTCAGCCCGGCGAGCACGTAGATCGCTGGTGCGAGCAGCTCGAAGTTCCCGATCGACGCTCCGCGCGCGAACACCAGCCCGACCGAGATGATCACGACCCGCACCGGGCGGGTCGCGAGTCCGACCTTGCACTCGACGCCGAGTGCCTCGGCGCGCGCCCGTGTGTAGGACACCATCAGCGAGCCGAGCACGCCGGCGACGACGCAGGCGACCGCAAGCTGGTTGTGCTGTGACGCGAAGTAGGCGCCGACCGCCGTCAGCACGATTCCCTCCTCGAGCCGGTCAAGCGTCGAGTCGAGGAACGCCCCGAACTCGGTGCCCTTGCCCGACATGCGGCTGTAGCGCCCGTCGAGGGTGTCCATCACCGAACCGACGATGAAGGCGATTCCGGCGAGGAAGAAGAGCCGGCCGACGACCAGCCCGGCGGCCGCGCAATTGAGCACAAAGCCGCTGAGGCTGATCGCGTTGGGTGTCAGGCGCGACTCGATCAGCCGGTTGCGGACAAGCTCCTGCGTGCTCTGGAAACTCGGGCGTTCGCCGTTCGCGCGGCGCTCGCGGCGGCCGGGCCCGTCGGGGCCGGGGCTCCGCCGGCCACCTCTCGTCTCGGTCTCGGCCATGTCCGCGCCTAAGACTAACGAGGCTCCGCCCGAGCCCGAGAAGTCGACTACGCCGGGGCGCGTTTGAGCGAGGATGTGACGGGCTCGACCGCCGCCGGCCGGAACGACCAGGCGTCGGGCCGCGCACGTGCGAGCAGTCGTTTCGCGATCACCGCCGAGACGGCCGCCGTGAACGCGCCGAGCACCACATCGGTGAAGTAGTGATTTCCGGTCGCGACCACCACGAACGTGATCAGCACGGGATACATCACCCAGAGCACCGCGGCCGTGCGGCTGCGCACGAGTCGGGACATCGAGCCCCCGATGATCAGTGCGATGCAGACGTGCATCGAAGGTACCGCCGCGTACGGATTGAAGAGCGCGCCGGCGAGGCCGTGCTCGAGATGCACGCCCGTGAATTGCTCGATCGCATCGGTGAATCCCCATTGCGGGCATCAGCCGCGGCGGCGCCGTCGGGTAGGCGACGTAGCCGATCAGGGCGATCGCCATCGCGGTCGCGACCATGTTGCGGACGAAGCAGAAGGACTCGTGCCGGCGGACGTAGATGAACGCGAGCGTGCCCGCGGTCAGCGTGAAATGGGCGTTGATGTAGATCCAGTCGGCGGTGACGAGCAGCCAGTGGGCGTGCGTCGTCACCCACGCCTCGATGCGCGCCTCATCGAACACGTGCAGCGCGCGTTCGAGGTTGATGATCCGCGTCGCATCCTCGAACGGCCGTGAGCCGCTCGTCACCACGAGGCCGCGGACGACTTCGTAGAGGCCGTACGCCGCGCCGAACAGCGACAGCTGGCGTGCGACGTCGATCAGGTCGCGCGGCAGGACCCGCGCCTCGAACATCGCGAGTCGACGGCGCATAGAGGTCGGCATCGTAACCGCCCGGCCCGCGGTGGCGCCATGTTCGGTGGCGGATGGTCCGCATGGGCGGTTCGTGAACGTGTGTCACGATTGTCCGGTCAAGCTCGGGACCTGATTGCAAGGTAGAGAATCTGAGGTGTATGTCCTGTCTCGGTGCGCCACGGTCGTGGCGATCGGCTCCATCGGGCTCGGCGCTCGGCGCTCCGCTCGCGCGGGCCGGCCCGGCGAGCGCCCAGGGGCCGCTGCCGCTGCGGTCGGGACAGCTGACGATCAAGCTCGCCGCGCGGGTCTACGCGACGCTGACCTCACCGACCGGCGGCGCCTATCCCGACCACCGCGCGGTGACTCCGATCGGCCCGGCGACGGCGCGCCGGCCCGGCACCTTCGGTTTCCCGCTCGCCCGTGGACGACTCGGCGCCGGCACGCTCGCCGCCGTCGCGACGTTCACGGGCGGGATCAGGTTCTCGAGCGTGAGGGAGAACCCGGCGCTCGGCCAGAACAGCACCGCCCGGTTCGAGCTCAACGGCTTCGCCCTGGTCCTCTCGGGGGCCACGTCCGCGCTGACCGCGACATTCCTCGGTAAGACCACGTACCGGCAGCTGCCGGTCGCGAGCGTCGTCCTCACGCACGCGCGCCGGCGCGTCGCCGGAGACCGGACCACGCTCACCGGCCTGCGCCTGAAGCTCCTGTCGGCTGGGGCGCAGCTGTTCAACCAGCAGGCCTTCAACGACGAGACCCGCGGCTTCAGGGTCGGCGAGACGATCGGGACGGCGACGCTCACCGGCGTCATCTGAGTCCTCAGCGTGGGCGCCGGCAGCGATGCCTCAACTGCACCGTGGCGAGCCGGCCCCGATCCGTGCGAGCGAGAAGTCGATCACGAGCCGCGCCCGTCCGGCGTGGCGGAAGCGCACGGCGACGAACGAGCCGAGCCGGGACACGCACCCGTGCGCTCCGCTCAGCCGCCAGTACGGCGACCACCTGACGCGCACGACCGAACGGCCCGCGCCGCGCGCGGCGAGCGCGACCCAGTTGGGCCCGATCGCGGTCGCGGTCGCCGACCCGGTCGCGATCGGGACCGCATCGACGACGGCGTACACATGCCAGTGCCGCGTGTGCAGCACGAGCCGCAGGTACGGCAGGCCGGCCCGGATCAGGCGCGCCTCGCCGATCGCCGATCGATCCAGCGGCGACGTCGGGCAGCGCCACGTACCGGACCGCGAGCCGGTGCAGCCAGGCGTCGATACCGCGCCGCGGTCAGGCGCCCGCCGTAGAAGAGGCTGTCGTCGGCGATGTCGAGCTGGCGCTCCCAGCCCCGCGCGAGCGCGAACCGCGGGGCGACCTCGTATGCCTCCCAGTGGGTCGGCCGTGAACGGGATCTCGATCCGGAACGGGCCGGCCTCCCGTCCCTCGTGCTCGAGGAACGACAGCAGCGGGCGGTAATAGGAGGCGGTGGTCGAGGCGCTGCCGCTCGCCGTCGCGACGTCCGCGATCGCGGCGTGCCACTGCAGGTAGAGCAGCACTGGGGCGCAGGCGAGCAGCAGCAACCGCCGGCGCGGGTACAGCGCCAGCGCCGCCAGCGGCCCCGCGACGAGCACCCCGAGCCGGGCCGCGTTGCCGCCGACCGGCGTCGGCAGCGCGAAGGCGACTGCGCAGGCGAGCGCGTACAGCACGACCGCGGCCCGGACCGCGAGGTCGCGCCGGGGGACCGCGACCAGCAGGCCGGCCGCGAGCAGCGGGATCGGCCAGAACGCCGAGGCCGCGAACGGCTCGCGCCCGCCCTTCCGGGAACGCGACCGCCAGCAGCGCCACCGGCGCCAACGCCGCGACCACGACGCCGGCGCCTGCGAGCAGAGCGGGACGCCTGCGCATCGACGCGGCCGCATACGCGGCTCCGGCGAGCGCTGCGAACAGCGCTGCGACCGGGCTCGCGAGCGCCGCGAACAGCGCTCCCGCGCACGCCGCGGCGGGCCGGCCGCGCTGCAGCGCGAGGGCTGTCGCGGCTGCGCCTGCGAGCCCGAGCGCGAACGGCAGCCGCCCCGACAGCAGCATCGTCGCGGTCGCCGCCGCGAACCACAGCGCCCCGGGCAGCGCATCGTCTCCGAAGCGCCGGTGGGCGAGGGCCTCGAACGCGGCGGCGGCCCCGACCGCCCCGAGGGCGGCCGGCAGGCGCGCGCCGAGCAGCCATCCGAGCGCCGGATAGAGGACGCTGTAGCCGAGCACGTCATGACCGCCGTACCACCAGTTGTTCCAGAGGCCGAAGCCCTCGGCGCCGAACAGCCGCACGCGGAGGAGGGTCGCCGCGAGGTCGATGCTCCGCGGCTGGGCGAGGAGATAGGCCGCTGCGAGGACCGCGGCGAGCGCGGTCGGGGCGGCGCGCCGGCCCGTCGGCGGCGGGTCGCCCGCGTTCAGAAGGACGCGCACGGCCCGGCGAGGATAACGTCTCGTCTGTGAGCACCGCCAACGCTCCCCAACCGCTGAACGAGTCCCGCCAGCAGCGGGGCGTGCTGTGTCTGGGCGAGCCGTTCGTCGACCTGATCTGCGAGCGGCACGTCGAAGGCCTGGCGCAGGCGCGGTCGTTCAACGCCCACTTCGGCGGCACCGTTGCGAATGTGGCCCTGCTCGCCGCCCGCGCCGGCGCCTACGTCGAGCTCGCCGGCGCGATCGGCGACGACCCGTTCGGCGAGTGGCTGCGTGACTCGCTCGAGGGCGCGGGGGTCGACTGCGGCCGTTTGCGCCCGACGGCGGGCGTCGGCACGCGGATCGCGCTCGTGACGGTCGACGCTTCAGGCGAGGCGAACTACGTGACCTACGGCGACGAGGGCGGGAGCGTTTCGCGGACGCTCGCTGCGGACCTCGAAACGGCCGTCGCCGCCAACGGGGGCCTGTTCCTGGGCAGCAACACGCTGGTCGCCGAGGACGATCGGGAGCTGACCCTCCGGGCTCGCGATCTGGCCCTGCAGGCCGACCGACCGGTCGTCTTCGACCCGAACCTGCATCTCGGCCGCTGGGGCTCGCGCGCCGCTGCGGCCGCCGCCGCCAACGCCTGCGTGCCGGGCGCGACGCTCGTCCGTGCGAGCCTCGCCGAGGCCCAGCTGATGACCGGCGAGGATGATCTCGAACGGGCCGCACTGGCGCTGCTCAAGGCGGGCGCGCGTAATGTCGTCCTCTCGCTCGGCCCGCGCGGGGCCGTGCTGCGCGGGAAGCTGAAGCTCGACGTGCCCGGCGTTCCGGCGCGCGTCCTCTCGACGATCGGGGCGGGGGACGTGTTGACCGCCCAGCTGCTTGCGCGGCTCGAGGCGAGCGGCTGGTACGAGCCCGTGATCGCCGCCGGGCTGCGCGAGGCGGTCGCTGCCTCGGCCCGGGCGTGCGAGCGCTGGGGAGCCGTCGACTGAGCGCGCCCCCCCTCGACCCCGCCACGCGCCGGCGGGTCCGGACGATTCGCGACCGCCTGCGCCTGGTCTACGGGATCCCGCGGGCGCGTCCGCACGGTCACCCGATCGCCGAGCTGATCCTGACCGTCCTCTCGCAGTCGACCAACGACCGCAACCGTGACGTCGCGTATCTGGCGCTCCGCGAGCGCTTCCCGAGGTGGGATCTCGTCCGCGACGCTCCGGTCGACACCGTCGAGGAGGCGATCCGCCCGGGCGGTATCTCGAGGGTCAAGTCAGCCCGGATCAAGGCGATCCTGCGGGCGGTCACGGACAACCCGGGGCCGCTCGCCGGCACCGGCGAGGCAGGCGCCCGCGCCGGTGGGGGTGGCCCGCGAGCCACCCCCACCGAAGCCACGCTGTCGCTCGACTGGCTCCCGGATGTGAGCGTCCCGGAGGCCCAGGCGTACCTCTGCTCGCTGCCCGGCGTCGGCCGCAAGACGGCCGCCTGCGTGCTGCTGTTCTCGTTCGGGATGCGCGACGTGCCGGTCGACACCCACGTCTCGCGCGTCGGGACGCGGCTCGGCCTGTTCCGTGAGCGGGCCCCGTTCGAGGAGCTGCACGACCGGATGCTCGAGCTGACCCCGCGGGGTCAGGAGCTCGAGCTGCACCTGAACATGCTCCGTCACGGCCGGCGGACCTGTCACGCCCGCAGGCCGGCATGCGGCTCCTGCCCGCTGCGCCGGATGTGCCCGCGCGTCGGTGTCACGGATGCCGAGTGGCCCGATTCGAACCACTGACGGCGGGGATACGCTCGACGACAAATCTGCTACTCTCACGCTTAGATTTTTACGATCGACGAGGAGCAGAACGAAAGAGATGGGCAAGACAATCGGAATCGACCTCGGGACGACCAACAGCTGTATGGCCGTCCTCGAGGGTGGCGACCCGACGGTGATCGAGAACGCCGAGGGCGGCCGCACCACCCCGTCGGTCGTCGCCTTCACCCAGGGCGGCGAGCGACTCGTCGGGACCGTCGCAAAGCGCCAGGCGGTCACGAACCCGCAGAACACGGTGTTCTCGATCAAGCGCTTCATGGGCCGCAAGGAAGGCGAGGTGCGCGAGGAGGAGTCCATCGTCCCGTACAAGGTCGTCTCCGGACCCGGTGGCGACGCGCGCGTGGAGGTGACGGTCGACGGCCAGCCGAAGCAGTATTCGCCGCCGGAGGTCAGCGCGATGATTCTCGGCAAGCTCAAGGCCGACGCGGAGGCCTACCTGGGCGAGACCGTCGACAGCGCCGTGATCACGGTTCCGGCGTACTTCAACGACGACCAGCGCCAGGCGACCAAGGACGCCGGCCGGATCGCCGGCCTCGAGGTCAAGCGGATCATCAACGAGCCGACCGCCGCGTCGCTCGCCTACGGGCTCGACAAGGAGTCCGACCAGACGATCTTGATCTTCGACCTCGGCGGCGGCACGTTCGACGTGTCGGTCCTGGAGATCGGTGACGGCGTGTTCGAGGTGAAGGCGACCGCCGGCGACAACCACCTCGGCGGCGACAACTTCGACAAGGCGGTCGTCGACTGGCTGGTCGGCGAGTTCAAGAAGAGCCAGGCGATCGACCTGGCAGCCGACCCGATGGCGCTCCAGCGCCTCTACGAGGCGGCCGAGAAGGCCAAGATCGAGCTCTCCACCACGCAGGAGACGCAGATCAACCTGCCGTTCATCACCGCCGACGCCAGCGGCCCCAAGCACCTCGACATGCGACTCACGCGGGCCAAGCTCGGCGAGTTGACCGCGTCGCTGCTCGACCGCACGGTGGCGCCTGTGCGCCAGGCGCTCGACGATGCCAAGGACAAGGGCGCGGCCAACATCGACCACGTCGTGATGGTCGGCGGCATGACCCGGATGCCGGCCGTCCAGGAGAAGGTCAAGGAACTGACCGGCAAGGACCCGCACCGCGGCGTCAACCCGGACGAGGTCGTCGCCGTCGGCGCCGCGATCCAGGCGGGCGTGCTCGCGGGCGACGTCAAGGACGTGCTGCTGCTCGACGTGACGCCGCTGACACTCGGGATCGAGACGAAGGGCGGCGTGATGACCAAGCTGATCGAGCGCAACACGACGATCCCCACGCGCAAGGCCGAGGTCTTCTCCACCGCCGAGGACAACCAGCCGAGCGTCGAGATCCACGTGCTCCAGGGTGAGCGCGAGATGGCGACGTACAACAAGTCGCTCGGCAAGTTCCAGCTGACGGGGATCCCGCCGGCGCCGCGCGGCATCCCGCAGATCGAGGTTGCGTTCGACATCGACGCGAACGGCATCCTGAATGTGTCGGCGAAGGATCTGGGGACCGGCAAGGAGCAGAAGATCGAGATCCGGGCGGGCTCCGGCCTGTCGGACGACGAGATCAAGCGGATGGTGACCGACGCCGAGGCGCACGCCGAGGACGACAAGCGCCAGCGCGAGCTGGCCGAGGCTCGCAACAACGGCGAGAACGCCGCCTACCAGGCCGAGCGCCAGCTCAAGGACCTGGGCGAGACCGTCGACGCGAGCTCTCGCGAGGAGATCGAAGCGGCGATCAAGGCTCTGCGCGAGGTCCTGACCTCCGAGGACGCACAGGAGATCCAGGCGAAGACCGAGGCGCTTCAGGCCTCCTTCCACAAGGTCTCCGAGGAGATGTACCAGCGTGCCCAGGAGCAGGCGAGCGCAGGCTCGGCCGACGGCGACGGTGCCGACCGGCTCGCCGAACGGATCCTCCGCCGAGGAGGACGTCGTCGACGCCGAGGTTGTCGAAGAGGGCAAGGGATGAGCGAGCGACAGGACGGAGCCGCCACGGCGGCTCCGGGCGCTTCCCCCGATCAGCAGCAGGCTGCCGCGGCGTACGCGGCGGCCGAGGCTGCCGGCGGAGCCGCCGCCGCCGAATCCGGTGGCGGCGTGGCCGCCGGTCGCGCCGAGTCCAGTGGCGCCGCCGTCGCCGACCCCGGCGTCGCTTCGGCCGCCGCCGAGGGCCAGGAGGTCCAGGATGGCCAGGAGCATGAGCAGCTGCTCGAGCGCGACCTGGAGGAGCTGAGCGCGCGGGCCGAGCGGGCCGATGAGTACCTCGAGCTGGCGCAACGGACCAAGGCCGACTTCGAGAACTACCGCCGGCGAGCCGAGAAGAAGGTCGGCGAGGCCCAGGACCGCGGCGTCGCGAAGCTCGCGAAGGAGCTGCTCCCCGCGATCGACAACCTCGACCGGGCGGTGCAGGCGAGCGAGGCGTTCTGGGTCGGTAGCCCGGAGGAGTCGGCGGCCGAGGTCGAGTCGCAGCTCGCGTCGGGCATCAAGCTCGTCCACGCCGACGTGCTCGCGGCGCTCGCGCGGGTCGGGATCGAGCCGTTCTCGCCGGTCGGCGAGCGGTTCGACCCCACATATCACGAGGCGGTCGCCCATCAGCCGGTCGAGGGCGCCGGTTCCGGGACCGTGATCGAGGTCTACCAGCAGGGCTTCAGGCTCGGCGAGATGGTGCTGCGCCCTGCCCGCGTGCTGGTGGCCGCTTAGGCCGGCGCGATGGCGGGCCAGACGGACTACTACAAGACCCTCGGGGTCGGGAAGAACGCCTCCGACGAGGAGATCAAGAAGTCGTACCGCAAGCTGGCCCGTCAGTACCACCCCGATCGCAACCCCGGCGACAAGCAGGCCGAGGAGCGCTTCAAGGGGATCTCGCAGGCCTATGACGTCCTGTCGGACTCCGACAAGCGCAAGCAGTACGACCGCGGCCAGGGACCGCTCGGCGGCTTCGGCGTACCCAACTTCGACCCCAGCTCGTTCGGCGCCGGGGGGTTTTCCGACATCCTCTCGAACCTGTTCGGCGGCGGGGGGGCCGGCGGCCGCGGCGGCGCGCGCGGGCCGCGTGCCCCCGAGGCGCGCGGGCGCGACCTCGAGACCGAGGTGACGCTGACGTTCGATCAGGCGATCCACGGCACGCAGGTACCGCTCGCGGTCCCGACCTCGCAGCCGTGCGCGACCTGCCATGGCACCGGCGCCAAGCCGGGCACGCAGCCGCGGGTCTGCCCGGCGTGCAACGGGCGTGGCGTCGAGGCCCAGAGCCAGGGGATCTTCTCGATCTCGCAGCCGTGCTCGAAGTGCGGCGGTTCGGGGACCGTGATCGACGATCCGTGCCTGACGTGCAACGGGACCGGCGCCCAGCGCAGCGTGCGCCGGCTGCGTGTCAACATCCCCGCCGGGGTGCGTGACGGCAGCCGGATCAAGCTCGCCGGCAAGGGCGACCCCGGTCTGCGCGGAACGCCTCCGGGCGATCTGTACGTGATCACGCGCGTGGCGGAGTCGCCCGTCTTCAAGTGGAACGGCGACAACCTCGAGGTCGAGGTGCCGCTGACGATCCCGGAGGCGATCCGCGGCGCCGTGGTCGAGGTGCCGACCCTGCACGGCGCCAAGCGGCTGCGCGTTCCCAGGGCGACCAGGCACGGCACCGTCCAGCGGTTGCGCGGTGAGGGCCCGCCGCGGCTGGGCGGCAAGGGCAATGGCGACCTCCACTACCGGTTCGTGATCGATGTCCCGACGCACCTTTCGGCCGAGCAGACCGACGCCGTGCAGCGACTCAGCGAGGTGATGAACGGCAATCCGCGGGAGAAGCTGTTCGCCGAGGCGGGCGGGGGTGAGAGTTGATGGCCGGACAGCGGATCCGCACGACCACCGAGACGACGACGACGAGCGACGGCACCCGCCGGCAGACGACGACTCGCGTCGAGGTCGCCTCCGACCGCGGGGTGTTCATGATCTCGGTCGCCGCCGAGCTCGCCGAGATGCATCCGCAGACGCTGCGGATGTACGAGGCGCGCGGGCTGATCGAGCCCAAGCGCTCCCCCAAGGGCACCCGGCTGTACTCGCATGCGGACGTCGAGCGGCTGCGGCGCATCCAGGAGATGACGGCCGAGCTGGGTATGAACCTCGCCGGCGTCGAGCGGGTGCTCGAGCTCGAGGGCCAGCTCGACGCGATGCAGCGCAAGGTGAACGCGCTCGAGCGTCGGGCGAACGAGCTCAAGGCCGACGTCAGCCGCCTCGAGGAGCTGCGGCGGTCGCTGCGGGCCGAGATCGTGCCGTATGTTCGCGGCGGTGCGCTCGTCCGCCAGGCCAACCAGCGACTCTGAGCCGCGGCGCCGGCTTGGCGCCTGCGGCCGCGGTATGCCAGCATGGCTGCAGACGTTCAAGCAGATGAACAGGCGGGTCGCCACGGCGGGGAGCGGCCACGACCGATGGAGCATGATGGAGGTGCCGTGTGCGGGTAGCGGGATCGGTTAGCTGGCGCGCGCGCTGCGCCGGCGGCTCCGTGCTGCTCGCCTGCGCCGTGCTGGGGGCCTGCGCGGTACTCGGCGCCTGGGGCATGCTCGCGCCCGGCCGTGCGGTCGCGGCGGCCGTCACCGCGGAGACCAGCGTCACCTGGCACGGTTCGGGCACGCAGGCGCCACGCAGCCTGTCGCTCGCGTTCCCGCTCGTCGCCGACTACTCCGCACT
Source organism: uncultured Solirubrobacterales bacterium (assembly GCA_963705995.1). GTDB lineage: Bacteria > Actinomycetota > Thermoleophilia > Solirubrobacterales > Solirubrobacteraceae > Palsa-465. The sequence continues at coordinate 435,684 of CAVPLN010000036.1, forward strand.
CAGCCGCTTCACGTCGGCGGTGACGACCCCCGGCTCGTGGCTCTACCACCGTTACGAGTCGATCGGCTGGCTCGCGCGCCACTTCGGCGCGAGCCGGCGCGCCGAGCGGCGCGTGACGGCGTTCCTGCGCAGCCACGGCGCCTCCCGGCTGCGGGTGGACGCGACCGGCCTGTTCGTCGACGCGACGATGTCGACGGGAGGCGCCGAGCGCCTGTTCGAGGTGCGGCTGGCGCGCTACCACGGCCTGGACGGCCAGACGTACACCGCGCCGGCGTCGCGCGTCAGGATTCCGCCGGGGCTGCGCGGCCTCGTGACCGGAGTCGTCGGGCTCGACACGGAGGCGATCACGGCGACGCCGCAGCCGGTGCAAGCGGTGCGAGCCGCGCGAGCCGCGCGCGCGCAGGCCGGCGAGGAGCCGTTCGGGCTGGCGGGAGTGCCCGTGCTGCGCACCGCCGCGGCCCCGTCGACATCTGGATACACGCCCGTCAGCGGGACCCCGAGCGGGTGCCCTGCGGGACTCGCGGCGGGCGGCTTCACGCCCGACCAGTATCTGACCGCCTACAACTACGGCCCGCTGCAGAGCACCGGTACGCTCGGCCAGGGCGAGCGTGCTGCGCTGATCGAGATCGACGGCTTTCGCGCGAGCGACATCACGGCCTTCGCGCAGTGCTTCGGGATCGGCGTACCGCGGATCAACGCGTTCGGGGTCGGCGTCCACGACCCGCTGTCGCCCGGCGGAGAGGCGACGCTCGACATCGAGGTGCTCGACGCCGCTGCGCCCGGGCTGCGCTCGATCGATGTCTACGAGTCCCAGCCGGCGGCGACCCAGGTGCTCCAGGCGCTGACCGCGCCGCTGCAGACGACGGGCTACAAGCCGGTGGTGATCTCGGCGTCGCTGGGCCTGTGCGAGTCGCAGACCGAGCAGGCCGTCGGGCGCTCGGGCGTCGATGCCGCCGAGGCGGCGCTGCAGGAGGCGGCCGACAGCGGGATCAGCTTTCTGGCGGCGAGCGGCGATTACGGCTCGGCCGACTGCGTGTCGTCGAACGACACCAACGCGGCGCCCGATCCGGAACTGGCCGTCAACTATCCGGCCTCCTCGCCGTTCGCGACCGCCGTCGGCGGGACCAACTTGGTGCTCAACAGCAACAACACGATCCTCTCTCAGGACGTCTGGAACGATGGCGCCTCGGTCAGCCCGGTCGGGGCGAGCGGCGGCGGCTTCAGCACGCTGTTCGGGCGCCCGACCTACCAGGACGGCACGGTCACCCAGGACCAGCGGGCGCTGCCGGACGTGGCACTGCTCGCCGACGTCTCGCCCGGCTATGTCGTGTACTGCTCGGCCGCCCCCGACTGCGTCAACGCGAGCGAGACGAATCCGTGGCAGACGGTCGGCGGGACGAGCGCCGCGACGCCGCTGTTCGCCGGCGGGCTCGCGCTGATCGACGAGCAGTTGCGCGCGGGCAGGCTCCAGGGGCTCGGGCTCGTCAACCCACTTCTCTACGACATCGGGCGCAATCCGGCCCAGGCGGCGCTCGTGTTCGACAGCGTGACCGCGGGCTCCAACGACGTCGGACCGTTCATCCAGGCCAGCGGCGCGCCGCTCGGGTGCTGCACGGCGGGCCCAGGCTTCAACGAGGCGACGGGCTGGGGCGGCGTCAACATCGATGAGCTGGCGGGGGTTGCGCTCACGTCCGAGCCGCCGATCGCGACCGTCGGCGTGATCGTGCCGCCGCACCAGCGGCCCGTCGCCTCCAAGGCCGTGTCGGCCACGGTCACATGCAGCGGCGCTTGCCTGTTCGTGGCCTTCACGCGCGTCACGATCGGCCAGCAGGCGCCGTTCACCGACCATTCGAGCCTCCACCACCTGTCCGCGGTCGGCGAGCGCACGGTCAAGGTCCCCTTCTCGCCGGGGCAGCTCTCGCGCTTGAAGACGGCGCTTGCGAACGGGACCAGCGTGACCGCCACGGTCACCGGCGCGATCGTCGATCCGGCACTGAACATCGAGCTCCAGTCCGCTCAGGGGCATCTGACGATCACCCGCTGAACCGATCTCCCGATGCCGGGACGGAGGCCTTGAAAGGCGGCGCCAGCGCGCTACAATCTTAGTCTTACCGACTTAGATTTCTTCCAGAAGGCTGATCCATGCAACCAGACCGTTTCACGATCAAGTCCCAGGAGGCCCTGCAGGCCGCCCAGCGGCTGGCAGACGAGCGCCGCAACCCGCAGACGCGCCCCGAGCACCTGCTCGCCGTGCTGCTCGAGCAGGCCGATGGGCTCGTCGTGCCGCTGCTGCGCAAGCTGGGCGTCGACCCGGCGGCCGTGCGCGCGACGCTCGCACCGGCGCTGGAGGCGCTCCCGCGCCTGACGACGCCGACCGGCCACGACGACCTCGCCGGCGGCTCCACCGAGCTGATCCAGATCCTGCGGGCCGCCGAGACCGAGATGCGCGAGCTGCGCGACGAGTACGTCTCGACCGAACACCTGATCCTGGCGCTGGCCGCGCACCCCGGGACGGCCGGCGACGTGCTGCGCTCCGTCGGTGCGACGCGAGAGGCCGTCCTGAAGGCGCTCGCCGAGGTCCGCGGCAGCCACCGCGTCACCGACCAGAGCCCCGAGGACAAGTTCCAGGCGCTCGAGAAGTACGGGCGCGACCTGACCGAGGCCGCCGCCGCCGGCAAGCTCGATCCCGTGATCGGGCGCGACGACGAGATCCGCCGCGTGATCCAGGTGCTCTCGCGCCGCACGAAGAACAACCCGGTGCTGATCGGCGAGCCGGGAGTCGGCAAGACCGCGATCGTCGAGGGCCTGGCGCAGCGGATCGTCGCAGGCGATGTCCCGGAGGGCCTCAAGGAGAGGCGGCTGATCTCGCTCGACCTCAGCGCGATGGTCGCGGGGTCGAAGTACCGCGGCGAGTTCGAGGACCGCCTGAAGGCCGTGCTCAAGGAGATCACGGACGCCGACGGCCAGATCATCGTCTTCATCGACGAGCTGCACACGATCGTCGGCGCCGGCGCCGCCGAGGGCGCGATGGACGCCGGCAACATGCTGAAGCCGATGCTCGCCCGCGGCGAGCTGCGGGCGGTCGGTGCGACGACGCTTGACGAGTACCGCAAGCACATCGAGAAGGATCCGGCGCTCGAGCGGCGCTTCCAGCCGGTGTTCGTCGGCGAGCCGACCGTCGAGGACACGATCGCGATCCTGCGCGGGCTGAAGGAGCGCTACCAGGTGCACCACAAGGTCCGGATTCAGGACTCGGCGCTGGTCGCGGCCGCCCAGCTGTCGCAGCGCTACATCGCCGACCGCTTCCTGCCCGACAAGGCGATCGACCTGGTCGACGAGGCCGCCTCGCGGATCCGGATGGAGATCGACTCCAAGCCCACCGAGATCGACGAGGTCGACCGGCACATCATGCAGCTGGAGATCGAGCTGCAATCGCTCGGCGACGACGACGATCCCGGCACGCGCGCGCGGCGCGAGCAGCTCGAGCGGACGCTCGCGGAGGAGCGTGAGCGCTCAGCCGCGATGCACGCGGAGTGGCAGCGGGAGAAGGAGTCGGTGCACGCGGTCGCGGACATCCAGGAGCAGCTCGAGGAGGCCAAGGGCGAGCTCGAGCGGGCCCGGCGGGGTGCCGATCTCGGTCGCGCCGCCGAGCTCCAGTACGGCACGATCCCCGAACTCGAGAAGCAGCTCGCCGCCGCAGCGGCGGCCGCCACGGCGTCGGCCGACGGTGCCGGCGGAGTCGAGTTGCGCTTCCTCAAGGACGTGGTCGACGCCGACGACGTCGCCGAGATCGTCTCGAAGTGGACCGGCGTCCCGGTGACACGGCTGCTCGAGGGCGAGATCGAGAAGCTCGTTCATATGGAGGAGCGGCTGCACCGGCGGGTGATCGGTCAGGACGAGGCGGTCGAGGCCGTCTCCAGCGCGCTGCGGCGCTCGCGCGCCGGGCTGCAGGATCCTGACCGCCCGATCGGCACATTCCTGTTCATCGGGCCGACCGGCGTCGGCAAGACCGAGCTCGCCCGCGCGCTGGCCGAGTTCATGTTCGACACCCAGGACGCGATGGTCCGCATCGACATGTCCGAGTACATGGAGAAGCACGCCGTCAGCCGCCTCGTCGGCGCTCCGCCTGGCTACATCGGCTACGACGAGGGTGGCCAGCTGACCGAGGCGATCCGGCGCCGGCCGTACGCGGTCGTGCTGCTCGATGAGATCGAGAAGGCCCACCCGGACGTCTTCAACACGCTGCTGCAGGTGATGGACGACGGGCGCCTGACCGACGGCCAGGGTCGGACCGTTTCCTTCAAGAACAGCGTCCTGATCATGACCTCCAACATTCCGGGCGGGCGCGCCGGCGTCGAGGCGAACTTCAAGCCGGAGTTCATCAACCGTCTCGACGACATCGTCGAGTTCGACCAGTTGAGCCGCGAGCAGATCGGCGAGATCGTCGACCTGCAGGTGGCGCGGGTGATCGAGCGCGTCGCCGAGCGCGGCATCGAGCTCGTGCTCAGCGATGACGCGAGGATGCTGCTCGGAAACCTCGGGTACGACCCGACCTACGGTGCGCGCCCACTCAAGCGCGTGATCCAGAAGCGCCTCGTCGACCCGCTGGCGCTCGCGATCCTCGAGGGACGGTTCGCCGAAGGTGACCGGGTCGAGGTCGAGGCCGGCGGCGGCGAGATCGTGTTCGCCCGCGCGGGCACCCAGGCCGCCGCAGCGGTCTGAGCCGATCCCCGGGCGATGGCCGGCGCGGCCGGAAGGATGGCGGGCGCCGGTCAGAAGGACGTCCGGCGCGGCCGGAAGGATGGCGGGCGCGGCTGAAACTTCCCAACCCCCCGCGTCTGCTGAGGGGGTTGTACCTGGGCGCGCGCTGGGTGATCGCCACGGTCCAACCCCCTCCTGGTGACCTGGGGGTCGGGAAGTTTCGCCCGCCGCCCGGCCGGCGAACCTCAGCCCGCGCCGGGAGCGGCGCCACCGCCCCCTTCACGGTCAATCTGCTCTGGCAACTGGCCGCCTGCGGACCGGCCGCGGACCGGCGAGCACCAAGGCCGCCTTCAGCTCGCTGATACCTCCAGGTCCTCGGCGACCGCGCGCCGGAGCGCCTCGTCGAAGCCGATCGGGGCGATGTCGAACAGCTCCATCCCGCTCGCGTCGGTGACGACCGTCGGCGACGACAGACCCTCGATCAGGGGCCGCGCGATCCCGGCGTCGACCGGCGTTACGAGCCCGATCCACAGTGAGGAGAGCCACGGGGTGATCAGGGGCACCGGGACGCGCGGGCGCCGCGGGAGGCCGAGGGCGGCGGCAGTGCGGTCGAGCATCTCGCCGTAGGCGAGGACGTCGGGTCCGCCGATCTGGATCTCGCGTCCCGCCGACCCGGGGACGAACATCGCTCCGGTCAGGTAGCCGATCGTGTCGTCGATCCCGATCGGCTGGGTCGCGTTCTTGAGCCAGGCGGGGGCGATCATCGCGGGCAGTCGCTCGACCAGGTAGCGCAGCGTCCGGTAGGACTCGCTGCGCGCACCGACCACCATCGACGCGCGGAAGTACGTCAGCGGCGGTCCCTCGTGCGCGAGCGTCTCAGCGGTCTGATGGCGGCTGCGCAGGTGGCGCGAGTGCGGGCTCTCACCGAGCCCGCCCAGGTAGATGATCCGCTGCACGCCCTCGGACAGCGCCATCCGCGCGAACTCCGTCGCCGCAAGCCGCTCCGTCGTCTCGAAGTCGCGCGAGCCGCCGCGACCCATCGAGTGGATCAGGTAGTACGCCGCGTCGGCGGCGCGCCCTGCACCCACCAGCGATCCGGGGCGCAGCGGATCGCCCGGATGAAGCTCGTGACCCGCCCGCGCGAGGGCACGTGCAGCCGGGCTGTCCGGATCGCGCACGAGGCAGCGGACCTCGACACCGGCCTGTGCGAGGGCGCCTGCGAGCCGGCCGCCGATGAAGCCGGTCGCCCCGGTGACGAGAGCCTTCGCCACGACGTGCCTATTGCATGACGCGCCGGAGTCCACCGAGCGCGCGGTCGCCCGCCACACGGAAGCCGACGGCGAGGAGCCGATCGGCGATCCGCAGCGGCCCCTTGAGGGTGAGCTTCGCGTCGTAGGTGATGGTCGAGCCGCCGCTCCCCTGCGACTCCACCTCGATCCGGTCCTCCGACCGGAGGGCCGCGGTCTCGCCGACCAGGACGATCGCGCGGGGGTGGTCGAGCTCGGTGATCCGGTACAGGAAACGCGAGCTGCCCGGCCCCATCTTGAAGTCGACCCGGAACCGCGAGCCGACCCGCAGCTCGCCGTCGTCGAGGCGTTGCGCGTCGACCACGCCCGGGTCCCATTCGCGGGTGTTGGCGAAGTCGGCCATGTAGGCGAACGCCTCCTCGGCGGACTTTGCGGTCACGACGCTGGCTCGGTACCTCGCCATCCGCTCACCTCCACCTGAGTTGTCGCCGTTGCCGCCTCGGAAGCGTGACCCCCGGCCGGCGCGGCGGGATCCCATCCGCTCAACTCGGCGCAGCGGCGCCACAGCAGCTCTCGCTCGCCCGGGGTCTCCCGTGTGCGGCCCAGCACGTGCTTCGGACGCTGGCGGCGGTCGTGCCAGAAGCCGCCCGTGACGATCCCCGGAAGCTCGGCGGCGGCGAGCCAGACGACCGTGTCCGCGCCCTGCTCGGGCGTGCGCAGCACGTGCTTCGTGATCCGATGGAAGCGCGGCAGCGAGGAGCGAACACCCGGTGTGTCGACCCAGCCCGGGTGCATCGCGTGCACGAGGATCCCAAGCGGGCCGAGTCGCTGCGCCCACTGGTCGGTCAGCATCACCTGGGCGCGCTTGCTGCGGGCGTAGGCGACGACGCCGTCGAACTCGGACCGCTCCATCTGCAGGTCGGCGAGCCGGATCCGCTGGGAGTACATCCCCCCGGAGGAGACGTTGATCACCCGCGACGGCGCCGCCGCGGCAAGTGCCGGCACGAGCAGCTCCGTCAGCAGGAACGGGCCGACGACGTTGGTCGCGAACGTCAGCTCGATCCCATCGGCGCTCAGCTCGCGCGCGGCGGGGAGGACGCCGGCGTTGTTGATCAGCACCCGCAGCCGGGGGTGCCCGCCGGCGACCTCCTCGGCGCAGCGCCGCACCGAGCTCAGGTCAGCGAGGTCGCATGCGTACAGATGGACGTCGGCCTCGCCCGTGCCCATCCGCGATGCGATCCGCGCCCGCGCCCGCTCGCCGCGCTCCAGGTCACGGACGAGCAGCAGCACGGTCGCCCCGAGCGCCGCCAGCGCCGTGGCCGCCGCCTCGCCCAGGCCGGACGTGGCACCGGTGATCGCGACCGTGTGGCCGTCGAGGCGCGGGACCGTCTCGCCCCCCCACAGCCGGCTGCGGACGGCGAAGCCGATCCGCGAGTAGCCGGGCGCGATCGTCCTGTCGAGGGCAGTGTCAAGGATCGGGCCGACCTGGCTGAGCACGCGCATCAGTGTAGCTTCTGTTCAGATCTTGTCCGGATTTCCGTCGAGGTCCAGCGTCGCGAGTCGCGCCTCTGCCACGACTCGCCCGCGGCGATCGCTCCCGAAGGCCGGAGTCGTGCGGCCACGAGGTTTTCGCCCGGCCGGGAGTGCTACAAGTCGGCTCAGGAACTCGATCCAAGGAGCACCGTGCCGACCTACATCATGCTGACCACACTGACGCCCGAAGGCGTCCAGACGATCAAGAACAACCCCGCCCGGATTCGCGAGGTGAACCGCGAGGTGGAGCAGCTCGGAGCGAAGGTCAAGGCGCAGTGGGCGACGCTCGGCGAATTCGATTTCATCAACGTGATCGAAGCGCCTGACGAGAAGACGATGGCCCGCGTCTCGCTCGAGCTCAGCTCGCGTGGGACAGGGCGCTACGAGACGCTCAGCGCGATCCCGGTCGACGACTTCATCGGGTTGATTTGAGAGTCCTCGTCGTCGGCGCCGGCGCCCGCGAGCACGCGCTCGTCCAGGCGCTGAAGCGCTCGCCCCAGGGCCCGGAGGTGCTGTGCGCCCCCGGCAACGCCGGCATCGCCGCCGAGGCCCGGATCGTCGCCGTCCCGGAGACCGAGATCGACGCCCTCGTGGAGGCCGCCGTCCGCGAGAGCGTCGGCCTCGTCGTCGTCGGCCCGGAGGCGCCGCTCGTCGCCGGGCTCGCCGACGCGCTCGGCGCCGCGGGCATCCGCTGCTTCGGCCCCGGCGCGGCCGGCGCCGTCCTCGAGGGATCGAAGTCCTTCTGCAAGGAGGTCATGGACGCGGCCGGCGTGCCGACCGCGGCGCACCGGGTCGTCACCGACGTGGAGGCGGGCATCGCGGCGATCGATTCGTATCCCGCCGTGATCAAGGCCGACGGGCTCGCCGCGGGCAAGGGCGTCGTGATCGCCGCCGACGTGACCGACGCGCGACGGGCGCTCGAGGCGCTGCTCGTCGAGCATCGCTTCGGGACCGACCGGGTCGTCGTCGAGGAGTACCTCCTCGGGGACGAGGTTTCGCTGCTGGCCGTGTGCGACGGACGGCGTGCCGTCCCGCTCGCCTCCGCCCAGGACTACAAGCGGATCTTCGACGGCGACGGGGGCCCGAACACCGGCGGCATGGGGTCCTACTCGCCTGTTCCCGCGATCGGCGAGGCGCGGGCACGCGAACTGTGTGCGGCGGTCCACCAGCCGGTGCTCGACGAGCTCGCCCGTCGCGGCATCCCGTTTCACGGCGTGCTCTACGCCGGCTTGATGATGACCGCGGACGGGCCGCGGGTGCTCGAGTTCAACACGCGCTTCGGCGATCCCGAGACCCAGGCGATCCTCCCGCGTCTGCGCACCGATCTGCTCCAGGTCCTGATCGCGGCGACCATCCCCGGCGGGCTCGACGGGATCGTGCTCGAGTGGGATCCGCGCCCCGCCGTCACCGTTGTGCTCGCAAGCGCCGGGTACCCCGAGTCATCGTCGAGCGGTGATCCGATCGGCGGCCTCGACGCCGTCCCCGGCGACGTCTTCGTCACTCACGCGGGGACCGCCTCGAGACCGGACGGCGCCGTCGAGACGGCCGGTGGGCGCGTCCTCAGCGTGACCGCGCTGGGCGCGGACTTCGCCGACGCCCGCGCGAGCGCATATGCTGCCGCCGACGTGATCTCCTTCGACGGTCGACAGCTGCGGCGCGACATCGCCGCTCGGGTGATCCAGCGATGAGCTACGAGTCCGAACACGCGCCCGAGGCGCTCGCGGAGGCCGCGACGGCCTTCGACGAGCTCGACGTCGACGCCCCTCGCGTCGGCATCGTGATGGGCTCCAAGAGTGACCTTCCTGCGATGGAAGCGGCCGAGAAGGAGCTGAGCGACCGCGGGATCCGTTGCGAGGTGCGCGTGATGTCCGCCCACCGTGACCCCGACAAGGTCGCCGAGTATGCGCGGAACGCGCGGATGCGCGGTCTGCGCGTGATCATCGCCGGCGCCGGTCTGTCGGCCGCGCTGCCCGGGGTCGTCGCAGCGCACACCGACCTGCCGGTGATCGGCGTTCCGCTCACCAGCCGCACCTCGATCGCTGGGGGCCTCGACGCGCTTCTGTCGATCGTGCAGATGCCGCCGGGCGTCCCGGTCGCGTGCGTCGGGGTCGACAACGCGCGCAATGCGGCGGTGCTCGCCGCCCGGATCATCGCAGCCTGACGGCGGCGCCGGATGATCGATCGGTACACCCGGCAGCTCCTTGCCGACGCGTGGTCAGACGACGCGCGGTTCGAGGCGATGCGCCTCGTCGAGGTCGCAGCCTGCGAGGAGATGGACGGTCCGACGCCGGCCGATCTGGAGGCGATTCGCGCGGCGAGCTTCACGGTGGCGGCGATCATCGACCGCGAGCGCACGACCGACCACGACGTCGCCGCCTTCGTCGACGTGCTCGCCGAGTCGGCCGGACCCGCCGGTCGCTGGATCCACTTCGGCCTCACCTCGAGCGACGTGCTCGACACCGGCCTGGCGCTGCAGCTGCGCCGGGTCGGCGCGATCATCGTGCCCGACGCGCGCACGCTCGCCGCCGAGCTGGCGGCGCAGGCCCGTGCCCACCGGCAGACGCTCTGCGTCGGCCGCACGCACGGGATCCACGCCGAGCCGACGACATTCGGGATCAAGCTCGCGGGCTTCGCGTTCGAGGCGCACCGCAACGCCGAGCGGCTCGAGCGCGCCTTCGCCCAGGCGACGATCGGGGCTCTGTCGGGAGCGGTCGGCACCTATGCCGCAACCTCGCCCGAGTTCGAGCGGCGGGTGCTCACCCGGCTCGGCTTGCGGGCCGAGCCGGTCTCGACGCAGGTCATCCCCCGCGACCGGCACGCCGAGCTGCTGTCCGCGATCGCGCTCGCCGGCGCCGGGCTCGAGCGTTTCGCGACCGAGTTGCGCCACCTCGCTCGCACCGAGGTCGCCGAGGTGCGCGAGCCCTTCAGCGCCGGTCAGAAGGGATCCAGCTCGATGCCGCACAAGCGCAATCCGATCAAGTCCGAGCAGGTCAGCGGCCTTGCGCGTGTGCTCCGCGCGAACGCCCAGGCCGGGTTCGAGAACGTCGCCCTCTGGCACGAGCGGGACATCTCGCATTCCTCCGTCGAGCGGATCATCCTGCCCGACTCGACGACCCTGCTCGACCATCTTCAGCAGCGGATGCTCGGCCTTGTGCGCGGCATGGTCGTCGACACCGCGCGGATGCGGCAGAACCTCGAGATGACCTGCGGCGCGCTGTTCTCGCAGCGGCTGCTGACGGCGCTCGTCGCGCGCGGCTCGAGCCGCGACGACGCCTACCGGATCGTTCAGCGGTTGGCCCAGCGGGCGCTGGACGAGCGGATTCAGCTGCGGACGCTGCTCGAGTCCGATCCGGCCGGGGTCGGACTCGACCTCGAGGCGATCTTCGACTACGCGCCGTTCGTCCGCTACGCCGACGAGATCGTCGGGCGGCTGGACGAGATCGCCTGATCGTCGCGGGGGACGCCGCGGCGGTCGGTCCCGCGGAAGTCCTCCAGCCAGGCTCCGAACGCGCACGCGGGCTTGGGCTTGCTCAGGTGGTTGCCCTGGGCGAGATCGCAGCCGAGGTGAGCGAGCCGGGCGAGCGTGGCGGCGTCCTCGACGCCCTCGGCGATCACCTTCAGCCCGAGGTCATGGGCGAGGTTGATCGTGGAGCGGACGATGATCAGGTCGCTCTCATCCGCGAGCATCGGCGTCACGAACGAGCGGTCGATCTTGAGCTCGTCGATCGGCAGCCGCTTGAGGTTGGCGAGCGACGAATGCCCGGTGCCGAAGTCGTCGACCGCGACCCCGATGCCCAGCTCGCTGATCCGCCGCACGGTTGCGATCGCCCGCGCCGGGTCCGACATGATCATGCTCTCCGTGATCTCGAGCTGGAGCGCGCCCGCCGGCACCGAGTAGCGGTCCAGCGTCCGGCTGATCACGCCCGGCAGCAGCAGATCGTGCAGGTTGCGGACCGACAGGTTGACCGCGACCGTCAGTTCTCGCCCCTCTGCTCGCCAGCGGGCGCACTCGCCGACTGCGCGATCGAGCACGCGCGTCGTCAGCTCGCCGATCAGGCCCGTCTGTTCGACGATCTGCAGGAACGTCCCCGGCTCGAGCAGCCCCAGCTTCGGATGCTGCCAGCGCGCGAGCGCCTCGGCGCCGCGGACGCGGTCGCTGCGCAGGTCGACGATCGGCTGGAAGTGGACGACGATCTCGTCGCGCGCGAGGGCTCGGCGGAAGTCGCCGATGACGCTCAGGCGGCGGGTCGAGTGATAGTCGTGCTCCGGCTGGTACAGGCGGTGGCCGTCGCGATGCTCCTTGGCGAGGTACATCGCGATGTCGGCGCGTCGCAGGAGCGTCTGGGCATCGTCACCGTCGATCGGGTAACGAGCGATCCCGACGCTCGAGCCGATCTCGAGCGCGATGTCGCCGATCATGATCGGCTGGTGCACGCAGGAGATCAGGTCGCTCGCGATCTCCCCGAGCACGTCCGCCCGATCGGTTCGCCGTCCGGTCAGGACGGCGAACTCGTCGCCTCCGAGCCGGGCGACGATCCCCTCAGGGCCGAATTGGTCAGCGAGGCGCGGGCCGAGCTGCGCGAGCAGCTGGTCCCCGTAGTGATGGCCGAGCGTGTCGTTGATCTCCTTGAAGCGGTCCAGATCGAGCAGGATCACGCCGAACGCCTCACCGTTCAGCTTGCACGCCTCGATCTCCTCGTCGAGGCGATCGCCGAACTGCTTGCGATTCGCCAGGCCGGTGAGCTCGTCGGTGCTTGCGCGGCGACGCAGCTCCTCGCCCCGCTGCTGGGAGACGAGCAGCTCGCGGACGAGGTACTGGAAGAGGATCAGCACGAACGCGAACAGCGCCAGGCCCACCGGGCCGAGCGAGGCGGCGAGGAAGACCGCCAGCAGCGTCAGGCCCGCCGCGAACAGCTCCGGCGCGAGGATCGGCTGGAGCTGGTCGGCCTTGCGCCACTGATCGAGGCCGAAGGTGACGCAGTAGTAGCCGATCACCATCGCGAAGTTCATCGACACCGCCGCCAGGAACGTTGCGAAGACGAACAGGTACTCCGAGGGACTCAGTGGTACGTGTTCGCGAATCGGGTGCGCCACCGCATGGAAGAGCAGCCCGCTGATCAGCGGGAACCACGCGTAGGTCACGAGGTTGAACCTGAAGTCGCGCAGTGACTCGTGCGACCTCAGCCAGCCGACGCTGATCGTGAGCATGCCGAGCAGCGCCGCCGGCGCGCCTCCGACGAGCACTGCGGCGAGTGTGATCCCGAGCACGCTCGCCGAGACGCGCAGCTTCTTCGCAGGCAGCTCGAACGAGGTCAGCTCGCTCGCGATCGTCAGACCCGTGATGATGACCAGCTCGAGGACTTGAGTGCGGTTGACGGGCGGCCAGCTCGCGACGATCGCGACGCACGCGGCGGCCAGCGCGAGCGTGTGCACCAACCCGAGCAGCTGGTCACGCGCGCGCGCGGCCACCGTCACGCCCGCGGGCGCGATCACGGCCTCCGCTCGGTTGGCGGATTCGTTCATCCGTTCTCACCGCTGCATCGATTGCCCCGTCGCATTGTCTCAGTCGATCCCACTGACACTGGTGTCGGGTACCGGCGCCGCGGTCGCGACGGATCGGAACTTGACGCTGGCGCCGATCGCCACCACGAGGCCGAGGCCGATCGCCGACGCCGCATAGGCGTTGCGGGGCGTGCTGAGGTCGGCGATCACGCCGCCGAGGACAAATCCGAGTGACGGCATCACGAGGTTGATGCCTTCGAACAGCCACATCACCACCGCCTGGCTCGCGACCGGCGTCGCCGCCTGGATCGCGGTCAGCGCGGCGGTCGAGCCGGCGCCGTTGCCGAGGCCTCCGAGGGCCGAGAACGCGCAGGCGGCGGCGAGGCTGGACGAGATCGAGATCCCGCCGTAGCCGGCGGCGATCAACGACGCGCCGGCGAGCAGCACGATCTCGATCGGTACCCGCTTGGTCGCCGCGAAACCGACGCCGCCGAGGATCATGCCGACTCCCCAGCACGCCAGCAGCGCGCCGTAGCCCGTGGCGCCCGCGTGCAGGGTCTGCTTGGCGAAGACGACCTCGATCGGGATCACGATGCTGCCGAACATCAGGCCGACGGCGAGTGCGCCGAGCAGGCCCCGGACCTCGCGCCGCCGCCACACCTCGGTGAGGCCGGTCCGGAGGCGGTGCATCGCCCCACCCTCGGAGCTCGCGTCGGCCGCAGGGTCCCTGACCCCGACGATCACCACCGCGACGAGCGCGAACGAGGCGGCATCGACCCACAGCGCGCCTCCAGGGCCACTCGCGGCGACGAGGACGCCGGCGAGCGCGGGTCCGATCGCACTGGCGGCGGTGAAGCCGATGTTGATGATCGCGTTCCCCTCGCGCAGCAGATCGTCCGCGAGCAGCCTGGTCGCCGTGACACTCCGCCGCAGGGCTGTCGCAGCCGTCGCCAGGACGGCGTCGATGCCCGCCAGAACGAGCATGGCTGCGAGCAGGAAGTGCGCCGAGACGACCGCCATGCCCGCGAACAGGACCGCCTCGACGATGTACAGGACGGCCAGGGTGGTTCCCGGGCGACGGGTGACGATCGCGGTTGTCAGGAACGACGCGAGGATCGCGGGCACGAACTTGATCGCGAGGAACAATCCCGCCGTCGCCAGCGGGCTGTGCGTGCGATCGAAGACGATCACGGCCAGCGCAATCTCACCGATCCAGTTCCCCAACTCGTTGATCGAGTAGGTCGCCAGCAACCGGCGGAATGTGGCTGAGCGAAGAGGGCGAAAGTCGAACACGCGCTAACGCCCGGTTATGGCAGTCATAACCAGGTCGGGTCTACCGGGATCGGATATCGGTCGTAGGCTGATGCTGTCTCCGAGTTGCGCTCTTGCCAGCGCCTCTCACACTGCTACGGAAGGAATCTCGATGGGTCTTAAGATCGGCGGTTGAATCTCGGTTATGTGTGTGGGGCTGAGGGGCCTAATGTGTGGGGGGCCCTCAGCTCCTCTTTTGAGCGGGATTATCGACCGCAAACTGCGAGAACTTTAGTCCCGTTGCAATAACTTTCCCAGCGAATTGATGGGAGGGCTTGCAGATCAGCGGCACCTTGTCCATGATCTCGCCCGTGTCCGACGTTGCGAGCCGGTTCGCTGAACGCGAACATTTGCCCGTACGCGAACCTGAAGTCGCCGAATTGCGGGCCTTTTGCGCCGCGGCAACGCTCGGGAGCATCGCTGAAGCGGCGCGGTCTCTGAACGTTTCGCAGCCGGCTCTGTCGAAGCGGCTGAGGGCGCTCGAGGCTGTGGCAGGCGCCGCGCTGTTCCAGCGTTCGAGCCGTGGCGTCACCTTGACAGCCGCCGGCACCCACCTGTACAGCGCCGCGCGCCGCCTGCTGGCGAGTGCCGACAATGTCGCGGCGCTGATCCATAACCCGTCAGCTGTCAATCCCGTCCGGATCGCCTCGAGCCCCGTGATCGCCGAGGTGAGGCTGCCGTCCGTGCTCGCCGACCTCGCCCAGGTCGAGACCGACCTCGCCGTCGAGCTGGTGACGGCCAATTCGCCGATCGTGCGGGAGTTCGTCTCCTCGGGGCGCAGCGATCTCGGAATCGCGGCGCTCGATCCGTACGGTCAGCCCGACGCGGCACTCGAAGAGCGCGTGATCTGGCGCGACGAGGTCGTCATCGGTGTGCCGGCGGGACATCCGTGGCAGTCACTCGAGGAGGTGCCGCTCGAGGAGTTCGCCCGGACGCCGCTCGTGCAGCGCGACCCATGGTCGAACTCCAGCCGCGTCGTGGCGACGGCACTCGAGCGCGCCGGGGTGCGGCGCGTGCGCCCCCTGGCGGCGATCGGCTCCTCGCGGGCGGTGATCGAAACGGCGATCGCGGCGCACACGCCGGCGCTCCTCTCGCTGATGGCCGCCTCGAGCCAGCAGGCGCGCGGTCTGCTCGTCCGGCGCGTCGAGGGGATCCGCTTCGACCGTGAATTCGCGCTTGTCTGGAGCGGCCCCGTCGTCGATCTGCCGCCCCTCGTGCAGGCTGTCGCGCAACACCTGCTCGATCTCCCGTTCGCTCGCTCGCGCCGCAACCGGCGCCGGCTGATGCTCGACTGAGCACTCCCGGCCCGGGCGCTCGATCGCCGGGCCGTTGCCATCGGCCCGGGTCGCTAGCATCGGGGCCGTGGTTGCCGCCATCGCCGACCTCCCGCTCCTCGCGTCGGGAAAGGTCAGAGACATCTACGACCTCGGCGAGAGCCTGCTGCTCGTCGCGTCCAACCGGATCTCGACGTACGACGTGGTGCATCCGACGCCGATTCCTGACAAGGGAGCCGTGCTGACCGGACTATCGACGTTCTGGTTCGAACGGACCGGCTCGATCGTCGACAACCACCTGCAGTCGGTCACCGATGTTCCGGACGAGGTCCGCGGCCGCGCGATGGTCGTCCGCAAGCTCCGGATGCTGCCGGTCGAGTGCATCGTGCGCGGCTACATCACCGGGTCCGGCTGGAAGGACTACCAGGCGACCGGACGGGTCTCCGGGATCGAGCTCCCCCCCGGCCTGGTCGAATCCGACCGGCTCCCGGCGCCGATCTACACCCCGTCGACGAAGGCGGACGTCGGGCACGACGAGGCGATCGACTTCGACCGGACGGTCGCGCTGCTCGGCGATCGCGAGCTGGCGCAGCGGCTCGAGCGGACCTCGATCGCCGTCTACGAAGCGTGCGCCGAGCACGCGCGCGCGCACGGGATCATCCTGGCCGACACGAAGTTCGAGTTCGGCCTGGACGCCTCCGGGGCACTGGTCCTCGCCGACGAGGTCTGCACGCCCGACTCGTCCCGGTTCTGGCCGGCGGACAGCTATGCGCCGGGGCATGGGCAGCCGAGCTTCGACAAGCAGTTCGTGCGCGACTGGGCGTCTGGGACCGGCTGGGACCGCAACCCGCCTGCCCCGGCGATCCCCGAGGACGTCGTCACACGGACGCGCGAGAAGTACATCGACGCCTACGAGCGGATCACCGGGCGGCCGTTCGCGCAGTGGCTCGCGCGGACCGGGACCGCGACGAGCGGGGGGCCGTCATGATGCGCGCGCGGATCCTCGTCCGTCCCAAGGCCGGGATCCTCGATCCGCAGGGGCAGGCGGTCGAGCGCGCGCTGCCGGCGCTGGGGTTCGGTGGGGTCTCGGGCGTCCACGTCGGCCGGCTGATCGAACTCGACGTCGATGACCCGAGCAGGCTGCCGGCGATGTGCGAACGGCTGCTCGTCAACCCGCTGATCGAGGACTACGAGATCGTCGAGTCGAGCGGCTGATGAAGTTCGGCATCGTCCGCTTCCCCGGTTCCTGCGATGACGTCGACGCTCAGCTGGCCGCCGCCCGGATCGGCGAGGCCGAGCTGCTCTGGCACCGGGATCGGGATCTTCATGGCGTCGACGCGGTGGTCATCCCCGGCGGCTTCTCCTACGGCGATTACCTGAGGTGCGGGGCGATCGCGCGCTTCGCGCCGGTGATGGAGTCCGTCATCGAGTTCGCGCGCGAGGGCGGTCTCGTGCTCGGGATCTGCAACGGCTTCCAGGTCCTGTGCGAGGCCGGTCTCCTCCCTGGGGCGCTGCTCCCGAACACCTCGCTGCGCTTCATCTTCCGGCAGGTCTGGCTGGACGTCGTCGATCCAGAGACCGCGTTCACCCGGGCGAGTCCCGCGCGTCTGTCGATTCCGGTCAAGCACACGACCGGGCGCTACTACTCGCCGGATCCCGTCCATGTCGTGCTCAGGTACGCGCCCGGCGAGAACCCGAACGGCTCGCAGGAGGACATCGCCGGGGTGTGCAACGAGCACGGCAACGTGTTCGGCCTGATGCCGCACCCCGAGCACGCCGTCGACCCGCTGACGGGCTCGACCGACGGCCTCACGATCTTCGAGTCGATGCGAGCGCATGTCGGCGACCGGGCACTCGTCTAAGCCGGCGAGCCGGCACCGCGAGCTCGGGCTGACCGACTCCGAGTACGCGCTGATCGTCGACGGACTCGGGCACGAGCCGGGCGACGTCGAGCTGGCGATGCTGTCGCTGATGTGGTCCGAGCATTGCGCGTACAAGCACTCCAAGAGACTTCTGCGGCGCCTGCCGACGGAGGGGCGCCACGTGCTCGTGGGCCCTGGCGAGAACGCCGGCGCCGTCGACGTCGGGGAAGGGCTGGCGGTCGCGTTCAAGGTCGAGTCCCACAACCACCCGAGCGCCGTCGAGCCGTTCCAGGGCGCCGCCACCGGGGTCGGCGGGATCCTGCGCGATGTGTTCGCGGTCGGCGCGCGGCCGATCGCGGTGCTCGACTCGCTCCGCTTCGGCGAGGTGGGCGAGTCTCGCCGGTCGCGCTACCTGCTCGAGCATGCCGTCGCCGGGATCGGTCACTACGGCAACTCGATCGGCGTGCCGACCGTCGGCGGCGAGATCTACTTCGAGCCCAGCTACGAGCAGAACTGCCTGATCAACGTGATGTGCGTCGGGCTCGCCCCGCACGCGCGGCTGATGAGCTCAGCCGCCGCCGGAGCGGGCAACGTGCTCGTCCTGTTCGGGGCGCTGACCGGCCGCGACGGGATCGGCGGCGCCTCCGTGCTGGCCAGCGCCGAGCTCGGCGAGGCCGACGACAGCAAGCGGCCGACGGTGCAGATCGGCGACCCGTTCGCGGAGAAGAAGCTGATGGAGTGCTGCCTCGAGCTGCTCGACCGCGAGCTGCTCGTCTCGCTCCAGGACCTGGGGGCGGCCGGCCTCACCTCCGCCGCATCCGAGATGGCGAGCAAGGGCAGCGTCGGTCTCGACATCGACGTCGCCGAGATCCCGCTGCGCGAGGCGGACATGGAGCCGTTCGAGATCATGGTCTCCGAGTCCCAGGAGCGGATGCTGTGCGTGGTCGAGCCTGAGCGCGTCGGCGACGTGATCGCCGTCTGCGAGCGCTGGGAGACGCTTGCGACGCCGATCGGCCACGTGACCGGCGAGCCCATCTTCCGGATCCTCCGTCGCGGCGAGGTCGTCGGCGAACTGCCCGTGCCGCTGCTCGTCGACGAGTGCCCCGTCTACGACCTCGATCCGCAGGCGCCCGTCGCGCCGCTGTACGCCGCGGGCGGCGGGGGGCACGCGGGCGCGGCCCGCCTCGACGCCGGCGCGCCGGCCGCCGAGACGCTCCTGGCGCTACTCGGGAGCGCGAACCTCTGCTCGCGCAGACCGGTGTTCGAGCAGTACGACCCGGTCGTCCAGTCCCGGACCGTCCGCCGCCCCGAGCAGGCCGACGCCGCCGTGCTGATGCTGGGGGTGGGCGCCTCGGGGATCGCGATCTCGATCGACGGCAACGGACGCCGGGTCGCGTGCGATCCGCGCGCGGGTGCCGCCGAGGTCGTCTACGAGTGCGCCGCCAACCTCGCCTGCGTCGGCGCCGAGCCGCTCGGCGTGACGAACTGCCTGAACTTCGGCAATCCCGAGAAGCCGCACGTCGCGTGGCAGCTGACGGAGGCGGTCGAGGGGCTCCGCGAGGCGTGCGTGCTGCTCGGCGTCCCGGTCGTCGGGGGCAATGTCTCGCTCTACAACGAGTCGCCCGACGGCCCGATCCTGCCGACGCCGGTGATCGGGATGGTCGGCTCGCTGCCGGACGTGAGCCGCGCGGGCCGGCTCGGGTTCGCTCGCGCTGGTGACGCGATCGCGCTCGCCGGCAGGTTCCGTCCGGCCCGTGCGGGCTCGGAGCTCGCGAAGCTCCAGGGCGAGGCCCCGGCTGGCGCCCTGCCGCTCAAGGAGGCGCGGGCGATCCTCGACGCGCAGGCGAGGGTTCGGGAGGGGGTGCGCTCCCAGGCGCTCCAGAATGCCCATGACATCGCCGAGGGCGGCATCGTTGTCGCGCTGGCCGAATGCTGCATCGCCGGCGGGATCGGCGCGCGTGTGCGCCTGCCGGCAGGTCTCGACCCGTTCGGCGAGGACCTCGGTACGGCGTTCATCGTCTCGGGCACGCCCGCGGCGCTCGCCGGCCTGGAGCTGATCGGCGAGGTCGGCGGCGATGCGCTCGTCGTCGACGGGCTGCTCGAGGTCGCGGTGCCCGAGCTCGCGGCGGTCCGGGCGCACGGTCTCGACGAGGCGCTGCGCTAGGCTGGCCCTGGTTCACGTGACTGCGTCCGGCGACCATCGGGACGGGCCGCGCGACGAGTGCGGCGTGTTCGGCATCTACGCGCCCGAGCGCGACGTCGCCCGCCTCGCATACTTCGCCCTGTTCGCGCTGCAGCACCGCGGGCAGGAGTCCGCCGGGATCGCGACTGCGCCGATCGGCGGCAGCATCCTCGCGATTCGCGAGCAGGGGCTCGTGTCGCAGGTCTTCAACGAGCACATGCTCCGGTCGCTGATCGGTGACATGGCGATCGGCCACGTTCGCTACTCGACGACCGGGTCCTCCGAATGGGAGAACGCCCAGCCGATCGTCCGCGACGACGGCCGCACGCTCGCGCTCGCGCACAACGGCAACCTGATCAACGCGGTCGAGCTGCACGCCGAGCTGCGCGGCCGCGACGTCCCGTTCCGGTCGACGTCCGACTCCGAGATCATCGCCGCGTTGCTCGCCACGCATCCGGCGGAGCACGTCGAGGACGCGATCGCCGACGTGCTGGGCCGCCTTCGGGGCGCATTCTCGACCGTCGTCCTGGCCGAGGATCGGGTCGTCGCGTTCCGGGATCCGCACGGCGTGCGACCGCTCGCGCTCGGCGTGATCACGGACGAGCCCGACGCGCCCGTCTGGTGCGTGGCGAGCGAGTCGTGTGCGTTCGACCTGATCGGCGCCGAGTACGTCCGCGACGTCGCGCCTGGCGAGATCGTGACGCTCGGGCCCGCCGGCCTGGAGTCGCGATTAGTCGAGCAGGACCAGCGCCACGCCTTCTGCGTGTTCGAGTACATCTACTTCGCGCGCCCCGACTCGCGGATGGGCGGCGAGCGCCTGCAGGTCGCGCGCGGGCGGATGGGCGAGATCCTGTGGCGCGAGCAGCCCGTCGACGCCGATCTCGTGATCGCGATCCCCGATTCCGGGAACGCCGCGGCGCGCGGTCTCGCGCGCGCATCGGGAATCCCGCAGGACGACGGCTTCATCAAGAACCGCTACGTCGCGCGGACCTTCATCCAGCCAGGGCAGCAGCTGCGCCGTCACGGACTGCGGCTGAAGTTCAACCCGCTCCCCGAGGTCGTCGCCGGCAAGCGCCTGATCGTCGTCGACGACTCGATCGTGCGCGGCAACACGATGCCGCAGATCGTCAGGATGCTGCGCGACGCCGGCGCCGCCGAGATCCACCTGCGGATCTCGTCGCCGCCGATCAAGCATCCGTGCCACTACGGGATCGACATGTCGACCCGTGAGGAGATGATCGCGCACGGCCGCTCGGTCGATGAGATCGCCCGCGAACTCGGGTGCCGATTCGCTCCACTACCTGTCGCTGGCGGGTGTCTACGAGGCGATCCGCGGCCAGCGCGGCTCGCATTGCGATGCCTGCTTCAGCGGTGAGTACCCGCTCGTCGGGACCGAGGATGCGAGCGGCAAGTTCGCGCTCGAGAGCGTCGCCGCTGCCGCTTGTCGGCGCCAACCGCGGTCCCCTGAGCCGGTGCGGCCGGATGGGAGCGGGGCTCGAAGATCGCGGTGCTCGCGTCGGGCGCCGGCACGAACCTGCAGGCGCTGCTCGATCGGGTCCACGGGCGCGAAGGGATCGAGATCGTCGCTGTCGCGTCGGACAGTCCCGGCGGCGCCGGCGCTGGCCGCGCGCCCAGGCGGCCGGGCGTGCCGACGGCCGTGTTCGCGCCGGGACGCGTTCGACCGACAGGGTCGAGCGTGACCGGGCGATGGGCGCCTGGCTGCGCGAGCACGGGGACCGAGCTCGTCGTGCTGGCGGGCTACATGCGGATCGTGAGCCCGCGAATTCCTGTCGCTGTTCCCCGGCGCCGTGATCAACGTCCATCCGGCCCTGCTGCCGGCATTCCCCGGGCTCGACGCCGTCGGTCAGGCGCTGGCGTACGGGGTCAAGGTCTTCGGCGTGACCGTGCACTTCGTCGATGAGGGGGTCGACAGCGGCCCGGTGATCCTGCAGCGGGCGGTCGAGCTGCCCGACGCGCGCGACGCCGGCGATGTCCTCTCGCGTCTGCACGAGATCGAGCACGAGCTGCTGCCGGCGGCCGTGCGGCTGATCGCACGCGGGGCGGTCCGGCTCGACCCGGAGCACGGTCGGCGCGTGATCATCGAGCACGCAGCCTCCCACTGACGGAGCCGTCCGGCGCCTGCGGCGCCGTCCAGCCGGAGTTGCGGCCGACCGGTAGAGTCGCGTGGCACATGTCCGGCGTCAAGACGGATCGCACGCTTCGCCCCGCCGGGCCGGGCGAGGTTCAGGTCGCGCGAGCGCTGCTGTCGGTCTCCGACAAGACCGGCATCGTCGAGTTCGCACGCGGGCTCGCCGACCTCGGGATCGAGATCATCTCCACAGGCGGTACCGCCCGGGAGCTCGGCGCTGCGGGTATCCCGGTGCGCACGATCACCGATCTCACGGGCTTTCCCGGAGATCATGGACGGCCGCGTCAAGACGCTGCATCCGAAGCTGTACGCCGGACTGCTCGCGGTCCGCTCGAATCCCGATCACGTCGAGGCCGCGCAGGCGCACGAGGTCGAGCCGGTCGACCTCGTCTGCGTGAACCTCTACCCGTTCGAGCGGACCGCGGCCCGGCGCGGGGTGTCCGACGCCGAGGTGATCGAGAACATCGACATCGGCGGGCCGACGATGATCAGGGCGGCGGCCAAGAACCTGGCCTACGCGGTCCCGGTCGTCTCGCCCGAGAGCTACGACGCGGTGCTGGCCGAGCTGCGCGAGAGCGACCGGCGGCTCTCGCTGCAGACGCGCGAGAGCCTGGCCGCCGAGGCGTTCTCCTACACGGCCCGCTACGACACCGCGATCGCGCGCTGGTTCCAGGAGCGCAACGAGGACTTCCCGCCGCTGATGGTGCGCGCGTTCGAGCGGGTGCTCGAGCTTCCCTACGGCGAGAATCCGCACCAGCGCGCCGCGTACTACGCGCAGGTCGGGGCGCGCACCCACGTGCTGTCGATGGTCGCCCAGCTCGGTGGCAAGGAGCTGTCGTTCAACAACCTGCTCGACCTCGACTGCGGCCCGGCTGCTGCTCGGCGAGTTCAAGGTCCCGGCCTGCGTGATCGTCAAGCACAACAACCCCTGCGGCGCGGCGATCGGCGCAACCGCAGCTCGAGGCCTACGAGCAGGCGCTCGCGTGCGACCCGACCTCGGCCTTCGGCGGTGATCGTGTGCCTGAACCGGCGGGTCGACCGGGCGCTCGCCGAGCTGCTCTCGTCCCAGTTCATCGAGGTGCTGTTCGCGCGCGGCTACGACGAGCGACGCGCTCGAGCTGTCCTGTCCGCGAAGAAGAACATGCGGATCCTCGACGACCGTGAGCGCCGCAACCCCAACCTGATCGAGCCGGCGCTGCGCCAGGTCGTCGGCGGCGTGCTCGTCCAGGATCGCGACTGCCGATCTCGAGGAGCGCTCCGACATGCAGGTCGTCAGCGAGCGCCGCCCGACCCAGGAGGAGTCGCAGGAGCTCGCGTTCGCCTGGCGGATCTGCAAGCACGTTCATTCGAACGCGATCGTGCTGGCCAAGGGCGGCGCGACGATCGGGATCGGCGCCGGGCAGATGAGCCGGGTCGACGCGGTCCGGCTGGCGATCGAGAAGGCCGGCCCGTCGCTGCGCGGAGCGGTGCTCGCCTCCGACGCCTTCTTCCCGTTCGCCGACGGGCCGCAGCTCGCGCTCGAGGCGGGAATCACCGCGATCATCCAGCCCGGGGGCTCGATGCGCGACCCCGAGGTGGTGGACGCGGTCGACGCCGCCGGCGCCGCGATGGTGTTCACGAGCCGCCGGCACTTCCGCCACTGACGCGGGCGAGGCAGGCGGCTGTGAGCACGATCGAACGTTTCGAAGGCGACCCGCCCTCGCCGTTCGAGGGGCGCTATGGGTTCAGCCGGGTCGCGGTCGCGGGTCCGTTCGTGCTCGTCGGCGGCACGACCTCAGTCGACCAGAGCGGCGCCGTGCTCGGCACGACGCCGTACGAGCAGACGATCCTGATCCTCGGCAAGGTCGAGCACGAACTCGGGCGCGCCGGCGCGGGTCTCGCCGACGTCGTCCAGACACGCATCTACGTCACCGATGCCTCCCGCGCCGACGAGGTCGGCCGCGCTCATGCCGAGTTCTTCGCCGACGTGCGCCCATTGATGACGATGGTCGGCGTTGCCGCGCTCGTCGACCCGCGCATGTTGGTCGAGGTCGAGACGGTGGCCTACCGCCCGGTGTGAAATCCGGCCGCCGGCGCCGCGGGCCGATGCGCCATCATGCGGTTGCGGGCCGCCGTAGCTCAGTTGGTAGAGCAGCGGACTTTAATCCGACGGTCGCAGGTTCGATCCCTGTCGGCGGCACCTGGAAGTGGCTGGAAATCGGGTCGAGAAGCATCCAATGAGGCCGACCGGCGACATTCAGGTGTTCTCGCCAGAGGAGGTGTGGGCGATGGCGTGATGTCGACTTCGCCGGCTCGACGATCAGGGTCCGCTCGAGCTACGCAGCCGGGCGTCTGACAACGCCGAAGTCCGGCAAGGTGCGCGCGGTGCCGATGGCGCCAGACGCGTCCCGTGCGATCGCCGAAGTCGGGCGCCGCGACTTCTAAATAGGCGAGGACGGCGTCGCGTTCTCTGGGGTGGCCGGAACCACATGGACGGGTCGGCACTGCGCCGGGGACGTCTAGGTCTAGGGGACGCCCGGGGACGCTTGCCGACGTCCCGAAATGTCCTTGAGACGCCCCGGGGTGGAAGGGCATGACCCGCCGTCTATGTCGGATCCCTCGATCACGAGCTCACCGCCCTCGCGGAGGCGATTGACCAACTCCCGCCGATCCGCATCGATCTGATCGTGGAGAACCCGCCGTCGCTCGGAGACCCGAGCCTCCTCCGCGATCAAGCACTTGATCACGGCCTTGAGCTCAGTAGGCGAGAGCGCGGCCGGGTCGGGAAACACATCCACGCTCCCGAAGGTCGTTCACGTGAACGCCACCCCCTCAAATGCCGGTCGAGCGCTGGGCGGCACTCGAACCGGGGAGCTGCCGCTCATGGGTTCCGGCGACCAAGCGCAGGAGTGAGGCTGCTCCGCATGTAGTGGTGACGATCCGGCCGCGACGCAAGGCGTGTCGAACGAGCCTCTGGACGTGGCGGTGGTGGTAGGTCACGATGCCGACGTGAGCGTCGCCGACGATTACCTGGCAGGACTTGATCCTGTCAGCGACGGGTGGAACCGCGAGGATGCGGGCGAGTTCATCGCGGCGGTTGCGGACGACCCCGCATGGCTGCGGGAGGAGAAGCTGTTGCGCTGCGCCACGCGGCCGGTGATGGCAGCTGTGATCCGGTTCGCGGTCGATCAGTGGCCCGGACAGGACGCTTCGCAGGACGCGACCTGGGAGGCGGACGCCGCATTCGCACGTCGCGAGCTGGAAGTCCACCGTCACGCCGGGATCGCACCCGAAATGACCGACCTTGCGCTCGGACTGCTCGACTGGATCGCAGAACGAACCGGCCGCTGGGAGGACCGCGACTTCGGTGCGCTCGTGCGTGCGCAGGTCGATGAACTGCTCGAAGCACGCCGGCGTGGCCACGAGCGCGGGCAAATGCTGCGCCAGCACCGCGGCCACCTGCCATCGCTGGTCTGCTCGGCGTGCTGGGCGTTGCGTCACCCCGCCGATCACTACTTCCGCCAGGCGCAGGTCATGGTCGCGGACGACCGGCTCAGGGAACTGCTCGCGGCACAGATCGCGAGACTGTCCCGCGCCTATCAGCGCCTCAGCGCAGCGGACCAGCCTCACGCGGGGGCCGACGTGGTCGCCGAGCTCGAGGTCCGCGGCCCAGTCGGACACGGCTGGCGCGAACCGATCGCCACGACCGTCCTCACATCGAGCTCGAGCGACATCGCGGCCGGCGACCAGCTCGGGCTGCGGCTGGTCGCCGATCCCGATGCTCCATTCAACGGAACGCTGGTCTCTGTCGGCGCCGGAGAGCGCTGGATCGTGTGCGCGGACAGGATCGAAAACGACATGATCCTTCCCCTCGACGGGACCCGCCGGCTCTCCGCCTGAACGAACGCTACGAAGATCCCCGGCAGAGCACAGCAGCGGCCCCGAGCACAGGTCGCCGCTGCTTCCCGCAAATCGCGGCGCAATGCAGGAGCGGCGCCCCTTCGTGGGCGGCAATCCAGGAGCGAGCGGATCTGGATCGGTCCGATCTGTGTGACACGCGTGGGATCGGAACGTAGTGTCTATGAGTGGTATGCGGGCTCGTGGTCGATTGCTGAGCGTTGTGATCGTCGGGGCGGCTGTGCTGTTGGCCGTATTGCTCGTCGTTGCCGGGTCGGTGGGCGGGACGCCCGCTGGTGCGCTGGCCCGCAACCGCCGGGCTGCCGAGCGGGACGCGTTGGGCCTGTTGCATCTGCTTGAGCTTCCTGCGGGCGCGAGGCAGGTCGATCGCGCGACGCTCACCGTCGATCAGGGGTCGCATCTCGTGCGGAGCGTCGTGGGAAGCTCGGCGCAGGCTGTTGGGCGTGCGTCCTGGGTGGTTCCTGGCTCACAGGAAGCCGTCTACGGGTACGTCACCTCGCACCGGCCGCGCGGCGCGTCGGTCCTGTCGACCGGCAGCGGTCCGGGCCAGGAGATGGTGATCTTCTCGCTGCCCGTTGTCCCTGGGGTGATCGACCTGCGCGAGCTCGCGGTGTTCGTGAGCGCCGAAACTGCTCCGCGCAGTCGGATAGCGGTCCAGTCTGCCTCGGTGTGGCTGGTGCCGCGGGCCGCGAGTGAGCGCGTTCCGCCGACGACACGCATGGTCGACGTTACCCTCGCCCATGCCGGCGGGGCCACGATCGCCTCCTACCACCTCACCGGGGCGTCGGCGGCGGCCGTCGTCTCGCGCTTCGACGCGCTCGAGGGTGTTCAGCCGTTCGTGATCAACTGCCCGATGGAGACAGCGACCGGTGCGAGGCTCGTGACGCTGACGTTCCGCGCGTCCCCGAACGGCCCAGCGCTCGCTCGCGCCTCATTCACCGCGTACGCCGGCTGGGGTACCGATAGCCTCGAGTGCAATCCGATCACGTTCGTGATCGGCGGCCGCTCTGAGCGTCCGTTGCTCGGCAAGCAGTTCTTCGCTTGGCTTGGCCGGGTGCTGCACACGAGCTTCGCGGCTCCGCGTCCGGCAGGCACCAACCCTTGAGACAGTGCCTGACCGACCAGCGGGCGCCGATCCACGAGGACGCGATGCGGCCAGGAGGAGGGAGCTCCCCTCGATGCTACGGGCGGTCGTCACCTTCGCGGCAGCCTGCAGAGTCAGGAATCGGAGTACCAGGACGCTCGACCGCTGAACCGGAGGCGATTCGGCGGCGGGGTCCACGCGGCCTCCGCTCTACGTCCGCGGAGCCCAACACCAGAAGCCACCAAGCTCCTATCTGCCTCGGCGATGAAGGATCTGGCTGCTCGGAATTGGGCGGGCTACAGCGCGGGATCGTGTGCGGGAGTGCTCAGCCTCGCCTTCCGGTGCGCGTGTAACCCACACCGCGCCCGGATTGGTCAAGAGATTGTCGACCGGACCATCGTTGGGGCCGCCCCTCAGACCGGTGCCCTAGCCAGCGACCCGGTCTCAGGCAGGTTTGAGCGTGCCTCCGCCGGCGAGCTTGTAGGTCTTGCCGTGGAGCCACGCGTTGAGCGCGGAATCGTAGGTCACCGTGTGACCGTCACCTTCGATGTTCGTGACCTCGTCGCCACTGAGGCCAGCGGCATCGGTGAGCGTCGTCAGCACCGAGCTGCCGCTGACGACCCATTTGCTGGTGGCGGCCAGCGCGAGCGCCGCTTTGTCGATGCTGCCGGTGAGGGTCGAGCGGTCCTCGAGCTCCGCGGCAATCGTGCCCGTTCCCCCGGTCACGAGGTCGCCTGCGAGCGTATCGTCGTCAACGACCAGTGTCGTGATCCCCGCCCCGGTGTTGCCCGAGCCGGTCCCGGCGTTGTCCGAGCGCAGCAGAACGCCCGATTGCGCGGTCACCTTGGCCCCGTCCTTGAGGGTGATCATCGCGTGCGTGTTGGTCACGTAGAACGCAGGGCCTGCCGACGCCGTCAGCGCTCCACCGATCATCGTGTAGGACCCCGTTCCGACCTGCGCGTCCCCGGACATGCTGTTGTAGAGCATCACGCCATGGCCGACGGTCGCGTGCAGGATCGAGCCGATCGCGGTAATCGAGTTTCCGCCTTCGACGACCGCAGCCTCGGCGCCGGTCGCGGTCATCGTCGCGCCGCGGACGACGATGTCGCCGGTTGAATAGATCCCGGGCGCTTTGAAGCCCGACGTGGTCATCGTTCCGCCGATCACGTCGATCGTGCCACCGCCGCGGTCGGTTGCCACGGCGGCTGAGCTCTGTCCCGCCGTCGAGATCGTGAGACCCGTGGCCGTAATCTTCCCGCCGCTGCTGGCCATGATCCCGTGGGCGTAGTTCCCGGTCGCTTTGACCTTGGTGTCGGAGATCGTGATTGCGCTTCCCGAGCCGTACGCGAAGACGCCGTTCGCGCCCGCACCCGACGTGGTCACGGAGGCGCCGGTGATGTCGAGACGGGCGCTTGCCTCGGCGAGGATTCCCGCGTCCAGTCCGAAGAAGCTCGAGTCATCGCTGGACTTCGAACTGCCGGAGGTCCTGACAGAGACGTCCGTCAGCTGTAGCGAACCGCCATCGACGAGCACGCCCGACTCGTCGCTGCTGCTGGCCGTGATGCTGCGACCCGACAGTTTTGCGCTGCCGCTACGCAGCGTGTAGCCGCCGGTGTCCGCATAGGTACTCGCGCTCGAGCCCGGTGGTTGCGCGGGTGGCCCCGACGCAGCGTGAGCGGAAACCGCCGAGGAAGTCGAATTATGCGCGAGCCCGGCGGCCGGTGAGACCCAGCCACCGAGCGCGAGCGTGCCGGCTACGACCGGAGCGACAGCACGTGCCCGCATATGATTTGTCATGTCGTACTGCTCTCCTTATGAGCGTTCCGATGCTGAGCCCAGGCTACGAGTGACCCGTCTGACGAACGTAAGTGTCATGACGGAAGTTAGTAAGCGCCGAAGCGCACCCCGTGGAACCACGACCGCGAAACCGCCGCCACTGCGTTGTTTGTCGGGCGTACGGTCGCAGCGGAGTTACCCACTCGAGCCAATCACGGTCGCGTGAGCGACCCAGGGGCGTCCTCGGGGCGCGAGCGGAGCGGATAGAGAGTCGAACTTCCGGGGCCTACCGGCCGCGTTGTCCGCGGAGTTCGCCCAGTGCGACCGCACCGGCACAGGCGCGCGCGGTTCAGGCGGGGAAAGTGACGGTGGCGCGCCCGGCTGCGTACCGGATGTTGGGCGAGCGCTCAGCGGCCACGGCGACCTTCGCGTGAGACGGCTTCTTCGCAGGGTTGAGCATGCTTGGAAGCTTCCGGGCGCCAACGCCTCCGCCGACTCCGACGAGAAACGCGGCCAGAAAGGGAAGTTTCGACTTCATGTGCTCACAGTACGTTTGTACGGCGGGGAGGGCCCGGACTTGAACGTCCCATGCAGGTTTTCCGTTCCCGGGCTGGCGGTCGCCGGCACCGAACCGGGGGCGGCGGAAGCCGAGAACGCTCCGCGGGGCGGGCGCGGCGGTGGCGCCGCCGGCGTGACGCGGGCTGCCTGGATGACGACAAGCCCCGCGCCGCGTAAGCACCAGGCGGAAAGCCACCAGCCTTCGTGGCCGCGCGAGCGGCAGAGGAGCGATGAGATGCGGCGGAATCACAGGTGCCCGCTTCCGGCCGAGAGCAGACACGTCGTCTGGCTGAGAGACGGCTTTCAGGTCTCCGCTTCTTCGTGATCGCAGCCACGGCCGGGCCCGATTGAGTTGGCGCTCTCTGCGCTGGGAGGCCCAGTTCCCGGCGGTTCAAGCGGACCCGACAAAGACGACACGATCGCGACGATCGTTGACGGTCCGCGCGAATCAGACAGCCGCGGGAGGCAAGCCGACCGCCGTTCAGCGCCTCTTGGCGGCGGGCGCACTGTGCGCGCGTAGCCGGGCGGCAACGTCGAGCCGTCGTTCAGCGGTGGTCCAATCTGCTCCTCCCACGCCGACAGCGTCGCGAGCGTCCCGCGGGCCAGGTGTGAGGAGAGCGTGTAACCGATCACGCCTGCGGTGTGGCCGAAGCCGGACCACAGGGCGTTCGTCGCTGCGAGAACGCGCACGAGGTCGTGGCGATGCACTAGCGTGAAGCGGGTTGCAACGATCAGGTATTCCGCGTCCGGGTGGACCGGGGCCACTGGGACCCAAGGGATGGCGGGCATCAGCGACTGTCCGCTTGGGGGATCGTGACAACGACCTTCTCCGCGGACACGCCCTCACGTTGGATATCAAGCGCGGCCTGCAGGTGCTGGAGCCCATCGCCGATCACGCGGGGCTTCGGAAACGCGCGGTAGCTGCCGTCAGCCAGCGCGGCGGGCACGAAGTCCCGGTAGATCGCGTGGCTGACCTCGTTGTGCTTCAGCGAGGTCCCGAAGATGTACTTGATCCGAACGCCACCGGCCCGGGCACGGACCTGCAGAGCGACGTTCGAGGCGATCAGCCGGCGGACCACCCGGGCGGTCTCCCGACGGCGACCCTCCTCACGGGCCAGGCCCGCGAACGAGACGGGTGGGGTCGCGATCGCGACGAACCGGTTGCCCTCACAGCCGGCCGCGATCTTCACGCACGAGGGTGCTGCTGTGGTGCCGAACGCGATCGCTCCGGCGAACCGGCGACCCGCGAACGCGGAGATGACGTCCGGGATCACCGTCGGGCTGTTGTAGTCGAACACCTCGCGGGCTCCGAGCTCCCTGACGAACGCGAAGTTGCGCGGCGACGCCG
The DNA here is from genome assembly GCA_963705995.1 of uncultured Solirubrobacterales bacterium. GTDB lineage: Bacteria > Actinomycetota > Thermoleophilia > Solirubrobacterales > Solirubrobacteraceae > Palsa-465. Next base: position 466,108 of record CAVPLN010000036.1, read on the forward strand.
TGGTGATGACCTCGTAGCCGGCGGCGACCGCGAGCTGGATCGCGTTGCTGCCGGCGCTGGTGGACCCGCCCCAGACCAGAACGGTCTCCCCCGTCGCCGCCGGGCGCGCGGACGGATGATTCAAACCCAGGAAGTCCTTCTGAAACAGGCCGCACGCCGCGGTTGACAGCGCCAACGGCAATACCGAGGCGTCCGCGTAGGAGAGCGAGTCGGGGATCGGCGAAGCCAACCGCTCCAGGATCACCGCGTATCGCTGGAAGGTGCCCTCGGAGGCGGTGTTGCTGTCCTTGTCGGTACCGACCGCATGTCCGATGACCCTATCGCCGACGGCGAAGCGCGTGACGTCCTTGCCGATCTCGACGACCTCGCCGGCGACGTCGGAGCCCAGCACCGTCGGATAGGACAGCCACCGGTAAGTCAAGTTGGCAGCGACCTGGACGATCCAGTCCAACGGGTTGACCGCGACAGCGTGTCCGCGCACAACGATCTGATCGTCCCCGGGCTGGGTGTACGGAGCGTCTCTGATCTCAAGCGCGGCATGAGGGGCTGTCAGCCAGGCGGCGGAGTTGGCGGGAGAAGAGGTGCTGGGCATGGTCGAGCTCCTTCTGGAAATGGTTGATTGCACTTGGTGCAGTAGCCAGCATGACAGATCACTGCACTAAGTGCAATCAACTCGGTATGATGGATCTATGTCCCGATGGGAGCCCGACGCCAAAGGCCGTCTCCAGAGCGCCGCGATGACGCTCTTTCGCGAGCGCGGGTACGCCGAGGTGACCGTCACGGACATCGCCGAGCGGGCCGGGCTGACGAAGCGCTCGTTCTTCAACCACTTCGTCGACAAGCGCGAAGTCCTGTTCGCGGACGCCGAGGCGTTCAAGCGCACGCTGACCGAGTACCTCGCCGCGCTCGACCCCCAGACAGATCCCCTCGAAGCTGCGATTGCGACGCTCACCCACGCGGGGCTGTCACTGGCCGGCTACGGCCAGGTCGCCGGCGCACGCCGCAAGCTGATCGCCAGCTCCACCGAGCTGCAGGAGCGCAACCTCGTCAAGCTCGCATCGCTCAGCCAAGACCTCCAGGACGGACTCACAGCCCGAGGATCCACACCCAGGGCCGCACGCTTCACCGCACAGGCCGCCATCACCGTCTTCAACGCCGCCTACGACGACTGGATCGACCACCCCCACGCGGACTTCGCCGACCTCATGAACCAAGCGCTCGACGACCTACGCACAGCCATCGAACGAACGAACGCGCACGAGCAGTCCCAAGGCGGCAACCGGCGTCACGACTGATCGGAGCCGGGTCTGACTTGGACCACCAGTCCGTGACGATCCGCCGTCGCCCCGGCTCCACCTTTCCCCGACAGCCTCCCGCTCAAGCAGCGGCGAGCAGACCGCTGGGCGTAGCTGCTGTGTCGCCTGAGGAGACACGCGCTGCCCGCTTCTGCTCCGGGGCCTGGCGGGCGCGAAGCGGAAGTCTGTGCCGTTGCGCCAGCATCCGGCAAGGACTCACGCCCCGAGCGTCGTGTTTCTCCCCGGTGCCGGCGGGTCGGCCGGGTTCTGGGAGCCGGTCGCCGGGCGGCTGCCCGCGAGTTGCGACCGAGCGTTGCTGGGCTGGCCGGGTGCTGGTGATGAGCCGCACGAACCGGGCGTCGAGTCTTTCGAGGACCTGATCGAGTTGGCGGCGTCCCGTCTTTCGGGTCTGTCCGATCTGGTCGCCCAGTCGTTGGGCGGCGTTGTCGCGGTCGGCTTGGCCATGCGCTACCCCGAGAAGGTCCGGCGGCTGGTGTTGGTCGCGACCTCGGGCGGGATCGGCGTCGACGTGCTCGGCGCGGGCGGCTGGCGAGCCGAGTATCGCGCTGAGTTCCCCACGGCGGCGGCGTGGGTGACCGAGCAAACGGTCGACCACACGGCGCAACTGCCGCGAGTGAGCGGCCGACGCTGCTGCTGTGGGGCGATCGGTGGCAGGGAGCGATGCGCGGCCCTCGCCGAGGCGCGCGGTTACCGACATGGGATGACGATCTCCATTCGACCGCTCGAACCGACCGACCGTCCCGACTGGGAACGGCTGTTCCGCGCTTACATCGACTTCTACGAACGGATCCTCGAACCTGACGCCTACGACCGTGCGTGGGCGCGCCTGGAAAGGGGCAACTTTTGATCCGACGGTCGCAGGTTCGATCCCTGTCGGCGGCACCTCCTGGAGGTGGCTGGAACTCGGTGATCGCGAGCAGCGCGGCGGGCGCGAGCTTCCCGAGCCTGTCTGCGCCAACCGCGGTTGGCACACCAGTGCCGCGCCCGACGATCATCGAAGCACGCTTCGTGGGATCAAAAGGGTGCTGTGGACCCCCTTGGATCCCACGCTTCGGCTCCAACGTGGGCCACCCTTGACTGCGCCGGCCAGCGGCGACGATTCCGGACCCTGCCCCGCTCCTTCACCGCGGTCGTCGGGCGGTGTTTTCGCCCGACGAAGCGGCTGGACGATGGCCCAGTCCGCTGAATGCCCGGTGGTCGTGACACGCCGGCCGACCGCGCGGGCGATCTTGCTGGACGCCGCGCGCGAGATGATCGCCTCTGAACACGCTGAGGGCAGACAGCCGCCGATCGGCGGCCGGTACATCCCACAGGTCACGAGCGACCTCGCCGCTTGACCCGCGGCGCGCTGTGTCAATCAGTGCGGGGGTGAGGTCGTGCGAAGTGCACACGCTCCGTCTCCTGGTCAGAATCGGCAGTGGTTCCGACCCCCAACGCTCATCATCATGCAGAACGGCGGCGCGCTTGCACTGGTGGCATAACCGATCTGCAGCATTCGTTGGAGCCAGTACGCGTAACCCTTGCCCGCGACCGTGCCAGTCGCAGGGACCACGACGTTGGTCGCGCTCGCCGAACTGCTCGCGCTGGATCCGGTCGTCGCAAGGCTCAAGGACAGCAGGAGCGCCACGCTGAGCCCAGCGGCGATCGAGCGACTGCCACGGAAGCTCAAACGAAGAAGATGATTGCGGATGCGCATCTCTTCCACCTCCAAGTCGGTCCCTGTCGCGACCGGAAGCTCCGCGGGCATGGCATCCGAGGCAACGCCGGTTCAGACGCGAGGGACGGTCCCCGTCGCCCCTGGAGACATAGCTACATCAATCATGGCCCGGCGAGCCCACGACGCAATCCGCGGATTCATGTTCATGCTTGCCGGCACGCCACGGAACCTGCCGCTCGACACCGCGTACGTAACTCCCGCATCGGGGCCATCGCACCACGTAGGCCTCAGCACCGAGGTCAGCGCTCCGAGCCGCGGCAGGGCAGGCGTCGACGAAATGCGCGCGTGGTCAGCAAGCGCGACAGCTGAGATCAGCGTGGCCCGGGCGGTCAGCTAACGCTTCGCGACGACACGCTGGAAGGGACCGACCCTTTGGGGCGGAAGGTGACCTGGATGTCGAGGCCTCCCTGCGGCCCGGGGCGAGCGGTCAGGTTGGCGCCGTGGGCGGTGGCGATGGCCTTCACGATCGTCAGACCGAGCCCGTGGCCGTCGGCCGGCCCGACGCGCTGGTCGCCGAGGCGCTGGAAGGGTTGGAACAGACGCTCCACTTCGACGAATGGGACGACGGCACCGGTGTTGCTGACCGTCAGGCGAGCGCCGTCGTCTGTGGTGCTGGTCGAGATCTGCGACGGCGCCGCCGGCGACGTTGTGGCGGATCGCGTTGTCGAGCAGGTTCGCGACCAGGCTCGCAACGAGGTCTGGGTCGCCGGTCGCGATCGCGCCCTGCAAGGTCGCGCCGATCTGGATGCCGTGACGCTCTGCGTCATGCTGGCGGCTGTTGACGATGTCTCCCGTGATCTGAGCGAGGTCGAATGGATCCCAGGACTCGACGCCGCGTTCGCTGGTGGCGAGCGTCAGCAGCGCATCGATCAGCCGCTCCTGCTGGCCGGAGAGCTGCCAGCGCCTCCTCGCATGTCGACCGCAGGGCCGAGGCGTCGGCGTCGGGGTCGGCGAGCGCCACCTGCAGCAGCGTTCGCTGGCCGGCGAGCGGGGTGCGCAGCTCATGGGAGGCGTTGGCGACGAACTGACGCTGGGACTCGAACGACGCCTGCAGCCGTCCGAACAGGTCGTCGAGCGTGCGACCGAGCTCGGTGAGCTCGTCATCCGGGCCGTCAAGGCTGAGCCGGCGGTCCAGATCGGTGGCCGAGATCTCCTGGGCCGCCGTCGTCATCGCCCGCAGCGGCCGCAGGAACCTCCCCGCCAGCCACCACGCGGCCAGCACTCGCGATGGCGATCGCTGCCAGCGCGAGCAGGAACGGCCAGGGGGTGAACTGAGGCCCCGCGGCACTCTGCCGAGCAGCGGCAGCCGGCGCCTGGATGGAAGGCCATCTGGCTGTGGCCGAAGAAGACATTGGCCGTCCCGAACAGGACGCTGGAGGCGAGCGAATAGCAACGACCACCAGTCCGACGAACACGCCCGAGTAGAGCAGCGCGAGCTGCACCCGCAGCACGGGACGCCTGCGGTGGAGCAGGGAGGCCAGGGATCCGGGCAGCCGCATCATTCGGTTCCGATCCGGTAGCCGGATTCGCGGACGGTGTGGATCATCGGCGGGTCGCCGAGCTTGGCGCGCAGCCGACGGATCGTCGTCTTGACTGCCGTCGTGAACGGGTCGGTGTACTCGTCCCAGGCCCGCTCCAGCAGCTCCTCGGCGGAGAGGGCGCGATCCTGCGATGACAGCAGGCACTCGAGCACCGCGAGCTCCTTGGGGCTGAGCTCGAGGCGCCGCCCGGCCCGGAACGCGACCCGCCGGCCACAGTCGAGCGTCAGGTCCCCGCACTCGAGGATCGGCGGCAGCGGCGTCGTGGTTCGGCGGGCGAGCGCGCGCACGCGGGCGACCAGCTCAGCGAAGTCAAACGGCTTGGGCAGATAGTCATCGGCACCCAGTCCCAAGCCTTCGACCCGCTCCTTGACGGTGCTGGCGGCGGTGAGCATCAGGATCCTGCTGCCGGATTCGTCAGCGACGATTCGGCGGCAGACCTCGTCGCCGTGAATCCCGGGTAGGTCGCGATCGAGGACGACCACGTCGTAGCGCGTGAGAGCCAGGTGCGACAGGGCCTCGTTGCCGTCGAGCACGACGTCGACCGCCATCCCCTCGCGCCGCAGCCCGGTCCCGATCGACCGTGCCATCACCTCGAAGTCTTCGACCACCAGCACTCGCATATCCCTTCGCACGATGCCAGGTGCCCGGTGTCCGTCAGGTGTCAACCGCCGACACCGAGCGGACACCATCCGGCACGTAGAAACCGCCCCATGAGCGAAGCGATCATCGAGGTCAAGCGGGCTGCGCAAGCGGTTCGGTCAGACCCTGGCCCTGGACGGACTCTCGTTCACGGTCGGCGCCGGGAACCGTGACCGGGTTCGTCGGACCCAACGGCGCCGGCAAGTCCACGACGATGCGGGTGATCCTCGGGCTCGACTCGGTCGAGCAGGGCACCGCGCTGATCAGCGGCCGCCCGTACGCGAGGCTCGCGCATCCGATGCGGCAGGTCGGCTCACTGCTGGACGCGGGCGCGCTGCAACCGAGCCGCAGCGGGCGCAACCATCTGCTGTGGATCGCCCACTCCCAGCGGCTGCCCGCCAGCAGGGTCGATGAGGTGACAGAACTGGTCGGCCTCGGGAAGGCCGCTCGGCGCAAGGCGGGCGGCTACTCGTTGGGGATGCGCCAGCGCCTCGGGATCGCCGCGGCGATGCTCGGCGACCCGCCGATCCTGATCATGGACGAGCCGTTCAACGGCATGGACCCGGAGGGCATCATCTGGATGCGCGGCTTCCTGCGCGGACTCGCGGCCGAGGGGCGAGCGGTGCTCGTCTCAAGCCACCTGCTGAGCGAGCTGCCGGACGTGGCTGATCGCGTGGTGGTGATCGGTCGCGGACGGCTGCTCGCCGACGCGACCATCGCCGAGTTGACCGCCGGGGCGTCGTCGCTCGAGGCTGTCTACCTGCGGCTGACGACCGGCACGGTCGAGTACCGGTCCGGGCAACGGAGCAGCGCCGATGAGTTCGCTCGTGCAGCCGGGTCGCGCCGGCGCTTTCCGTGCCGCGCTGCGCGCCGAGTGGACCAAGTTCCGAACGGTGCGCGGCTGGATGATCGCGCTGGTGTTCGCCGCGCTGATGGTGGTGCTGTTCACGTTCCTGCAGGCCAACGGCAAGCACACCGGCTACTGCACGACCCCGAACCCGAGCAGCTGCGTCACTGGCCATCCGTACGTTCCGACAGGACCGTCCGGCGAAGCGGTCGCCGACACCTATGAGCTCGTCGCCAAGCGGCTGACCGGCGATGGCACGATCACCGCGCGGATCACGTCGCTCGCCGGCCGGATCTGGGCCGGGCCGGCCAACGAGGCGCCGTCACTGGCGGACACGCGACCAGGGCTGACGAGCTGGGCCAAGGCTGGGCTCCTGGTAACCCCCAGCACGCACGCAGGGATCCTCGTATGCGGCGGTGATGGCGACCGGTGGCCACGGCATCCGCTTTCAGTACGACTACACCCATGACCGGGCCGGCCTCCCGGGATCGATCTCCAGCTCCGCACCTCGCTGGCTGCGGCTGACTCGTACCGGCGACACGATCACCGGCTACGACTCCAGCGACGGAACCACCTGGCACCGCAGTCGGTAGCGCGCGGTTGGCCGGCCTGCCGGCGACCGTGTACGTCGGGCTGTTCGCCACCTCGCCGACGACGTCCGCAGGAGCGGCGACCCAGGCCACAGCATCCTTCGACCACATCGCTATCGGCCCGCTGGCCGATGGCGAGGCTCGAGCGGCCCCGGGAGCGTGGCACGGCGCGAGCATCGGCACCGGTCCGACGGACTTCTACGCGACGCTCGGGAAGGGCGGCTACCGGCAGGCGCGGGATTCAATTGCCGTCACAGGCTCCGGTGACATCGCGCCCGCGGTTGCCTCGGCCGGCGGCGACACCGCGTCAGATTCGCTGCTGTTCGGACTGGTCGTCGCGCTGATCGTGCTGATCGTGATCGGGACGATGTTCATCACCAGCGAGTACCGGCGCGGTCTGATCCGCACGACGTTCGCCGCCACACCGGACCGGGGATGCGTGCTTGCCGCCAAAGCCGTCGTGATCGGCGGCGTCGCGTTCGTGGTCGGAGCAGTCGCGTCTGCCGCCGCGATCCCCCTCGGCGAGCACGTCATGAGCGCCAACGGCAACTACATCTTCCCGGCCGACTCGCTGACGGTGGCGCGGGTGATCGTCGGCAGCGGCTCGCTGGTTGCGCTGACCGCCGTCGCCGTGCTCGGCATCGGCACGATCCTGCGCCGGAGCGCCGGCGCGATCCTCGTCGGCGTGGTGGTGTTCGTCCTGCCGACCTTCACCGGTCCGGGCATCATCGGCCCGACCTCCGCCGGCGGCGCCGCAGCGTGGCTGTACCGCGTCACCCCGGCGGCAGGGTTCTCGATGCTCGGACTCCTGCCCCGATCAGCGCTCGTGAGCTATCCGTACACGATGGCGAACGGCTACTACCCGCTGCCGCCATGGGCCGGACTCCTGGTTCTCGCCGGGTATGCAGCGGCTGCACTGCTCGCTGCGCGGGCCGTGCTGCGGCGGAGAGACGCGTGATCGTCGCGCTCCGCGCGGAGTGGACCAAGCTGCGGACGATCGCGGGCACCTGGTGGCTGACGGCGGGGGCCGTCGCGGTCACGGTCGCGGCCAGCGCCGGGATCGCCGCCTCCACGCACGTATCGCCCGGAGGCCAGGCTGGCGCCGGGCAGGATCCGACCAAGCTCTCGCTGATCGGCCTTGACCTCGGCCAAGCGGTCGTCGCGGTGCTGGCGGTGCTGGCGGTCACGGACGAGTACGGCGCCGGCATGATGCGAGTGACCCTCGCCGCGATACCCCGCCGGGGGGTGATGCTCGGTGCCAAAGCCGTCACGACCGGCGGTTTCGCGCTGGTCACGGCGGTGCCGGCCGTCGCCGGTTGTCTGATCGCAGGGCGCTTGTTGCTGCCCGCGGCCGGCCTCGGAACTGCCCATGGGTATGTACTCGTCTCGATCGCCAACGGGCCGACGCTCCGCGCGGCCCTCGGCAGCGTCCTGTACGTGGGGTTGATCGCCCTGCTGAGCCTCGGCATCGGCACGGTCTTCCGCGACACCGCCGTATCGACGGGGATCGCACTCGCGTTGCTGTACCTCCCGCCACTCCTCGCCCAGCTCGTCTCCGGCCCGTGGCGTCGGCACATTCAGGCGATCGCGCCGATGACCGCCGGGCTCGCGATTCAGGCCACGCGCAACGTCGGCTCCCTGCCGATCTCGCCGTGGGCCGGGCTCGGGGTTCTGGCCGCATGGGCAGCCGGAATGCTGCTGATCGGCACCGCCGTCCTCTACGCGCGCGACGCATGAGCCCCGAGTCATGAGCCCCGAGTCGCAGGTTCATCGGGACGATCTCGCATCATGGATGCTATCAATCGATTCCTATGCATAATTCGCCCGATAGGAGAAGAACGTCCGCAGAGCGAGGGTGGACGCCGGCGACGCCCCGGATCCGTACTCGCGACGGGCATGAGGCGTGACGGCCGGCACACGAGAACGCCGGACTCGAGCAATCGTTTCTGCCAAACGTTTGATTGGTAGGCTTCCGTGTCCGGCTGGGTCGGCGGCCACAACCGCGGCCCGGGGTTTGAGCGGAGGGGAGGTCAATGTGTCGCGCAGCCCATCGATGCCGTCTTCCGCGGTCATACATCCCGAGGAGCAGCCGTCATTTGTGCAGTACGTGTGCCTGTTCGACGCGGTCGCGGTCGGCGTTCGGCCCGAGGCGGTGCGGGCGTTGCGGGCCGCGCGCCTTCAGGAGCTGATGTCCGACGAGCAGGAGCTGACGGGTGGCTCCGAGTGGCCGCAGGAGCATGTCGATGCGCTGATCGACGGGATCATCGACGGCTCCGTTCCGGTTCCGGATGCGCACGCTCGGGTCCCGTCACTGCAGGCGCCCGTGGCGCAGGGCTGATCGCGGCGATGAGCGACCACTATGACGTGATCGTCGTCGGCGCCGGGTCGGCGGGCGGTGTCGTCGCGGCCCGTCTGTCCGAAGATGCGGGGTGCCGGGTGCTGTTGCTGGAAGCTGGGCGTGATCTGCCCGACGATCCGCGACAGCAGCCTGCGGTCTTCTCCGGTGGCGGGATGCTCGGCGCCCACTGGTCGGGGATCGCCGCACCCCTGCCCGAGCTCGATTGGGGGTATGAGTCCGAGCGGCTTTCCACCGGGCGACGGATCCCGCTTCCGCGCGGGAAGCTCGTCGGCGGCAGTGGCATGGCGAACGGGTGCGTGTTCGTGCAGGGACGGCCCGAGGATTTCGCACGCTGGGTGGAGGCGGGCGCCGAGGGCTGGGGATGGGAGGACGTGCTCCCGTTCTACGACCGCGTCCGCGAGCGCGTTCCGGTGATGGTCTACCCAGAGGAGCGCTGGCTTCCGTTCGACCGGCTGCTGGTCGAGGGTGCGCTCGAGCTCGGCTTCCGCTGGGTCGACGACGTCGATGCGGCAGACGCGTGGGATGGCGTCACCGGTCCATGGCCGCGCAACAGACGCAACGAGATTCGCCAGGCGAGCAACGTCACCTACCTCCGCGCCGCTCGCGAGCGGCCGAACTTCTCGCTGATCGACCATGCGCTCGTCGATCGCGTGGTGCTCGATCGCGATCGGGTTGCGGGCGTCGAGTGGATCGACGCCGGCGGCAGGCGGCGGTCGGTCGACGCGGACCGGGTCGTGCTCTCGGCCGGGGGTTACGGGAGTGCCCCGATCCTGTTGCGTTCGGGCGTCGGCCCGGCCGGCGAGCTGCGCCGGCTCGGGATCGAGCCGCGTGTCGACCTTCCGGTCGGCCGCGAGCTGATGGAGCATCCGGCCCTCTCGCTGATCGTCAGACTCGAACCGGGCCGCGTCCTGCTCGGCTGGCCGATCTACGCCGCGGTCGTGCGCGGCAAAGGCTGGTGGACGGTGCCCGTCCCGCTGGACCAGGAGGCCGGAATCGCCGCGGTCACGATGTGCATGGCCACGACCGACGGACCGCAGGACGGCAACATCCGCCTGCGCTCGGCGGACCCCGCCGAACCGCCCGAGATCCACCACGGCTACGAAGGCCACCTCGACGGTGGGGGCTTCGACGACGCGCTCGAGGACTGGCGTGCCCTCCTGGCGACGCCGAGCTTCCGCGCGGCGGGCGTGCGTGACGTGCGCGGCGACCTCGAGCCGCGGGCACAGGCGCGGCGCGCGCTCAGCACGAGCGCGCACCCGGCGGGGGGTTGCGCGATCGGCCGGGTGGTCGGCCCGGACCTGCAAGTGCTCGGCGTCGAGGGGCTCACCGTCGCCGATGCGAGCGTGTTCCCGCGGCACGTGAGCAACAACCCGAACTTCACCTGCTTCATGGTCGGCGAGCGGGCCGCCGCGGTGCTGCGCGGTCAGCGATCCGCCGCGCGGGCAGGCGGAGGATGAACGTGAGGCCACCTGCGCCGTGACGAGCTACCGGACGGTTGCGCTGACTCACTCCGACGGTGTCTGCGAGCTTCGCCTGCACACCGAGGGCGGACCGCTCAGGTGGAGCGCGACCGCCCACCGGGAGCTCGGTGAGGCGCTGGCCGAGCTGGGCGGCGATCGCTCCGTCAAGGTCGTGATCGTGACCGGCACCGGCGATGCCTTCTGCACGCGGATCGACGCGGCGAGCTTCGCCGGCCAGCGCGGCTGGGAGGTGATCTGGTGGGAGGGCAAGCGGATCATCAAGGGGCTGCTCGAGCTCGATGTTCCAGTGATCGGGGCGGTCAACGGTCCCGCGTTCATCCACGCGGAGATCCCCCTGCTCGCCGACGCCGTGATCGCGGCGGACACCGCGGTGTTCGCCGACAAGGCCCACTTCCTCCACGGCGCCGTGCCCGGCGACGGCGTTCACCTGATCTGGCCGTGGCTGCTGGGTCCGCGCCGCGGCAAGTACTTCCTGATGACCGGGCAGGAGATCGGCGCCGACGAGGCGCTGCGACTCGGGGTCGTCAACGAGGTCCTCCCGCCGGCGGCCGTGGTCGATCGGGCCTGGGAGCTGGCGCGTGACTGGGCATCACGACCGCTGCCCGTGTTGCGCTACACCCGCGAGGCGCTCAACATCCTCGAGCGCGGCCAACTCCTCGGCAACGCCGGCCTCAGCCACGGACTCGCGCTCGAGGGTCAAGGGCTGGCCGAGGCATGATGGTGTGGCTGTCGGCCACACCATCGTCGGCGGCGACGTGGCACGAGTGGACGGCCGGCCACGCCGCTCGGCTGTTCGAGGGGCGGTAGGTTAAGCCCGTGGGTTTCCGTTTGTCCGAGGATGAGGCGTGGGAGTTCGTGTCTGGGGCCCACACGGGCATCCTCACGACGCTGCGCCGCGACGGCCGGCCGATCACGCTGCCGGTGTGGCACGTTGTGCTCGACCGGCGGGTCTACCTGCGGAGCCCGGCTTCGACGGCCAAGCACGCCCGCATCCGCAACGACCCGCGCGTCTCGTTTCTGGTCGAGACCGGTCAGGCGTGGATCGATCTCAAAGCGGTGAGCTTCGAGGCGCATGCCGCACGAGAGAGCGATGCGGCGGTGATTGAGGAGGTCCTGCGTCGGCTTGACCTGAAGTACGCGGCGTCGGCACCGCCGCTGGAGCGCCTGCCGGCCGCGATCGGCAGGCTGTACGCCGACACGACGATCGTGCGCCTCGATCCGCAGGGGCGGTTGAACAGCTGGAACAACAGCGCTCTCCTCGCTCCCGACACGGGAGCGCGCTGAGGGGCGGCGACGGCCCGGCGTGGGGCCGATTGTCGAATGATTCACCACTTCCTCCCACGCTCGCAGCTGGATAGGAGACCGATGCCGACCACCATCACCATCAGCCGCGCCGAGCTCGACGCCCAGCTGCGGGCGCTTCTGGCGGCCGACCCCGCTCTACTTGCCGACCCGTTTCCGCTGCTGGCCGCCGTCAGGGAGAGCGGCCGCGCGTACGCCCTGGAGCCGATGGTGCTCCTGACTCATCATGAGGACGTCCTGCGTGCGCTGCGCGACACCGACACGTTCTCCAACCGGGTTGAGGACGGCAGCCGGATCCTCGATGCCCGCGCCCGCCTGACGGGTGGCGCGCGTCTGGCGTTCGACGAGGTCATGGCATTCGAGTCGAACTTCCCGAGCCGTAACGATGGCGAGGTGCACAGTCGTCTGCGTACCATCGCCAACCGGCTCTTCACGCCGCGCCGTGTCGCGGAACTCAGTCAGGCGGCGACCACGTACGTGCGGGCCGCGCTGGCCGAGCAGCAGACCGAGCGCCCGGGCGACCTGATGCACGTCGCGTTCCGGCTTCCCTTGCTGATCGTGGCCGACCTGCTCGGCGTCCCGCACAGCGACATCGACAGGATCCACGCCTGGTCGGGGGCGCTCGGTGCCGCGAATGCGTCGACTGAGGCCGCCCCGTTCCTGCTGGCCCAGGAGACGTTGCGTGAGTTCCGCGCCTATGTCGATGCGATGGTGAGCGCGCAGCGGATGTCGCCCTGCGCGACCGATCTGCTCGCCACGTTGATGGGAGCCGAGGACGACGGGCGGCTCTCGGAGGAGGAGCTCGCGGCCCTGTTCGTGCAGATCCTGTTCGCTGGGCACGAGACGACGATGAACCTGATCGGCAACGGGCTGCTCTCGCTCCTGCGCCACCGTGACCAATGGGATCTGCTCGTCAGCGACCCCGGGCGCATCCCGGACGCCGTCGAGGAGTTGATGCGATTCGTCTCACCCGCTCTGTTCGTGACGCGCGTGGCTCGTGACCGGCTCTCGCTCGACGGGACCCGGATCGAGCCCGGGCAGACGATTCTGCTGGTGCTCGGCGCGGCCAACCGCGACCCCGACGTGTTCGACGACCCCGACCGGCTCGACGTCACCCGCGCCGAGAGCAAGCGTCAGCTCGGATTTGGCTTCGGCCGGCACCATTGCCTCGGTGCGGCGCTGGCGCGGCTCGAGGCTCAGACGGTCTTTCGCGAGCTGACGATTCAGCACCCCGATGCCGAACTGGCCGACCGACCACTCACGTGGGCCGGCGGGGCGATGCTTCGCCACCTCACCGAACTCCCGGTGATCCTCGGCCCACAGCGCTGACTCAGGCCCGAGATGCGCGATCAGCCCGTTGCCGCCCAGGCGACTACCGGCCGACGCCACGGTGCTCGGGCATCGCAGCGGCGAGGTCGAGGACCTCGAGTACCGCGGTCCGGCCGGCCCCGAGCCGTATCGCGTTCTGCAGGTGAGCCCGCAGCCCGGGCAGGTAGCGGTGTGTCGGGGTCGCGTCGGCTCCGACGGCGATCAGCTCCTTGACGAGCGCCTCGGCGTGTCCGGTCCGTGCGGGGATCGCACCGAACTCCATGAACCCGGCGAAGCCCTCCGGCGAGAGCCGCAGGAGCGGCTCCAGGAAACCGGGCACGCACGCATCGAACGCGCGCCAGTACGATCCGCCCGCGCGGTGGCCATCCCACAGCGCCTCGCGCTCCCGGTCCCGCTCGGGCAGCGGCTCGCCGCGCTCCTCGAGCACACGCGCAAGCGCCCTCGTGCCCTCGATCAGCGAATGCATGCCAACGCCGGCGACGAACACGGCGATCTCCTCGAGCGCGCCGGCGCTCGCGCCGGCGTCGAGTGCCCGCGCCGCCCACTCGGCGGCGCCGTCGAGATCGAGGTTGGTCACGCAGATCCGCACGCCGAACTCGACAAGCGCGCGCGAACGCGCATCGAGCGCCCGACCCGAAGGCAACGGTGCAATCAGCTCTTCGACCGCCGCACGAACGTCAGCGAGCGTCACCGTCATCCGTCAGCCTTCCCCGCGCCCGGCAGAGCGAGCACGACCTCGGACGAGCGATCAGTCATCGCGGACCACGTTCGGGCCCTTAAGGTAGTGGCTCCGCCGACCGGACGTTTGGCGCCTAGTATTGAGCGCTCAACAAACCCTGATGAGGAGGACTCCCGGTGCCTGATCCTGTGAACCTGACCGGTGAGATCGCGGCGGCGATCGACGGTGCGGGGTTGCGAGGCCACCCGGTGGCCGTGGCCCACGTCCGCGATGACGGCACCGCCTCCGTGTCCTTCCGTGGCAGCACGTACGTGCGCGGCGCGACCGAGTTGGCGATCTGGGCGCGCAAGCGCGACAGCGGCCTGGCCGCCGCGATCGCCGATCGCCCCCATCTCTCGCTCGTGTTCTTCGAAATGGATGGGCCGGGCGCGGCGTATCTGTCGATCGAAGGTCGCGCCCGGGTCGCACCCGAACTGAGCGACGAGGTCTACGCAGCGATCATCGAGCCTGAGCGCCAGCAGGACCCAGAACACAACGGCGTCGCGGTGATCATCGACGTCGACAGCGTCGCGGGCGCCGGGTCGGGCGGCTTCTTCCAGCAGACTCGCAGCTGAGCCGGCCCGCGATCGGGCGGCTGAAGGCGGCGGCGCCGCAGAGCTGGTGTGCGCCACGGGAACGTCAGGAGTAGCCGGCGGTCATGCCTCCGTCGATGACGTGCTCGGCTCCGGTCGAGAATCCCGATTCGTCTGAGAGGAGGTAGGCGACGAGGCGCGCGATCTCGTGCGGCTGTCCATGGCGTCCGAGCGGGATGCGCTCGGCGCCGCGGATGAAATCGGCTGTCATCGGGGTCAGGACCGGGCCGGGGTGAACCGAGTTGACGCGGATGCGGTCGCGGGCGAGCTCGAGTGCCGCAGCCTTCGTCATGCCCCGCACCGCCCATTTTGTGGCGGTGTAGGCGAACACCCCGACCGAGCCGGCCATGCCGGCGATCGACGACATGTTCACGATCGACCCGCCGCCTGCACGGCGCATCGAGGGCAGGGCCGCCTGCATGCCGAGTAGGACCCCGACCTGGTTGACCTCGACCGCGCGGCGAAAGTCGGACTCGGTGGTCTTCTCCAGCGTGGCGATGACGGCGATCGCGGCGTTGTTCACGAGACCGGTCAGCGGTCCGAATCGGTGTTCGGCGAACTCGACCGCGTCGGCCCAGCTGTCGGCGGTGGTGACGTCGAGGGGGACGAACGCCGCGCGTTCGCCCAGCTCAGCCGCAAGGGCGCTCCCCTCCTGCGCGAGGATGTCGGCGACAACCACGCTGGCGCCTTCGGCGACGAGCAGGCGGGCGTCGGCCGCGCCGATGCCGCGCGCGGCACCGCTGACGAGGACGATCTTTCCCTCGAGCCGGGCCACTTCCGGGATCGTATTGCGCCGGTGGGCCGACCGCTGGGGTCGGATATATTGAGCCGCCCGGCAGGAACACCTGATCACACGCTGGCTGGAGCATGGCCGAGACCTTTCCCGAGATCAGCTTCTTCGATCCTGGCACGAATGACTGTCCCTATCACGCGTACGGCCAGTTGCGCGACGAGTCGCCCGTGTGGCTGGATCCCGCGACGGGCATGTACGTGCTGACTCGCTATGAGGACGTGCGCGCGGTTGTGCTCGATCAGGGGCGGTTCACCAACCAGGTCGTCGCGGCCAGGGCCAACGCCGCGGTCGGTGATGCGCTCGAGTCACAGGATGCGGCGCAGCTCGAGCGCGAGCTCGCACGCATGTACGAGCAACGCGGGTGGCTGCCGGGCCGCAACGTCGTCAACCTCGACGAGCCCGAGCACATGCAGATGCGCCGCCTGTTCGACCATGCGTTTCGCCCGGCGGTGATTCGCGAGCTGGACCCGTTTGTGGAGCAGGTCGCCGGCCGGTTGCTCGACGCTTTTCTGAGCGACGGTCGCTGCGACTGGGTCAGCCAGTTCGCCGTGCCGCTGCCGATGTCGGTGATCGCTCGCCAGGTCGGGATCGATCAGAACGAGATGCCGAGGATCAAGCGCTGGACCGACGCGTATGTCAAGCGCATGAGCCTGACGCAGACGCGCGCGGAGCGGATCTGGTCCGCCGAGATGGAGATCGAGGCCCAGCACTACTTTCAGCCGATCATCGAACGGCTGCGCAGCGCCCCCGACGATTCGCTGTTCAGCGTCCTTGTCAATGGCGACATCCCGGAGTGGGGTCGCCGCCTGACCGACAACGAGCTGCATCACGTGATCATGGTTGACCTGTTCGTCGCGGGATCCGAAACGACGGCGAACGCGCTCTCGGCCGGGATGGCGATGCTCGCGCAGCGCCCCGACATCTGGCGTGCGGTGAAGTCCGATCCGGACAGTCACCTCGAGCCGTTCATCGAGGAGGTCCTGCGCTTGGAATCACCCGTCCAAGGGCTGCTGCGCCAGGCCGCCGTCGACGTCGAACTGCACGGTGTCCAGATCCCCAGGGGGTCGCTGATCATGATCCGCTTCGGGGCCGCGAACCGGGACGAGCGACAGTTCGCCGGTGCGCCAGAGATCGACCTGGACCGGCGCCAGCCGCGGTCGCACCTCGCGTTCGGGACCGGTGCTCACCACTGTCTCGGCGCCCCGCTCGCGCGGCGCGAGCTGTACTACGGCTTTCGTGCCGCGCTCGAGCGGATCGACGCGGTCTGGCTGACCGAGGGCGCCAACGACTTCACGCACGCTCCCAACTACTTCCTGAGAGCGCTGAACGAGTTGCACATCGAGTTCCGCCCGGTTCCGTGATCGTTCGCGTGTCGCTCGCCCCGCGCGCCCGCGGCGTGACGCCCCAGCAGCTGCAAGCCCACTGGCGCCAGCAGCACGCCGATGCCGCGGCGCGCCTGCCCGGCCTCGAGGCGTACGTTCAGAACCACAGCATCCTGCGCGACGGCACGCCCGTGCTACCCGGCCTTCGATTCGACGTCTGCGCCGAACTGACGTTTGCCTCGCCCGAGGCGATGGACACCGCGTTCTCGTCAAGCCAGTACAGCGGCCCGGCACTCGCCTCGCAGCGGCAGATGATCTTCCCCGAGCGCCTCGCGCTCGCGTTCATGCGCCGGCGCGTTCTCGATGACCGAGAGCCGCCCGCGTCGGCGGTCAAGTTGATGACCCTCCTCCGCGCCCGCTCCGATACCCGCGACGGCGAGCTCGAGCACGCGCTCACCGGCCCCTACCGCGACGCCGTCGCCACGAGCTCGCCGGTGCGTCACGAACTGCTTCTGCTCGAGCCGGCCGCCCACCACGGACGCGCCCCCGCCGCATTCGAAGCCGTCGACACGCTCTGGTTCGCGACCACCGAACACGCCCTCGAACACGCAACCGGCGACGGCGCCCTCGCCGCCGACTGGGAGCTCTCAGGCGTCGTCTTCGGCAGCGAACGCCTGCTCGTCCGCCCGCATCGGATCCTCTGACGCGCAGGCGCCCCTCAGCAGCACGCCCTGGTTGATCGCCGGTCGCGACCGAGGTCCGTCCGTTCGGGTGCTCAGGCGGTTCTGAGCGCTTCGGTGGGTGAAAGTCGCGCGGCGCGGACTGCGGGGATGATGCCGGCGACAGCGCCGATCAGGACCGCTGCACCGATGCCGCCGCCCCAGGCGAGGACCGGGATCACGGTGGTCCAGTGCTTGGCGTGGGCGTAGATCGCGGTCGCGAACGCGCCCGCGGCGATGCCGGCGGCGCCGCCGAGTAGTGCAAGCAGGATCGCCTCGGTGAGGAACTGCATTCGGATCTGACCTCTGGTGGCGCCGAGCGCGCGCCGCAGCCCGATCTCAGTGCGGCGTTCGAGGACGCTGATGATCATGATGTTGGCAACCCCGATCGCGCCGACCAGGAGCGCCACCGCTCCCAGGCCGAGGAACAGGCCGTTGAACGCTCCCTTGGCGTCGGCTTCAGCGACGAGGACGTCGGATGGCTGGCTGATCGTGACCGCGCCGGGGTCCTCGGGGTTGGCAGTCGCGGCGAGCACCTTGTAGGCGGCGTTGACCTGGTCGGTGCGGGCGCGCAGGTAGATCTCGGTCGGGTTCCCGACCGCGGGGCGGCCGTGGTTGACGCTGCTGTAGTTGAGGTAGGTCCTGGCAGCGGGGAAGCCGATCAGGATGGAGCCGTCGATCGCGGAGGCGAGCACGGCGGGGTTGAGGATGCCGGCGACGTAGAACCACACGCCGTCGACCCAGATCCGCTCACCGGGGAAGATACGGTCGATCCCGAGACGCTGCGCGGCGGCGGCGCCGAGCACGCAGATCGGCTCGGTTGCGGTTGCGGCGTTGAGGAACTCGCCGTGTGAGACGGTGGTGCCGAGCGCGCCGGGCAGGTTGAGGCTTGTGGCTTGGACGCTGAGCGCGTTGGTGTCGATCGGCGGGATCAGCGGACTGCGGTACGCGTCGACGTTCGAGAGCGACCCGGTGTAGGCGACGCCGTACACGGCAGCGATCCGGGCGATCATGCCCGGTGCGGCGAGCGGGAGTGGCACGGACTGGCCGCTGAGGTCCTGGCCGGTGCTGACCGTCAGGAGGTTCGTGCCGAGTTGGTTGATCTCGTTCAGGAGTCCGGCCTGGGAGGACGATGAGAGGCCCAGCACGGCGACGATCGCGGCGACTCCGATTGCGATCCCGAGCGCCGAAAGCCCCGCGCGCAGCCGTCGCGTGCGCACCCCGACGGTCGCCAGCCGCGCGAGGTCCGCGGGCCGCAACGGCGCCGGCGTGAGGTCCAGCGAGACCGTGCTCATCCGTCGTCGTTGACGAGCGCGAACGCGACCGGGTGAATGCCGTTGACCGTGGCGATCACGATGTAGCCGCCCGCGTGGGTGTTCGCGGTGAAGGCGGGGGCGACCGCGATGCCTTGACCGTCCGTCGCGACCGTCGCCGTCGGGTCGGCTGCGTGGGCCGCGAACGTGCCGCTCGGCCCGGATGAGGGCGCGGCGAACCTGACGGCGACATCGGGGACGGGGTTGCCGTGGGCGTCGGTGATGGTGACCGCGAGTGGGATCGCGAAGCGCGTGCCGGTCGGGGTCGACTGGGCGGCGCCGACGCCGGCGGCGACGGTGAATGGCGCCCCGGCCCGGTTGCGGAGGTGAAACAGCGCGACCGCGGTGGCGCCGGCCGCCCTCGCCGTCGCCGTGAACGCCCCGGAGCGGTCGCCGGCGGTGAAGCGAGGCGACGTGGCGATCCCGTCGGCATTGGTCGTCGCCGTCGCCTGTCCGGAGCCGCCGATGAACGTGGCTCCGCCCCCTGCGCCCGACACGGACGCCGACACGAGCGTGAAGACCACGGTCGCGCCGCTGACCGGGTTGCCGTCGGCGTCCAGCACGCGGACGGCGAGCGGCTGCGCGTATCGGCGCTCGACCGTCGCGTGCTCGCTCGTTGGGGCGAGCGGCGTGACCATGGCGGGGATCCCGGCCGCCGTGTTCCTCAGCGCGAACGAGACGGTGCCGTCGGCGCAGCTTGCGGTGACCGCGTAGCTTCCGGCGCTGTCGTTGGCCGTGAGCATGTGCGCGACTGCGCTGCCTGCCGCGTCGGCGCCGACGGTCAGCGTGCGCGCCCCGCTTGCGGCGAACGTCGCGCTCGCACCGCTCGCCGGCGCGGTGAACGTGACCGGCGTGCCGGTGAGCGCGGTCGTGATCGCGCAACCGTCAGTGTTCGCAAGCTGGACCTCCAGCCCGCCCGCGAACGCGGTCTCGAGCCGCGCGGTCTGCGGCGTGCCGGCGACGAGCACGAGCTCGTTCGGGGGGTTGCTCGACGGGCACGAGGTTCCGGCGACGGCGCCGGTGCCGGTGGTCGAGCCGGCCGGCGACTGCTGCGCGTCGGCCCGCGCCCCGGTCGCGGACGCCAGCGCGCCGATCGCCGCCGCGAGCGTGCACGCCAGCGTGATCGCCGGCCATCGAGTCCGGATCACCCCGTCCTCCCGCCCGCCGAGTCGTTCTCCCCGGCCGCGCCCCGGTGATCGGTCGGCGGCTCGCTGATGACCGACGCGACGTTGTCCAGAACGGTCTGGTGTTCGGCGAGGAAGAACTGCTGGAAGACGGACCCGAGCCGCCGCGCGCGGACGACCGAGAGCCGACGGTCATCCAGCCCGGCGACGTCGAGGCCGGTGATCTGCACCGAGCCCGACGTCGGCCGCTCGAGCGTGCCCATCACGTGCAGCAGCGTCGACTTGCCCGATCCGGACGGGCCCACGATCGCGACCAACTCGCGCCGCCGCACGCGGAGACTGACCGATGACAGCGCGACCACGCTCATAGGCCTGGGACGACCACGCGCTGCCCAGCGGCGAGCCCGCTGCCGCTGACCTGCACGAGTCCGTCGGCGTCATCGAACAGGCCGGTTCTGACCACGACCAGGTCGTGCCGCCCTTTGGCGCCGACCTCCTCGACCGCATCACCGCCGCTCGCACGCGCCAGCAGCGCATCGACGGGCACCACCAGCACGTCAGCGACGCTGGCGGTGGTGATCGCCACGCTCACCGGCGCCCGGTCGAGGCCGCCCGTCGCCGCCGGATCGGTCGGGACGGCGTTCACCTGAATCGTCGCCCCGTTCTGCCCGTTCGATGCGACCGTGCCGACGTAGCTGATCCGGCCCGGTGTCGTGTGGTCATCCGGCAGCGTGATCGTGACCGGGTCGCCGACCTTGACCTGCCCCTCGAGCCCCGCGTCCAGCTGGATCGAGACCTGGGGCGAGGTCCACGTCGCCGACAGCACCGGCCCGGCCACGACGCTCGAGCCGACCGCGACATTCGGCATCACCGAGGTCACGCGCACCGGGCGTGGCTCGAACAGGACCGAGCCGAGCGGGAGCTCCCCTGTCTGCGGCTCGTTGTGCGCGGCCTGCAGGCCGCGGATCGCGGCCACGGTCGCGGCCGTCAACGCGTCGCCGGCGAGCCTGCGGGCGTACCCGAGCGCGTCGAGGTTCGCGTTCAACTCGGCCACATCCGCTCCTGGCGACATTCCAGGGACGAACGCGCGCGTCGCGACCGTCGGCCCGTACAGCAGCAGCACCGGCGCGCCGTCGATCGAGTACAGCGGCTGGCCTCGCCGTGCGATCTCGCCCGGCCACGGGATGCTCGTGAAGACCGAATTCGAGCCATACTCGGTCGCCTGCGCATCCACGGTCCCGAGCCCGGACTGCGCCGCCGCGAGCGCACGCTGCGCGGAGCCGGCCAAGCCCCGATCGGCCGCGACAGTGGCGGTCTCCGCGGCCACCGACTGCTGGCTGGCCGCGAGCCGCTGCGCGTCGCCGGCGCACGCGCCCGAGGCGTCGCTCGACCCGCCGGCGCCGCCGGTCGGGGGGCCCGCCACCGCGTTGTCGCCGCCGCAGTCCACGCGCTCCTGCTGCTGGTCGGCCGCGACCGTCGCCAGCGCCTGCGCGAGCACGCTTGCGTCTCGCCACAGCACGGACTGCGCGGTCGCGAGGACGCCCCGGGCGGTCGTGACCGTCTGCTGGGCCCGCGTCACGATCGCCGGCGCGTTGCCGGAGGGGAGCCGGATCGTCAGGTCCCCGGCGTACCCCAGCGTCGCGCTCACCTGCGTCTGCTGCGAGATCGACTCGCGCACGACCATCTGCGTCGAGGTCGGATACTCGCTGTCGCTGACGCCGCCCCTCGAGCTGCCCCCACCTGAGAACTCGTCGGTCGCCGGCAGCATTACCGCCACCACGGCCAGCAGCCCCGCCACCGGCAGGCGCCGCCGCCGGCGCCACGCGGGCAGATCCTGCTCGCCCGCAACGGCAGCAAGGGTCTCACCCGCCGGATCGTGTGCCGTGGCGCCCATCAGCGGCCGCCAACCACACAGCGGCTAGCCAATTGGAATACCTCCGAGTGCGCCCGGCAGCAGGTACTGGCACTCGGACTCCACGTGCGCGATTCGCGGCTGATGCCAGTAGCTGCGGTTGGTGTCGGGAACCTCCTCGAGCGGGAAGTCGGGCCGTCCCTCGGAATCGGTCGTCGGGTCAGGCCAATTCGGCACCCCGTGGGAGCGCATGCACTGGCTGAACCTCAGCATGCCGATCAGCAGCTGCTGCACCTCCCCCGGCGGGAACATGTCATCGGTGCCGGGCGGGAGCAGGTTCTGGCAGGCCTTCTCGGCCGCCTTGAACTGGGGAAGGGCGAGTTCCTGCCGGCTGACCTTGGGGATGTTGCCGTTGCCGTCGGGGTCGGGGAAGTTCCGGACGCCGTGCGCCCGCATGCAGCGCGAGTAGGCCAGAGCCTTCTCCACGTTCGTCGGCTGAGACTGCGCCGGCTCCCGGGCACTCAATCGGACACCGCCCGCGCCTGCTGCTGGGCTGACTGCCGATGCCACAGCCGCCGGTAGGAGGAGGCTGGCCGCGGCGATGACCGCGGCAGCGGTTCGCGTTACCCGCGGGCATGCCCGCCGGCATGCCCGCCGGCGTGCCCGCCGGGTCCCGTGCATGACGCGAGAGCTGTCCTTCATCCCGCCCCTCTCGGTTCGATGATCGTGCCGGCCGCCAGTACCGGGCTTGGCTTCATGCAGCAGTTCTACGCTGAGGTGGGTGACATTTCCGCGACCGGCGATGTTGCACGGATGTCATCTCGCCAACCGCATACTTGGTGAGATGCGGGCGCTCGTCGTCGAGGACCATGTGACGCTTGCGGGCCGGATCGCCCAGGGACTGCGTCAGGCCGGGATCGCCGTGGATGTCGTGTACGACGGCGCGGCGGCGCTCGATGCCGCCGCGCAGACCGCGTATGACGTGATCGTCCTCGACCGCGACCTGCCGGTCGTGCACGGTGACCGGGTGTGCCGGACCGTGGCCGGTTCTGGCCCGCGCATCCTCATGCTGACCGCCGCCGGCGACGTCGCGGACCGAGTCGACGGGCTCGAGCTCGGCGCCGACGACTACCTCGGCAAGCCGTTCGCATTCGCCGAGCTCGTCGCCCGCGTACGCGCGCTGTCCCGCCGCACCCCGTCCGCGCCACCGGTCCAGCGTCGTGGAGACCTCACCGTGGACCGGGCCCGGCACCGCGCCAGCCGCGGCGTCCGCTCGCTGTCCTTGACGCGTAAGGAGTTCGGGATCCTGGAGATGCTGCTGGCCGCCGACGGCGCGCTGGTCAGCGCGGAAGAACTACTCGAGCACGTCTGGGACGCCAATGCCGACCCATTCAGCAACATCGTCTCGGTGACGATGACGCGGCTGCGGCGCAAGCTGGGCGATCCCCCCCTGATCGAAACCGTGGTTGGGAAGGGGTACCGGATCTGAGCCGCCCGCGCTGGACCGTCCGGACGCGACTCACCCTGCTCTATATCGGCATGTTCGCCATCTGCGGGGCGATCGTGGTTGGGGTCAGCTACATCCTCGTCGCGCAGCTCGGGGCCCCGGCGCTGGGCCAACGACCGTCCTCCCGTGGCGGCATTCCAGCCGGCATCGGGGCGCTGTGTCGCGCAGAGCAGTCGAGCGCCCACCCCGACAAGCTCCTGATCGCCCAATGCATCTTCCAGCTCCTCGGAGCACAGCACCAGCGCGACCTCACCCTCTCACACCTGCTGCAGTACTCGCTGATCACGCTTGCCGTGATCCTCGCCGTCGCCGGGCTCCTCGGCTGGATCGCCGCCGGGCGGGCGCTGCTCCCGGTGCACCGGATCACTGCGGCCGCTCGCTCCGCATCCGCGAACAATCTATCCGCGCGGGTTGCGCTGGCCGGGCCCCGCGACGAGCTCCACGAACTCGCGGAGACATTCGACGCGATGCTCGACCGGCTCCAGGCCACGTTCGAGTCCCAGCAGCGGTTCATTGCCAACGCCTCCCACGAGCTGCGCACCCCGCTCGCCGTCATCCGGACGACCGTCGATGTCGTTCAGGGGAGCCCGGACAGCATCGCCGACGACCTGCCGAGCATGGCCGCCGACATCGGCGCCGCGGCCGACCACGCCGAACACCTCATCAGTGCGCTGATGATCCTCGCCCGCAACGAGTACGGACTCACCGTCCACGACGAGGTCGACCTCGCCACGATCGCCGAGGACGTCCTCGACACGGCCGACCTGCGCAGCCGGCAGGTGCACGCCAGCCTGGAACCCGCCGTCATCTCAGGCGACCCCGTGCTCGCCGAACGCCTGATCGCGAACCTCCTCGACAATGCGGCCCGGTACAACGTCGCCAACGGGGAGATCTGGATCAGCACCTGCACGACGGCGGACAGCGGGCTGCTGACGGTGGCCAATACCGGCCCGGTCATCATCCCAGCCGATGCCGACCGCATCTTCCAACCCTTCCAGCGACTCACCGACCGCACCTCCCACGACGGCTCCGGGCTCGGCCTCACGATCGTCGCATCGATCGCGGCGATCCACCGCGGCACCGTCGCCGCACGACCGCGCAGCGACGGCGGGCTGTGCGTCACCGTCACGATCCCCTCGCCCAGCGCCCCGGACCACGGCGCCGCCGTGTAGGCAACCCAGCGGTCATGCAGTCCACGAGCAATGGGTGTCGGTAGCTTAGACGTGTGCGTGAGGCGTGAACACGACGTCGAGTTTGGTGGCGTTGCACGATCTGCGGGCCGCGCGGCGTCGCCGCTACGCCGAGAACGTCAACGTGATGGAGGTCCTGTACCGGATCTACGTCGGGGTGCTCTTCGGCGGCTGGGGATTGGCGCTGATCTCGGGTGCGCTGGCGGATGTCAGGGTCGACCGCCAGATGGTCTTGGAGGTTCATCGTCGCGGCCCTGCTGCGCTCGGGCTGCTGGTCGCCGTTGCGGTGGCGGCCGGGCTGCGGTCCGGGGGGAGGGGCGGTCCGTTGGTGCTCGAGGCGGCCGACGTCCAGCACGTGCTGCTGTCCCCGGTCGATCGCGGGGCGGCGTTGCGTGGATTGGCCGTCCGCCGGCTTCGGACGGCGGGATTCGTCGGCGTGGTTGCAGGGTTGATCGCGGGGAACTTCGCGTTTCGGCGCCTGCCGGGCCCGGCGGCGGAGTGGCTGTTGTGCGGAGCCGTGTTCGGGGCGACGGTCGCCGTCTGGGGGTTGGCCGGCGCGATGATCGCGTCCGGCCGGCGGATGCACCGAGCGATCGTGTTCCTGCTCGCGGTTCTGATCGTCGGCTGGTCGGTGGCCGATCTGGTCGCCGATCGGACGACCTCGCCGGCGACGATGCTCGGCGCGCTCGTACTCTGGCCGCTGCACCATGCGGGTGATTCGATCGCTCTGCCCGTCGCCGGCGTCGTGCTCTGCGCCGCGGCTGCGCTGCTCGGGCTTGCCGGGCTTGCCGGCACCTCGCTCGAGGCTGCGCAGCGGCGCGCGGGGTTGGCCGCGCAGCTTCGATTTGCCGTGACCACACAGGATCTGCGGGCGGTCATCCTGCTCCGCCGCCAGCTCGCGTCCGAGACTCCACGGCGGCGTCCGTGGGTCCGGCTTGCCGGGGGCGACGGTTCGCGACGAGCGGTCTGGCGCCGTGACTGGCAGAGCTTCTTGCGCTGGCCGTTCGTGCGGATCGTGCGTGTAGGCGTGCTCGGCGCAGTCGCCGGCGCGTCGCTGGTTGGCGTCTGGCGCGGCACGACGCCCTTGGTGCTGGTGACGTCCGGCGCCCTGATGGTGGCTGCGTTCGACGCGGTCGAGCCGGTCGGCCAGGAGGTGGACCATCCAACGCGCCTCGGGCTGCTTCCGGTCGCTCCGCGGGACGTGATCCGCCGCCACCTCGTGGCTCCCGTCGTACTGATGGCCGGCGTGCTGCTGGTCGCGGCCGCCACCGCGATCGCGGCCGGCGCGTCCGCCGCGTTGGTCGGCGTCGTGATCGTGATGGTCGTTCCGACCGCGCTCCTGTCACTCTGCTGCGCTGCGCTGAGCGTGACCAACGACCCATTCAAATACGTCTTCACACCGCAGATCGGTTACCTCCAAACGGGTTTCCCGGTCGTGCTGGTGATCGTCGGCGTGAGCGCCCCGGTGCTGCTGGCGCGCGCCGCGGTGCATCACGGCCGCACGGCAGCGGGGGTGGCCGTCGGCTGCGAGTCTGTGGTGTTGCTGCTCTGCGCGGCCGTGATCACGTGGCTCGGGGTCCGCATCTCTGCCCGGGTTCCGGTCCGATCGTGAAGAAGCGAACCAGTCGCCGAGTTTCCAGTCCGTCCGTGCTCGCAGCAGCGGGCTTGCGACATGAGTACGACGATCTGACCGCGCTCGGGCGGCTCGACCTGAAGGTCAAGGCCGGTGAGCTGATCGCGCTTGTGGGTTCGAACGGCGCGGGGAAGACCACCCTCCTCACGATCGCGGCAGGCCTCGTCGAAGCGTCGCACGGCACGATCGAGATCTGCGGAGAGCCCGCGGGTTCGTTGACCGCGCGCGCTCGGACCTCCTACATCCCGGACACGCCGGTCTTCTACCAGGACCTGAGTCTCAATGAGCACCTGGAGTACATCGCGCGGCTGCACGAGACCGAGGGCTGGCAGACCCGCGCACCCGAGCTCCTCAGGCAGCTCGGGCTCGACCGCTGGGGAGACAAGTTACCGACCCAGTTCAGCCGCGGGATGCGGCAGAAGGCGTCGATCGCGCTGGGATTGATCCGCCCTTTCTCGCTGCTGCTGGCGGACGAGCCGTTCGACGGGCTGGACCCGGCGAGCCGCGAAGTGCTGGTCGAGATGCTGCGCTCGACGGCCGCGTCCGGCGCCGCGGTGATCGTCTCCACCCACCGCACCGAGGTCGCGGACTTCTGCAGTCGTTGCATCGCCCTCCACGACGGCCGGCTGATCTACGACGGCCCACCGGACCGCGCCGTGATTGCCGGCGATCTTCTGGCAGAAGATCGCGCTCTGCGCGCCGCCTCCCTCCCGGAGCGCGAATAGCCACGGTCGACATCTGCCGTCCGCACGGCGCGCAGCCAGGGAACGCTGCCGGCGTGGCCGGGTTCGCCGGACCGTCGGCGAATTCGCCGTCCGATTCACCCAGTCATGACGCGACTCTCGTGCGGACGCTTGGTGCGGTTCGCCTCAGCTGACGTGGAGCGTATATGTGTTATTCCCCAGGCAGCCGCCGGCGGCGTTCTGCTGTGTGCCGCATCCTCCGCTGCCGAAGACTCCATTCGCGATGAAATGCAGAATGTGAGTGCCCTTCGGTAAGTCGCGCAGCAGCAGCCCCGTGCCGATCGCGGCCGAATGAGTCGTGGGTGCGCAGGCATGCGTCCCTAGCCCGAGTGCCCGACACATGAACGATCCGGCCGTCACCTTGGGAACGTAGAACTCGCCCGTCGCGGTCACAAGCTCGCGAAGGTCGATGGAGTGTCCGTCGAGTAGCTGCTCACTGAAGGACACGCCTTCGGTGCCCGCGTCCCAATTGGCCTTTGCGCACTTCTCCAAGTCAGCGGGCGTCGTGCCGTAGCCGACGTGATCCCCGCTGAGGGTCGAGCACTCGTACGCGGGTTCCCCCACGTAGATGGCCCGTCCCGCTGGCTCGTTGCACGTCCACGAACCGGGTTTCACGCCGAGACCGTCCAGCAGCGCAACGCCCACTCCCCCAACGCTCACCGTCATGCATGGCGGATTGTGTGGGTTTGTGAAATCAAGCAGAAAGGCACGCTCGAGCCAGTACGGGTAGCCCTTGCCCGCGACGGTGCCCGTCGCGGGGACCACCACGCTGGCCCCGCCCGTCAAACTGGTCGCGCTCGATGCGCGTGGCGCAAGGCTCAAGCACAGCACGAGCAGCAGGCTGAGCCCGGCCCCGATCGCCCAAATGCAGCGCAGCTTCAAACGGAGAAAGTGATTGCGGTGGCGCATCTCTTCACCTCCAAGTCCGTCCCTGTCGCAACCAGCAGGCCAGCGGGCATCGCATCCGTGAGAGCGATTGATCGCACTGGCCCGGGCGCGACTGGATCAACAGCTCCCTCGATCATCAGGCTCGAGGGCGCGGCCCGCTTCCGCCGTTTGATGCTCGGTCGTGCTCGCTTCCCGTCGATCGGGTCGCTCCACGGTACGTACGTACTCGCCTGCACCGATGCCGGTATGCGATCTGGGCTGGAGCATCCGTGCTGCTGGTCGGCGACGTGGGGTCCACCGCACTTTGGGCCCCAGGCTGGGGCCAATTGGCGAATTATGCTCGTCTGCGTCCCATCTTCGTCCAGAGCCGTACGGTTGCGGCGCCACCTTCACGGAAGGCAGGACGCTCAGCTCCTCACAGCCCCAGCAGACGACGGATGCGCCGCGCTTGACCTCAGCTGCGGCGACCGGTCAGCGCCAGGAACACGCCGAGGCCGATCATGCTGACGCCCCCGGCAGCGCCCATCCGCTCAAGGCGCCGGGGGGATTGGCCAAACCACTTGCGTGCGCTGCCCGAGGCGATCGCCCAGCTCGAGTCGGACAGCAGCGCCACGAGCACCACGATCAGCCCGAGCGACAGCAGCTGAAGGCTGGTGTGCCCCTGCGAGCGGTCGACAAAGTCCGGAACGATCGCGGTGAAGATGATCAGTCCCTTTGGGTTGGTGAAGCCAACCGTCATCCCCTCGCGCACCGTCTTCGCGAGGCTCCGAGGCTCGGCTGCCGCGGAGACGATCTCCGCCGAGAACCGCCCGCGCTCGCGGATCGTCCGGTACCCGAGGAACATCAGATATGCGGCTCCGAACAGCTCGAGCGTCCGATAGACCACATCCGAGCGAGCCAACACCGCGCCGAGCCCGAGCACGACCAGCACGAGTTGCAGGGCCAGGCCGCTGGTGTTGCCGGCGACCGTCGCGAGCGCCGCGCGACGCCCCAGCGAGACCCCGCGGCTGACGGTGAAGACGACGCTCGGTCCGGGGACGAGGATCAGCACGTAGACCGTGACCAGGAACGCCGCAAGGTGGGCGGTCGGCACCATTGGCGGATTCTCTCAGGCCCCGAGGGCTCGGTGACACGGGGCGGCCGTCAGCGGCGGCGTCCCCCGGCGCTCAGGCGAGGATGTTAATCGTCGCGCGCTCGGTCTGAAGCGCCTTTCCGAGTACCGCCAGCTCGAGTTCCTGGGAGGCATCGGAGCCGCTCGGGCTTGCGCCGGCGACGTTCGCGGCGATCTTCGCCGCCGTGGCGGACGTGCCCTGAAGTCCCGCGAGAGCCATCATCGATGGACCGATTGGTTGAACGCTCATGACGCATCACATCGGCTGGCACGCGGGGAGATGCACCGCGAATGCGCACAACTCCACGCATGTTCGAGGCGCCGTCCGCAGGAGGTCGCGCGCGCGCGGGCAGGGACTCAGGCGACGCTGCGGCTCGGTGTCGCTCCCTTGGGAACGGCACGGCGGACGCCACGCTCGGGCGCGGCCGCCAGCTTGGGCTGTCCGTTGCCCTGGCGCTTGGACCGGTACATCGCGGCGTCCGCCAGCGCCACGAGCGCGTCCGGTTGCACGGAATCGCTACCCGACCAGGCAACGCCGATGCTGACACGCGGAGCGACGCTTCCCGCTGCGAGGCTGACGGGCTGGCGGAGCGCGCTGGCCAAGCGCTGAGCAAGCTGCATCGCCCGATCGGGGCCACCGACTTCGGGGGACATCACGAGAAACTCATCGCCACCGACGCGGCCGACCAGGTCGTTGCCGCGGACGGTCGCGCGCAGGCGCTCGCCGATCGTCCGCAGCAGTTCGTCGCCGGCGGCGTGGCCATAGCGATCGTTGAGCTGCTTGAAACGGTCGAGATCGACGAACATCACGGCCCTGTCCGTAGTGGGCACGTCCGCGATGTTCCGCTCGAGAGCGTGCATGAACGACGCGCGATTGTGGCAGCCGGTGAGTTCATCGAAGGTCGCACGGCGCTTCAGCTCATCGCGCATGCGCGCGCCGTCGGTGACGTCGGCCACGCACGCGATCGCTCCGCTGACGGTGCCATCGTCGTGTGTGAGCGCGCGCAGGCTGATGTTGCAGAAGCGCGCCTCCTCGCTCGGCGCAAGCCGCAACTCGACTTCGACGTCGGCGTGCCGGCCCGTGGCGAGCACGTCGACGAGCGCGCCCTTCAGCGACTCGCGGTCGTCCTCGACGACGCTGGCCATCTGCGCGTCGAAGCTCGCGACACGCTCGATGCCGAGGATCTCGTGGAGACGATCGTTGGTGTAGACGACCTGGCATTGCTCGTCCACCTGGAAGAGTCCCATCGGGATCGCCTCGGCCAGGCGGTCCAGCAACTGCTCGCGCGCCCTGAGCTCCTCCAGCGCGGCCATCTCGTCCGAGATGTCAACGATCTCGGACACCACGCAGCCATGATCCGGGGCGTCGAGCAGGTTGTGGTTGGTGACCTCGAACCAAACCCATGAGCCGTCGCGTCGGCGGTGACGAAGTCGCACCCGCCGTCCCGGGCCCGGAGAGGCCAGCATCTCCAACCAGTTGTCGAGAGCGAGCGCGTGATCGTCGGGGTGCAGGAACTCGATCGAACGATGACCCAGCAGCTCCTCTGCGCTCCAGCCGAGAATCTGCGTGAGCGCGTCATCGATCTTGAGGAAGAAGGCCCGCTCGTCCTTCTCGACGGTCGCGAAGCGAGGCACAGGGGCGGGCGCCTCGTCAGCCAAGCAGTCTCCCTCGGCGGGACGGTCGACCGCGCCTGTGGGGGCGAACACGGCGAGCACGACGCCGTGCGCCTCGCGGAGGTCGAACCCGCAGAAGGTGACGGCGACCTCCGGCTGACCGGCGAGGTGGGCGAGGCAGCGCGCTGCGCCCGTCGCCAGCACGCGATCCCATGTCGCCAGCAGCCGCACGCGATCCTCGTGAACGGCGAGATCAAGGCCCGACCGAGCCTCGAGCACGCGGTTGCGCCGCAGCGAGATCGACGCCGGGACGGGCACGAGCAGGCTGTCGGCCTTCATCGCCGCGACGGGCGCGTCCGGATAGCGGTTCAGCAGCGAGTCCAGCCCGGTCTGCAGCGACTCCGCGTCCAGGTGCTCGTGGCGCTCGGAGACGAACACCTCGTCGGCAGGGTCGTGGGGCTGGAGCCGGGGAGCCGGCGGGGGTGGAGGTTGAGTTTCGGCATGCGCCATGGATTCGTCCGGAAGGACGCCCGCGGAGGCGGCGGGCATCCGGTTGCCCTGTCGCTCGGTTTGTGGACCTGAGCAATCATCGGCAGGACTGCACCGAAGATGAAGCTGCGGCAGGGGATCATGGACCTCATCGCAGGGTGCGGGGCAACCGCTGATCCGGTGCGCTACAAACAGCAAAGGAGACGAAGTGGGATTGCTCGAAGGCAAAGTGGCGCTGATCACGGGCGCCGCCCGCGGTCAGGGACGTGCGCACGCGATCACGTCCGCACGAGAGGGTGCCGACGTGATCGTGGTCGATATCAACGACCAGCTGGAGTCCGTCCCCTACACGATGGCCACGAGCGACGATCTCGCGGAGACGGTCGAGCGCGTCGAGGCCCTCGACCGGCGCGCGCTGGCGTTGACCGTTGATGTGCGCAACCAAGCCCAGCTCGATCAGGCCGTCGCGCGCGGCCTGGCTCAGTTCGGGCAGATCGACATCCTGATCGCCAACGCCGGCATCTGGACGGTGACCCCGTTCTGGCAGCTGACCGAACAGCAGTGGGACGAGATGATCGGCGTGAACCTGACCGGTGTGTGGAAGTCCGCCAAGGCAGTTGCGCCACATATGATCGAGCGCCAAACCGGCTCGATCGTGATCACCTCATCGGTCAACGGGCTCGAGCCCGGCATGAACTACGCGCACTACGTCGCGTCCAAGCACGGCGTGATCGGGCTGATGAAGAACATCGCACTGGAGCTCGCTCCCTACGGGATCCGCTGTAACTCGATCAACCCGGGGGCGATCCTCACACCGATGACGAACCACCAGAGCGCCTGGGACCGCCACGCGGGCCATCCTGACGGGACCGAGCAGGATCTGATTGACGGCGGCTACCGCTTCCACGCGCTCAAGGGCGCGAGTTACATGGACCCGCAGGTGATCGCGGACACCGCGCTCTACCTCAACTCGAGCCTGGCGGCGAAGGTCACCGGCGTGACGATCCCGGTCGATGCGGGACACATGCTCCTGCCAGGCTTCAACCACGCGCCGGTGCGATCGTCAGGTCCTGGTCAAGCCGCTTGACGGCCGTCCGTGACGAGCCGGCTGGGGGCTGAGCGACGGAGCCGGTCATCGAGATCCTCAGCGGGCACCGGGCGGCCGAGCAGGTATCCCTGCGCGACCCGTACTCCGAGGCTCCGCAGGAACCGTCGCTGCTCCTCGTGCTCGACGCCCTCCACGATGAACTCCAGTTGCAGCGCCCGCATCAGGTCGATCGCGGCCTCCAGTACGTTCGCGGCCATCGGATCCTCGGGAACGCCCTTGAGGAACATCCGGTCGAGCTTCACCCATCGCGTCGGGAGCTCCCGCAGCCGGTTCAGCGACGAGTACGCCCGGCCGAACTCGTCCAGGCTCAAGGTGACGCCGGCCGCGTGGAGCCCCCACACGAACGCGAGCAGCTCGTCGTCGTCTCGCAGCGACACGCTCTCCGAGAGCTCGATCGTGAGGTGCGCCATGTCCAGCGCCCCCGCGTCCATCCGCTCCAGCAGCGACTCCAGGGCGCCTGGCCGGCGCCCGTACTGAGGGTCGAGGTTGAAGCCCACATACGGATCGAGGCCATGCGCGTGCCAGGCGTGCCGCTGGCGCGCGACTGCGCCCGCGACCCACTCGTCGATTGCGCTGATCAGGCCCGTCTGGCGGGCGAACGGTAGGAACATCGCCGGCAGGCAGAGCCCGTGCTCGGGATGGTTCCAGCGCACGAGCGCCTCGAGCCCGATCACGCTGAGGTCGTCGACGTCGACCAGGGGCTGCCAGTAGAGGACGAGCTCGTCACGCCTGATCGCGTCCGGCAACGAGGCGGTGAGGCCCAGCGTCGCGCGATCCCGTTCGCGATCGCGTTCGCGAGCCTGGGCGGGATGCGCGCTCCGGATCTGGTTGCGTCCGGTCCGCTTGGCTTCGTACATCGCGGCGTCGGCGGACTCGAGCAGGGCGGCGGCATCGTGCCCGTCGGCAGGCCAGTTCGCGATCCCGATGGAGGCCCCGACGCTGATCTCGATCCCGCGCAGCGAGACCGGCCGGGTGATCGCCGCGAGCAGTTCCGCCGCGAGCGCCTCGGCGGCGCCGGCACCGAGCGCGACGAATACGAACTCGTCTCCGCCCTGGCGGGCCACCAGGTCGTTCGGGCCGGCGATGACCGCCATCGCGCGGCTGACGTGGAGCAGCAACTCGTCCCCCGCCGCGTGGCCGAGCGTGTCGTTGACCAGCTTGAAATCGTCGAGATCGATGTAGAAGACGCTGAAGTTGCCGCTTCGGCCGATCGCTCGCTGGAGATGCAGCGTCAGCCCGCGTCGATTCGCGAGCCCCGTGAGCTGATCCTTGGCTCTACCGCCGTCGGTCCTGCCGGCTCCGGCGCGAAGCAGGCGCGCAAGCGCGCGGTGCGGGGCCTCGTTGCCCATCTCACCATCAATATCGACTGCTCTCCGAGCGCCCTTGATCGAACCGGCGACGTCCTGTGCGCGGCGCGCGCTTGACTCGTCCCCTGGGGCAACGACGAGAATCCTGATGTGGCCGCTGACATCCAAGCCACCCTGCTCTCCCGAGGTTCTCGCCCGCCCCGGAGCCCGGCTGTCGTGCCGGGAGGTGTACCTCGCCGAGCCCGAGCAGTTGCTAGATGCCAGAGGCCGACCTGGTGTGCGACGTGGCCTACCCGTTTGCCGAACGGTACGCAGCGAACCGACGCTCCGCCGGCGCACTACGAGGGCGGAGCATCCGCCGCCGATCCCGGGCTCATGGCAGCGCCGGCGGCGCCGGCGCGCGGGCGGCGGACGATCTCGACGAGCTCTGCCACGATCTCGGGGTCGAGCTGCGAGCCGGCGCTCGCCTTCAGCTCGGCGAGTGCCGCCTCGAACGTGAGCGCCTTGCGATACGACCGGTCGGTTCGCATGGCGTTCCACGTGTCGCAGCACGCGATGATCCGCGACTCGAGCGGAATCGCGCTGCCGGCCAGGCGATCCGGGTAGCCGCGACCGTCCCATCGCTCGTGGTGGGAGCGCACGATCAGGCCGACCTCCCGCATGAAGCCGCCGACCTTGTCGAGCATGCGCTGGCCCTCGATCGTGTGAGTCCTGACGATCGTCCACTCCGACCGGTCGAGCGTGCCGGGCTTGTTGATGATCGACTTCGGGATCGCGATCTTGCCGACGTCGTGCAGCAGCGCCCCGAACTCGAGGTTGCGGCGCTGTTCGGCGCTGAGGCTGAGCCGGTCGGCCACGGCGAGGGTCAGCACGACGACGCCATGCGAGTGCTCGCCCGTGTAGCCGTCGTCGGCGCCGACGACGTCTCCCAGCACGAGCGCCGTCCCGCGATAGGCCTGGCTGAGCTCGAGCAGTCCTCGCAGCCGATCGCGGCGCTCGCGGGCGAAGACGGCCAGCAGGCCCAGCAGGGGAACGGGCGCGAGCGCCGCAAGCGGTGTGGCGTGGACCTCCTCGGCCATGGCCAGGGCCGCCGGCGACAGCGCCGCGTCGATCGCGCACACGCCAAGGGCGTCCGGGAGCTGTACCAGGAGCCCCGCACCGCGCGAGATGCGCAGACGCACCGCCGAGACCACGATGTCGAGCACGAACTGAGCGGCGAGTGCCGCGATCAGCAGCGCCGGACCGGCGGCAGCCGGCGAGGTGCCCGCGAGCGCGAACACGGCCGCAGGGCCGACCGCGAACCACGCGTTCCCGACGACCTGAGCCAGCCGGGCGGTCTTGAGCCGGCCCGTCAACACCGCCGGGAGGCGGGCGATCGCCAGGGCGATGACGGCTGCGATCGGAACGAGCGCCATCGGCGTGACGAAGATCAGCGGCACGAACGCCAACTGAGTTGCCACGGTGAACCCGAACGGCGTCTCGAAGCGCACCAGCGTGGCCAGGACCATCACGGCGGTGCACAGCAGCACCAGGCCCGGATCGACCGAATTCGGGGGCGCAAGCAACCACAGCAGCACGACCGCGACCACGAATCCACCGTCGACGATCCACTCGGCCGACCGCTCCTGCGCCGTCATCGCCGCACCGTCGCGGCGCCGCGTATCAAGCAGAAGCTCCTGCTCCGCGACGCCTGGCTGAAGCGACATTGACTTCCCCTACTCGGCCCATTGGCTCCGCCCGGACCGGCGAGAGCTGCTGTCAGCGTAGCTTGGCTGCCACCTGCACGAACGTCGAACAAGCGCCGAGTCGGCTGACGGGGACGCCGGTAGCTGGCGATAGATACGGATTGAGGCCCGGAGTCCGGCCGAGTCTCAATCCAATCCGGCGTCGGTCACTCGGCCATCGACCGGTCCACAAAGCACGGAGGCACGACCCGCATGAACAGCAAGCTGCTTCGATCCCGTCTCATCCCCGCGACGATCGCCGTGGCCGCCCTGGCGACCATTTCCGTCCCGTCCGCCGCGGCCAGCGCCGCGCTGACCAGCGCCAGCGCCAGCGCTGCCCAGGCTCAGCAATCCGTGGGCCTGACGGTGCCGAGCCTGCGCGTGTCGCAGCCCGGCCCGCGCATGATCTGACCCGTACCCGATCAGGACCTCGTGACCAGGACGGTACCGCCGATGATCAGCGCCACCCCGAGCAGCCGCCCGATGCCGATCGGGACGTAGGGCAGGCCAAACCACGCGAAGCGGTCGGCGACGATCGAGATGATCACCTGGCCGGCGACGAGCAGCGCGATCACCGCGCCGGCTCCCAGGGGTCTCACCGCCGCCAACCCGATCGCCACCACGGCCGCGCCGCCGATCGCGCCGACGAGGTGCTCGGGCCGAATCGCACTGACACCCGACAGCCGGCCGGGGTGCCCCGCGACGAGGAGCAGCACCCCGATGATCGCCGTGGCGACCAGCAGGCTGACGAATGCCGCACCCAGGTCGCCGACATGCTCCGAGAGCGCCGCGTTGGAAGCCGGCTGAAGCCCGACCAGCAGCCCGACGGCGATCGTGCAGAGGAAGGCGACCGAACGTGTCACGTCTCCTCGGATTCTTCGGGCACCAGCGAGTTCCTGCCGGGCGCTCCGCGACCGGCCGATCGACGCCGGGCGTCGATCAGGTCAAACGGCGCATCCGCGACGGCAGCAGCGGCGCCTCATACTCCCCCGATGCCCGATGACCTGAAGAGCCGCCTGGCTTCGGCTCGCCTGTACCTGATCTCCGGCCCGACCGACGACGGATCGCTCGACGCCGCCCTGCGGGGCGGCGTCGACATCCTCCAGTTCAGCCACCCGAGAGATGCCGGTGATGAGGACATCGTGACCGCCGGACGACGCTTCAAATCGATCTGTGCGCGCCACGGTGTCCCGCTGCTCCTGAACAGCCGGTTCGATCTCGTTGAGGCCTGCGGCGCCGACGGCGTTCATCTGAACGCCGATCACGGTGCTGTCGCCCGGGCGCGAACCACCCTCGGACCGGCACGAGCCGTCGGTTTGTGGACCAGGGACGAGGCCGAGGTTGACGCTGCCGCGTCGCTTGACGTCGACTACATCAGCGTCGGCCCGATCAATGCGACGCCGACCCTCGCCGGCGAACCCGCCACCGGGGTCGCGCTGGCCGCGTACGCGGCAGCGCACAGCCAGGTTCCGGTGTTCGCGGTCGGCGGGATCGACGCGAGCAACGTCGACCAGGTGCTCGCCGCCGGCGTCACCCGTGTCGCGGTCCTGCGTCTGGTCGCGACCGCGGCCGACCCCGAGCGGGTCGCCGCGGAACTGAGAGCCGCGCTCACCTGATCCGTCGAGTCCGCTCAACCAACTCGCGCCCTAGGCCGACAACACAAGTAGTGAAGGACAAGGCCAGCCGCCGTCGCCGGCGCCGGGCGCGCCACTACCCCACCGTCCCAAGCAGGCGCATCGGGCACGCGTAGGACCCAGATCGCGCCGGAGGCGGCCCCTGTCGGCGCCGCGCATTCAAGGCACCCAGCGACTCACAAGGTCCGGCGCTGGCGGCGCCGTCGTCCGGCCGTTTGATCGTCGCGATTGGATCACGTCGATAGGCTTGCGGTGGTGGTGTTCAGCCCCGATCATGTTCGTGGGTCACACGGTCGGCGGCGATGAGCGATCCCACCCCGGCATCGTCGTTCGTGACGCGTCGACAGGTCGTCAAGGGTGCGGTCGGCCTGGCGGCGCTGGGTGCTGGATCGGCGCTGGTGGGCGGTCGGCCTGGGCGGGCCGCCGCGTCGACGACGAGCAGCGCAAGCGATCTGGCCGGGTCGGATCGGGATCGCGTGGCGATCATCGGCGCCGGTGCGGGCGGCGTGATGGCGGCCTACTTCCTTGCCTGCACGCTTGACGTCGACCTGTTCGAGGCGAGACCGAAGATCGGCGGTCACTGCGACACGCACATGATCGACGATCAGGGCCAGAGCGTCGTGATCGATGTCGGCGCCCAGTTCTTCCATCCCCACACGCATCCGATCTACGTCACGCTGCTCGAGTTGGTGGGGCTCTACGATCCTGCCGATCCGAACGCGCGCGAGACGCTCGAGGCGCCCGGCAGCCTGTGCATCTTCCCGGCGGGAGCGCCGCCGGTCTTCTCGTCCTCGCACCCATTCGCAACCCCGTCGCGCGCGATCGAGTTCGCCGTCTACTCGCAACTCGCGCGGAGTGCGGTGCTGTCCGATCTCTCCTGGGAGATCACCGTCGGTGACTGGGTCGCGGGCCTGCCGGTCACCCAGTCGTTCAAGGACGACGTCGTCCATCCGTGGATCACGGCGCTGATCGGCTGCTCATCCGCGGATGCGCTGACGGCGTCGGCGCGGTCGATTCTGCAGACGTTCGCGCTCGCGTTTCCCGCCGATCTCCTGCAGGGCGCTACCACGTACAACTCGCGGATCGGGCTGCAGGGCAATCTTCAGCGTCTGCTGGACCTCAGCCCGACCGTCCAGGTGCACCTGGACGCGCCTGCGCTGGCGCTGACGCTTCAGGACACCGGCTGGTTCGTGCAGACCCCCGCGGGTCAACAGGGCCCCTACACCTCTGTCGTGTTGAACGCGCCGCCGCACGCTGGACGCACGCTGCTCGCCGCGCTGCCGGCCTTTGCGGAGGTCACGGCCCTGCTCGACGCCTACGAATACTTCGACTCGCGGATCGTGATCCACACGGACCCGGCCTACGTCGATCCCGATCCCAGCGACTGGGCGGCCTACAACGCCGAGATCGACGGCCTCGAGTGCGCGGGAAGTGTCTGGTACGGCGCCTTGGACCCGACGCTTCCCTCCGGCGCCGCGATCGACATCTTCAAGTCCTGGGCCCTACGCCGAGGCAACGAGCCGACACAGATCCTGCTGCAACGATGGTTCAAACACCCACTGCTGAGCCAGGCGACAATCGATGCCGCCACTGCCCTGCGCCCACTGCAAGGACAGGGCGGCCTCTTCTTCAGCGGCATCTACACCAACGGCTTCGACTCCCAGGAGTCAGCGGTCTACTCCGCGATGCAGGTCGCCGAGTCGCTGGCTCCCGGCAGCCCGACCCTGGCGTCGCTGAAGGCGCTGCTGGCGGTGCGTGGCCTCTCCGGCATTGCCTACAACCTCTGAGCTTTCTCCGGAACGCGCCACCGTGCGCCGCGCGAACAGCCGGCCGCACGGCCGGTCATACTGTCTCCGACGATGGGATGCGTTGATGGCTGATCTGAGCGGCCGGGCCGCGATCGTGACCGGTGCCGGCTCGGGTATCGGCCGCGCGACGGCGGAGCGCTTCGCCCGGGAGGGCGGGCGCGTGCTCTGCGTCGACCGTGACGCGGAGACCGTGCGGGCGACGGTCGCGGCGATCACCGCCGACTCGGGCGTGGCGCATGCGTACGTCGCCGATGTCAGCGACCGCGAGCAGGTCGACGCCTTCGTCGCGGACTGCGCGCAGCGGTACGGGACCGTGGACGTTCTCGTCAACAACGCCGGGGTCAACCTGCCCGTTGTCTTTCACGAGGTCGACGACGAGACGATCGACCGTACCCTCGCGGTCAACCTCAAGGGCCCGATCTACGCCTGCCGCGCCGCAATTCCGCACATGCTCGCGCAGGGGAGGGGGTCGATCGTCAACATCTCGTCGGTCAACGGCGTCGTCGCCGAGCCGTACCTCTCGATCTACGCCGCCTCCAAGGGCGGGATCCTGATGCTCACGCGTGGGATCGCGCTCGACTACGCCAAGCAGGGCATCCGGGCCAACGTCGTCTGCCCGGGCTGGGTCGACACGCCGATCAACCATGCGCACGCTGCGATGCTCGGCGGCTTGGAGCACGTGTACGACACGATCGACTCGTTCCAGCCGATCGGCCGGCCTGGCGAGCCGGCCGAGATCGCCAACCTGATCCTGTTCCTGGCCTCCGATGAAGCCTCCTTCATCACCGGCTCGGTGATGCTCGCCGACGGCGGCATGACGGCTCAATAGGCTCAATAGGTTCCTCACGTGACGTCACGCGACGTCGAGCGCCACCACAGCCGGTCCGCCAGCGGTACCCGCCTGGACTACGCTCGGTGGTGATGTCGGCCACGGCCTCGTCCGAGCGGTTCGCCCAGATCGGGCCGGTCGAACTCTGCTACGAGACGCTCGGTTCTGACGACGCGCCGCCGCTGCTGCTGGTGATGGGGCTCGGGTCGCAGATGATCTTCTGGGACGAGGAGTTCTGCGCGATGCTCGTCGACGCCGGATACCGGGTGATCCGCTTCGACAATCGCGACAACGGCCGCTCGACGGTCTTCCGTGACGCGCCGGCGCCGACGCTGCGCCAGCTCGTGTTGCGCGACCGTCGCGCGAGTCCGTACCGTCTCGACGACCTTGCGGCCGACGCGGTCGGGTTGCTCGGCCATCTCGGGATCGAACGCGCGCCGGTCGTCGGTGCCTCGATGGGCGGGATGATCGTTCAGCTGATGGCGATCAACCACCCCGAGCGGGTCAGCTCGCTCGTCTCGATCATGTCGACGACAGGCAGCCGCCGGGTCGGTAACCCGAAGCCGGCGATGCTCCTGCGGCTGCTGCGCCGGCCGGCCCGAGATCGCGACGGCTACATCGCCGACACGGTCGCGATGCTCCAGGCGATCGGCTCACGGACATATCCGCCCGAGCCCGCGCGGCTGCGGTCGCTGGCGGAGCGGTCGTACGAGCGTGGCTTCCACCCTGCTGGGACCGCCCGGCAACTCGCCGCGATCAACTCGACCACGAACCGCACCCGCCGCCTGAAGGCGCTGCGAATCCCTGCGACCGTGATCCACGGCACCGAGGACCCGCTGATCGCCCCCTCGGGTGGGCGGGCCACCGCCCGGGCGATCAGGGGCTCCAGCCTGCTGATGCTCGCCGGGATGGGGCACGATCTGCCCCAACCGCTGTGGCCGCAGATCGTCGCGGCGATCGCGCAGACCGCCGCCGCGGGCGCCTGAGCGGGCCTTCACGACCTACCAGAGGTCGCTCGGATACTGCGGCGGACCGAGTTGTGGTCACACGGCGAAGCGAGCGACGAGCTGCCGCAGTTCCGCTGCGGTGCGGGCGAGTTCCTCGGCGGCGTGCTCGGTCTCCGTCGCTCCTCCGGAGGTCGCGCGGGCCGATTCTGCGACGCCGCTGATCGTATTGGTGATGCCAGCGGTGCCATCGGCGGCGCGGACGACGGTGCGGGCGATCTCGTCGGTGGTGGCGCTCTGCTGCGTGACGGCGGCGGCAATCGTGCCCAGCAACTGGTCGATCGTGTCGATGATGTCGCTGATCTGCTGGATCGCGTGGCCGGCGGTGTCGGTGTCGTGTTGGATCAGCGAGATCTTCTCGTTGACGGCGACCGTCGCCGTCGCGGTCTCTTCGGCGAGTGCTTTGACCTCGTTGGCGACGACAGCGAACCCTTCGCCGGCTTGGCCCGCCCGGGCCGCTTCGATCGATGCGTTGAGCGCCAGGAGGTTGGTCTGGCGGGCGATCGCGCCGATCACCTTGGTGACCTCGCCGATCTCCTGCGAGGACCGAGCCAGCTGATCGACGGTCTCGTTGGCGCCGGCTGCGACTGTGACCGCTTCGGAGGCGATCCGTCCGGCTTCCGAGGCGCTGGCCGAGATCTCGCGGATCTTGGCGGTCAGTTGCTCGGCTGCCGCCGCGGCCGAATGGACGTGATTCGAGACTGTCTGGGAGCTGCTCGACACTGCGGTGGCCTGCTCGGTGGTCTGGGCCGCGGTGGCGGACATCTCCTCCGCGGTGGCGATCAGATGCTCAGACGCGCCCGCGACGGTCTCGGCGTTGCGGGCGATGGTGGCGATCCGCTCACGGAGGTCAGCCAGGAACTCGGCCAGACTGGCGCCCATCTGCCCGATCGCATCCCCGCCGCGGTGCTGCACCGCGACCGTGAGGTCACCCGCGGCCGCCTCGGTGACGACCCCCAGGAGCTGATCCACCTTCTCGCGCAAGTCGCCGGCGGTGGTGCGCTCGCGATCCACGGTCAGCTCTTCCTGGGCGATCGCCGAGTTCAGCATGTCGGCCACCGTGGCGAACTCATCGCCTGGCCGAACATCGGCGCGGGCGCTCAGATCGCCGTTCTTGACGCGCTCCAACGCCGCGGTGATCCGGTGCAGCGGCTTGGTGATCGTGAGCATGATCCTCCGCAGGACAGCGGTGCCGAGCGATCCGCATAGCAGGGTCGCCAGGGCCAGCAGGATCAACGCCTCAGTGTTGGTTCGGTCCAGGCGGGGTTTGATCCCGTGCACGACCCTGGCGATCGAGCCGTCAAGGGCATCGAAATCGGACTGCGTCCTGTTGGAGATCTCGGCGTTCGAGACCGACATCGTCAGAACGGCAGCCTGCGAGCGGCCGGCGTTGATGTCCGCGATCACCTCAGCGGTGTAGACGTTGTACGCAGCGAGATCCCGAGTGACCCGTCCGGCCTCGGCCCGCACCTCGCCGGTCGGTGCGTGGCGAGCCAGCGCCGCCAGCTCGCTGACCGCCTGCGCGTGACCTTGGCCGATCTGCGCGAGGGTCACGTCGAGCAGCGACCGGTGCGAGCCAGAGCGCAGCGCCGCCAGGGCGGCAGCCATGTTGGACTGATCGTCGTCGGTCAGCCATCCCTCGTACGCTCGCTGCTCGGTCACGAACATGTTGAATCCCGTGTTCGCCTGCCCCGCGCTACGGCGCCCCGCCAGAAGGCCATACGTCGCGACGCTCAGGGTCGTGATCGCCGCGATCGCAAACACCGCGAACAGAACCAGCAGCCGGCCGCGGACGTTCAGGCCGTTGAGAAACTCGCCCAACAGCGAGCGACGCTTGAGCTTTCGTCGCGGCCGGCTCGAGCCTGCTGACCGATGTGCGAGCGAACTCACTCGCCCCCTCGTCTCGGTCTCGATTGCGTCGCTTCGCATCTCTGCATCTCTGCATCTCCCAATGGTTAGCTCGAAGCTGCTCCTCTGGGAATCGACCGCTGCAGGCCGCACGCGACCGGAACAACCATGCGGAGTCATCGGGAAAGCTGCAGAGATCGTGCGGCTGGGCCGCAGTCGAGGCGGCGAGAGCCCCGTCGAGCGCGCCGCTACTGTGCGTTGAGGTAGGTGATGACGGCGAGCACCCGCCGGTGGTCGTCGGGGGACTGCGGCAGGCGCAGCGTGCCGAAGATGTTCTTGACGTGCTTTTCGACCGTGTGCTCGGTGACGAACAGTCGCTCGGCGATCGCGCGGTTCGAGCGTCCTTCCGCGATCAGGGCCAGGACTTCTCGCTCGCGCTCGGTCAGGTTCCCGATCGGGTTGTCGGCTTGTCGGCGGCGGCCGACAAGCTGTTCGACGACCGCCGGATCGAGCACCGAGCCTCCGCCTCCGATCCGGTTGACGCTGGCGGTCAGCTCCTCGAGATCCGATACGCGTTCCTTGAGCAGATAGCCGATGCCGTCGCTGCCCGCGGACAGGAGCTCGAGGGCGTAGCGCGCATTGACGTGCTGGGAGAGGATCAGCAGTCCGATCGCCGGCCACCGTTCGCGGATGCTCTTTGCGGCGCGTAGACCTTCATCGGTGTGCGTCGGCGGCATCCGGATGTCGATGATCGCGACATCGGGTTGCGTCCGCTCGACGAGTTCGAGCAGACCGTCGCCGTCGGACGCTTGCCCGACCACGGAAAATCCCGCCTCTCCGAGCAGGCGGGAGAGGCCCTCGCGGAGGATCACCGCGTCGTCGGCGAGCACTACGCGCATGGGATCTCGGCGCGGAGTGTCGTGCCCCGGCCGAGCGGGCTCGACACGGTCAAGCGGCCGCCGAGCGCCTCGACGCGGTCCGCGAGGCCTCGCAATCCGGCGCCGCCGGCGGTGGAGGCGCCGCCGATGCCGTCGTCGGCGATCTCGAGCGTGAGGTTTCGGTTGGCGTAGCTTGCAGCCATGCGGACCGCGCTGCCGTGCGAGTGCTTCGCGGCGTTGGTCAGCGCCTCGCTCGCCACGAAGTACGCGGCGCTCTCGATCTGGTCGGGGAGGCGCTGGGCGAGCGTGACGTCGAGGTGGGCCGGGAGCGCAGCGCGGCGGCAGAGGTCGTCGAGCGCGGCTGGGAGACCGCGCTCGGTCAGCAGTGCCGGTGCGATGCCGTGCGCCAGCTCCCGCAGCTCCGCGAGCGCGACCGTCAGCGCATCGCGCGTCTCGCGCATCAGCAACTTCGCCTCGGGCGCCTCGGCGGGCAGCCTCGTCTCCAGCAACCCCAGCGACATCGCGATCGAGACGAGCCGCTGCTGCGTGCCGTCGTGGAGGTCGCGCTCGATCCGCCGCCGCTCGGCGTCGGTCGCCTCCACGAGCCGCGCGCGCGATGCCTGCAGCTCGACCAGGCGGGCGCGCAACTCGGCTTGGAGGCGCTCATTCTCCAGGGCCAGGCTCGCGGCCGCGCACACGGACCGCACGAGCTCTTCGTTGTGCTCCAGCACCGGGTCGTGCAGCAGCACCGCGATCGGCTGACCCTCTCGTTCGACGAAGGTCGAGCGCCGGTGTCTGTCGTCGTCCGGAACCGCGATCGGCGCGCCGTCTCCGTCGACGTAGCACCGCTCGGCCGCGAACCAGTAGGCCAGTTCGAGCGATGGGTCGCCCAGCGCCGTGGCGAGCGCTTGGCGCAGCGCCGCCGATGAGCCGGGGCCGCCGAGCTCGACGACGAGCCCGGCGATGTTTCCACGGGCGAGCCGCCGTTGCAGGAACACGAACATCACCGCCACCGGCACGGTTGCCGTCAGCGTGAAGTACACGTTCGCGGGGAGGGCCCCCAGCGGGTCGCCGACGAGATCGAGGGCGATCGTCGCCGTCAGGGCCGTGAGCGTGGCGCCGCCCGCCACCAGTACCGGCGCGACCGCCCGGCGTTGCGCCGTGCTCGCCTGCAGCCAGCGACGGGTGAGGAGCGTCACGACGACGACGATCAGCGCGCCGCCGACCAGGTGCTGGAGACCGATCCAGGCCCGCGCCTCGTGGTTGTCGTGCACGATCTGGAGCAGGTTGTCCGCGCACCCTGGACAGTGCAGGCCGGCCTTGTTGCCGTCCAGCATCGCCAGCAGCTGAAGCCCGAGCCCGGCGATCGCCCCGGTCGCCACCAGCCAGCGATCGAGTCGGCTGCGCAGGTGTCCGGAGGGGAACGCCAGCAGCAGGTAGACCAGTCCGATGATCCA
This sequence comes from uncultured Solirubrobacterales bacterium, assembly GCA_963705995.1. Lineage (GTDB taxonomy): Bacteria > Actinomycetota > Thermoleophilia > Solirubrobacterales > Solirubrobacteraceae > Palsa-465. Next base: position 510,435 of record CAVPLN010000036.1, read on the forward strand.
GACCGACTGGACCGCCAGGCCGATCGTGTTCAGCCATGCCGGCGTGGCGTTGACGAGTTGCGCCGAGAACCAGGCGAAGCCCGTGAAGACCATCGTCGGCCCGATCCGGTTGTCAGGCCGGCTCCGCCAGGAGGCGAGCCCACAGCCCAGCAGCGAGACGCCGACCAGCAGTTCGAGCACCGCGCCGGGCTCCGTCGGCCGGTCGGGCGGCTGATGCGCCGCGAGCCACACCGCGCCCGCACACGCGATCGTCCCGGCACCGGCGAGCAGTGACGATCTGCGCCTCATGGCGCGTGATTCTGGCGCCGATCGACGGCCGGCAACAGGCCAGGTCGCAGTCTTCCCCCCCGCCGCGGTCATTGTGTGGCGATCGCCGCGAGCACGTCGAGGCTGGCCGCCCGGCGGGCGGGCCAGCCGGCCGCGCCCAGGCCGAGCGCGGCCGCCAGCACCAGGAACAGCGCGAGGCTCGAGAACGGCACCGCGATCTCGGTGACACTGCTGTCACGGAGCGACGATGCGAGCGCAACGCCCAGCGCCGAGCCCACGACGAGTCCGACGATCGCGCCGAGCAGCGCGATGATCACCGCCTCTGACCGGATCATCGTTCGCACCTGCCGGCGTCCCATCCCGACGGCCCGGAGCAGGCCGATCTCGCGGGTGCGCTCGAACACGGACAGCAGGAGCGTGTTGACGATCCCGATCAGGGCGATCAGGACCGCCAGTGCCAGCAGGACGTAGATCAGACCCAGAAGCTCGTTGATCTGCTGCTTCTGATCGCGCTCGAACTGGACTCGGGTCTTGGAGCTGACGTTCGCGTACGGGTCGAGGATGCGGTTCAGGGTCGCGTTCAGATTCGGAGTGCCGCGCGCAGCCCTGAGCAACACCACAACCGGCAGCGGATTCTCGAAATGCGACAGGAAGAAGCTGTCGCCGACGAAGAAGCTGCCGGCGAGCGGGTTGGGCTTGAAGATCCCGCCGACCCGGATCGTCCCATTGCCCGTCTCGGCGAATCGGACCGGCACGACCGACCCGACGCCGAGCCCGTCCTCACTGGCCGTTGTCGAGTCGACCAGCAGTTCGCCTGCGGCCAGCGCCGAGGCACCACCGCCGCGGACCACGCGAAGGTTGATCGTCCGCGCGAGGCCTGCCGTCGATACCGATGTCAGCGTCGAGAGCGTACCCCTGAACTCGAACTGGCCCTGGTACACGGTCGTCGCCGCTGTGATCCCCGGAAGGCGGGAGACGGCGGGGATGACCGACTTGCTGAAGCCGCCGTCGCCACTGATGATGTAGTCGGCATTGATCGCGGTATCGACGCTGTTGGCTGCCGACGCGTCGAGCGAGTCCCCCAGGACGGCGATCGTCGACACCAGCGTCAGGCCGATCATCAGCGCGGCGGCGGTGCGGGCGGTCCGTCGCGGGTTGCGCATCGAGTTCTCTCGGCCAAGCCGGCCCGGCATGCCGAGCATGGCCGCGAGCGGGCGACCGAGCGCACCGCACAGCGGCTGCGCGACGATCGGCACGAGCATCCCGACCGCGACGATCGTGCAGGCGGCGCCGATGCCCACGAGTGCGAGCGACGGCGTGATCACGCCTGCGAGCAGGGCGGCGAGCGCCACCGCGGCGACGGCGGCGGTCGCGACGACGCCCCGCCGCCGGAGCGGCTGCACGTCGCCTTCGCTGTCGTCGGCGATTGCGGCGACCGCCGGGATTCGCACGGCGCGGCGCGCGGGGAGGATCGCCGAGAGAACCGTCACGCCGACGCCGACCGCGATCGCGACGGCTGGCGTGCGCGCCTCGAACACCAGCGGTGAGGGCGGCAGCACGATGTTGAACGCGCTGAGCAGCGCTTTCAGCCCGAGTGCTGTGAGCAGCCCCAGCCCAAGTCCGATCAGCGAGGCGACCAAGCCGGTCAGAGCTGCCTCTGCCAGCACCGACCCGAACAGCTGCCGGCGGCTCGCTCCGACGATCCGTAGCAGCGCCAGTTCCCGCGTCCGCTGGCCGATCGTGATCGAGAACGTGTTGAAGATCGTGAAGCCACCGACGAACAGCGCAATCGCCGCGAAGATCAGCAGCGCCGCCGAGATGAACGAGACCTCGTTGTCGACCGCGTTCGACAGCTCGTTGATGACCGCCTGACCGCTGACGACCTGCACACCGGCCGGGAGGACCGAGGCGATCTCGTGCTGCAGCCTGACGGTGTCGGCCCCGGGTGCGGAGAGGACGCTGATCGTGTCGTAGCGACCGCGTGAGTCGAACAGCGACTGAGCGGTCGGCAGCGAGAAGCCGGCCAGCGTGACGCCCGCGAGGTTGTCATCGGAGCCGAAGGTCACGATCCCGGTGACCGTGAATCGTTGCGGACGGTCGGGCAGATTGATCAGGACCCGGTCGCCCACCACGAAGTCGTACCTCGTCGCCGTCGCCTTGTCGATGACGACGTCATCCGGCCCCGTCGGGGCCCTGCCGGCGACCAACCGGTAGGGCGAGAGTCGACCGTTCGGGTCGAATGAGAACCCCAGTGTCGAGCTGCCGCCGCCGCCGATCGCGTCGCCGTTGCGCGCCATGAACTGGGCGTAGCCTTCGACCGAGCCGTGGACGGCCGCCACCCCCCGCAGCCGCGCCACTGCACTGGCGATCGACTGCGGGAGCTCTCTGCGATCGGCTGTGCCGTTGACGTCGGCGGCGCTGTCGCCAGTGAAGGCGGCGTCCCCGCGGATCACGAAGCTGATGTGCTGGTAGGCCGTCCCGATCAGATCGTTGAAGGTCCGGTTCAGGGTGTCGCCGAGAACCAGCGTGCCGGTTACGAACATGACCCCGAGCACGATTGCCGCGGCGGTCAGCGCCAGCCGGAGCTTCCGGGCGGCGAGGCCCTTGAGCGTGACACGCAACATCTCAGCCGCCCAGCTTCTTCATCGTCTCGAGCACCGAATCGGCCGTCGGGAGAGTCCAGCTCTCTGACGACCCGGCCATCGGCCAGGAACACCACCCGATCGGCATAGGCCGCCGCGCGGGGATCGTGCGTGACCATCACGATCGACTGGCCATGATCACTGACCGCACGCCGCAGGAAGGCCAGCAGCTCTGCCGAAGCGCCCGAATCGAGGTTGCCGGTTGGCTCGTCCGCGAAGATCAGCTCGGGACGCGAGACCAGCGCACGCGCGCACGCGATCCGCTGCTGCTGGCCGCCGGACAGCTCGCGCGGACGATGCGACAAGCGATCGGCGATGCCCAGTTGAGCGGCGAGCTCATCGAACCACGCGCGGTCGACGTCGGCTCCCGCCAGGTCGCAGGGCAGGGTGATGTTCTCGGCCGCCGTCAACGTCGGCACGAGGTTGAACGACTGGAAGACGAATCCGACCCGGTGCCGTCGCAGATCGGTCAGACCCGCGTCATCCAGGCGACCGATCTCCTGATCGCCGACGAACGCGCTCCCGGAGGTTGGGACGTCGAGCCCCGCCATACAGTGCATCAGCGTCGACTTGCCCGAGCCGGAGGGCCCCATCACGGCCGTGAAGCGGCCGCGACCGAACTCGACGCTCACGCCGTCGAGTGCACGAACCGCAGCGTCGCCGGTGCCGTAGATCTTCGTCAGCTCGACGGCGCGGGCGGCCGGTGGCGATCCCTCGTGACCGACCTCGCCCCGATCCGGAGCGCCCGTCATCTGATTGCCGACAGTCATCGCCTACCTCAGTCCGTCGATTTCGGCCAGGACACTTTCAACACGAGTCCAGTCTGCACGCCGCCCCGTGTTCTCACCAGCCGGGCAGCCGGAAGCCTGAGGGGTACGGCTGGCCGTACCACCGCACTCGTCTCGGACGATCGACCCCCGTCCGGGTGTCAGCGAACGAGCTGGCGGATGTCCACGACTTCTCCGGTCCACGGGGCGATTGCGCGCTCCACGATCAGCCAGCCCTGGTCGGACTTGCCGATGATGTCGGCGACGTAGCCGCACCACACCGTTCGAGCAGCGGGATGGCTCGGCGTCGTCGGGTCGTTGCGCTCGGCGTGCGTCGCGAGCGCGTAGGACCAGACCCGCCAGTGGTCAGGGCGTCCTTCGGGGTCGGGTTCGAAGCGCGTGTTGGTCTGATGATGCTGATGGCCGACAACGCGCTCCTGAGCGTGATAGCGACCGTAGAACTCGTGAGGCGTGGCGTGCAGGACGGAGCCATCGGGCTGCACCTCGTAGATCTGAGCATCATCGCGAAAGCACGCTCGGCATCCGTCGGAGTCCCCGGTGTCGACGGCCCAGCAGTAGCGGGCGTGGAGGTCGGCGATCGCGAGCCGGTCATCGATTGAAGGACTCAGCACGTGTGCTCCTCTCCGGCCTGGGCATCGGTTCGCGAGAATGCTAGTGCGAACGGCCCTCTCGTCATCTCGGCTGGTGCCGGCCGCTGGACGTTTGATCCGCCTCCAAGGTGTTCGAGGTCGAACCTGCGGTGGGCCGCGGCGCTGGTGTCCTGCGCGGCGCCCCTCTTGCGCAGCGGCGTCGACGCGGAACAATCGGTGTGACCATGGGCGTGATCGAGGTTGAGGACCTGTTCAAGAGCTACGGCGACTTCACCGCGCTGCGCGGGATCAGCTTCCACGTGGAGGCGGGGGAGGTGTTCGCGCTGCTCGGGCCCAACGGCGCCGGGAAGACGACCACCCTGGAGATCCTCGAGGGGCACCGCCGGCGCAGCGGCGGGCGCGTGTCGGTGCTTGGGCGCGACCCGCAGGCGGGCGGGCGAGAGCTTCGGGACCGCATCGGCGTCGTGCTCCAGAGCGCCGGGATCGACGTCGAGCTGACGGTCCGTGAGCTGCTCGCTCTGTACGCGCCGTGGTACTCGCGACCCCTCCCCGTCGTTGAGGTGATCGAGCTCGTCGGCCTCGGGGACAAGCGCGACGCTCGGGTGGGGATGCTCTCCGGAGGGCAGCGACGCCGGCTCGATCTCGCGCTGGCGCTGATCGGCGACCCCGATCTCATCTTCCTCGACGAGCCGACGACCGGGTTCGATCCGGCTGCCCGCCACGTCGCGTGGCAGCTCGTCGACGGGCTCCGGCGGCTCGGGCGGACGATCGTCCTCAGCTCGCACTACATGGACGAGGTGGAGCACCTCGCCGACCGCGTCGTCGTGCTGTCCGCGGGCCGGATCGCAGCGGCTGGGCGACCCGAGTCGCTGCGTGGAGTCCACCCGCTCGACACGGTGATCCGCTTCCGGCTTGCCGACTCGGAGCTCGCCGACAGGATTCCACACCGGCTCGCGCGCATGGTCGTCTCCCACAGCGGGGAGATCACGCTGCGGACGGCCGATCCGACGCGGACGCTGCGGGACCTCTGCGGATGGGCCGTCGACCACGGCACCGAGCTGCACGCACTCGAGGTCGTCCGTCCCTCGCTCGAGGACGTCTACCTCGAGCTGACCGCGGAGGTGCCCGGTGCCCGGCCCTGAGCCGATCCGGCGCCGCCGACCGGCGTGGGGCCTTCGAGTCGTCGCCGGACAGGTCGGCTACCAACTGCGGTTGCTGGCCCGATCGCCCGTGGCCGCCTTCGCGACGCTCGTGATCCCGGTGATGATCCTGCTCGCCGTGAGCCTGCTGTACGCGGGAACCCGGCTGCGCTCACAGGGAAACATCCCCTACGCGCAGTTCTTCACCCCGGCGATGATCGCCTTCGCAACGGTCACCGCGTGCTACGCCGGCGTGGTCGCCTCCACCGTGCTGGCCCGGGAACAGGGCATCCTCAAGCGTCTCCGGGCGACGCCGCTGCCGCCGTGGGCCTACATGGGCGGCCGGATCATCGCCGCCGGTCTCGTTGCGCTGCTCAGCGCCGTCGTCGTCATTGCCGTCGGAGCCGGGCTCTACGGCTTCCAGGTCGTGTGGAGCTCGGTCCCGCCGGCGCTGCTCACCGTCGCGGTCGCGATCTTCTGCTTCTGCTCGCTCGGCCTGGCCGTCACCGCGGTCGTCCCGAGCGCCGAAGCGGCCCTCCCGGTGGCTTGGGGCACGCTGCTGCCGCTGTGCTTCATCTCCGACGTCTTTCAGCCGATCGCGGCTGCCCCCCACTGGCTTCGCTCGCTGGCTTCGGCGTTCCCCGTCCGCCCGTTCGCCGACGACCTGGAGGCGCTGTTCAACCCGGTCACCGGTGGCGCGGCGCTGCACGGAGGGCACCTCGAGCTGATGGTCGCCTGGGGCGCGGCCGCGGCTGCCTTCGCGCTCGTCGCCTTCCGGTGGGAGCCGGCGCGCGGCCGGCCACGCCGTACGGCCGGCCGGCAGGTGCGACCGGAACCGATGGCGACCGTCGACCGGCTACGCGAGCTCTTCGAGGCCCGGGGAGAGCGGAGGCTCGACCCGGCCACGCCGATCACCGCGCGCCTGCTCGCCATCTGGCGACTTCTCGTCGCGCGGATCAGGCAGTGGGGTGGCGGCGGGCATGCCGTCCCCTGACGCTGCCGATTCGCTTGATCTCGGGGAGCCTGCATCAGGGCGAGCCGGTCGACCCGGCGGTCGCGATGCCAATCAATCGCTGCGCAGGGTCCGCGGATCGGTGCAGGCCGACATCGTCGAACCGGCGTGCGCCCGGATCCCGCTGATCCGGGCCGCCGTCGGGCGGGATGGGATGGTCCCAGATCCGGTGGCGTGCGACATTCGTCGCCCTCCGGCCACGAACGGCCGCACTGAACAGGGAGGAGCGGCTCGGGTGGCGACCATCACTGACGTAGCCTCTGGAGGGCGTCTTGTGGTCGTTGGCGGAATCTGGACTGGGCGGGGGGGCGAGCGAAACTTCCCGACCCCCCCGGATCCGCGGAGGGGTTGGACCGTGGCGCTCACTTGGCGCGCGCCCAGGTCCGACCCCCCAACAGTCAGGAGGGGGTTGGGAACTTCCGCTCACCCGCCACGACCATAGCTTCTGTACCCCCTGGCGCCTTGATTGATTTCGGGCGGTCAGGACGCAGGGTGTTTGCGAGCCCTTCGGTTCCGGACCCCCGGGTCGCGAGCGGAGGGTCGCCAAGTCAGGATCGTCGCGACACGACGTGGGGGGTGTCGCGACATCACGTTGAGGGCTGGTCTCGACATGCGGTGGCGCGGGCGCGGGACGGCGCAGAACGTGGTTGGCCGGCGGCTGGCTTTGAGCTGGATGAACGCGAGCCGCCCCAGGCGCGACGGCGAACAGCATCGATACCACGATGATCAACCCTCACCTGATCGAGCGACTATCCCTTAGCTCTTATGGACTTAGGGGGGCGTCGCTCGATGAGGTGAGGGTTTGATGGTGTGGTTGCGGTCGCGGTGGAAGTGTGGCGGTGAGGGTTGACGGCGGCGAGGGTTGACGGCGGCGATCAGCGCGTTGCCGGCGGCGATGTTCGGGTTCTGGTGTGGCGCCGCTCTACCGGTCGCGTGCGGCGATCGCGGCGTCGCTATCACCCTGCGCCGGGGGGTCTGGACCGGGACCATCCCCCCGCTCACGTCAGGTCAGAGGCCCCCCGCCGCCCCGGCCCCCGCCCCCCCTCACGTCGAGTGATGATGACCCGTAAGTTCCGGACCCCCCCGGTCGTGATGGGGGGGTGTGGCGCTGAGGGGTCTTAGACACCCCTGCGCTCCACACCCCCTCGGATTCGGAGGGGGGTTTGGAACTTGAGGTTGCCCGACCGGGCGGCCCTCAACCCGCACGCCCGCGCGCCGCTGCGGTCGCGGTCCCACGATCCCCGGACGCCCGAGCCTCATCCGGACGAGACGGACGCCGCGACCGCGCGCGTTCAGCTTGAGCGGGCGTCAGCCGGTGGCGCTGCGCGCTGGCCGCCTCGCATCCCACTGCCCGCCTGGTGCTGCACCCACGCCCCAGGACCTGCACCTGAATCGACCGACGATCGCTAAGCCCCGTCCGACAGGGCGCGCCTGCCGCTCGCATCGAGGAAGCGGGAGCAGTTGGTGGCCGCGGCCACCGCCGTCTGGGTGGCAGGGGCGAATGCGGTGAAGGCACGGCTGCCGTGCGTCCCCCCGTTATGCCACCAGATCGACTGCCCGGGGGACAGCAGGCTGCGCATCCAACCCAACCCGCACTCGATCTGCCCGCGCCGCGTCCGCGGGGTCAACGTCAGCGCGATCGCCTCGGCCATCGCGCCAGGCGGTTGCATGCACGTGACGGCCAACGCCAGCGTCCCGCGGGCGGTGCCGCGCAGGCACCCCGCCGGCGCGTACGCACCCATCGTCCACGGTTGCACAGGCCGGCCGCGACGCGCATGGGGCTGGGCGACCGGCGGGGCCCCGTGCGCCCACATCTCTGTGATGCCCAGCGGCTCGAGCACGCGCTCGTGCACGAGCCGCTCGTATGGCAAGCCGGCGGCTGCCGCCAGCGCCTGGCCCAGCAGCGCAGCTCCGAAGTTCGAATAGCGCATGCCCGCGTCGGGGTGCACTTTCACGTGCTCGAGGTGGGCGACCAGCTCCTCGACCGTCGTCGAGGCGTACGGGTCGCTGAGCGTCAGCGACGCGCGCCGGCGCAGCAGCGCCGGCGGCAGGCGGGGCAGCCCGGACGTGTGCGACGCGAGGGCGCCCAGCGTGATCGGCCCGCGGGGTCGCGCGGCCGGCAGGCACGCCTCCAGCTGGGTCTCTAGCGTGACCTCGCCGCGGGCCACCGCAACCGCCAGCAGCAGCCCGGTCGCGACCTTGGTGACCGATCCCAGCTCGAACACGGCGTCCTCGGCGACGGGACCACGGACGACCGTCTCGATCGCACCGTTGCTGTACCGCGCAACGACGACGCCTGCCGGAGGCACCGGGAGCGTGGGATCGAGACACGCGGCCAGATCTGTCATGCGGCCCATCATGACCGAGGCCGTCGGGCCAGCCGGATCCCGATCGCGATCGCGGCCACCGCCGACGCCAGGTAGATCTCGGTGTAGGTCGTGTGAGCGATCAGCAGCGATCCGATGGCCTGCATCGGCGCCTGGGGGCCGAACAGCGCGAGGGTCAGCGCAGCGGAGACGCGGCCCTGCAGCTCGGTGGGGGTGGTGCGCTGCGCCAGGTTGAGCGTGGCGAGGAACACGTAAGGCAGAGCGAAGCCGAGCACGAGCGAGCCGACCACCGCTGCGGGGAGCCAGGCCGTGGCGCGGAGCAGATTGCCGGCCGCGAAGTTGATCAGCCCGATCTCGGCGAGCCGCCGCTCGCCGAGACGGTTGATGAGGGCGCCGGAGCTGAGCGAGGCGACGATCGATCCGGCTCCGAGCATCGCGGTCAGGAGGCCGAGGAACGCCGGTCGCTGTCCGAGCGCCTGCACGAGGCTGTACTGCGCGGCCACGCCGATCCCCGACAGCGCCATCACGGCGGTCGCGGCACCGACGACGACACGAACTCGCGGAGCACCCCAGATCTGCCGCACGCCCGCAAGGAGCGCCTTTCCGGGCTGCGCGGCCACCGGGGCCGATGACTGATCGGCCAAGCGCAGCCGGGTGATCACCAGGGCAGCGAAGACGAACGTCGCGCCGTCCATCGCGGCAACCGCACCGCCGCCGACCAGCACGAACAGGCCCGCGCCGAGCAGCGGGGCGGCGAGGCGCCCGGTCTCCTGAATCGTCAATCGCCAGCCGTTGATCCGCCGGCGCAGCTCCGGCTCGAACAGCTGTGCGAAGAGCGCATCCTCGGCTGGGGTCATCAGCGTGGCCTCGATGCCGTACACGCCCATCACGACGAAGACGATCCAGACCTGCGAGCGCGAGCTGACCGCGAGGAGCAGCAGGATCGTGCCGGCCGCGACCACGTTCAGCCAGAACAGGAGCCGCGTGCGCGTCACCCGGTCTGCGACCAGGCCGGCCAGCGGGGCTGCGATCGCAGGGGCGTAGACCGACACCGAGACCAGACCGGCCTGCGAGCTGCTGCCGGTCAGTGCTTTGACCCAGATGCCGGCGACGAGCGACATCGCGCTGTTGCCGATCAGGGACGCTGTCAGCCCGGCGAAATACCAGCGGACGTTCCCCCACGCGGTCGCGCGTGGGTCTGCGGATCGGCTGGGCCGGGGCACACCTGCCGGCGCATCTGCGAGCGGCCGAGGCATGCCCGGCAGCGTACCCGCAGTGAGCGACAATCGCTCATGAGATCTACGTCATGGACGCTCAGATATGAGCGAGTGGCGGCAACGCTCAGACCGTCAAGCCGAACAGATCGAGCGCGTTGCCGCCGAGGATCGCGCGCTTTTCCTCGTCGCTGAACTGCGGCTCGTCCCAGATCGCAAGGGGGCTGTCGAAGTCCTGGTGGGGGTAGTCCGAGGCGTAGAGCAGAGTGTGGCGGCCGTTCATCATGTCGACCATCGCGCGCGTATCGCCAGGGCGCTCGTGGTGCTCGAACGGCTGGGTCGTGAAGTAGAACTCCCTGATGTACTCGCCGGGGAGCCGTTTCAGCAGCGGCGCCTCCGACGAGCGCTGCTTGTACTCGTTGTCGAGCCGCGCGATGCAGAACGGGACCCAGGCCTGCCCCGCCTCCATGAAGATCCAGCGGATCTCGGGGAACCGTTCCGGCAGGCCTGACAGGACGACGTTCGTCATGTGCACCATCGCGTAGAAGGGGAAGCCGAGCGCATGGGCGCCGAGGAAGCTGTCGAGGACGGTGAACGGCCGTTCGACCCAGCTCGGCGCCGAATGGAACGCGAGCGGCAGGCGCCGGGCGTTGATCGCGTCGAACACCTTCATATAGACATTGCGGTGCAGCGGCTGGTACTGGAGGCAGGTGATCATGAAGCCGATCACTCCGGGGCGGCCCGCGAACGCCTCGATATGACGCAGGCACTGCTCCGGATCGTGGATCGGCAGCAGCGGCATCGCGAGCAGGCGCTTGTCGTCGGCGATGACGTCCTCGACAAGCCACCGGTTGAAGGCCCACGTCAGCTCCGACTGGACGTCCAGGTCCGGGTGCATGCCGATGTTGAGCATCGGCGTTGGAAACAGGATCGTGTAGTCGATTGCGAGTGCGTCCATCGAGCGCAGGGTCGTGGCGGCGACCGGGTGGACACTGGCGCCGGCCGCGTCCAGGGGGTAGACGCCCTCCTGCCCGAAGACGGCCCCGCCGGGATGGATCCGGCCCCCGACGTGCCGGTCGCCGATGTTCTGCGGCAGCAGGTTGGCCTGGGCTGACTCCAGCGAAGCGGCCTCGAACGACCGGCGGATGTTGGGGTGCTCGATGTAGGCGATGATCTCCGGGAAGCAGACGGTCTCGTAGCAGTGGCTGTCGCAGTCGACGATCGGTACGTCGAACAGGCCGCGCCGCCGCGCCTCGCGCTCGGCGTTGACGAGGTAGTGCTCCTGCCGGCGGTCCGGCAGCACGCGCGCATCACGGACGGTGTCAGTGCTCACGATCTTGCTCCTCGGTCAGACGTTGAACATCGCCGCGATTTCGAACGAGTACACCTCTGCGGCCTTGAGCATCGCAGCGACCGTCACGGCCACGTCGGTTGACGGCACCGGTCGATCGCTCGGGAAGGGCGGCATCTCCCCGAGTTCGCGAACGCGGCTGCCGTACGCAAGCACTGCATCGGCCAAGGCACGCTGCACGGCCGCGTCGTCATCGGCAGGGCGGGCCGGATCAGGCGTCGACATAGACGACGCCGTCCTCGACGGTGACCTCGAACCGGCGCAGGCGCCTGCGCCGGTCGTGGGCCAGTTCGCCGGTGAGCAGGTCGTATTCCCAGCCGTGCCACGGGCAGATCAGGCGCGGCTCGGTGTCGTCGAGGAGCTCGCGCAGGACCTGGCCGGTCGCGTCGAGCTCCGCCCTGGTCGCCCCGAGCAGATCGCCGCTGCACACGGGACCACCCTGATGGATGCAGCGGTTGTCGTAGGCGTACAGCCGACCGTCGCGTTTGAACACGCCCACCTCGCGACCGCCGAGGTCGGCGAGCACGCCGCCGTGCTCCGCGATCTCATCGGCTTGGCACACCCGGTAGCGCTGGGTCCGCGCGCCGGCGCTCACGTGCTCGTCCATCTTCCTCCTCCTTGACGTCCGCTCGGGAGCCGTTCGAGCGCATGGCCGATCGCGTCCCCGCCCACAGCCTAATGCAGCACTCCCAGCGCGTACCAGCCGCTACAGGCTGTTCGCGGTGCTGTTGAGGACCGCGGCCACCTTTCCGCTGATGAACTTGAGCGCCACGGTGGCGATGATCGCGATCCACGCGAGAACGAGGGCGTATTCGCTGAGCGCCTGCCCGTCCTCTCGCCTGAACGCCTGGAGGAACATGACCTGAAGTCGCACGAACATAAAAATCATCTCAAGACATAGATCGGCGTGGATCCCGGGTAACTGAAGCGCCGGGTCAGCGTCTCAAGCGGCAGGTCGCTGTCGCGGCGGCGGCATCGCCGCTCACGTCGAGCCCCACCGCCATCGTCGTACCTGGCGACGGGAGATCTCCGTACTCCGTACGGATTGAGGTCGCGGCTGCCACTGCCGATTACGGGTGGATGAGTGGATCGGGCGTCGCGGGTGTTGGGATGGCCGCTCCCGAGTCGATCGTCGCGAAGTCCGGCGACGCCGCCACCGTGAAATCGCTCGAGGGGGTGAGCGAGGTCTCGAATTCGGCTGCGGGGCACGGCGATCCGGTACCCGACCCCTGGTCATCGGAGGCACGGTTCCGGCGACTGTTCGAGGCCTCTCGCGACGCGCAGGTGCTGTGCGACGCGCGGGGAATCATCGAGATCGCCAACGCCCGGACCGAGCAGCTGTTTGGCTACGCGCCCGGGGAGCTGTACGGCCGGGCCGTCGACGTGCTCCTGCCCGAACGGCTGCGGGGGGCGTACTCGCGCCTGCTCGACGTGCTCGTCACAGCCGCGTCGACACCGCCGGTCGGCGGGGGACGCGAGCTGCTCGCGATCCGCAAGGACGGCACGGAGTTTCCGGTCGAGGTTACGATCAGTCCGATCGATCTCGGTGGCGAGACGCTCGTGCTGACCGCTGTGCGAGATATCAGCGCGCGCAAGCTCGCCGAAGCTGCGCTCGTCGAGAGCGAGGCGCGGCTTCGCTTCCTGCTCGCGAGCCTCCCGGACGCGCTGGTCGCCGTCTACGACCACGATCTGTGCTGCGTGCTGCTCGACGGACCGGTGCTGACGCAGGCAGGACTGGACCCGTCGGCGTTCGTCGGACGGCCGATCGCCGAGACGCTCCCGGCCGAGCAGGTCGCGCAGCTCGAGCCACTGATCGTCCGGGCGCTCGACGGCGAGGTCAGCGAGACCGACTACATCTCCACGCTGAGCGGGCGCACATACGAGATCCAGGTCGCGCCCTCCCGAGCGGCGGACGGCACGATCACTGGGGCTTTTGCCGTCGGGCGCGACGTCACGGCCCGCCGAGCCGAGGAGCTCGATGCGCGGCTCCTGGCGACGATCGTCGAATCCGGCGAGGACGCGATCATCGCGGTCGACATCGCCGGCACGATCACGCACTGGAACGCTGGGTCGAGCCGGCTCTACGGATACGCCGCCGTGGAGGCGGTCGGGCGATCGTTCACGATGCTGATCCCGCCGGACCGGCAGGCCGCCGAGAGCGAGCTCGCCCGCCGCGTACGCGCTGGACACAGCGTCGACGCGTTCGACACGCGCCGCGTGCGCCGCGACGGGACGGTGATCGATGTCTCGATCAAGCTGTCTCCGATCCGCACCGCCGACGGGGTGATCATCGGCGTCTCGGCGTTCGGGCGGGACGTGAGCGAACGCATGCAGCGCGAGCGCGAGCAGCAGGCCCTTCAGGCGATCGCCCAGCTCGTCGCCGAGAACGCGGGCCCTGACGTGGTGTTCGAGCGGGTCACGCGCGAGCTGCTCGAGCTCTTCAGGTGCCGTGCCGCAGCGCTCAGCCGCTTCGACCGAGCCGCCGGCGTGGTGGAAACGGTTCGGGTGCTGACCGAGGCTGGCGAACGGGCAGCAGGAACGCGCGTGCCGCTGGACGGGCGCAACGCATCGGCGGAGGTGTATCGCACCGGTGAGCTCGTCCGGATCGACCCGGGGGCCGACGGGATGCTCGACTGTGAGCGGGCTCTGTGGGACCCGCTCGCCTTCGAGCAGGGAGTCGTGGCGCCGATCCGGGCCGGCGGCGAGCTCTGGGGAACGGTGTCGGTGCTGTTCGCCGGTCAGCCGCTACCCGCCGACGTCGAGGGGCGGCTCGCGCGGTTCGCCGACCTCGCCAGCCTGATCATCTCCAACGCCCATGCCTGGGAGAAGCTGTCGCGCCGGGCCGCGACGGACCCGCTGACCGGCTTGGCCAACCTCCGTACGTTCCACGGTCGCCTGCGCGACGAGATCTCACGCGCTGCCCGATACGGCCGGCAGCTCAGTCTCGTGCTGCTCGACATCGATTACTTCAAAGAGGTCAACGACACCCTCGGACATCCGGCCGGCGACCGGGCCCTCGTCGAGGTCGCGCGGCGACTCCTGCTTCACGCGCGCGAGGGCGAGCTGATCGCTCGGATCGGAGGCGAGGAGTTCGCCTGGCTGATGCCCGAGACCGGCGGTCCCGCGGCCTACCAAGCGGCCGAGCGCCTGCGGCTCGTGATCGAGTCGGAGCGATTCAAAGAGGTCGGGCGACTGACGGTCTCCGTGGGCGTCGCCTCCGGAGACGGAGGCGTGAACGCGGAGACGTTCGTCCGGCTGGCCGACCGCGCCCTCTACCGGGCGAAGGACGCCGGCCGCAACTTCACCTTTCTCGACACCGGCGAGGCCGATGCGCTGCCGACCGGTCGGCCGAACGCACCCAGCTCCGAGGCGGCGACCGCGCAACGTCACCACTTGGGCGCAGCAGGTCGCCGCACTGGCGGCACCTGAGACCGGCCGAGGCTCGCTCGACGCGCAACGGCGGCTCCGACCACGCCGACGACGACGGCGGCGGCGGACGCTGCGTGCCGGCGGCGCAATTCGCGGCGAGCGACGGCGGCGCCGTCTGTCACAACGGGCGACGGCGCCTGCGGGGCGGGCGCCGGCGAAGGGGCGGCCTGACCGACCAGAACCAGCCTGGGCGGAGGGCAATCCCGGCTCACGAGCGTCAGCTTCGGTGGCGTTGACTCGTGACGGACGAGGATCAGCTTCGGCGGCGGGTAATCGCGGCTGAGGATCACGAGCGCCGGTGGAGCCGAGTTATGGCTCAACACCAGCAGGCCGGGCGGCGCCGTTTCCCGGCCGACGATCACGAGCTTCGGCGGCGGGCAGTCGTGGTGAACGAGGGTCAGCCTGGGGGGGGCGGTGTCTCGCGGCGCAAGCTCGAGCTTGGGTGGAGCGGCGTGCTTCGGTGCGAGTTCGAGCTTGGGTGGGCCGGCGTCGCTCGCCAGGAGCTCGAGCGACGGTCGGGGCTTGTGCAGCGCGAGTTCGAGCGACGGGGTGGGCTTGCGCACCGCGAGTTCGAGAGACGTTCTGGGCTTGTGCAGCGCGAGTTCGAGCGACGGGGTGGGCTTGCGCACCGCGAGTTCGAGCGACGGGGTGGGCTTGCGCACCGCGAGTGCGAGAGACGTTCTGGGCTTGTGCAGCGCGAGTTCGAGCGACGGGGTGGGCTTGCGCACCGCGAGTGCGAGAGACGTTCTGGGCTCGTGGAGCGCGAGTTCGAGCGACGGCGGGCGCTTCCACAGCGCGAGTTCGACCATCCGCGGAGGCTCCGCGACCGCCGACTCCTCTTGGGGGGGCGGCTCGGGCGCTGACACGACGGGCGCCGTGCCGAGCTCCTGCTTGAGCCACGCCTGCTGCTCCTGGAGGGCGGCGGTCGCCTCAGCGAGGGTGTGCTGAGTGCTTGCCGCCTGGTCGAGCAGGGCTCTGAGCTCCGCCTCGAGCGAGTCGGTCGGCGCAGCCGCGGGTACCGGACCCGGCTGTGCGCCCCGCCCGGACAGCTCCTTGCCGATCGCCTCGAGCTGAGTCTGCAGCGTCGCCAGCGTCTCGCGCTCGTCCTGCTCGCGTTCCAAACGGCGGTCGAGGAGCGGCAGGCCCAGCAGCAGGATCAGGCCGGCGGCCAGCCACAGCATTCCCCACGAGCTCGTGAAGAAGCCGAACACCCGCCCGGCATCGGGGATCACCGCGACCACCTGCTCGGTGACGGTGTTCTCGGGCGTCGTGAACGGATCGACCGTCTTCAGCGCGTCGCCCTTCGTCGTGATCACGCCGCTACGCGGAGATCGCGTGTACGCGGTGGGTGATGACCGGCGGATACCCGTAGCGCGCGCGGGCCGCAGTCGGGAACGTGGACGAGGATGATGTCCCCGACCCGCGGCGGTCCGTCGAGGTGCTTGAGAACCTCCACGTCCCCGATCTGGATCGTCGGCACCATGCTGCCCGACTCGACGACCGCCAGCGGCGGCCACGTCCGCAGATACGCGAGGCCGCCCGCCAGCCCGGACACGAGGATCGCGGCGATGACCCAGAACAGGTTCCGTCGAAACAGCGAAAGCCCGCGGCGCAGGCGCCCGGGCTTCCGTGAGTCGAAGACCACCTCTCCCGGAGCTTGGGGCTCGCGCGCATCGTCCCGAGCCGCCGGTCCGGCGACATCTGGTATGGCGAAGGTCGATGCTGGAAAGTGGTCCATCAGAGGCGGACACGGGGGCTGGTCTCGACTAACCGGCCCCCGCGCTCCGTGCTAGCTACGAAGCCCGATTGAGCGTCGCGATGAACTGCGGGTAGTCGACGTCCGAAGGGTCGGGTCCCGTGGCGCGCAGGACGGTTCCGTCTGGTGTTCTCCGCTCCATCGTAGGTGTCGTTCTCCGGGTCGGATGCCTGGATTCCGACGCAGTACTTCTGGCCTGCGATGATCCCAGTGGTGACGGTGCCCTGGTTCGTGAGGTCGCTGCCGACGTCGGCGTCGGTGTTGTTCCAGTAGACCGCCGAGTCGTAGTCATCGAAGTAGAACACGCGCGCAACGCCGCCGGTAACCGGGTTGGCCACTTCGGTGTCCGTCGTCGGTCGTTTCCAATCCGTTGTCGTGAAGTCGCTCCATTGAACCGCCCGTGCGAGAGTACGCGCTGACGCCCGCGGTTGACGAGCCATAGCTTGAGTTGGAGGCTCTGCCAACTCGCGGCCGCGGTGAGCGAAGCGCCGTTGCTCAGCAGCATCGCGAGGTTGTACGTCGCGTCGGCCGGCGACGCGGGCGTCGTGACGGTGAAGTAGTTGTACGCCGGGCTCGAACCCCAGAGACCGTTCCACGTGACCGTCCAAGGCGGCGGAGTCGGCGACTGACATGGCCGAAGCGAGAGGATTGGCCGCGTCCGTCGGCGAGCCCGGGACCACGATCGCATCTGTGCCGGCGGTTCCGGCGCCGGCGCTGAACGTGGCGAATCCGGTGGCCCAGATCGGCGCCCATGCTGAGACCGACGACTCCGAAGCCGAGCCAGAGGGCAAGGCTCCTGCGGCTCCGTCGTGCGGTCCGCGTATTGAGTGAAGACATCTGACGTTCCTTCGGTTTGAAGCTGCGCCACATGTGATGGCCGCGTCGAGAGTCGATCTCTCTTCGCTCCCCCTTTGTCGACACGCGGGCCTCCAAAACTTGAAAAGACTCCTGCATGTTCCATAATTCCCGGGACCGTCAGCCCGCGCCCCGAGCGGCTGCGCGAACCGATCTCGGAGCGCCGCCGCCGCCGCAGCCCCGGGCCGCCGGCCCTCGACGGATATACAATCCGCCGATCTTGGTCGGACCTAGGGGGATCGGCCGGATGTCCAGACGGAACGTCGGCGCACTCAAGCTGGCGGGATCGCATACCGACGTTCGTTGGCGTGCCAGGTGTTCCGATGACCCGGTCGATGCGGATGCCATCAGACGTCAGCACCACAACCCCATAGCCGTTCGTGCCCGTCGACCGGCAATCGAGCCCCCGCCTGCTCGCACGCCTGCTGGTCGTGCTGCTGGTGGTCGCCGGCTTCGCCACGATCACCGCCGCGGCGCAGGCCCAGGATCTGATCGTCCTCAACGGCGACCCCCCCGAGGTGATGTCGGGCACGGTCGGCCCCTACGACTACGTCTACCTCGACGGCACCGTCGAGCTGACCGGCGACACGACGATCACCGCCAGCTCGATCTACATCGGCCCGGACGCCCAGCTGAGCACGTGCTACGTGCCCATCACCGGCGACGGTACGTGCACCGCCGGCAGGTCGCTGAACCTGCAGTCGAGCGGTCCCGTGATCGTCTCGAACGCGCTTGACCTCAACACCTCCAATGGCTTCGGGGAGCCCGGCGGCAATCTCACGATCAGTGGCGATCCCGTGGCGGTCGGCGACATCAACACCTCGGGGTCGAGCGGCGGGACGTCGGGTCAGGTCTCGATCACCTCGGGTGGCACGCTCGAGACGGGCGGGATCACCGCCCCCGGCGCCGGCGTGACGCTCAAGGCCGCCGGGGCGATCGACGTGTCCGGCGACCTCCTGACCCAGGGCGCGAATGCCACCAGCGCCAGCCAGGGAAACCCGGCGACCCCGGCCACGAATGGCGGCGCGGTCGCGATCGACTCGAGCGGCGGCGACATCAGGGTCGAGGGAGTGATCAACGCTTCCGGCGGCTACGGCGGCAGCAGCAGCCGGCCCAGCGGGGGCGACGGCGCGTCCGTCTCGATCGGCGGGGGCAACGTGCAGACCGAGGAGATCGATACGGGCGGCGGCGGCGGCGATCAGGGCGGCTCACCCGGCAGTTCGGGATCGGTGTCGATCACGGCCGAAGGATCGCTCAACGTGCTCGGCCCGCTCGACGCCTCGGGCCAGAGCATCGGTGCGAGCGGCACCCCGGGCGCGTCGGTGACGCTCACAGCCCCGGGCCCGCTCACGCTCGGTGGGGACGTCGACGTCAACGGCGGCACCGCCTCGGCCGGGGGGCCGGTGACGCTGTCAGGGAGCACGGTCGCGACGGCCGATCTCCAGACGATGGGTGGTGACGGGTCGGGCTCCGGAAGCTCCGGGGGCGGTGGCGGCACGATCGCCATCACGGCACCCTCGGGCGCGACGCTCGGCTCGTTGTTCACATCGGGCGGCGACTCGGGCGGCGGCAGCGCGCTCGGAGGCAACGGCGGCGCGGTCACGGTCATCAGCAGCGGCGGCTCGATCGCGACCGGCGGGGTCGCGACGGTTGGCGGCCGCGCGGGCGTCGGGCCGGGGCGCAATGGCGGTCCGATCGTCCTCAACGCGAAGAACAACCTGACGATCGGCGGCAGCCTGGACAGCAGCGGGTCGAGCGCCGGCGGAGCCAACGCGCCGCCGTGGAGCGGCGGTGGTGGTGGCAGCCTGACGCTCTACGCGCTCACCGGGACGCTGACGATCGGTGGCTACGCCTCTGCGGCCGGGGGCACCGGGTCGGGCAATCCGAACAGCCCGGGCCTGGGCGGCACCGGTGGCGCCGGGGGGCCCGTCGTGATCGTGGCCAGCGCGATGGGAACGCTCGCGTCGCTGTCCTCGGCCGGCGGCGATGGAGGCCAGAACGGCCCGACGCAGGGCCCCGGTGGCGTCGGCGGCGCGATCACGGCATACACGACGGCCCCGATCTTCGACGCCCACAAGCTGGTCACGAGCGATGGCGGGAACGGCAATCCGACCGGAGCCGCGGGCCCGCAGCATCAGGACACGCCGCCGAGCAACGTCACGATCGACCCCGTGAACGGGGTGCTCGGCTTTACGTCGAACAGCCCTGACGCGCAGGGCTACGAGCTGCTGATGGCCGCCGGCTCGGCTGCGCCGACGACGGTGCTGACGACGGCTGCGACGGCTGCGCTGCCACTCACGGCAGCTCCGGTCTGCCAGCAGGTCACCTTCACGGTCGTCGCGCTGAATGCGACGATTCCCTGGGCGTCGGCTCCGTCGCCCGGTGTTCAGTACACGCGCCAGCCGTCGGCGACGCAGACCTGCGCGCAGGCCCCCGCGATCGTGCTCCCCGCCGCCAAGAAGTTGTCGTTGGGCCTCCTGCGGCGCGTCGGCTGGGTCGTCAGCGTCCCGATCACCCTCAGCGGGATCGGCACGGTGCAGGCGACGCTCACGCGAACAAGCACGACGCCGCGTGCGCGCAAGCGCCGGCGCAAGCATGCCTCGCGGGCGAGCGCTCCCGTCCAGGTCCTGACGACGGCGGCGTTGCCCGTCACGCGTCCGGGAACCCTGCGCGTGCGCCTGCATCTCCCCGCCGCCGGCAGGGTGGAAGGCGCCTACAGGCTGCAGGTGACCTCGACGTCCCCGGACGGTACCGCGCACGCGGGCGCGACCACCACGTGGCAGGTCGTCAAGTGAGCGCCGGAGCTCGCAGCGCGATCGCCGGGCTCACGGCGGCACTGGCGGTGCTGCTCACCGCTGCCGTGGCGTCGGCGGCGCCGTGCGTCACCGTCGGCGTCTACCAGGACAACCCGAGCGTTTCGCTGCCGCCCCTCGAGCACGAGGTCGGCGGCGGGATCACGGCGATCTCGACATATCTCACGGCGGGTCAGCCGCTCGCGCAGTCGGTGATCACGACCGCCAACAAGCTCCATGCGACGCTGCTCGTCACCTGGGAGCCCGCCGGCAGCTCCGACCGTCCGAACCAACCCAAGTACAGGCTCGCCGGCGTGGCCCGCGGGCGCTACGACAAGTCGCTCGAGGCGCTCGTCGCGCAGTTGCTGACCGTCAAGCACGGTGCGATCCTGCGCCCGATGCCCGAGATGAACACCTCGTGGTATCCGTGGTCGGGCACCGTCAACGGCAACCTTCCAAGCCAGTACGTCGCAGCCTGGAAGCGGGTGCGAGCGGCGGTCCGGGCCGCCCCGGGCGGCCGCCGGATCGAGCTGCTCTGGTCGCCGTACGCGCAGAGCATCCCGGACACGCCGGCGAATGCGATCGCCGCCTACTTCCCCGGCGCCGCACAGGTCGATCTCGTCGGCACGAGCGCCTACAACTTCGGTGCCCAGCCGCCCCTGACCTGGACCGAGCCCGGCGACCTGTTCGCGAGCGCCTACGCGACGATCGAGGCGCTCGCCGACAAGCCCTTCTGGCTCGCCGAGACAGGCTCGACCGCCGTCGGCGGCGACAAGGCCGGCTGGATCCTGGCGCTGGCGAGCCTTCAAGCGACCGCGATGCCGAGACTCGCCGGGGTGGTCTGGTACGACATCGACGATCCCACGGGAGATTTCAGCCTGCGCGGAGCGCTGGTGATCTCGGCATTCAAATCGCTCCTCCAGGAGGCATGCAGATGAGACGGACGTCTCGACTGGGGCCGCGGCACTCCAGGCACGCGGGCAGCGCGCACTCGAGCACGCACCGGCACAAGCGCAGCGTACGCAGTCGGCCACGCCGTCACCGGCTGCGCCGCCCGCCGGGGGAGCTCCTGACGAGCACGGGCCTGCCGGGCCCGCCCCTGACGAGCGCGACGCCGATGACCCAGCAGATGGTCGACCGGCTGTTCTGGCGGGCCGGCTTCGGGCCGACGGCCGACGACCGCGCGACCTGGATCGGGCAGCCCGTTGCGGCTGCGGTCAACTGGCTGCTGGGTACCCCGGCCGCCTCCGCCGGCGTGCCCGGGACCGACGACGGCAGCCCGTTCGACCCCACTGGCAACGACACCGACCTCGTGCTCACCTGGGTCGACATGATGATCCGGGCGATCAACCCGTTTGTCGAGCGGCTCACGTTCTTCTGGCATCGCCACTGGGCCAACTCGCGGGAGCAGGTCTCCCCGCCACAGCTGCTGATGACACAGAACGATCTCTTCCGAGGCTATGCCGACCTCGCCTCCAATCCGACGGCGACCTTCACGGAGCTCGCGCAGGCCGTCACGATCGACCCTTCGATGCTCCGCTATCTCACCGGAGAGCTCAACGTCCGTGGCGCGCCGAATGAGAATTATGCGCGTGAACTGATGGAGTTGTTCACCCTCGGTGTGACGAACGCCGCAGGTCAGCCCAACTACTCTCAAGACGATGTCGAGCAGCTCGCCAAGGCACTGTCAGGTTGGCAGATCAACGACACCGATCCGAACAATGTTTCCAGCTACTTCACGCAGTCTCAGTGGTACGACGGGCCGAAGGTCATCTTCGGCCAGTGGGGTAACTTCACCACCAGCGAAGCTGTCAACCTCGTGCTCTCGCAGCCCGCCCATCCAGCCTTCATCGTCAACGCTCTGTGGAACGAGTTCATCGTCGACCCGCCTGACCCGGCGACACTGCAGAGTCTCACCTCTGCCTACTCGAGCAGCGGCTTTCAGCTCAAGCCGGTGCTCCAGCAGATCCTCAACCATCCACTGTTGTTCGACTCACTGGACGAGCCGAACATGGTCAAGCCACCAGTCGTGTTCGTGGTGGGGGCGATGCGGGCACTCGGTGTCGGGATCACCGACTCGACCGCGTCGGACTTCCTCGATGCAATGGGTCAGCAACCGTACTTCCCGCCGAATGTGTCGGGTTGGGAGGGTGGGCTCGCCTGGCTCAACACTGACACCGCGCTTGCCCGGTTCACCTTCATCTCGACACTGCTGTCGAACATCGAGATCGCTGACGCCCCCGGGGAGAGCCCGGCCGCGGCCTACGAACGTGCCTATGCGGCGACCGGCTCGCCATGGCTGGCGACCGGCACGCAGGCCGCGATCCAGGCGTTCGCGCAGACTGCCAACCAGAGCACGACTCAGGACCGCATCGCACGCCAGATCGCGCTGCGCGCACTGATCCTTGCAGGCCCCGACGCCCAGGTGATGTGATGAGCGAACAACCAGCAGGCGCCCCGATTCGCGCGCTGCGCTGCGCCGACTGCGAGCGCACCGACAGCCTCGTCACGGGCCTGGCGCCGACCTCCCGTGTGATGATCCCGCCCGAGGCGCTGCTCGGCTTCCCGGACGGCGTCCCCCGCTTGCGGCGGGGTGTGAGCCGGCGCTCGTTCCTGGCCGGCGGCGCGATCGGGATCGCGTCGATCTACTCGGCCGCGCATCTCACCTGGGAGTCGATCTGGCACGCGGCCGCGGCCAGCGCCGCCACGCCGGCACAGACCTGCCTCGTCTGCATCTATCTGGGCGGCGGCAACGACGGGCTCAACACGATCGTCCCGGTCGACCCCGCCTGGTATCCGACCTACCAGTCCGAGCGCTCCAACATCGCGCGCGGACTCGGGCCGTCCGCCGGCGGGCAGGTCGGCACGACTCTCATGCCGGGCACTGGCGGGAGCCTTGCGTTCGCGAACCCGTGCGTCTCCGGTACGGGCAACAACGGCGACGTCAAGGGCTTCGACACCCTGTACGGCGACGGGACGGGCGGGCCCGGGTCCGATCTGGCGGTCTTCCCGGCGGCCGACTACCAGCCGCCGGACCTCTCACACTTCGACAGCCGCGACTACTGGTTCGCCGGCGCGCTCGAGCAGCTGGAGACCGGCTGGCTCGGACGGTGGCTCGACAACTACGGCTCGAGCTCGAACCCGCTGCAGGCGATCTCGCTCGGTTCGTCGCTCTCCAAGCAGATCCGGACGGCGACCGCCCCGGTCTGTGCGATCTCCAGTCTCACCTCGACGAGCTTCCAGATCCAGGGCACGAACGTCGACGCCAACGCGCAGGTCGCGAACCTCGCGGCCGTTCCGTTCGACGCGGCGAATGTGGCGCTCGGCCGCTCCCGGTCGATCTTCGGCGAGACCGTGCAGGTCTCCAACCAGCTGGCGGGCCTGAATCCGGGCCCGCCCGGGAGCGGCTACCCGAACGACCCGACGGGACTTTCCTCCAACCTGCAGCTGGCCGCGGTGCTGCTCGGCGCGGGGCTCGGCACGAGGGTGATCACGATCGACTGGGGCTCGTTCGACACGCATGGCGACCAGGTCTCCACCCAGGACCCCCAGCTCTCGACGCTGTCGAGCGCGCTGGCGGCGTTCAAGGCCGACCTGGTCACCCGCGGCATCGAGCAGCAGGTGGTGACACTCGTCTTCTCCGAGTTCGGTCGCCGGATCGCGTCCAATGACTCGGCCGGCACTGACCATGGCGCCGGCGGGCTGGTGCTCGTCAGCGGCTCGAGCGTCCTCGGCGGGCAGGCCGGCGAGCATCCTGGCGTCGCCGGTGACGACAACGGCGACGTCGTGCCGATCACCGACTTCCGCACGGTCTACCAGGCCCTGATCGCCGAGTGGTTGGGCGGTGACCCGACCGCGGTCCTCCCGAGCGGTCCGTTTCCGGGCATCCAGCGCTACGACGGCGGCACGAGCCTGATCAAGTGATGCGGACCGTTCGGGCTCGGTTCGTCGTGGCGGCGGTCGTTGCGCTCGGCGTCCTCGCATCCGTGGCCGCCGCGGCGACGCTGTACGGAGCGCGCGGCGGCCCTCCGCACCGCCTCCATTTCCCGACGCCCCCGCTGCCGCACGCGCTCACGGTGGACGAGCAGGAGTGGTCGGTGCGGCCCAGCGAAACCGTGATCGCTGCGGGGACGGTCAAGATCGCCGTCTACAACCGCGGTATGGACACGCACAACCTGACCGTGCAGGGCCCGGGCGGGCTGAGCGGGAGGATCCGCGCCGTCGTCACCCTCGCGTCGGGCGCCTCGGCCGTGATCACGGCGCATCTGCCCCGCGGCCGCTACGTCTTCTACTGCTCGCTGTTCATGGGCACGCCGATGTCGCATTACGCGCGCGGCATGCACGCCACCGTGACCGTGCGCTGACGGCCGCAGCTCAGGAGGATGGGGCGATCGTCGGCGCCAGCAGTTCGAGCAGCGTCGTGATCAGCTGCTCCCGGTCGGCCGCCGGGTCGACCGCGAGGGCGTTGGTGATCAGGCCGTCGACGGCGCCGACGATCGCGACGGCGCCCAGCCGAGGATGGGTCAGCTCGGGACGCCGGCCCGGTTCGAGCGCGTCGATCTGCGCCGCGACCATGTCGGCGAACAGGCGCAGGACGGTACGCCGCCGCGTTTCGAGTTCGCGATTGACGCCGACCATCTCGAAGTAGTTGATCCTCGCCAGGCGCTCGTCCTCGAGCGCGGCGTGCACGAACGCGCGCAGCCCCGCCTCGAGGCGGCTGCGCGAGTCGCGCGGGGCGCCGTCGAGCGCGACGGCGACGGTGCGCAGGGTTGCGTCGACGTGCCGGTCGTAGACGGCCATCAGCAACGCCTCGCGGGTGTCGAACTGCTCGTAGAAGTAGCGCGGATGCAGCCGCGCGGCCTGGCAGAGCAGCTCAATCGTGGTCGCCGCGAACCCGATCGTTCCGAACAACTCGACGGCGGCATCGAGCAGCTTCTCGCGGCGGGCGGCGCGTCGCTCCACCGCGGTCTGGCCGCCGTAGCGGCGCCCGGTCTGCGGGTGAGGGGTCACGCTCGCACACGATATCTGGCAGGGGCGCTTGACAGATCCGGAATCGCGTGGACAATTGCCATCTGGAAAGAGGGCTTGCCAGAGTCGTGAGGAGGAGCGTGAGCCGGTGTTCAATCTGATCTTCTACGCGATCCCGTTCTTCATCGCGTCGCTGCTGGTCGAGTGGACGACCTTCCGGCACGAGGCCGCCGACCATCGGGCGGCGCTGGTCGGGTACGAGGGAAAGGACACGGCCACGAGCCTCACCATGGGGCTCGGGAACGTCGCGATCAACGTCGGCTGGAAGATCGTCGTGATCGCGATCTACGCGGCGCTGTACGAGCTCACGCCGCTCCGGATCCCGTCGGATGCCTGGTGGGCCTGGGTCGCGATCTTCTTCGCCGACGATTTCGCCTACTACTGGTTTCACCGGGTCGGCCACGAGGTCCGCGTCTTCTGGGCTGCCCACGTCACCCATCACTCGTCCGAGCACTTCAACCTCTCGACTGCGCTCCGCCAGACGTGGGTTCCGATGGCGGCCCTTCCGTTCTGGCTGCCGCTGGCGCTGCTCGGCTTCAAGCCGTGGATGATCATCCTCGAGCAGTCGATCAGCCTCACCTACCAGTTCTTCATCCACACCGAGCGCGTCGACAGGCTCCCTCGGCCGCTCGAGTTCATCCTCAACACGCCCTCGCACCACCGCGCCCACCACGGCGCCAACCAGATCTACCTGGACCGCAACTACGGCGGCATCATGATCATCTGGGACCGCCTGTTCCGGACCTTCCAGGCCGAGACCGAACGTGTCCGCTACGGCCTCACCCACAACATCGAGACCTTCAACCCGATCCGGGTCGCCACCCACGAGTACGTCGCGATCGTGCGTGACGTCCGGAGCGCCGACAACTGGGGGGACCGGCTCGGCTACGTCTTCCGCGGGCCGGGCTGGGCGCAGGAGCACCGCGCTGGGACCGGCTCAGAGCGCGGCGCCTCGGGGCAGGCGCTCGCGCCGGCTGCCTGAGCCGACCGGCTCAGCCACGGAGCAGCTCCCGCGTCTCCTGCATCAGGGCGTCGAGCGTCCCGGCGGCGCGCGCCCGTGCCGCCGGGACGCCGGCGCCGCCCACGGGCTCGATCGCCTGCAGGTAGGTCTTGAGCTTCGGCTCGGTTCCGCTCGGGCGCACAACGAGTCGGACGCCGTCGGCGGCGAACACGAGCACGTCGGAGTGCGGCGCCGGCCCGGCGAGCCGGTCGTCGATGCTGACGAGTGGGCGTCCGGCGAGCCGCTCCGGCGGATGGTCGCGCAGCCGCCCCATGATCGCCGCGGCGCGCTCGGGGCCGCCGCCGTCCAGCTCGACCGAGAGCGGCCGCGTCGCGTGCACGCCGAAGCGCCGCGCCAGGATGTCGAGCTCGTCGAGCAGGGTGCGCCCGGCCGCGCGGGCCTCGAGGACGGCTCGACACAGCAGGAGTGCTGCTGAGATGCCGTCCTTATCGCGCACGACATCGCTGACGGCGTAGCCGAGCGCCTCTTCATAGCCGAGCAGGAGCCGTCGGGGCGACGCCTCCGCGACCGCCCCCATGATCCACTTGAAGCCCGTCAGCGTCTGGCGGTACGCGACCCCAGCCTCGGCGGCCATGCGCTCGAGCTGAGTCGAGGAGGCGACCGTGCTGACGAGCAGGCCGTCCTCGGGACGCGGCCAGTGACGGAGTCGGTACGCGGCGAGCAGAGCACCGACCTCGTCGCCGGTCAGGACCTGCCAGCCCCCGGGCCCGGGCACGGCGACGGCGAGCCGATCCGCGTCGGGATCGTTGGCCAGCATCAGCTCGGCGCCGGAGGCGCGAGCGGTCGCGAGCGCGCGGTCGAGCGTGCCCGGCTCTTCGGGGTTCGGCCGCCGGGTCGTCGGGAAGCCCCCGTCGGGGTCTGCTTGAGCGCTCACAAGCTCCGGAGCGGGCAGGCCGGCGCGCGCGAAGGCCGCGATCAGGAGGTCGCGCCCGACGCCGTGAAGCGGTGTGTAGACGATGCGCAGCCCGTCCGCTGCCGTGGTCGCCGGGGGCAGCGCGGCCACGATCGCCGTGAGGTAGGCCTCGGCGATCTCGGCACCGAGCGGCGTCCCGCCGTCACCGAGCGGGACCTGTGACAGCGGCCCGACAGCGTCGATCGCGGCGGCGATCTCCGCGTCACTCGGCGGGGCGATCAGCGCTCCCCCGCGCAGGTAGACCTTGAGTCCGTTCTCGTCCGCCGGGTTGTGGCTCGCCGTGACCATGATCCCGGCTGCGGTGTCGAGGTGGCGCACCGCAAAGGCGAGCAGCGGCGTCGGATTCGGGCCGGGCAGTCGCAGCGCGCGCACCCGCGCCCCGGTGAGCACGAGGGCCGCCTCCCCGGCAAGCGCGGAGGAGCCGTGGCGGGCGTCGTAGCCGATCACGACACCCCCGCCGGCCGTCCCGGCCGCGTGCAGGTATGCCGCCAGTCCCGCGACGGCGCGGCGCACGGTCGCCCGATTCACCCTGGCCGGTCCGGCCCCGAGCTTGCCGCGCAGTCCGGCCGTGCCGAACCGCAGTTCCCCGGCAAAGCGGCTCTGGAGCTCCGCGCGCGCTCCCGTCGCGAGCAGGTGCTCGAGCTCAGCGCGGTCCGCGGGCTCCGGATCCTCCTCGATCCAGGCGCGCACCTCGCGCTCGAGCGCGCCGCCGACGGCCTTGCGGATGGGTGCTCTCACGACCAGGATCAAATCAGTCCGTCCGCAGGCGCGCCGCTGCCCTCGCCACTCGCCTACCCTGCGGAGCGCATCGCTCACCTGACTGAAAGAAGGGGCCATGGATGCGATCCAGCTGATCGCGAGCAAGCGGGACGGCCACGAGCTCGACGCGGTCGAGCTGCGTGACCTCATCCTCGCCTTCGCTCGTGAGGAGCTTCCGGACTACCAGATGGCGGCCTTCCTGATGGCCGGCTACCTGCGCGGCTTCTCCCCAGCCGAGACGGCGGCGATGACCGCGGCGATGGTGGCCTCAGGTGAGACGCTCGACCTCTCGTCGCTGTCGGGGCCGACCGTCGACAAGCACTCCACCGGGGGGGTCGGCGACGGCACGACCCTCGTCGTCGCTCCGATCGCGGCCGCGCTCGGCCTGCAGGTCGTCAAGCTCTCGGGCCGCGGCCTTGGTCACACGGGCGGCACGCTCGACAAGCTCGAGTCGATCCCGGGCATGCGCGTCGACCTCTCCGCGCGGGAGCTGCTCCAGCAGGTCGAGCGCATCGGGCTTGCCGTGAGCGCGCAGACCGCGGACCTCGTGCCCGCGGACCGGGCGATCTACGCGCTGCGTGACGTCACGGCCACCGTCGGCAGCACCGCGCTGATCGCCGCGTCGGTGATGAGCAAGAAGCTCGCCGGCGGCGCGCGCACGATCCTGCTCGACGTCAAGACCGGCTCGGGTGCGTTCATGAAGGACCTCGACGGCGCGCGGGAGCTCGCCCGGGCGTGCGTCGGCCTCGGCCAGCAGGCGGGCCGGACGACCGGCGCGCTCATCACCGACATGAGCCAGCCCCTGAGCGAGATGGTCGGCAACGCGATCGAGGTGCGTGAGGTCATCGAGGTCCTGCGCGGCGAGCGGCGCGGGCGCTTCAGCGAGCTGTGCGTGCGCCTTGCCGGATGCCTGACGTGGTTCGCCGGCGTGGCCGGGTCCGAGCAGGACGGCATCGAACGCGCTCAGCACGCGCTCGACAGCGGGGCGGCGCTCGAGCGCTTCGGTGCCTTCGTCGAGGCCCAGGGCGGCGAGCGAGCGGTCGTCGAGGACCCGAGCCGGCTCCCGCAGGCGCCCGTCGTGCGCGAGCTGAGCGCCGACGCGGGCGGCTGGCTCGCCGAGGTCGATGCCGAGCAGGTCGGACTCGCCGCGGGCGCTCTCGGCGCAGGCCGCCGGCGCAAGGAGGACGAGATCGATCCCGCCGTCGGGATCGAGCTGACGGCGAAGGTCGGCGACCGCGTCGATTCCGGCGAGACGCTCGGGCGGATCTACGCCCGGGATGATGAGGCCGCGCGGGCAGCTGAGCAGCGCCTCCGCGCGGCTCTCCAGATCCGCCGGCAGCGGTGCGAGGCGCCGAAGCTCGTGTACGAGCTGATTGCTGCGACCGAATCCTGAGAGGGCGCCTCAGAGCCGGCGGCGCGCGAACAGCACGGCATCGCGCACGAGGATCTCGCCCCCGTCGGGTCCGTGCATCGTGCGCTGCGGTGCTCCGGCGACGAGCACGTCCCAGGCGGTCGGCGCGAGGCCGGCCGCGAGCTCCTCGGCGGTGCAGAACAGGTCGGGGAGATTCGGTCGCAGACCGGGGATTGCGAGATCCGAGGGGTGATGGGTCACGACGAGCAGGTGGCCGCCGGGCGAGACGGCGCCGGCAAGGCGTCCGAGCGAGCGGTGACGGATCTCGGGCGGCAGATGCAGATAGTGCGCGCTGACGAGGTCATAGCCCTCGAACGGTCCCCAGCTGTCGCCGAACAGATCGTCGCGGATCCAGCTCAGCCTCGCCGCGACCTCCGCTCCGGCGCTGGCGGCGTTGTCCTGCGCCCGCGCCAGCCCCACCGCCGAGATGTCGGTCCCGGTGACGCTCCAGCCGCGGCCGGCCAGCCAGATCGCGTCGCCGCCCTCTCCGCACCCCACGTCAAGCGCTCGCCCGGGCTCGAGCCCGTCGGCGTGATCGACCAGGCGGAGGTTCGGGCGCCCGCTCCACAGGTGGTCGTGCGTGCTGTAGCGCCGGTCCCAGAACTCCTGGGTGAACCTGTCGAGGTACGACACGATCGGCCCGGTGTGCCGCGGCTCAGCCGAGGCGCTCGAGCAGCCAGCGGTGGAGGTCGTCGAGGTGATGCGCGATGAGCGTCAGGTGGCCGTCGTCGTCGCTCAGTCGTGTCTCGACCCCGGGGATGCGTCGAGCGAGCCACTCGCCGTGGGCGAAGGGCACGAATCGATCCTGGCGACCGTGCATGAGCAGCACGGGTGTGCCGATCTGCGCGAGGTCGAAGCCCCAATCGGCGTGCAGCGCGACGTCGTCGTCCCACCAGCCGTCGGCCCCGGGGGCCAGCCCCGATCGGACCGTGTCGATCAGGAACTGCCCGAGCTCGCCGCTGAGCTCCGCGGCGTCGACCGGCGCGAGCAGCGTTTCCAGGTACTCCATCAGCGCGGGCAGCTCCTGGCCCAGCATTTCGAGCCGGTCGGCCTCGCACTTGGCGCGAGCAGCAACGGGATCCCGGAGCGACAGGCGGATGTCCTCGACGTTGAGCTCGCCCATCCCGTCGAAGTAGTCGAGGCCCTCGGCACCCCACGGGGCGGGCGATGCGAGGACTCCCACAGCCGGCACGAGGTCAGCGAGCAGCGCCGCGCACGCGATCGCGTGAGGCCCGCCGCCCGAGATCCCCCAGACGGCCAACCGGTCGAGTCCCAGCGCGCCCGCGATCGCGCGGACATCGGCCGCGCAGTCACCGATCGACCTCCCCTGACGGCGTGTGGAGCACCCATACCCGGGCCTGTCATAGGAGATCAGGCGCACGCCCATGGCGCCTGCCCGCTGGACGTCGGGGCCGAACAGCAGTCGCGAGTTCGGCGTCCCGTTGTGGACGAGCACCGGGTGGCCGTCGGGCGCGCCGCCCTCGAGCACCCGCAGTGTGCGCCCGTCCGCCGTCGCGACGTCGTGTTCGACCACCCGGCGATTCTAGTGGGCGTGGCGCGGGCTCCCTTGGTGTCCCGTGCGATCGTGGACGCTTGTCGGATCGTGGGAGATAGCTGGAGTTGACGCTGCCTCTGGTCGATTAGGTCCCTAATAGCAACTCTGGGCCGGGCCGGCGACGGGAGCAGACTGATGGCGCGCATTCTCATCATCGATGACAACGTGTTGATCCGCACGCTGCTGCGCGAGATTCTTGGAGACGGCGGGCACGAGGTCGTGGGCCAGGCCCCCAACGGTGTGGAGGCCCCGGGCAGCATCTTCGAGCTGCGGCCAGACGTTGTCACGCTCGATCTTGTGATGCCGGGGCGGACCGGCTTTACGACGCTGCACCACCTGCTGATGCTCGATTCGTCGCTCGCCGTGATCGTTTGCTCGGCGGCGCTGTCGCAGGACCGGATGGCCGAGGCGCGGCGGCTGGGTGCCAAGGGCTTCATCGCTAAGCCGTTCACTCGACAAGCTGTGCTCGCAACCGTGCGTGATGTGCTCGAGCACGCGGAACGCAAAGGCGAGGCCGTGACACCGACGCAAACGAGCTCGCCGCCGGACTCTGCGGATGAGCGGCGAGAGTTCGTCCGGGTGCGAGCACGGCTGCCCGTGTTCGTCGTGACCGCCGGTGGCGCGCCCCTGGACTCCTACACCGTTGACATCAGCGCCGGCGGCGTATTGCTGGAGCGTGCGATGCTCGAGCCCAACACGAGTGTTCGGTTCTCGCTCGGGCTGGGGGCGGGCAAACAGCCCATCGACGGGCGCGGGCGAGTGGTTCGCGTCACCGATGACGGGAACCTGGCGTTCGCGTTCGAACATGTCTCCGTGGACGGATACGAGCGGCTGGTTCGCTACATCGAAGCTTGCCACGCCGTTCGGCCGGCTGCCTGACGCTCTTCACTCCAGGAGGCGCTTAAGCTGCAGCGTGGCCGGGTCGATGACGGGGCTGACGATGCGAGGGTTCACCAAAGCCCGCCAACGAGTACAGACCGACGCCGACCCGCCCGCGCCGGGCACGCCGCCGGTGCACCTGGTTGCTGTGCCCGCACCGGCACGCGATGAGTGGGGCGCATGGCTGCTGCAGGTGCTTGCCACGCGCCCGGGCGAGCTCGGCGTGCTCAGTCGGGACTTCGCGAATGCGCTGGACGCGCTGGCCGGAGTGATCGCGGACTTCTCCTGCGACGCCGCCCGGGGCGCCGTGGAGGTCAACGTCATCCGCCTCGAAGTCGAGCGGTTCTGTTCCGAGGTCGAGCAGGTGGCCGCGCGACTTGCCTCCTTGCGAACATCCTCAGACGAGGCGTCGGCATCGGCGAGCAGCTCCGCGGCCCTGGCGGACCAACTGACGACCGAAAGCGAGCGCGGGATTGCCGTTGTCGGCCGCGTGATCGACACAATCGCACAGATCAGCGAGCACACGGTCAGCGTTGACCAGCTCGTCACCAGCCTCGCACGCGAGGAGCTGCCGAGAATCGGCGAGTTCTCCTCGATCATCGATCGGATCGCCGGCCAGACCAAGCTGCTCGCGTTGAACGCTGCGATCGAGGCGGCGCGCGCGGGTGAACATGGTCGCGGCTTCGCCGTCGTCGCCGACGAGGTCGGCCGGCTCGCGTCCGAGACGGCAACGCACACGGCGCAGATCCGAGACACGATCGAACGCACCCGCAGCCAGATGGACGTCATTCAGCATGCGGTCGGCACGGCCCGGACCTGCTCCGCCGAAGGTGCGCAGGATGCCGACTCCGGGCGCGAGGCGCTGGAACGAATCAGCACCCTCGTGAGCAGCTCGAACAAGACCGCGAAGCGCAGCGCCACGCTCGCCGACCAGCAGTTGAGCGACGTGCAGGCGGTCGATGAGAACCTTCAGACACTCATGGGCGCCGGCACGGAGATCGAACAGCAGGCCAGATCCGTGTCCAAGCGCCAGCTCGATCTGTCAGCGGGGACCGAGGCGGCCTCGCAAACGATGGCCGCATTTGACACAGGCGCGCTAACCCCGCGCCTGCGCAGGCGCTGCCAATGCCTTGCTGACGACTTGCGGTCGATCCTCGAAAACGCGATCGACCACCACAAGGTGACGCTCGAGCAAATCATCGGCCTGCAATACACCGAGGCGAAGGGACCGCTGATCCAGCGCTTCTCCCGTCTGTTCGATGTCTCCCGAGTCGGTCCCGACGGTTTCGAGCCGCCGAAGTACCACACGCCGTACGACGCGATCGTCGACCTCGAGATGATGGAGAGCATGGATGCCACGCTTGCCGCCGAGCCGGGCTTGACATTCGCGATCCCGTTCGACCTCAACGCGTACGCACCGGCCCACAACGGCGTTTTCACCAACGACATCAGCGGCAATCGGGAGCAGGATCTGGTCGGCAACCGCGCCAAGCGCTTCTTCCTGGACTCGGAGGCCCTCACCCGCGGAACGCGGATGGAGTTGGGCGTGCAGCTCCCGGATCGCATCATGACGCGAGACGAACTGCGGGCCGCCGGGGCGCGGCTGACCGAGCCGCCGCCCGGACAGCGTCCATTCCTGCTCCAGACCTATGCGCGCGACACCGGCACGGTCCTGAGCATCCTGTCCGTGCCGCTGTACGTCAAGGGCCAGCGTTACGGTTCGGCGACGCTCGGTTGGGACCCAGACAAGCTCCGCTCCTGACTCGCCCCGAGCGACCAGAACGCCGGGGTCTCGTCGCCGGCGGCCCACAGCACCACTCCCCGGAACCCGGCCGCTGCCGCGAGCCGCGCGCGGACGAGGTCTGCGCGCGCGCTCTCGTACCAGCCGACCGTGCGGTCGGAGGCGCGACCGTAGCTGAAGCTCGGCTCCGCGGCCGCTCCCGACCACTGGGGCGCCGCGCCACCGGCCGCGGCGATCGACGGCGCCTGCGCGGCGCTGAACGCGGTCACGCCGTGCGGCCCCCACAGCCAGCCGTACGCCGCGAGCCCCAACTCGACCTTGTGCGCCGGGATCTGCGTGCGCGCGAACGAGATCACGCGCTCGACCCAGCCGAGCGGCGCGACCGGGCCGGCGGGACCGCGCCGGGCGTGGTCGTCGTAGGCCATGATCCGGATCGTGTCGGCGACGCGGGCGAGCGCCCGGTAGTCGTACACC
Organism: uncultured Solirubrobacterales bacterium; assembly: GCA_963705995.1. Classification (GTDB taxonomy): domain Bacteria; phylum Actinomycetota; class Thermoleophilia; order Solirubrobacterales; family Solirubrobacteraceae; genus Palsa-465. The sequence goes on from CAVPLN010000036.1 coordinate 544,378, forward strand.
CAGGTGGCGAGCCGGCCGCGCCAGAGGACGTGAGCCGCCGAGGTGCGCGGCATCACGGTGACGGTGCAGGTCCGGCCGATGGCGTGCAGCGCGGCGCACAGTTCGCCGATCAGCAGGGGATACGAACGGGCCGCCACGCCGGCCGCCTCGCCGTCGTCCTGCGGGTCGACCGCGAACTGCTCGAAGTCGAGGTCGAGCCCGCTGTAGCCGCTCTCGCGGGCGACCTGGACCAGCGCGCCGACGAGCGCGGCCCGCCGCGCCGTGCTCGCGAGCAGGTGGTCGAACGCGTTCAGCCCTGGGCTCTCGGTGACGGTCGGGACAACGGCGACGCCGCGGGCGCGCAGCGCCTCGACCAGCGACGCCGAGCCTGCCCCCGGGTCTCGGGTCACCGCCCCCGCCGCCGAGACCGCGTACCAGAATGGGCTCGCGGTGTCGATCTGCGCCGCATGGTCGAGCGCCGAGGTCGCGGCCGCGGTCATGTTCCAGTACGGCATCCAGACCGAGATGAAGCGCGTCGCGGACGCGGTCGCCGGGCCCGACCGCCGCCCCTCGCTGCGCGCCGCGGACGTCACGGCGAGCCCGAGCACGAGGCAGCCGCAGAGGATCACGACGGCGGGCCGTCGTTTGCATGCAATCTTATTTCCCCGACGGGGCACTCTCCCGAAAAATCGCCCAAGAGAACTGAATTGCATGCAATAATCGTCGCGCGATGCCTCGAGGGAATGCATCCAGCTCACAGACGACAAAGGCTACGCTCGGTCTGCGCGAGCTGATCTTCGACGGTGAGCTGGCTCCCGGCGAGCGCGTCGCGGAAGTGGGTCTCGCCGAACGCCTCTGCGTCTCGCGGACACCGCTGCGGATCGCGCTCGCGACGCTCGCCCACGAGGGACTGGTGGAGCCGCTCGAAGGCGGCGGCTTCGTCGTCCGCGAGTTCACGCGCAGCGATGTCGTCGATGCGATCGAGATCCGCGGGGTGCTCGAGGGAACGGCCGCGCGCTTCGCCGCCGAGCGGCTGCAGTCGCCGGCCGAGCTGGCGGAGCTCGAAGAGCTCGGAGACGAGCTCGACGAGGTCGTCTCCGACTCCCTGTCGGACACGATGGTCGTGCGGTACGCGCCACTCAACCACGCGTTTCACGCCGCCCTGCTCGAGCTGTCCAAGAGCTCCGCGCTGACGCGCGAGCTCGCCCACGTCTTCGCCCTGCCGTTCGGATCGCCCAGCGCTCTGCTCGACGCTCACTCCCGCGTCCCCAGCGTCCGCCACATCCTCGTGATCGCCCAGCACCAGCACCGCGTCCTGATCGAGGCGATTCGCGCCGGCCACGGCACGCGCGCCGAGGAGGTCGCGCGCGAGCACGCGCGCCTCGCGCAGCAGAGCCTCGATCTGGCACTGGCCGATCATGCGGCGGCAGGCGATCTGAGCACCGCGCCCCTACTGGGCAGCGTGGTCTGAGTGACCACTGAGCGTCCGCAAGCCGGCCGGTTCTGCCACACCGTGTCATCAAATGAGGAGAGAACTCATGAGTAATGGAAATCTGGAGTCGGTTCTGCAGGACTCGGGCAGCATCGTCCAGCACCTGCGCAACTCTCAGGTCGGGGCGTACATCTATCCGGTCGTCCCGTACGAGTTCAGCAACTGGCGGCGCGAGCAGCGCGCCTGGCGCGAGACGGCCGTCCTGTTCGATCAGACGCATCACATGGTCAACTTCTACTTCAGCGGACCGGACGCGCTCAAGCTGATCTCGGACACCGCGATCAACAGCGTCGCCAACTTCCCGGTCGACATGGCCAAGCAGTACGTGCCGACGACACCCGCCGGTCATGTGATCGGCGACGGGATCCTGTTCCACCTCGCCGAGGACGAGTACGTGTACGTCGGTCGCAATCCGGCCGCCAACTGGTTGAACTATCACGCCGAGACCGGCGGTTACGAGGTCGAGTACCGCTACGACGACCGCTCGCCCGGGCGCCCGTACGGCAAGGCCGTGCATCGTGAGGAGTGGCGCTTTCAGATTCAGGGCCCGAACGCATGGCAGGTGATCGAGAAGGTCAACGGCGGCCCTGTGGAGCAGCTCAAGTTCTTCCGGATGGCCGAGATGAACATCGCCGGCGAGCGCGTCCGTACGCTCCGCCACGGCATGGCCGGCGCCCCCGGGCTCGAGATCTGGGGCCCGTACGAGACGTACGACAAGATCCGCGACGCGATCCTCGAGGCCGGTCGCGAGTTCGGCATCGAGCCGTGTCGGCGCCCGCGCCTATGGCTCCAACACGCTCGAGTCCGGCTGGATCCCCTCGCCGCTGCCGGCGATCTACACGGGTGAGGCGCTGCGCGCGTACCGCGAGTGGCTGCCGGGTGGCGGCTACGAGGCGAACGCCGCGCTGTACGGCAGCTTCGTCAGCGACGACATCGCGGACTACTACCTGAATCCATGGGAGCTCGGCTACGGCGGCTTCGTCAGGTTCGACCACGAGTTCCACGGCAGCGACGCGCTCAAGCAGATCGATCCGGAGGCCCAGCGCCGCAAGGTGACACTGGCCTGGCATCCCGAGGACGTCAAGGCGATCCTCGGCTCCGTGACCGAGCCCTACGGCGAGAGCTACCAGTTCTTCGACATCCCGATCGCCAACTATGGGGCCGCCGGCTACGACTCCGTGCTCGACGCCGGCGGCAAGGTCGTCGGGTACTCGATGTTCTCGGGTTTCAGCGCGAACGAGCGCAAGGCGCTGTCGCTCGCGACCGTCGACCCATCCGTCGAGATCGGCAGCGAGGTGCACGTCGTCTGGGGAGAGCCAGAGGGCGGAACGAGCAAGCTGACCGTCGATCCGCACAAGCAGATCCACGTCCGCGCGATCGTCAGCCCGATCCCCTATGCGGAGGTCGTCCGGGCGACCTACCACGAGGGCTGGCGCTCCGAGGCCGCCTCCGCCTGACGGACCGAGCCCGATGTCCACGTCTTTTGCAACGAAGCTGGCGGCGGACGAGTTCGTCGTCGCCGCCGAGGTGGTCACGAGTCGTGGACTGATCACCGCATCCACGGGGCGCGGCGTGCTGGCGCTGGCTCGCGAGCTCGCCGCGAACCCGCGGATCGATGTGCTCTCCATCACCGACAACCCGGGTGGTCACGCGATGCTCGCCCCGGACACGCTCGGAACGGACCTGGTCGGGCGCGGCCAGGAGGTCATCATCCATCTCTCCTGCAAGGACTGGAACCGCAACGCGCTGGAGAGCCGCGGCTGGAAGCTCAGCTCGGAGGGGTTCCACAACATCCTCGCCCTCTCGGGCGACGCACCCGTCACCGGGTACAAGGGCCTTGCCGAATCGGTCTTCGACGTCGATTCGGTTGGGCTGCTGCAGCTGTTCGCCGACATGAACGAGGGCCTGCACGACGAGCGCAAGCCCGACGTGCGGCTCGACCGAACCGATTTCCTGCTCGGATGCGTCGTCACCAATCACAAGCGATACGAGCGCGAGGTCGTCCCTCAGTACCTGAAGCTGCGTAAGAAGGTGCGGGCCGGCGCGCGGTTCGTGATCAACCAGATCGGCTGGGACGTGCGCAAGGACGACGAGCTGCTCCGCTGGATCCGTCGCGAGCGGCTGCCGGTGTCGATTCTCGCGAACGTCTACCTCCTCTCCGCCCCGGCCGCACGGGCATTCAACCGCGGCAAGATCCCCGGGGCTGTGGTCACCGACGAGCTCCTCGTCCTCGCCGAGCGCTACGGCGGCGGAGAGGACAAGGGCCGCGCGTTCTTCACCGAGCTCGCGTCCAAGCACGTCGCTGTCGCACGCGGCCTCGGCTTCAACGGTGTCTACCTCGGCGGTCACATGCCGGCGGAGAGGTTCGAAACGATCGTCGAGCTCGCCGATTCCTACGGCCCGGACGACTGGCGGCAGTTCGTGCGCGAGTTGCGATACCCCGCTCCGGACGAGTTCTACTTCTTCGAGGCCGATCCTGAGACCGGGCTCTCATCGGATGAGGTCAGCCGCAGCTACCTGGAGAGCAGGCGCCAGCGGCGAACGGATCTCGCGGTGCCGCTGTCCTACCGTTTCAGCCGGCGCGTACACAACACGGTGTTCGCCCCCGGAGCACCGCTGGCCCCGGCCGGGAAGCGGCTCTACGAGGCTGTCGAGAGCGGTTCGCCGCGACTGCGCAAGGTGGCGCACACCGTCGAGCAGGCCGCCAAGCAGCCGATCTTCGGCTGCCGCGACTGTGGCGATTGCTCGCTGCCGGAGATCGCATACGTCTGCCCCGAATCGATGTGCGCGAAGAACCAGCGCAACGGACCGTGCGGTGGCACCCGCGACGGACTGTGCGAGGTCTATGACACCGAATGCATCTGGTCCCAGGCATACGAGCGGCTGAAGGCGTACGGGGAGGAGGCCGAGATGCTCGACGGTCCGGTCGTGATCAAGGACAACAGCCTCGCGGGAACGAGCGCTTGGGCGAACGCGCTGCTCGGCCGCGATCATCACGGCGATGACTCGCGACACTGACATCGGGCGCCTGATCGTCTCGTGCGCCGACCAGCGCGGGATCGTCTCGGCCGTCTCCACTGCCCTCGCCGACGCTGGCGCGAACATCGTCAGCTCTGGCCAGCATTCCACTGATCCGGAGGGCGGGCGCTTCTTCCTGCGGATGGAGTTCCACCTCGCCGGCTTCGACAGCGGCCACGCCAGGCTCGAGCAGCGGATCGCAGAGATCGCCGAGACCTTCGCGATGACATGGAGCCTGACGGGCGCCACGCAACGCAAGCGCGTGGTGCTGTTCGCCTCGCGCGGCGCCCACTGCCTGCTCGACCTGCTGTGGCGCTGGAGCATCGGCGAGCTGCCGATGGAGGTGGTGGCCGTGGTCGCGAACCACCCCGGCCATGAGCGCGACGTCCGCGCCTTCGGTGTTCCCTATCACCACATCCCGGTGACGAGGGCGACCGAGCGCGACGCCGAACGCCAGGCGCTCGATCTGTTCGCCGGCAAGGTCGATCTCGTCGTCCTGGCGCGCTACATGCGCATCCTTTCGGGCGACTTCCTGCGGCGCATCGGCGCCCCCGTGATCAACATCCACCATTCGTTCCTTCCCGCGTTCGCCGGCGCGGACCCGTACACGCGCGCCTACGAGCGAGGGGTCAAGCTGATCGGCGCGACCGCGCACTACGCGACCGAGGACCTCGACGAGGGCCCGATCATCGAGCAGGATGTCGTCCGCGTCTCGCACAGCTCCGGGCCCGAGGACCTGACCCGCATGGGCCGGGACATCGAGCGCGTCGTCCTGGCCCGCGCGCTGCACTGGCACCTCGAAGATCGCGTGATCGCCTACGGCAATCGCACGATCGTCTTCTGAACGGCGTCCCGATCAGGCGGCCGACGACGGAGCCGGCGAGATCGTGTATCTGACGCGGCGCCGGCGTCCTCTTTCTGGCACCCCGATCCCTGCTGGGACCGGCTTGCGGTGCCAGGTACAGTTGCTAACGAACGGATTCTTGGGGCAGCTCCGATGACAGACCAAGCTGATGTTGCCGGATATTCCGGACCGCCGCTCGAGCTCGAGGGGCTGACGGTCGCAGCTGACGCAGTGCTCGAGGGGATACCCGACGCGGTCGTCGCCGCGGATCGGGATGGCCGGATCGTGTTCGTCAACGCTCTCACCGAGGAGCTGTTCGGCTATCCGCGAGCGGAGCTGGTCGGCCAATCGGTCGACGTGCTCTGGCCCGAGCGGGTCCGCGAGCTCTACCGCTCCAACATGGAGCGGTACTTCGAGATCGAGCATCCGCTGCGCTTCGTCGCCGAGACCTGGGGTCTGCGACGCGATGGCATCGAGTTCGTCGGGGAGATGAGCTGGGGGGTGATCGAGACGAGCCGAGGGCCGCTGTTGCTCGCCGTCGGGCGCGATATCAGCGCTCGGCGGGCGGCTGAGGTCCGGGTTCGTGCCTCGGCGACGCTCGGTGAGCGCGCGCTGATCGTGGCGGAGCCCGCCTCGCTCGCGGCCGAGGCGCTCGAGCTCCTGCGCGAGACGCTGCCGCTCGCCGGCGCCGCCATTCGCTGGTCCGGTGAGCGCAGCCCGCGCGCGTGGCCGTTCACCGAGCCCGGCCGGATCGTGTTGCCGCTGACGACCGGGGATCAGCTCGTGATCGTTCCCACCCGGCACCTCCGAGACGACGAGCTCAGCCACCTGCGCGCGGTCGCGCACACGCTCTCGATCGCCTTCGCGCGCCAGCGGGAGCGGGAGCGGATGCGCCACGAATCGGTCCATGACCCGCTCACGGGGCTGGCAAACCGGATTCTCCTGAGCGAGCAGCTCGAGCACGCGCTCGCCCGTTCGGCGCGAGACGGGACCGCGACCGGCGTCCTGTTCGTCGACCTCGACAACTTCAAGCAGGTCAACGACGCGCACGGGCATGCGGTCGGCGACGACGTGCTGGCCGCGGTCGGGGCCAGGATGCTGTCCGCCGTGCGCCCGACCGACACCGTTGCCCGCCTCGGCGGCGATGAGTTCGTCGTCGTCTGCGAGTCGATCGACGAGCAGTCGGCGCTCGAGCTCAGCAAGCGCCTGCTCGAGGCGATCAGCGCGCCTCTGTTCGTGGGCGGCGAGCCCTACGAGATCTCGGCGAGCATCGGGATCGCCGTCGGCCACGGCGATGCGTCCGCACTGCTCCGTGACGCCGACGCCGCCGGTTACCGCGCGAAGGCGAACGGGCGCCGGCGCGTCGAGCTCTATCGCTGAACGCGAGCGACGCGCGTCAGCCGGCAGGCTCGGGCAACGGCCGCAGCCAGGCGGGCGCGTGGCGATCGCGGCGGGCGCCGTGCCCGCCGCGAGCGGAGGACCGCCTCGCCGAAACCTCAGCGAGCGTCTTCGCCCCGGTGCGGAGCCGCACCGCGGGGACCGGCGGCATCGGCGCCGGCGGAACCGTCGCCGGGCGCCTCGGGACGGCGCGCGGGCGGGGGCTGCGCTCGCGTCGGGGACGCGGGGTCGCCAGGCTGCGCGGGCGCGGTTCCGGCCCCGTGATGATCCGGGACCGAGCCGTCCGGAACCGCGTGCTCGCCGCAGAGGCACTCGGGCTGAGCGCGCGCGTCGAGCTGAGCGCGGCGACGATCGCGTACGGCGGCACGCCGAGCTGGGTGCTGAGCAGCTCGACGATGTCGAGCTTGCGCGTCGTGACCGCCGCCGGCGAGACGCCCGCCATCGCTGCGAGCTCGGCGTCCGGCAGCCCGCGCGCCATCCACAGGTTGAGGAGCGCGCGGTCCGCGGGCTGCAGGTCCGCGGCTGCCTGGATCAGCGTGGCTGGTGCGACTCTCTCCACCCGTTCGCGCGGGATTCTTGCAGGATTTCTTGCACGCCCCGGCCGCGACGGGCGCCTCCAGGGTCGCAGCGGGCGCCGCCGCGACCGCCGCCGGGTCGTACGGGCGGCGGGTCGCGGTCAAGATCGGACTCGCCGCGACGATCACCGGAGTGGTAGCCCGCCGCGACGCTCGCATGCGTTCGGACCCCTGACGGCGGGGCACTAGCCTTCACCCCAAGGATGCCCGACCCCATCAGCGATCCGTACGAGACCCTCGGGATCTCCCGCACGGCGTCCGACGCCGAGCTGCGCAGCGCCTACCGGCGCCTCGTGCTCCGCCACCACCCCGACCACAATGGCGGCTCGGCCGACTCGGCCCGTCGCTTCGCCGCGATTCAGGAGGCGCACGCGCGGATCACCTCGGAGCGCCGCGCCGCGAGTCCGCCGGTGCAGCCGCGTGGCGAGCAGCCGGCGCAGCGGCGAGCCGCCGCGCCCGTGCGCGAGACGCCGTACAGCGACGACGCGATCAACGCCAAGCTCGCCGAGATGGAGCGCGAGGCCCGCGAGGCGTACGCGGCCAAGGAGCGGGCCCGCCGCGAGGCTGCTGCGACCGCCGTGCCGCAGCAGGGGCGCACTCCCACGCCCGAGGAGCTCGGCTACGTGACCACCGACGACAGTCTCGGACAGATCTTCGACGACGCCCTGGACTCGCTCCAGCGAAGCTTCAAGAAGGCGCGCAGCACCCCGCTGCGCGAGACGCTCACGGACTTCTTCGCGGATTCGGAGTGATCGGCGCGGGGCAGACCACGGGGGGCGCGCCCACCGTTGCCATCACCCGCTCGCTGACCAGCCACACGCACATCGCCATCGTCGAAGTCGCGGCGCCGAGTGCGCACACGGCGCCCCAGCCACCCGAGGCGTAGAGCGTCGCGGACAGAGCCGAGCAGACCGCGCCGCCGCAGAAGCCGGCGGCCACGTAGGCGGTCGTCACCCGGCTGCGCGCCTCCGCCGTCAGCGCGTAGATCCTGCTCTGGTTCGAGGTGTGCAGACTCTGTGCGCCGAGGTCGAGCACGACGATGCCGCCGATCAGCGCCGCCAGCGAGCTCGATCCGAGCGCCAGGAGGCCCCAGCCACAGATCAGCATCGTCAGGGCGAAGCTGACCGCGCGCCGGCCCTGGCCCCGGTCCGCCATCCGGCCCGCGACGGGCGCGATCGCCGCCCCCGCCGCTCCCGCCAGCCCGAACAGCCCGATCGTGGCGCTGCCGAAGCGGTATGGCGGACCAGCGAGCAGGAAGGCGAGCGAGGTCCACAGCACCCCGAAGGTGCCGAACCCGAGTACGCCGAGCAGCATCCGCTGACGCAGGACCGGTTCACGGGCGACCAGCGAGAAGACCGAGCGCAGCGCGTCGCGGTAGCGCATCTGGGAGGTCGGCGTGACCGTCGGCAGCGACCGTCGCAACGCCATCGCGAGCGTCAGCATCACGGCGCCCGCGACGGCGAACACTGCTCGCCAGCCGAGTGCCCCGGCCACGAGTCCGCTGATCGTCCGCGCGAGCAGGATCCCGATCAGCAACCCGCTCATCACCGTCCCCACCGCCCGGCCGCGCTCGTCCGCCGCCGCCAGGTGCGACGACATCGGCACGATCACCTGCGCGAGCGCCGAGCTGATGCCGATCATCAGCAGCGCGGCGGCGAGCGTGGGAAAGCTCGGGGAGCCGGCCGCGACGAACTCGAGCAGGCCGGTGACGGCTGCCATCACCGTGATCAGGCGCCGGCGCTCGATCAGGTCGCCGAGGGGCACGATCAGCGACAGGCCGATCACGTAGCCCGCCTGCGAGGCGGTCACGAGCAGCCCAGCCGTGCCGTCGGACACGTGCAGGGCGCGTGCGAGCGTGCTCAGCAACGGCTGCGCGTAGTAGAGGTTGGCGGCGGCGGCGCCGCAGGCGCAGGCGAGCAGCAGGACCAGCCGCGGGCCGAGCCCGGCTCCGTCGGTCTCGCCGCCGTCCGCGCTCACGGCCCCTGCGTGAACTCGAGCACGAGGCCGGCAGCGACCTCCGGGACGTCGAGCTGCGGGCAGTGACCGACGCCCGCGAGCGTCACCCAGTCGACCTGCGCGAACCGGCCCTCACGAAAGCGCGCCGCCGCTTCGGGCCAGCGCAGCATCCGGTCGGCCTCGCCCCAGACGATCCGCACCGGGCAGAGCGGGTCCTCGATCAGTTCAAACGGCCAGCCGTTCGCGAGCGCGTGACCGATCATCGCGCGCGCGCCGGTGCATCCGACCGCTCCGACCGCCTGGTGGGTGATCAGCTCGACGGGGATGTGCGCATAGTTCTCCACGGCCCACTGCGTCGCCATGCGCCGGCCGGCGCTCGTGCGCAGGAACCCGTCGATCCCGGGCAGGGCCAGGGCGAGGCCGTCGAGCATCAGGCCGAAGTGGGCGAGCACCGCGCGGTTCGACCTGCTGCCGGTCGCCCACCCGCCGGCCGGTGCGAACGCGACCACCGACCGGGCGCGCCCGCGCGCCGCGAGCTGGAGCGCCACGTAGCCGCCGAGCGAGTTGCCGACGACGTCGGCGCTGTCGATCCCGGCCGCGTCCATCGCGGTCTCCACGCCCTCGACGAGCGTCGTGTCGGTCAGCTGTTCGGGCAGGGGCGGGCCGCCTGCGTGGCCGGCCAGTGTCGGCGCCAGCACGTCGTGCCGGCGTTCGAGCGCGGGCAGCACCAGATCCCAGCTCCGCCACGTGTCGGTGAAGCCGTGGATCGCGACCAGCGGCGGCCCGGAGCCTCCGCGATGCGCGGCGGTGAATCTGGTCGTCGGCGTCAGATCCCCAGAGGCTAGTGAACGCCGCGCCACCAGAGCCGCGCTGGGCTCAGTGCCCGGCGCGCTTGAGCAGTTCGTCGCGCGAGACGAGCTTGACCCGCGGGCGGCCGTGCGGCTCGCCGAGGGCACGCTCGTGCGCGTCGATCGCCTCCCACCCCGTGTAGTCGACGACCGTGCAGCCGCGGTCGCGCAGCATCGCCAGCAGCTGATCGGCCGACATGCTCGGCTCGGGCAGCCGCCCGGCCGCGAAGTCCTCGAACAGGTGATCGGTCGTCTCCTGGGCGTCCTTCTTGTTGGTCCCGATCACGCCCGAGGGGCCGCGCTTGACCCATCCGGCCGCGTACACGCCGGGCAGCGGCTCGTTCGTCTCGGGGTCGAGCACGCGGCCGTCGTCGTTGAGCACCGTGCTGCGCCGCTCGTCGAAGGGGACCCCGGGGAGCGGCGCGCCGACGTACCCGATCGAGCGGAACACGAGGCCGGTCTCGATCCGCTCGCGCTCGCCGGTCGGGCGCGCCCTCAGCGTCCCGTCCTCATTGGTCACGAGCCGGTTGCGCTCGATCACGAGCGCCTCGACCCGATCCGTGCCCTCGAGCGAGCAGGGAGAGCTCAGGAACCGCATCACGACCCGCCGGGGCTTGCCCTCCGGCTCCCGCTCCGCATAGCGCCTGAGTGTCTCGAGGTTCTGCTTCATGGTGATGTCGGCCGTCTCGAACGCGGTCGAGCTGTACTCGTCGAGCTCGAGATCGGCGGGGTCGACGATCACGTCGGCCAGCTCCAGGTCGGCGAGCTCGCGCAGCTCCGGGTTCGTGAACGCCGCCTGGACCGGCCCGCGGCGGCCGAGCACGACCACCTCCTCCACCTGCGAGCCACGGAGCGCCTCGAGCGCGTGATCCGCGACGTCGGTGACGCTCAGCTCGCGCGCGGACAGCGCCAGCATCCGGGCGACGTCGAGCGCGACGTTGCCGTTGCCGATCACGACCGCGCGCTTGCAGCTCAGGTCGAACGTCATCGCGGCGTAGTCGGGATGACCGTTGTACCAGGCGACGAAGTCGGTCGCCGAATGGCTCCCGGCCAGGTTCTCGCCCGCGATCCCCAGGCGCCTGTCGCCCGGCGTCCCGACGGCATACAGCACGGCGTGGTAGGCGGCCGTGAGTTGGGCATGGGTCACATCGGTGCCGACCTCGACGTTCCCGTGGAAGCGGAACCCGGGCCGCCGCGCCGTCTTCTCGAAGACGCGCGTGACCGACTTGATCTTCGGGTGGTCCGGCGCTACTCCGGCGCGGACGAGGCCCCACGGGGTGGGGAGCCGATCGAACACGTCGACCCTCACCGTCAGATCGTCGGCGGCGAGCAGCTGGCCCGCGGCGTAGAAGCCCGCTGGGCCGGAGCCGACGATCGCCACGCGTAGCGGGCGCTCGGGTGTTCCTGTCGTTGTCATCGGTCCCAGATTGAAGCTCGTTTCACAGGATATTGACCGCGCGCGAAACGATCAGTCCGATCGTGACGAGCGAGATCAGCGATTGCAGCCCCATCAGACCCTTGGCGCCCAGCGTCAGCGGCATCGTGTCGGTCGGGCTGAAGGCCGCGGCGTTCGTCATGGATACATACACGTAGTCGCCGAACAGGGGCCGCCACCCGGGCGCGTAGCGATCGTCGGTCATCTGCGGGAACAGCAGGTCGGGCAGGTCGTCGTGCCCTGCCGCCCGCCGCCCCGGCCCCCCACGGTCGAACTCCCAGTACCAGAGCGCGAAGATCAGCACGTTCGTCAGCCAGATCAGCACGCCCGAGACGATCAGCGCGGAGCCGTTGTCGACCACGTGGTGGAGCAGGAGGTGGCTGAGCAGGTAGAGCGAGATCGCGTTGGCGATACTGACGAGTGCCGTCACGCCGAGCGCCAGGCGCCGGCGCAGCATGTGCACGCCGACGACCTGCTGCGGCGAGGCGACGACCAGCGTGACGAGGACGACCGCTTCGAGCGCCGGCAGCAGCCACCGCGTGCCCACCGTCAGCCGCGAAGGAAGCAGCACCTGCAGGGCGATCGCGATGACGATCGCGAGCTGCGGCGGCCAGTGCGGCTCGGACTTGCCGGGTGGCGGGTAGGCGACTGTCCCGGGTGTGCTCACGGCGCTTCAGTTCCGCGTCGGGCGCGCGTTCCCTCCGCCGGACCCGCCTTGCGGGGCGGGTCCGGCGGCTCCGGCGGCCCATATACTTCTGACGACCCCGAGCAGGAGCTGTTCAGTGCAGGAGATGGTGATCTACGGCGTCAGCTTCGACATGGTCGGCAAACAGCCGATCGTCCTGCTGAAGACGGTTGAGAGCAACAAGTTCCTGCCGATCTGGATCGGCCACCCGGAGGCGGCGGCGATCCTGATGAAGCTCCAGGGTGCCTCGACCCCGCGTCCGATGACCCACGACCTCCTGTCGGACATGCTCGGCGAACTCGATGTGGAGTGCACCCGCGTGGCGGTCACGGAACTGCGCGAGAACACCTTCTACGCGTCGATCTCGCTCCGCGCCAACGGACGCGAGCTGGAGATCGACTCCCGCCCGTCGGATGCCCTCGCCCTCGCCGTTCGCTCCGGAGCCCCGATCTTCGCGGCCGACGAGGTGATCGCGGAATCGGCGATCGAGTTCGAGCACGAGGTCGAGGACACCGAAGAGGTTGTCGAGAAGTTCAAGGACTTCCTCGACCACGTCAAGCCCGACGACTTCGCCGGCGAGTAGCTCCGCTCGATCCGCGGCGCGCGCTCGGTGCGCTCAAGCCGTCGGCGCGGGGGCTGCGGCCGTTGCCGCCGCGACGATCCGTCCGATCAACTCGTCGAACCCGATCCCGTCGGCCTCCGCCGCCTGCGGGAGCAGCGAGGTCTCCGTCAACCCCGGGATCGAGTTGACCTCGAGCACGTACAGCTCGCCGTCGCTGGCGTCGAGCATCAGGTCGACCCGCGCGAAGCCCGTGCAGCCGAGCATCCGCACCGACTCGATCGCGATCTCCTGCGCCCGGGCGGTCACCGCCGGATCGAGCTCCGCAGGGCAGACGAAGCGCGTGCGACCGATCTCGTAGCGCGACTCGAAGTCGTAGAAGTCCTCCTGCTGCGGTACGGCCTCGACGATCGGCAGCGCGCGCGGCTCACCGGCCTCGTCGATCACCGACACGGCCAGATCACGGCCGCCGACGTAGCGCTCGAGCAGGACCTTGCGGTCGTAGGAGAATGCGGCCAGGAGCGCGCCCGGTACGTCCTCCGGCCTGCGCGCGAACTTGATCCCGAGCGCCGACCCCTGGCTCGCGGGCTTGACGACGATCGGGAAGCGCAGCCGCTGCTCGATCGCGGGCAGCGCCTGGCCGGCACCGAGCCCCTTGAACGCCGTCTCGCTGAACGCGAAGAAGTCCGGCGTCGGGATGCCATGGTCGCGCATGGCGTGCTTGGCGAGCACCTTGTCGGACGAGCGGATGCAGGCCGAGACGCCCGATCCGGTGTAGGGGATCCCCATCACCTCGAGCAGCTCCTGGACGGTCCCGTCCTCCCCATCGCGGCCGTGCAGCGCGACGAATGCGATGTCGGGCGCCACCTCGGTCAGGCGGCGGACGAGGTCCGCGCCGACGTCGATCGCGACCGTCTGGTGGCCGAGCCGCCGGAGGGCGTCCTCGACCCTCGCCCCCGACTTCAGCGACACCTGTCGCTCCAGCGAGCGCCCACCCTTGAGGACCGTGATCAGACTCATCCCCGGCGCGCTGCCATCCGCGGTGGTCGCACTACCCGGTCCGTTTGCGCGGGAGCTGCACGATCTGGGCGAGCTCTGCGCCCGCAGGCCCCGAGGTCGGGGGTGCGCCGGCGCGCGGTGCTCCGCCCCGGTCGCTCGTCGCCGGAGTCGCCGGAGTCGCCGGAGTCTTCACGCTGACGTGGCCCGTCAGCGTCTCGTACAGCGACACCTGCTCGCTCACGACCTCGCCGATCCGGCGGATGCCCTCGCGGATCTCGTCTTCGCCGACGCCGGAGAAGTTCAGCCGCATCGCCGAGCCGCCGCGTCCGTCGACGAACGCGGCCCGTCCGGGAACGAACGCCACGTGCTCCTGGAGCGCGCGTGCGAGCAGGTCGGTCGTGTCGATGTAGTCGGGCAGCGTGACCCAGATGAACAGGCCGCCCTGCGGGTGCGTCCAGCTCGCGTCGCGCGGGAAGTACTCGGCCAGCGCATCGAGCATCACATCGCGCCGCAGCCGGTAGATCGCGACCAGCGAGCGTACGTAGTCCTCCCATGGGCCCGAGTCGAAGTACGCGGCGACGAAGTACTGCGAGATCGAGGACGAGCAGAGATCGGACGCCTGCTTGCCGATGTTCATCTTCGCCAGCACCGGCGGCGGCGCGACCGTCCAGCCCAGCCTCACCCCGGGGGAGAGGATCTTCGAGAAGGTGCTCGCGTAGATCACGAACTCGTCGTCGAGCGAGTACAGCGTCGGCATCGGATCGCCCTCGTAGCGGAGCAGGCCGTACGGGTTGTCCTCGAGGATCAGCAGCTCCCTTTCGGCGGCGATCCGGACGAGCTCGTGCCGGCGCTCGAGCGACATCGTCACGCCCGCGGGGTTGTGGAAGTTCGGCACCGTGTAGATGAACTTCGGCCGCCGCCCGGCGGCCGCGAGCCGATCGAGGGTCTCCTCGAGCTCGTCGACGCGCATGCCGTCGCGGTCGAGCGTGATCTGCACGACGTCCGCCTGGTAGGCGCAGAACGTCGGCACCGCACCCGGGTAGGTGGGGGCCTCGGTGATCACGATGTCCCCCGGGTCCACGAGCGTCTTGCAGACGAGGTCGATCACCTGCTGGCCGCCGGTCGTGACGAGCATCTCGTCGGCCTCGACGGTCATCGCCTCCGCTGCCATCACCTCGATGATGCAGCGCTTGACGGCCGTGAGCCCTTCGGTCGGGGCGTACTGAAGCGCCCGGGCGCACGACTGGGCGGCCACCGTGCCCATCAGCGAGGCGTACGAATCGGGCGGGAAGGTGGAGGTGTCGGGGAGCCCGCCGGCGAGCGAGATCACGTCGTCGCGTTCGGTCAGCGCCATCAGGTCCCGCATCGCCGAGGACTTCATCACCTTGGTCCGCTCGGCGAACAGCGCGCCGTAGCGCTCGATGTCGCGAGTGGTCGACCGCGGGCGTCGCTCGGCGGGGCTCATCGCGGGTTCCCGCGACGCGCGACGATCGTCGGCGTCTGCACTACAGTCACGCTGCGTCACGGTAGCGCACCATGAGTCTCGTCTTCGACATCTTCCAGGGCATCGGGATCGCCGCGGCGGTGGGGATCCGGCCATTCCTGCCAGGTCTGGCGGCCGGTGCGCTTGCGGCGGGGAGCGTCGAGATCCACTTCGACCACACGAAGTACAGTTTTCTGCAGAGTTCGTGGTTCCTGCTGGTGCTGCTCGTCGGTGCCGTGCTGCTCGTGATGCTCGACCGCTCCCCGCTCGGCACGCGCCTGCGCGAGGCGCCGTACGCCGTCACCCTGATGCTGATCTCCCTCGGGATCGGCGGCCTGTTCTTCGCCGGAGAGCTGTGCCGCTCAGGACACGTCGAGTGGCCCGGCTGGATCGGTGGCGTGATCTGCGCGGCCGTCGGCATCGCCGCTTCGCGGCCGTTCCTCGAGCGGCTGCGCACTCGGCTCGACGCGGCCGCGGCGGCGGTCGGGCTGCCGTTGATCGGTGAGGGCTCGGCGCTCGCGATCGCCGTCCTCTCGATCGTCGCACCGCCGATCGGCCCGATTGCGCTGCTGGCGCTGATCTGGCTGCTGTTCCGCGGGCGCGGGCGCGACGAGCAGAAATACGCGGGGCTGCGGATCCTGCGATGACGCGGTCCTCGGCCGGGGATCCTGAACGCGATGCGGGGCAACCCTAAGAAGCTCGTTCTTGTCGTGATCGACGCGCTCAAGCCCGAGATGCTGGAGCGCGCGATCTCCACGGGCCGGGCGCCCGCCCTCCAGCGGCTGCTCGACGACGGCGTCTATGTCAACGACTGCGTGGCGGCGTTCCCGTCGGTCACGCCCGTCTGCGCCGCGACGATCACGACGGGCGTCTATCCGGACCAGCACATGATTCCGAGCATGAACTGGTACCACCGCGAGGAGGGCCGTTACGTCGAGTACGGCTCGAGCTTCTCCGCGACGCGCCAGTTCGGCGTGGTCCGCTCCTTGACGGACACCGTCTACCGGATGAACGCGGAGCACCTGTCGGGCGATGTGAAGACCGTGTTCGAGTCGCTCGACGATGCGGGCGTGCGGACCGCCGGCACGACCTACCTGATCTACCGCGGGCGCCACCAGCACGAGGTCGCGCAGGAGTCGACGCTTGCGCGGATCGTCACCTCGACTCTCTTTCGCCGCACGATCGACGGTCCGCTCGAGCTCTTCTATGCGGATCTGTACGCATCGCGCAAGACCGGTTGCCGCGGTCAGCTCGGCATGCCGGGCGTGCGAGATCAGCACACCGGCTGCGTCGGCGCCTACCTCGTCGAGCACGACCTGTTCGACTTCCTGCTGTTCTCGCTTCCCGACAACGACGCCTGGTCGCACCGCAACGGGCCGTACTCGCAGGTGACCTCGATCGCGGCGGCCGACCGCCAGCTCGAGCGGCTGATGCACGCCGGCGGCGGGCCGGACGCGTTCCTCGAAGACCACGCGGTGATCGTCACGTCGGACCATTCGCAGGCCGTGGTCGAGGCCCGGATCCAGATCGCTGAGCGCCTCGGCGATTTCCACCTCGCGACCCCGAGCGCCTCGCGGTCCGTCGGGGCCGAGCTGGCGGTCAGTCCCGCTCAGCGCTCGGCGATGATCTACGCGCTCGATCCGGAGCGCCGCGACGAGCTCGTGCGGCGCTCGCTGGCCGCGATCGAGGGCCTGGAGGGCGTCGACGTGGCCACGTGGATGGACTGGGACGCGCGCGAGGCGATCGTCCGGACGGATCGTGGCGAGCTCCGATTCACGGCGGGCGGCGACCTGATCGACCCGCGCGGGGCCCTCTGGAGCGTCGAGGGCACGCTCGCCGCTCTCGACGCGCGGATCGAGGACGGCCGCTTCGAGAGCCCGGACTATCCGGATGCGCTGGCGCGCATCTGGTCGGCGCTGCACTGCGAGACGGCGGGGGACGTTCTGCTGTCGGCGGCGCCTGGCTACGAGTTCGTCGACTGGGGCGGCGCCGATCACGTCGGCGGCGGCAGCCATGGCTCGCTGCATCGGTGCGATTCGCTCGGTGCGCTGCTGTGGTGCGGCACCGGTCCTGCATCCAGAGAGGAGCGGCAGCAGTGGTCGCTGAAGGACATCGCGCCGATGGTGTGCGAACATTTCGGTGCAGGCTGACGATCGCCCCGGCTCTCGGCATCGGGGAGCGCTGTGAGCGCGGGCCGTCCGGTTTCGGCCGATCAGCGGCCGGTTAGCCGGCGGCCAGGTCTTATCCCCGCCCGACAAAGCACCGATACATTGCCCACGTGCCCGACGAAATGACCTCAACGCTGGAGTTCCCTGCGATCGGCGCCGATGGTGGCATCCGCCACCACGTTCGGACGACGCAGGCCCGCCTGCGGCGCGGTCTGCGGCACGTCGAGAACTGGAAGCAGCTGCTGCGCTTTCTGTGCGTCGGCGCCTCCGGCTATGCCGTCAACCTCACCGTCTTCGCGGCGTGCGTGCACCTGATCGGGATCGACTACCGGCTCGCCTCGGTCGTCGCCTTCCTGTTCGGTTGCGCCAACAACTTCTGGTGGAACCGGCACTGGACGTTCGACGCCGCCCACCACCATCCGGCCGAGCAGGGACTGCGGTTCTTCCTCGTCTCGCTGCTGGTCTTCGGCTTCGCCTACGCGGTCCTTGTCATCTTGGTGAGCACGACGGGCATGGAGAAGGTCCTCGCTCAGGCGATCGCGAACGCGGCAGCGACCCCGCTGTCGTTCATCGCGCAGAAGCTTTGGAGCTTCAAGGCGTAAGCCGCCTGCGGCGCCGGGCGACTCGCGCCACGGCTCTCTGCCTCCTGCTGGTCGCGACGGGCGTGTTCGCCCGTGGCCTGAGCCCCGCTGACGCGTCGGCGTCGGTCGCGCTCGGCGCTCCCGCCGGAACGCCGACCCTCGTCAGCTCCAAGACCACGCCCCCGGCGGGCTTTCATCTGACCGCGGAGGAGGTGCTGCGGATCGCCTCGCGCAACCCGCTCGTGATCGCGGAACTGCGCAGGCACCCGCGCCTGATCCCCTACGAGTACACCCGCGACGCCCCGACCTGGCAGGTCAGCTGGTTCACCCGCCCGCCGAACCAGAAGGAGATGGTCCAGGTCTACATCGACGACCAGATCTCGCAGGTCACGCAGGTCTGGACCGGCTACCAGATCGCCTGGACGATGGCGCGCGGGTATCCGGGAGCGTTCGGGCGCAAGGTCAACTCGCTGATCGTCTGGCTGCCGCTCTGCGTCCTCTTCATCGCTCCCTTCCTACCATGGCGCCGCCGCCCGACGCTTCTGCACCTCGACCTGCTGATGCTCCTCGGCTTCTCGGCCTCGCTCGCGTGGTTCAACCACGCGAACCTCGGCCTGTCGGTCCCAGCGATCTATCCGTTCATGCTCTATCTGCTGGTGCGGATGCTGCTGCTCGGGTTCGGCAGAGGCCGCCCGCGCCAGCCGCTCCGGACGCTTGTACCGACGGCCTGGATGTTGGTCGGGCTCGTGTTCCTGATCGGCTTCCGGATCGGGTTGAACGTCGCCGACTCGAACGTGATCGACGTCGGCTTTGCCGGCGTGATCGGCGCGAACAAGATCCTCTACGGCGACAAGCTGTACGGCAACTGGCCCTCCGACAACCCGCAGGGCGACACGTACGGCCCGATCAACTACGACGCCTACGTCCCCTTCAACGTGATCTTCGGTTGGAGTGGACTGTGGGACAACCTGCCGGCGGCGCACGCGGCGGCGATCGCCTTCGACCTGCTGACGATCTTCGGCCTGTTCCTGCTCGGGCGCGCGATCCGCGGGCCGACGTTCGGGGTGATCCTCGCCTACCTGTGGGCGGCCTACCCGTTCACCCTGTTCACGCTTGATTCGAATTCCAACGACGCGCTCGTGGCGCTCCTGCTCGTCGTCACCCTCCTCGTCTGCCGCTGGTCGCCCGTGCGCGGAATCGCGGCCGCCTTCGCCGGGCTGACGAAGTTCGCGCCGCTCGCGCTGGCTCCCCTGTTCCTGCGCGGCACCGGGCCGCCGCCGTCCCGCGGCCAGGTCGCGCGCTACGTCGCCGGCTTCGCACTCGCGTTCGCAGCCGCGATGGCGCCGATCGTGATCACCGGCGACCTCGGCAAGTTCTGGCAGGACACGATCGTCTACCAGGTGGGGCGTCCCGCCCCGTTCTCGATCTGGGGCCTGTGGGGAGGTTCGTTCACGAACGCATCCAACAGCCTGGCGATCGAGCAGCACCTCGTGCAGGGGGCGCTGCTGGCGATGGCGTTCGGCGTCATGTTCGTCCCCCAGCGCCGCGGGATCGTCGAGGTCGCCGCGCTCGGCGCCGCGATCCTGATCACCTTCGAGCTCTGCCTCACGTACTGGTTCTACCTGTACATCGTCTGGTTCTTCCCGCTGGTGATCATCGCCGTGGTCGGCTCGCACCCGCCCGCGCCCGGGCTCGACGGCCGGCCGCCGGCCGACCACCGCTCCCTGCACTCGCTCGAGGCGCCCGCTCCCGCCGGCGTCTGACGAACGCGACTTGGATACGAAAAGTGCCCGCTGAGGGCACATTTTGTAGCCAAGTGGGCCCCGGGCCGGCGATCGGACATTTGTCGGCCCGAGTTGCGCGCGCCGTCCTGGCCCCTAACATCAACGGCGGTGAGGAACCTCAGGCTCACAGTTGCTCGGCTCGCGGTCGTGCTCACGCTCGTCGCGGTGCCCGTCGTCGCGACCGGCTGCGGCGGCGCTTCCGGCGCGCTCGGCAACGTCGTCGCCCATAAGATCGCCAATCACTTCGCCAAGACACCAGGGGAGCGCCGCGCGGTGAACCTCGCGTTCTGCGCGCTCAGCGTCGATCAGCTGTTCAAGAACATCCGGCACCACCACCTGATCTACGGTGCCGCCAGCGCCGCGCTCGCGCTCAAGAACTGCGAAGCCGGCTTCAAGAAGAACTCGCCGTAAGGGGCTCCAGCACCTGCGTGATCGAGCGCGCGCGCAGCGGCGCCGGCTCGGTCTCGATCACGACGCCGTTCAACCACGGGTCGTCCTCAGAGGTCTCGAACCTGACCGGCAGCTTGCGCAGCATCGACTCGATCGCCTGCTCCTTCTTGACGCCGATCACGCCGCCCCGTGGGCCCGTCATCCCCACATCGGTGATGTAGGCGGTGCCGCCCGGGAGCACGCGGGCGTCAGCCGTGGGGACGTGCGTGTGCGTGCCGACCACGGCCGTCACGCGGCCGTCCAGGTACCACCCGAGGCCCACCTTCTCGCTCGTCGCCTCTCCGTGCATGTCCACGAGGATCTGGTCCGCGCGCCCGCGCAGCGCGTACAGCGCGGCGTCGGCCTCGGAGAACACGGGCAGGCAGTCGTTCATGAACAGGTTGCCGGACAGCGACAGGACTCCGAGCCGGACGCCGTCGCGTTCGACGATGCACGTTCCGTGCCCGGGCTGGCTCTTGAGGAAGTTCGCGGGGCGCAGGATCCGGTCCTCGGAGTCGAGGTACCCGTACACCTCCCGGTGCCGGAAGGTGTGGTTGCCGAGCGTGATCACGTCGACGCCGGCCGCGAGGAACTCCCGCGCGATCTTCGAGGTGATCCCGAGCCCTCCGGCGGCGTTCTCGCCGTTGACGACGACGAAGTCGATCGCGTGGCGCTCTCGGAGTCGCGGCAGCAGCGTCAGCAGCGTCTGGCGCCCCAGCGAGCCGACGACGTCCCCGACAAAAAGGATGCGGACTCCGCGGGACATACCCCCATACTTCCACGTGGATGCGTTCGAGGCTTTTCCGCATGCCCGGCCGGGGACCGTTTCGCACGTGGGCCGAGCACGACGATGCGGCGGCGGTCCCGGCGACCGATCCCGGCTCCGTGCCCGGCGCCGATCCAGATCCCGATCCCGGCTCCGTGCCCGGCGCCGATCCAGATCCCGATCTGAACCCGGACTCGAGTCGTGATCCGAGCCTTGATCTGAGCCTGGGTCCGAGCCCGGATCCAGGCCTCGATCCGAGCGCGACCGCCGGCTCGCCCCGTCTCCCGGTTGCGCCCGTCGTCGTCCCGCGCTGGGTCCAGGCGGTCGTCGCGCCGCTCGCGCTGCTCGCGCTCTACGAGCTCGCGCGAGCCGCCGGCACGATCCTGCTCGTCTTCATCTTCGCGAGCGTGATCGCGCTGATCCTGAACCCGATGGCCAAGCGCTTCGAGCAGGTGATGCCCCGCGGGCTCTCGATCGTCACCGTCTACCTCGCCCTGTTCGCGACCCTCTCCGGCCTCGGGATCCTCGTCTCCAACCCGGTCAGCACGCAGGTCGATCATTTCTCCTCGAACGTCCCGCACATCGTCCGGCAGGCGAACCACGAGCTCGACTCGCTGCAGAAGTTCCTCAAGCGCAACGGGATCCCGATCCAGATCGAGCAGCAGGGCCAGACCGCCCTGTCGACGCTCGAGAAGAAGGTCACGAAGAGCTCCGGCTCGATCCTCTCGTTCTCGCGCGACCTGCTCAGCCAGTTCGTGACGCTGTCGGTCGACATCGTGCTGACGTTCGTGCTGTCGGTCTACCTGCTCGTCTACGCCCGCGAGATCGGCGACCTCGCGCGGCGGATCATGCCGCCGGGGGACGGGACGCCCGAGGACGACTACCCGCTGATGGTCCAGCGCGCGGTATCCGGCTACCTCCGCGGCCAGGTGACGTTCAGCGTGATCATGGGCACGAGCGCCGGGATCGGCCTGGCGCTATTCGGCCTGATCGGGATCTTCCCGGACGGTCTCAAGTACGCCGTCTTCTTCGCCGCCTTCTACGGCCTCGCCGAGTTCATCCCCTACATCGGTCCGATCGTCGGCCCGGTCCCGGCCGTGCTCGTCGCGCTCTTCACGAATCCGATCAGCGCGGTCTGGGTGGTGCTCCTGTTCGTCGCCCTGCAGCAGCTCGAGGGCCACGTCGTCGCGCCGCAGGTGTTCCGCATCTCGCTGCGGATCAACCCGATCATCGTGATCCTGTCGCTGCTGATCGGCTACCAGATCTACGGCATCCCGGGGGCGCTGGTCGCGCTCCCGATCGCGACGGTCACCCGCCAGACGATCATCTACCTGCGCCGGCATCTCGTGCTCGAGCCATGGGCCCGGACGGTCCCCGCCGACCGACCGGTGGATCACCCCGACCCCGACCCCGCCCCCGACCCGGACGCCGACACCCTCGACTTCGACCGCGACGAGGTCACCGCCTACCGCGAGGACCGTTGACGGCGATGACCGCACAGGCGCCCGCCGTCGCGGCGCGGTCGCTCTCGCGCAGCTTCGGCGCCCGCGTTGCGGTGCGTGATGTGAGCTTCGAGCTCGCGCCCGGCGAGCGACTCGCGATCATCGGGCCCAACGGCGCCGGCAAGACCACGCTGCTGTCGATGCTCGCGGGCGTCCTCGCTCCGTCCGCCGGCGAGATCGTGCGCCCCGGGGGGCGCCCGTTCGGATGGGTGCCGCAGCAGCCGGCCCTCTACGGGAAGCTGTCGGTCGCCGAAAACCTGCGGTTGTTCGCGCGGCTGGAGCGTCTCGCCGATCCCGACGGGGCGGTCGCCGAGATGCTGGCGCAGGCGGGGCTCGAGGACCGCGCCGGCGAGCCCGTCGGCCGCCTCTCCGGCGGTAACCAGCAGCGCGTCAACATCGCGATCGGGCTCCTGGCGGCGCCGGCCGTGCTGCTGCTCGACGAGCCGACCTCATCGCTCGATCCCCGCCAGCGCGAGCGCCTGTGGGGGTTCATCGTCGCGGTCGCGGCGGCCGGCACGAGCGTGATCTTCTCCACCCACAACGTCCGCGAGGCCGATCGCTTCGCCGACCGCGTGCTCGTCCTCGGCGACGGCGAGCGGCTGTTCCTGGGCGCCCCGGCGGCGCTCGAGCGCGAGGTCCGGGCCGGCGCGCCGGCCGGTGACGCCGACTTCGAAGAGGCCTTCCTCGAGCTGCTCGCGAGCCGGGGCCACTGACCGCGTGCGCTGGCTGCTCGTCAAGGATCTCCAGATCCTGCGCCGCTCGCCGCTACAGGCGACCGTGCTGGCGATCTACCCGATCGCGATCGCCCTGATGATCGGGTTCGCGCTGTCGAGCCCGCCGGCAAAGCCGACCGTGGCGATCTACAGCGGCGTCTCGCCGACGCGGGCGGTGATCCGGCTCGGCTCTCAGCGGATCGACATCTCGGGTTACGCGAAGCTGCTCTACCAGTCGGTTCGCGCAATCCGGGTCTCCTCCCCGGGGGCGGCCATCGCCGAGGTGCGGAACGGTCACGCGCTGGCCGCGCTGATCATCCCCGCCGACCTGCTCGACCAGATCGAGAGCCTGATGAGCTCGGGCAGCGGCTCTCCGACCGTGCAGATCGTGCTCAACAACCGCAACCCGATCGAGCGCCAGTTCGTCTCGCAGACCCTCCAGTCGCGCGTCGACCAGGTCGAGCAGGCGATCTCCAAGCGCGTCCTCGGCGTCGCCGTACACGACCTCAGCGAGGTCCTGAACGGCGGCAGTGTCGACTTCCTCGGCATCCGCTTCCCGCTGCTCGGGCTCCGCAGCTCGCGCACGATCCTCGACCGCGTGCTCGCGACTCTGCCGCCCGGCTCCGCCCTCGCCGGCGAGCTGCGTCCCGTCGCGCGGTTCGCGGGCGACGCCGTCGACGGGCTCGCCTTCGCGGGTCCGGTCCTCGGCGAGATCGGCGCGCCCGTGTCGGTGCTCCGCACCGACGTCGCCGGCGCGACGACGCCTTCGGCCACGTATGCCGTCGCGATCGCCGCGGTCGTCTCGCTGATGTTCGTCGCGCTGCTGCTCGCCGCCGGGATGCTCGCCCTCGAGCGCTCTGAGCACGCCTACAGCCGACTCGTCCGCGGGCTCGTCCGGCCCGAGGTGCTGCTCGCTGAGAAGGTGGCGCTGTCGGGAGCCTGCGCGGGCGCGCTGACGCTCGTGATGGCGGCCGTCGTGTCGATCTTCGTGCCGCTCGACTGGGGCCGCGCCGAGCTCTGGCTGCTCGCGCTCGCGCTCGGCGGGCTCGCCTTCGGCGCCCTTGGGGTCGCGATCGGCGGGCTCGCGCGCGAGGTCTCAGCGGCGTCGCTGCTCGCGTTCCTGCTCTCGCTCCCGATCGCGTTCATCGCGCTCGTGCCGTCGACCGCCGTGTCGGGCACGGTTGCGGGCGTGCTGAGCGTGATCTCGTTCGTGTTCCCGTTTCGCGCGGCGCTGACGGCGGTTTCGAACGCGTTCGCCGGCACCGCTCCCGGCCCGGGGCTGCCGCTGCTGCACCTCGCCGTGCTCACGCTCGCGTTCCTGGCGCTCGCGCGCCTCGCGCTCGTGCGATTCGCCGCGCGCTGACCGGCGCGCGCCGACCGCCGCGCGCTGACCGGCGGGCGGAGCCGGTGCCGATTCTGCACGCGGTCGGGGCGGCGGAAACTTCCCGACCCCCCGTCAGGCGTCGAGGGGTTGGACCTGGGCGCGCACCAGGCGAGCGCTACGGTCCAACCCCGCCCGCAGACCAGCGGGGTCGGGAAGTATCGATCGCTCCTACCCGAACGATCACGACCGATCGATTCCCCGGAGGCTCCAAGCGGCTTGTGCCTCCGGGGCGATCACCGCGCCCCGACCGGCGCGACCCCTCGAACGCCACAGCCCGCAGTCAGGTCAGCTGAGGTTGCGCACGGGCCCGGCCGCCGGCGCCGGGCTACCGCGAGTTCGTGACGGTCCGGAACATCGCGAAGCAGATGACCGCGACGATGATCGCGACGATCGGGATCCCGAGACCGATCACGCCGACGATGTCGAGCACGATCCCTACCACGGCGACGGCGGTCGCCGTTCCGCCGACCACCACGAGCCGGTAGGCACGCTGCTCGCGGACGCGTCGTGGTGTGTAGCTTCCCCGCTTCTGGATATCGGCCATGACCGAAGCGTACAGGCGGGTATCCTCGGGAGGCGAGATGGCCTTCCCTGAGACTCGCATGCGGCGCCTGCGCGCGACGCATGCGCTGCGCGGGCTCGTCCGCGAGACCGAGATCGCCGCGTCCGATTTCGTCTACCCGATGTTCGTCGCCGACGGCCTCGACCGACGCCGATCCGATCGCCGCGATGCCGGGGGTCGACCGCCTGCCGATCGCGGGCGCGGTCGCCGAGACCGCCGAGGCCGCCGGGCTCGGGATCCCGGCCGTCCTGCTGTTCGGGATCCCCGCCGCGAAGGACGCCGAGGGTTCGGGCGCGTGGGACGACGAGGGGATCATCCAGCTCGCGACGAGGGCGATCAAGCAGGCGCACCCGGAGACGATCGTGATCGCCGACCTGTGTCTCTGCGAGTACACCGATCACGGCCACTGCGGGCTCCTGCGCTCGGACGGAACCGTCGACAACGACGCCACGCTCGAGCTGCTCGCCCGGACCGCGGTCTCGCAGGCTCGCGCCGGCGCGGACGTGATCGCCCCGAGCGACATGATGGACGGGCGCGTCGGCGCGATCCGCGCCGCGCTCGACGAGGAGGGCTTCACCGAGACGCCGATCATGGCCTACTCGGCGAAGTTCGCCTCCGCGTTCTACGGCCCGTTCCGCGAGGCCGCGGGCTCGGCGCCCGCGTTCGGCGACCGGCGCGCCTACCAGATGGATCCGGCCAACGGCCAGGAGGCGGTGCGCGAGGCGCGCCTCGACGTCGCAGGAGGGCGCCGACATCGTGATGGTCAAGCCCGCGCTGCCCTACCTCGACCTGATCCGCCGGATCAAGGACGACACCGGCATGCCGATGGCCGCCTACAACGTCTCGCGGCGAGTACGCGATGCTCAAGGCGGCGGCGGCGGCCGGCTACCTCGACGAGCGCGCCGCCGTGCTCGAGACGCTGATCGGGATCCGCCGCGCCGGGGCGGACATCATCATCACCTACCACGCAAAGGACGCCGCCCGATGGCTTCAGTAGACGACCCCGCCAGACAGGGCACCGGTTTCGGGCCGAAGCTCCGCAGCCGCAAGGACGGCGCCGCGGTTCACGCTCGACGACCTGGACAAGCGCCTGCTCAACCTCATGCAGGGCAGCTTTCCGATCGCCCGCGGCCCTACCAGCACGTCGCCGCCCGGGCCGGCGTCACCGAGGACGAGGTGCTGGCGCGGGTCGCGCGCCTGCTCGACGAGCGGATCATCCGCCAGGTCACGCCGATCTTCGACACGCGCGCGTTCGGCTACCAGTCGATGCTCGTCGCCGCCAAGGTCGACCCCGACAACCCCTGGCGCGCCGCGAGCGTGATCAACGAGCACCCGGGCGTCTCGCACAACTACCTGCGCAACCACGAGTTCAACATCTGGTTCACGATCGCGACCGAGCCCGACTCGCCGCTCGGGCTCGAGCGGCACGCTCGACGTGCTCGGCCGCCTCGCCGGCGCCGAGTCGATCCGCCAGCTGCCGACGCTGAAGCTGTTCAAGATCCGGATGGACCTCGAGATGGAGGCGCGGGACCGACGAGCTCGCCAATCCGGCCGCCGAGGCGGTCGCGCCGGCCGAGACCGAGCGCCAGCCCTATGACGACTTCGATCGCGCCGTCGATGCGCGCGACCGCAGGGCGATCTGCCGGTCGTCTCCGAGCCGTACACGCTCGCGGCGCGCCGAGCTCGGGATCGCCCAGGAGCAGCTGCTCGCGCATCTCGAGCGGATGCAGGAGCGCCGGCTGCTGCGCCGCGTGGCGGCGATCCTCTTCCACCGCCGCGCCGGCTTCAGCGCCAACGGCATGGGGGTCTGGAAGGTGCCCGAGGACCGGATCCTCGAGCTCGGCGGCCGGATGGCCGCGTTCCGCGGCATCTCGCACTGCTATCAGCGCCCGACCTACGCCGACTGGCCGTACTCGGTCTTCACGATGGCGCACGGCCGCTCCAAGGAGGAGTGCGACGCGATCCTCGACTCGATCGCCGACGCAGACCGGGATCGACGAGCGCGCGACGCTCTACTCCTCGACCGAGTTCAAGAAGATCCGGCTGCTGTACTTCACCGACGAGTACCGGCACTGGGAACGGGAGCACGCCGGCGGTGTGAGCGACGGCGCCGGCGTTCACGACCGCTCGCTCGGGCGAGCTCTACCGCGCGCGCCCTGCAGGTCCTGCCCGGGCGGCGTCAATTCGCCGGTCCGCGCGATGCGCGCAGATCGGCCGCGACCCGATCTTCATCGCCTCGGGGGCGGGCTCGCAGATCCGCGACGTCGACGGCAACGAGCTACATCGATTGGGTCGGCTCGTGGGGGCCGCTCGATCCTCGGCCACGCCGATCCCGACGTGATCACGGCGGTCGCTCGCGCGCGCGCCGCGCACGGCACCACGCTTCGGCGCGCCGACCGAGGGTGAGGTCGACCTGGCCGCCGAGATGGTCGCGCGGATGCCGTCCGTCGAGATGGTGCGGATGACGTCGAGCGGGCACCGAGGCGACGATGAGCGTGATCCGGCTGGCCCGCGCGGCGACCGGCCGCGAGCTCGCTGCTCAAGTTCGCCGGCGCCTACCACGGCCACGTCGACGGCCTGCTCGCCGCAGGCGGGCTCGGGGCTGGCGACGCAGGGGATCCCGGCGAGCCCGGGGGTCACCGCGAGCGCGGCGGCGGCGACCGTGATCGTCCCGTGGAACGACGCCGACGCCTTCTGCCGCGGCCACCGACGAGCACCAGTTCGCGGCGATCCTCGCCGAGCCGATTCCGGCCAACATGGGCGTCGTGCCGCCCGGCGACGGGCTTCCTCGCGCTGCTGCCGCGATCGCGCCGACGGCGAACGGGGCGCTGCTCGTCTTCGACGAGGTGATCACCGGGCTTCCGGGTCGCGCGCGGCGGCGCCCAGGAGCTGCTGCGGCGTCGCTGCCCGACCTGACGATCATGGGCAAGATCGTCGGCGGCGGCCTGCCGGCCGCCGCGTACGGCGGGTCCCGGGAGCTGATGGAGCGGATCGCGCCGGCCGGCGACGTCTACCAGGCCGGAACGCTGTCGGGCAATCCGCTCGCGGTCGCCGCCGGGCTGGCCACGCTCGCCCGCCTCGATGGCGCCGCCTACGCGCGTCTGCGGGACGTCACCGAGCGGCTCGCCGCCGGCCTGCGCGAAGCCGCAGCGAGCGCGGGCCGCGACCTGCGCGTGCAGCGCGTGTCCGGGCCTGCTGACGCCCGTTCTTCTCCGCTGCGGCCGGTGACCGACTACGCGCAGGCGCGGCGCCTGCGACACCGACGCATACGGGCGCTGGTGTCGCGCGCTGCTCGAGCGCGGCGTGTACCCGCCCGCCTCGCAGTTCGAGGCCTGGTTCCCGTCGCTCGCCCACACCGACGAGGACGTCGAGCGGACCGTCGCGGCCGCCGCCGAGGCGTTCGAGGAGATCCCGCGGTGAACCCGGCAGCGCTGGCCGCCTCCGGTCCCCGGGCAGCTCGCGACCGGGCCGCCTACGAGGAGCTGATGGGCGACATCTGGGCCGGCGCCCAGCTGCACTACCGGCTCGACCCCGACCACCCCGATCCCGATCTGGCGCTGCTCGAGGGCGATCGTCGCTACGCCGACGGGCTTGCCAAGCTCGCGGCGATCGGCGACCTTCCCGCGACCGCCGAGCTCGCCGACCTGATCTCGCTCGTCGCCCAGGCCGGGGCCACGGGCGATCGGGAGCTCGCGGATGCGGTCTGGGAGGCCGGCGCAGTCGCCGTCGGCTGGGGCACGAGCCCGGCGCTCGAGACCGCCAAGGTCACGGCGCGAGCGGGGCTGGACGGGGCGGCGGAGGCACTCCGAATCGCGGCGCGCGAGCGTCGCGCGGGCCGCGAGACAGGGAGCGGCGCTCCTCGCGAGGATTGACGGTAGGCTTACGCGCCTCAAAGCCTCAAGGCGAGCGCTGCACGCTCGTCGGCTCCGATCCGCACCAGATGCCCGCAGACCGACACAAGCAATCTTCGAAGTACACCGCCGATCGGAAGATGCCCGGCGCCTTCGAGGGCGAAACGGTCACGCGGCGGCGCCTGATGACCGGTGTCGCGCACGGCGCGGGCGGGATCGCGGCGGCCGCGTTCGGGCTGCCGGCGCTCGGTTTCGCACTCGGGCCCGTCTTCAAGACGGCCCCGTTCAGCTGGCAGATCATCGGCGTGCCCAGCGACTTCAACGAGCTGAACTACGTCACGAAGGTTCTGACGGTCGTCGCCGGGATCGGCGAGGCCGGTAAGTCGATCGCCTACGTTCGGACTCGCAACCCGCAGATCGACACCGAGCCGCACGACAAGTTCAACAACTACATCGCGCTCTCGTCGCGGTGCATGCACCTCGGCTGCCCGGTCCGCTACGTCGAGGCCGCCGAGCGCTTCATCTGCCCGTGCCACGGCGGCGTCTACAACTTCCGCGGCCAGGTCGCCGGCGGCCCGCCCGTCCGCCCGCTCGACCGCTTCTACACGCTCGAGCACGGCGGCTACGTGTACATCGGCCCGCGCTACTCGGTGAACTCCGAGCTGCAGCGCTTCTCCCCGCGCGATCCGGCGCAGCCGCTCGACGGGATCGGTCAGTACCTGTACCCGTCGCGCTGGAGCACCCCGGCGCTGCCGCCGATCAGCCATCTTCCGCCACCGCCCCCGATTCCGGGCACCTGACGATGCCGAAGCTCCCGACCCTCCCACTCCGGCGTACGCCCGCCGCGCCCGACCAGGACCCGCCGCTGCACCCGGTGGATGCGGCGACCGAGGCCGGCCTGCACGTCGTCGACTGGATCGACGAGCGCACGTCGCTCTCGCCCGGCATCCGCTGGCTGCTGTTCCGCAAGGTCCCGAAGGGCATCAACTGGGCCTACACGCTCGGCTCGGCGACGCTGTTCGCGTTCCTCAACCAGGCGGTGACAGGCGTCTTCCTGGCGATGTACTACACGCCCAGTGTCACCGGCGGCGCGTACGAGTCGATCCGCAACATCAACGACAACGTCTTCCTCGGCCAGTTCGTGCACGGCATGCACAAGTGGGGCGCGTCGGTAATGGTGATCCTGATCTTCATGCACATGGGCCGCGTGTTCTTCTTCGGCGCCTACAAGTATCCGCGCGAGCTGACGTGGATCATCGGCGTCGTGCTGCTGATCCTGACGATGGCGATGGGCTTCACCGGCTACCTGCTCCCGTTCGATCAGCGCTCCTATTGGGCGACGATCGTCGGCGTCAACATCAACGGCTCGGGTCCGTTCATCGGCCCCTACCTGTCCGACTTCCTGCGCGGCGGTGCCGACTGGGGTGCGACGACGCTGTCGCGCTTCTACGCGATCCACATGCTCCTGATCCCGGGGCTGATGGCGGCGTTGATCGGGTTCCATCTGTACCTCGTGACAAAGCTCGGGATCTCTGCTCCTCCGTGGCTCCAGGCCGAGGAACCCGAGGAAGTCGTCGAAGTCGTGGAAGTCTGAGCCAGCCATATGAACCAGGCCGAAAAAGAGCGGTATCTCCGCGAGTACTCGATCCTGAAGAACAAGGGCAAGCCGTTCTTCCCGTACGCCGTCGCGAAGGACGGCTGCATGGCGCTGCTCGTGATGGTCGTGATCATGCTCCTGTCGCTGGAGTTCGGCGCCGAGCTCGGGCCCAAGGTCAACCCGACGACCACGACATACGTCCCACGTCCCGACTGGTACTTCTTCTTCCTGTTCGAAGTGCTGCGGGTCATGCGCAACGTCCCGAAGTTCACGGACATGGCGACGATCGGGGTTCCGACGATCTGCATGATCCTGCTGTTCCTGCTGCCGCTCTACGACCGCAGCCCGGAGCGCCTGATCACGCGCCGCCCGATCGCGCTTGCCACCGGGCTCGCGGTGATCGTCTCGATGGCGTTCCTGACCTACTCGGGCGCCAACACCGGCTCGCCGAACCAGGTCGAGCTGCCCGCGCCGGGAGGGCTCACCTCCGCCCAGCTGCAGGTGTACAAAGCCGGTGCGCTGGTCGTCGGCGAGTCGGGCTGCCTGGCCTGCCACGAGCTCGGCGACAACGGCAACAACGGGCCTGGGCCACCGCTGACCCACATCGGGTCGATCCGAAGACCCGCCGCAATCGCCGCGACGCTGCGCAACCCGACGGCGCCGATGCCGTCGTTCATCGGCCTCGCGAGGAGCTCGCCGAAGAAGTTCGCGGATCTGGTCCAGTTCCTGTCGATGCTGCAGTAGCGGCGGCGGATCCGCGTCCCGACGGCGATGTCCGAGACCGCGCCTGGAGCTCCGGGGACGCTGGCAGAGCCCCAGGTGCGGGCGATGTTCGACCGGATCTCCGGGATCTACGACCGGCTCAACGGCGTGATGACGGCGGGCCTGCATCACGTCTGGCGCCGGCGCGCCGTCGACCTCGCAGGCATCGGGCCGGGTGCTCGCGTGCTCGACGTCGCGACCGGCACCGGGGATCTCGCCTTCGAGGCCGCCGCTCGGGTCGCGCCCGGCGGCATCGTGATCGGGGCGGACTTCTCCGAGCAGATGCTCGAGGTCGCCCGGCGCAAGGCCGGCACGGCCGGACGGGCGCCCGGCGCGGTCGTCAGCTTCGAGCAGGCCAACGCGCTGGCGCTCCCCTACCCGGACGATCAGTTCGACGCGGCCACGGTCGGCTTCGGGGTGCGCAACTTCTCCGATCTCGACCAGGGGCTGCGAGAGCTGGCCCGGGTCGTGCGGCCGGGCGGCAAGGTCGTGATCCTGGAGATGACGACGCCGCGTGCGGCGCCCGCTCTCGACCTTCTTCGGGCTGTGGTTCGACCGGATCGTGCCCGTTTTGGGTCGCCTTGCGGGCGACCCACAGGCGTACAGCTACCTGCCGAGCTCGGTCAGACGCTTCCCCGGACCGCAGGCGCTGGCCGGCAGGATGGCCGGTGCGGGCCTGCACGAGATCCGCTACATCGTCACGGCTGGGGGCATCATCGCCCTCCATGTCGGTACCGTCGAGTAGTGCCCCATCCGGTGAGCACTTATTCGACAGCCACAGCGCAGGCGGTGGTGGCGGCCGGCGGGACCGAAGCCGAGCGGGTCCTGCTCCGCGTCGAACAGCGGATGGCGGCGCTTTCGGGAGCCCACGGCGCCGTCCTCGGCCATCACGCGGGTGCGACGATCTCCGCCGGCGGCAAGCGGCTGCGGCCGCTGCTCGTGTGTCTGGCGAGTGGCGTTCCCGTCGCCGAGAACGACGGCGTCGTCCGCTCCGCGGTCGCCGTCGAGCTCGTGCACGCGGCGACGCTCGTTCACGATGACGTCCTCGACGGGGCCGCGTCGCGCCGCGGCCGCCCGACGGTCGTCGCGGCCGCCGGCCGCCTGATGGCGACGGCCACCGGCGACCTGCTGTTCTCGCGCGCCTTCGCGGAGCTCGCAGCCGGTGGCTCGGTGCAAGCGGTGCGGATCCTCTCCACCGCGTCGTCGGGTCTCGCCGCCGGTGAGCTGATGCAGCGCGCCGACGCGTGGGACACGTCCGTCCCGGTGTCGCGCTACCTCGAGCGCTGCCGCCTGAAGACCGGGGTTCTGTTTCGGGGGGCGTGCGAGTTGGGCGCCCTGCACGGAGGCGGGCACGTCGACGGTCTCGGGCGCTTCGGCGAGTCGATCGGCATCGCCTTCCAGCTGCTCGACGACATCCTCGACGTGACCGGGCCGCCGGAGCGCACCGGCAAGCCGCGCGGCGCCGACCTGCTCGACGGCACCGTCACGCTGCCGTTGATCGGGGCGCTCGAGCGCGACGCGACCCTGCGCGAGCTCGACCTGCGGACCGTTCGCACGCCGCCCGCCGCCGCCGCCGTGTGCGAGCGGATCGCCGCGACGGGTGCGCTCGAGCTGGCGCGTGAGCGCGCGCTCGAGCTGGTCGCCGCGGCGAAGGCGGCGCTGCCGGCGCTGCCGGACGATCAGCGCGCCGCGCTCGAGCTGGTCGCGGACGGCGTCGTCGAGCGGTACTCCTAGCTCAAACGCGCTGACGCGCTCAGCGCTCACCCCCACTTAGGGGGCGTCGCTCGATGAGGTGAGGGTTCGATGGTGTGGTTGCGGCCGCGGTGGAAGTGTGGCGGTGAGGGTTGATGGCGGTGAGGGTTGATGGCGGTGAGGGTTGATGGCGGTGAGGGTTGATGGCGGTGAGGGTTGATGGCGGCGATCAGCGCGTTGGTCTCCTCGTTGGGGATCGGTGGCTGGCCGCGCCCGGCTGTTGGGGGTGAAACGGGGCAGGCCGGGCTGTGGGTTGCTGGCCGCGGGTTGGCTGGTGCCGATGTGCGGGTTCTGGTCTGGCGCCGCTCTACCGGTCCCGTTCAGCGATCGCGGCCTCGTCATCACGCAGCTCCCGGGGGTCTCGACCGGGACCACCCCCCTGTTCACGTCAGGTCAGAGGCCCCCGCCCCCCCACCCCCGCCTCCCCTCACGTCGAGTGATGAGGACCCGTAAGTTCCGGAGCCCCCCGGTCGTGGCGGGGGGGTGTGGAGCTGAGGGTCTTAAACACCCCTGCGCTCCACACCCCCTCGGATTCGGAGGGGGGTTTGGAACTTGAGGTTGCCCGACCGGGCGGCCCTCAACCCGCACGCTCGCGCGCCGCTGCGGTCGCGGTCCCACGATCCCCGGACGCCCGAGCCTCATCCGGACGAAACGGACGCCGGGACCGCGCATTCAACGTGAGCGGACATCAACCGGTCGCGCTGCGACGATCGCCG
Source organism: uncultured Solirubrobacterales bacterium (assembly GCA_963705995.1). Classification (GTDB taxonomy): domain Bacteria; phylum Actinomycetota; class Thermoleophilia; order Solirubrobacterales; family Solirubrobacteraceae; genus Palsa-465. The sequence goes on from CAVPLN010000036.1 coordinate 578,216, forward strand.
CGTCAGCATCCCACGGCCCGTCCGACGCTGCACCCAGACCCCAGGACCTGCACCTCATTGACCGACGATCGCTCAGTCGGACCACTTAGTGGACGGTTTCGCAATTACGCGGCGTTTGGCGGCGTCTGCTCGGGCTTGCGGCCCGCTCGGCATCCAGCCTCGCCTGAACGGGCCGCGCCCGAGTCGTCCGGCTGCCTGGCGGGCGGCGGCGAACCCGCCGGACCACCAGTACGACTTGGTTCGCCGCCCCCCGCCATCCACGCCCAGCCACTCGCCAACCGTCCACGTACTTTCGAAACCGACCACTTAGGGACCGCGAACAACCTTCAGATCACTGCGCGGGCCCACCCCGGAGTCTGTTGGCCGCCACGACCGATGCCCTAGCATGGGTGTGGAAGCTGATGACCTCGCCCGGCGAACCAGCGGTTCGACCCGACTCTGCTATCGCCGTCGAGCGGGCCTTGGCGGTGCCGCCGTTCCATGATCTCGAGGGCGCGCCCGACGTCCCGGTCGAGGCGCCCCAGCAGCTGCTGGCGCTGAAGTCCGGCGCTGTGTTCGTGTGCGCGCGGCCCGACGGCGATATCCGCCCTGCGCGTGCGTCGGGGGAGGGGTTGTATGCGCGGGATACCCGTCATCTCTCCGAGCTGCGCGTCACGGTTGGTGGCTTGCCGCCGGTGCTGCTCTCTTCAGTGATGGAGTCGGGCCATTACGCGGTGATCAACGCCACCAATCCAGTGCTGCGCTCGCCGGTCGATCTTCCGGTGCCGCAGGAGACGTTGAATGTGCGCCGCACGGTGTTGATCGCGGATCGCATGTTCTACCGGGTACGCGTGCGCAACTTCGACCTCGAGCCGGTCGTGACCGTGGTCGAGGTCTCGCTGGCCGCGGACTTTGCCGACGTGTTCGAGGTCAGGGGCATGGTTCGCGGGACGAGCGGCCGCCTGTTGGAGCCGACCAGCGATTCCGATCGCGTGCTCTTTGGGTACGTCGCAGCGGACGGCGAGCATCGGGAGACGCTCGTCGAGCTCGAGCCCGCGCCGACTCGCGTCAGGATCGATGGTCAGCGCGTCCGGGTGGTGTGGGACGTACGGCTCGAGTCACGTGAGTCGATCTCGCTGTGGATCACGGTGACACCGACCGGTGTCGAGGCGGGGGAGGCTGAGCCGACGGCGGCGCGAGCGTCCGCCCAGCTCGAGTCTGCATACGCTGGGTGGGTCGGCGCTTGCGCGCGGATCACGACCGACAACGAGCTGTTCGACCTGCTGCTCGATGCCTCCGTCCGGGACATGCACGCCCTGATGATGCGGGTCGGGGATGACCAGCTGCCTGCGGCAGGGATCCCTTGGTATGTGGCGCCGTTCGGGCGTGACTCACTTCTGAGTGCGTGCGAGTCGCTGATCATCAACCCTGAGGTGGCGCGTGGAACGCTGCTTGTGCTCGCAGGTCTGCAGGCCCAGGCGGACGAGGCCTGGCGTGATGCCGAGCCGGGGAAGATCCTGCACGAGCTGCGGATCGGCGAGCTCGCGCGCACGGGGCACATCCCTCACACCCCGTATTACGGCACGGTGGACGCGACGCCGCTGTTCCTGATGGTCGCGGGCGCCTATTACCGCTGGACGCTGGATCTCGAGACGATGGTCCAGCTGCTGCCGGCCTTCGACGCCGCGCTTGCGTGGATCGACGAGTGGGGCGATCGTGACGGCGACGGGTTCGTGGAGTACGAGCGGCGCGCGTCCGGCGGGTCTCGTCAACCACGGCTGGAAGGACTCGCACGACTGCATCGTGCATGCGGACGGATCGCTTGCGCAGGGCCCGATCGCGCTCGTCGAGGTCCAGGGCTACGTCTATGCGGCGAAGCTCCAGATCGCTGACGTCTACGACGCGCTCGGTGACGGGCCGCGCGCGGCCCGGCTGCGGGTCGAAGCGGGTGCCTTGCGGACGGCGTTCAACGACGCGTTCTGGAATCCGGATGAGGGGTTCTTCGCGCTCGCGCTGGATGGCAACAAGGCGCAGGTGCGCAGTGTCACCTCCAACCCGGCGCACTGCCTGTACTGCGGGATCGTCGACGACGACAAGGCGGCACTGGTCGCGGAGCGGCTGATGGCGCCTGACATGTTCTCCGGCTGGGGGATCAGGACCCTGTCGAGCAGCTCGCCCGCGTATAACCCGATGAGCTACCACAACGGCTCGGTGTGGCCGCACGACAACGCGATCGCGGCGGCCGGACTCAAGCGCTACGGGTTCGACGCCGCGACCGGCCGGATCGCCACGGCGCTGTTCGAGGTGGCCGCGGGCGCGCGCGACTTCCGCCTGCCCGAGCTGTTCTGCGGCTTTCAGCGCGACGGATCCAGAGCGATCGTCGCGTACCCCGTCGCGTGCATCCCGCAGGCTTGGGCGGCAGCCGCGCCGTTCATGCTCGTCGAGGCGATGCTCGGAATCTCGGCGCAGGCGCCCGAGAACCGTCTGACGGTCGACCGGCCACGGCTTCCGGACTGGCTCGAAAGCGTCGAGATCCGCGACATTCGCGTCGGATCCTCACGCATCAGCCTTGCCTTTCGCGAGTCTGGGCACGGCAACACCGGGTTCTCGCTGCTGGAGCAGAAGGGCAACGTGCGCGTGACGATGTCGACATGACGGGGTCGGCGACTGCGACGAGGGTCGACGGGTCGCTGCCTGCACCGCTGGCGCGCCGCTTCGAAGCGATCATCTTCGATTGGGACGGCACCGCGGTGCCCGACCGCACGTCAGGTGCGTCCCGCGTACGCGGCCTCGTCGAGGAGGCGTGCGCAGCAGGGCTCGAGCTGGCGGTCGTCAGCGGCACGGATGTCGATACCGTCGACGGTCAGCTGGCCGCGCGGCCGGCTGGTGAGGGCGGGCTCCTGCTGGCGCTCTGCGGGGGCTCCGAGGTGTTCGGAGTCGATCGTGCCGGCCCGCAACTCATCCACCGGCGGACGGCGAGCCCAGAGGAGGACGCGGCCCTATCGCGCGCCGCGCAGATGACGTCGGAGCGCTTGTCGGCGCGGGGGATCGCCGCTCGGGTCGTGCCCGCGCGGCTGAACCTCCGCAAGCTCGATCTGATCCCAGAGCCCCACCCGGTCAACCCTCCGCATGCACGGATCGGTGAGCTGCTTGCGGCGGTGCAGGCCCGCCTTGCCACGGCGGGAATCGACGGGCTGGCCGAGGTAGTGGAGATCGCGCGTGACGCCGCGACCGCCGCCGGCCTGCCCGACGCGAAGGTGAGCAGCGACGCCAGACATGTCCAGATCGGGCTCACCGACAAGGCGGACTCGAGCGCGTGGGTGACGCACTGGCTGTGGCAGCGCGGAATCGCCCCGGAGCAGGTGCTGATCGTGGCCGACGAATTCGGTCCGCTCGGTGGAGTGCCGGGGAGCGACTCGCGGCTGCTGGTGGGCGAAGGTGTCCGCGCGACCTCGGTCTCCGTCGGCGCCGAGCCCGCGGGCGTACCCGCGGGCGTCGTCTGGATCGGCGGCGGCCCGGTGGCGTTTGCGGGCGTGCTCGAGGATCAGATCGCGCGCCGTCAGCGGGGTGAGCTCCCGATCGTTGTCCAGCATCCGGAGTGGACGCTGGTGATCGACGGGGCCGAGCCGCGGCTCGAGCGGGTCCGCGAGTCGCTGCTGACGCTCGTCGACGGGTCGCTCGGGACTCGCGGCAGTGTGATCACCGGGGGCGCGCCCGGGAGCGCCACCGTCCTCAAGTCGGGCGTGTACACGAGATCGGGCTCGCAGTCGCACCTGTTGGCCGGACCGCGCTGGAACACGATCTCGATTGACGACCCGTCGCCACGGTCGGTGCGTCGGGTACTCGATCTCCATGCCGGCGTCCTCCAGCAACAGGTGCAGTCGAAGACCGGTCGGATCGATTCGTTGTCGCTCTCCTCGCTGGCACGGCCGGCGACCGTTGCGCTCAGGGTCAGGGACCGCAGTGCGGGCATGGACGTGTCCCGATCACTTCTACCGCCGCTCGGCCCGACGTATGAGGAAGGCGACACCGACGGCTCGCGCTGGATGCGGGTCATCGGTCGGCCCGGGTCGATCGTCGCGGCCGCCGACGATCAGCTTCGCGGAGGGGCCTCGGACCGCGTTCTCGACCGCGTCGCGGCGTATGCAGGCGTCGCCCGAGGGACGGCCGATGAGGGCGTCGCGCTCGATCGCCTGCGCCCGGCGCAGCGGCTCGGGTTCGATGGTCTGCTCTCTGAGCATCGGCGCGCCTGGGGGCTGCGCTGGGAGGACGCCGACGTGCGCATCGACGGCGATCCGGGCCTGCAGCTTGCTGTTCGGCTCGCGATCTTCCACCTGCTGGCGAGCGCGCAGGGCGGCGGTGAGTCGGCGGTCGGGGCTCGCGGGTTGACGGGCCACGGCTACCGAGGGCACGTGTTCTGGGACACGGATGTGTATGTCCTGCCGGCGCTGGCCGCGACCGATCCACCAGCGGCGCGCGGGATCCTCGAGTACCGCGTCCAGCGACTGCCCGCGGCCAATCGTGCCGCCCGCGCCCAGCGGCGCGCCGGCGCGTGGTTCCCGTGGGAATCGGCGCGGTCCGGTCGAGACGTGACGCCCCGCCAGCTGCCTGACCACCGCGGCGAGATCGTGCCGATCCTGACCGGCGAGCTCGAGGAGCACATCGTCGCTGACGTCGCGTGGGCAGCCGCCTGTTACGTCGACTGGACCGGTGACATGGCGTTCGCCGCGGGCCCGGGACGCGAGTTGATCGTGCAGACCGCTCGCTTTTGGGCGTCGCGAATCGAGCTCGACGAGCACGGTCGGGGTCACATCCGCGGCGTGATCGGCCCCGACGAGTACCACGAGCGCGTTGACGACAACGCCTACACGAACGTGATGGCGCGCTGGAACCTGAGGCGAGCCGCAGACGTCGGCGCCGGAGTCATCGACGAGGATGAGCGCGGCCGGTGGCTTCACCTGGCCGACACGATCGTCGATGGCTATGACCCCGCCACGGGCATCTACGAGCAGTTCGCCGGGTTCCACGCGCTCGAGCCACTCGTGATCGCCGACCTCGCACCACGACCGGTCGACTCCGACGTGCTCCTCGGGCACGATCGGACCCGCTCAGCACAGGTCGTCAAGCAACCCGACGTGCTGATGCTGCACTACCTCCTGCCGGATGAGGTGGCCCCGGGATCGCTGCGACCCAACCTCGACTACTACGAGCCCCGCACCGCGCTCGCCAGCACCCTCTCGCCCGGCATCCACGCCGCGCTGCTCGCCCGCGCCGGTCGCCTTGTCGAGGCGACCGAGACGCTCCGTCTCACCGCCCGCATCGACCTCGACGACATCGGGGGCACGACGTCGCGCGGGCTGCACTTGGCCGCGATGGGCAGCGTCTGGAGGGCGCTGGCCTTCGGCTTCGCGGGACTGCGCCCGGTGGGCGACGCGCTCGCGATCGATCCAGTCCTGCCACCCGGCTGGGACAAACTCGAGCTTGGCGTGCGATTCCGCGGCAGTCGTGTGCGCGTCCGTGTTCAGCCGGGCTCCGTCGTGGCGACCGCCGACCCGCCCGTATCCGCGCTGACCTCTGCCGGAGAGCGCATCCAGCTGGGCCGAACCCCCACGGAGTTGGGACTCTCGACCGCGACGAGGAATCCGTGAACGTGGTTACCGCCCCCAAATGGAAACGCCCGCTGACCGGGCGGGCGTTTCCTTGGGGGTCGGGCGGGCGGCCGGGGTAAGCCGCGGCGCCGCGGCTTTCAGAAGTCTTCGGGGAGGATCAGATCGCAGTCCAGGGCCGAAATGAAGCGGTCGACATCGCAGGCCATGTTGGCCTGCGTCAGACGCTGGAGGTCGGCGATCATGTCGGCGAGACCCTCGTCGAGCCGGTCCTCCAGGCGCTCGACCTGGGAGCGGTCGTAGGTGCCGCTCTCGCTCCAGCCGCAGTTGGGGCACTCGAGCGTGAGCTGCCACCGGGAGTCGGCGCTCTCGCACCAGCTCATCGGCTGGACGAGGTCGCTGCCGCAGTTCAGGCAGATGTGAAGTTCTCGAACGGTCGTCTCCGCCTCGTTGAAGCGGATGACTTCGATCGACCGGCCGCTCGGGAGGACGATGCGGCGGATGGTGTGGTGCTGATGGCTGGGGTTCATGGGGTTCTCGGCTCGCTTACAGACCGGGTATCGGCCCAGCGCTTGCGCAGCTTGAGAAAGTGTCCAGCGACGACTGGACGTTCCGTGTTCAGCCCGCTCTGGGTGCGGTTAGTTGCGGACCGGCGGCTCGGCCCGATCCCGTTGCAGTTAAACTTGAAGTCCCTACTGGGAGGAAGCAGCCATGTTTCATAATCCGCTCACCGACGGCATCGTTGTGCTGTTGATCCTGCTGTTGTTCTTCGGCCCCAAGCGGCTGCCGATGCTGAGCCGCTCGATCGGCGAGAGCATCAAGGAGTTCAAGGGCGGCATCAACTCGGGCGACGACGATCACTCCGAGCTCGGGACCGGCACGGGCGCCGCAACCGAGGATAGGCAGAAGACGCCGACCGGCGCCGACCCGAATTCGTAGCCGGTCCCGCCGGAGTCAGACGGGTATGAAGGCGCTGCGGCCGATCGGCCACGAGGACCGGCTCAGCGTCGTCGATCACCTCGATGAGCTTCGCTCGCGCCTGTTCATCTGCGCGGGTGTGCTGCTGCTGGCGTTCTGTCTCTGCTTCTGGCAGAACCATCCGCTGCTCTCGGTCCTCAACCGGGCGCTTCCAAGCGAGAACTTCGCCGCCCAGCATTCGCTCCTCGGGGGAGAGCCGAAGCAGGCGGCCAGCGAGCACCACGCCTTCCTCAGGATCGAGGACGGCGCCGATCAGGTGATCGCCGCGCTCGGCGCGGCGAAGGGTGTTCCGGCCGGCGTTCGGGCGGGACTCGAGTCGATCGCCTCGGGCGCCGCGGAAGCGGTCAGGGCCACGCCCAAGAGCGCACCGGCGAAGGAGAAGCCGCTCGTCATCGGCCTCGGCGAGTCGTTCACGACGACGCTCGTGGTCGTCGCCTACTTCACCCTCCTGGTCACGCTCCCGGTGATCCTCTATCAGCTCTACGCGTACGTGATCCCGGCACTGCATCCGTCCGAGCGGCGCGCCGTGATCCCGTCGATGCTCGCCGCGCCGGGGCTGTTCATCGCCGGCGTCGTCTTCACCTACTTCGAGGTCCTGCCGCCCGCGGTCCACTTCCTCCAGGGCTATAACTCGAGCGACTTTCAGATCATTCCCCAGGCATCGTCCTTCTACAAGTTCGAGATCCTGCTGATGCTCGGGATCGGGCTCGCCTTTCAGGTCCCGCTGTTCCTGCTCGCTCTGCAGAAGGCGGGCATGATCACGTCGAAGACTCTGACGGTGAACTGGCGGTACGCGATCGTCCTGATCGCGGTGATCGCGGCAGCGCTCCCGGGAGTCGACCCGGTGACGATGTTCTTCGAGACGCTGCCGCTCGTCTTCCTCTACGGTCTCAGCATCGTCCTGCTCAGGGTCGCCGACCACCGCGCCACGAAGCGAGCGGCCGCCGAGGCGGCCGCGCTGGCACAGCAGCTCGATGCCTCGTAGAGTTAAGCGCGATGCTCTTCGACCTCCGCAGCCGCCGGCGCCGCCGGGCCGTCCAGGTGATCTACGTCGGGCTGGCGGTCCTGATGCTCGGTGGCCTCGTGCTGTTCGGCGTCGGCGCCGGTCAGCAGGGCGGGCTCCTGAACGCCTTCACGAACAGCGGCTCGAGCAGCGGCCAGAGCTCCGCGATCAACTCGCAGACCAGGGCGGCGCTGAAGGCGGTCAAGCAGCAGCCGAACTCGGCGGCCGCCTGGGCGGCGCTGATCGAGGCCCGCTACACCGCGGCCGGCGAGGGCAGCAACTTCGATTCGGCGGCCGGTACCTACACGGCGTCCGGCAAGGTCCAGCTGCGGGACGCCGCCAACGCCTGGACCCACTACCTGTCGCTGACGAAGAACACCCCGAACGTCCTCTACTCGACATTGATGGCCCAGGCCTTCGGCGTCCTCGCCCAGTACTCGGACCAAGCCTCGGCCTGGGAGTACGTGATCGCCTCCGAGCCCACGCAGGAGAAGGGGTACTTCTGCCTCGCCGCGTCCGCCTACGCCGCCAAGCAGACCCGCAAGGGCGAGCTCGCCGCAGCCAAGGCGATCTCGCTGTCGCCGAAGCTCAACCGGCTCACGCTCACGAGCGACCTGAATGCCGCCAAGACGTCGACCAGCACAGCGGCGCAGCTGGCTCAGGAATGTTGACGCCGGCGCCGTCCGGGTAACATCGGATCTCCCCCGGGCCGTTAGCTCAGCTGGTAGAGCAGGGGACTCTTAATCCCAAGGTCGTAGGTTCGATCCCTACACGGCCCACTCTCTGAAAAGCCGAGCACACGCTCGGTTTTTTCATCTCCGGGACAGCGACTTAGCCGGCGGCTCTGAGGGCTTGGGTGCCACGTTTGGGTACCATCTGCGCTTCGCTCCGACAGCGCCGCTTCCGGCAGGTAGTGGGGAGCGACCGGTTGAAAGCCGCGATGCGCGCGATACTCCGAGTTCAACTCTGCGCTCGCTATGGCGTGCGTTAACGTCGATCACCAGCGCCCCGTGTGATCGACCCGGGGCAGTGATGCTCCGATCGCGATGATGCTGGTCCCGCCCGACGGCCTCCTGCTGCGCGCCAACCGGGCGCTGTGCAAGATGACGGGATACGGGGCCGATCAGTGCGTGGGGATCATGACGAGCGACATCACGAATTCCGACGATCACGAGGCCGATCGCGCACATCGCGTTCGGGTTCTAGCTCTAGCCGGCGCGATCCGGACCTATGAGACGGAGAAGCGCTCCCTGCACCGGGACGGATCGGTCGTGTGGGCATCGGTGTCGGCGTCACTCGTCCGCGACGTCGACCGCGCGCCCAAGCATTTCGTCGCCAGATCCAGGACATCTCGGAGCGAAAGCACCGCGTGCTCGAACTGCGCCACCTCTCCGAGCACGACTTGCGCGGGGGTTGCGGGCTTTGGCGGTGGCTGCCGTGCAGGAGCCCGTATGCCCACACTGTTCGTGCGGCAGGTCGTGCAGCGTCCGAAGGACATCAAGGCGTCGACGGAATCGCGACCGCGACCGCTTCTGGGGCTCGCCGGTCGGCGAGCGTGTAGTTCAGACGAGCGCTTCGGCTGCGTCTTCGAACAGCGTTCGAGGGGTCAGGAGCATCACAAGTCGGTCGCCGAGCTTCGCGATCGCGTTGACAAGCGTCGCGTCGACGGCGTCGGGGGCGGCCTGGAGTTGGTCAGCCTCGATCGTCAGGACTTCCTCGACGCCGTCGACGATCATGCCGATCGTCTGTGTTGCCGTTTCGACGATCACGATCTTGCTGTGCTCGCCGATCTCGGAGCTGACGCCCAGACGGGTCGCGAGGTCGTAGACGGGGATGATCCGTCCGCGGAGGCTGAATACGCCTCGGAGCGCGTAGTCGCTGGACGCGACGGACCGTGGTTGGGTGTAGCGGATGATCTCCTGGACCTGCGTGATCGGCAGCGCGTACTGCTCGGCGCCGAGCGTGATCACGACAACCTGGCGCGCCTGCGTTTCTTCAGCCATCTGATTGCTCCGGGTCGGGGTTTGAGAGACAGACGACCGCTCGCTGTGAGACGAGCGGTCGCCTGTTCCGGTGGGGGGTTGATTTCAGGTACTGGGCTGAATGTCCCGTGAGGCGGCCGATCGTCTGCCTTGCCGTCGACCGGGAGCGGGTTCTCGTCGGCGGACGTCGAGCAGACGATCATCTACGGTTACGGCTGGTCGGCCTTGGTCGACCGGTCCTCAGCCGGTGCTGAGCGTGGCCGTGTGGTCGCTCACACCGTGAATCTCGCGACCATGCCCGCGAGCTCGCCGGCCGTGCCGGCCAGGGCCTGGCTGGTGCTGGCGATCTCCAGGCTCGTGGCGGCTGACTCTTCGGCGGAGGCGGACACCTGTTGGGTCGCGGCGCCGGTGCTGTTGGCGACCTCCGCGACTACCTTCGCGGCTTCGTTGATCCGCTCGATGCACCCGCCGACGTCCTCGATGCTCGAGCTGAGCCCCTGGAATGCGTCGCTCGTCTGTCGAGCCGCGACGGCGGCGGACTCGGCGAGCTTGCGGACCTCCTCGGCGACGACCGCGAAACCGCGACCCTGCTCACCGGCGCGTGCGGCCTCGATCGCCGCGTTCAGCGCCAGCAGGTTGGTCTGGTCGGCGATCGCCCCGATCTGCCCGGTCAACGCGACGCCGTTGGCGGCCACCTCGCGCGCATGGGCGGACAGCTCGACCGCCTCGTCGGTCACCTTCTGGACCTCGTGGATCATCCCGACCTGCTTCTCGGCGCCCTCGGCAACGCTGGTGGTCGCCTGCGCGATCTGGGAGATCGCCGCTCCGGTCTCCGTCGAGGACGCGGACATCTGCTGCGTCGCGCCGCTGACCTGACCGGCGGTCGCGGAGATCTGGCCGATCATCGCGGCCAACTGGGCGCGCATGTCGTTGTAGGACCCAAGACCGCCCTGCGCCTGGCCGAGCATCGTGTTGAACACGGTCCCCAACTCGCCGAGCTCCGCCCCGGATCGGGTCGTCAGGGGCTGGGTGACCGGGAGGGCCTCGACCGTCAGATCGCCGGCAGCGGCAGCCTTCAGACCTTCGCCGAGGCCCGCGAGACACTTATCTGACAGGCTGTGCAGCCGCTCGGTCAGCGGACCCAGGCACGACTGATCCCCCAGCGCCGCGTTCAGCTCCTCCCGCAACGCGCCGTAGCCTTCAAGCGCCGCCTGCGCTTTCGCGAGCATCGAGTTGAACAGCCTCACCAGCTCAGCCTGCGCCGGATCCTGGACAGTCATCTCGATCGGCGTGGTCACGGGCTGCACCTTGACGGTGTAATCACCGTCCACCGCATGGCGGAGGCCCTGGGCGAGGCCCTCGAGACACTTGCCGTCAAGGCTCGCCAGGCGCTCGCTCAACAGCCGCGTCACCTGCTCGCGCTCGGCGGCGGCCGACCCATCATCGGCTGGGATGCGGTCTCGTGAAAAGAGTGTGGACATGTCTCCTCGGAAGTTGGTTCAGTGCGTTGACTGGCTCTCCTCAGCCCATCGACCAGACCGGTCCCGAACTCGCGAGGGGGAAACACGCACCTAAAACCGGGCGACTGTCGAAACAGTACCCACCGCGCGAGCTGACTCTGCGCGCATCAAGCCTCACGGCCGGCCGGGCCCGTCAGTGGTCGACACCCGGCATCCGACGGAAAAGTCCTGCGGTTGGCCCGACGGGCTCATGTCACCCCGGGCGTTGGTCGATCACGTGAGGGTCATCCCAACGCCCGCTGACCTTCGATTGGAGTATCAAAATGCCTGACCCGGTCCACCTCCTTGTGATCCGCGCCGGCGGGCTGGCTTGGGCGCTGCCGATGGACGCCGTCGAGCAGACGTTCGACCTGCGCCAGCACGAGGCACACCAGGTCGACGGCGTCCAGTTCGTCTGCTTTCGCGGTCAGGTGCTCGAGCTGATCGATGTTGGCGTGCGTCTGGGCCTCAGCCACGAGCCGCCGGTGGCGGCCGTCGTCGTCTGGGCGTCCGGGCGCCGGTATGCGTTCGCGGTCCAGGAGCTCGTCGGCCAGCTCTCGGTCGACAGGCTGGAGATGCCCCGCATCGCGAAGGGAGACTTCGCCAGCGGCATCGTCCTGGACGGCGATCAGGCGATCCCGATCCTTGAGCCGGGCGCGATCGCCGGCGCCTGGACGGTGGGGGGCGGCAGCCGGCTGGGGTTCACCGACATGCAGCAGAGCGCATTGCGGGAGATCGCGAACATCGGCTCGGGTCACGCCGCGACCGCCCTGTCCCAGCTGCTCGGCCGACCGGTCGACATCGGCTACTCCGAGGCGCTGCTCACTGTGCTCGCGGAGGCGATCGATCATATCGGGGCGCCGATGAGCCGCTCCGCGCTCGTCGACACCCCAATCCATGCCGACGGCGGCACCGTGCTGCTGGTCTTCCCCGAGGACACCAGCGAGGAGCTCTGCCGGCTGCTCGGGACGAGCCTCGATGACGAGATCGGGCGCACCGCCCTCCAGGAGGTCGGAAACATCCTCGCAACCTCCTACCTGAACGCAATCGTCGAGATGACCGGAATGGAGCTCGCGCCCGACCCGCCGACCGTCGAGATCGACCTCCTCGGCCAGCTGCTGTCCAACAGCGCCGCCAGCCGCGGCGACCCCCACGACCCGACCGTCCTGATGCGATCGCAGCTCACCGTCGAATCCTCAACAGCGAAGTTCTCCTTCCTGTTCGTCCCCCGCATCGGCTCGGTCCAGACGCTCCTCGAACGACTCGGGGTCAGCACCCCACAAGCCGCCTGAACCGGCAAGCCACTCCCGAGCGCACGGTTGTGCGTCACGCGAGCGCCTTGCCGATCGCCTCGAGCACGATCGGTCGATCGCGACGGAGCTTCGGAGGTTCCGCGCAGACGGTTGCGACTGGTCGTCGACCCAAATGTGCGAGCCGGAGAATGCCGGATGCGCACGCGCGCTCAAGGTTCGGTGTGCGGCGCCCGATAAGAGATTAGTCCTCGAGATCGCAGTCGTGCCCGTCTGCGGGTGGCCGATAACCGGGGCCAGCCCTCGATGTTCGGAGTCGTACCATGTCCCAGAGACGGATGCATCCACGCATTGCCGTAACGGGAGGCCTCGCGGCAACGCTCCGGCACGCCGGAGATCCCGCCCCGCATGCCGGCTGTGTACTGAACGTCTCGGCGGGCGGGATGCTGGTCGCTGGCAGCGGCTTTGAGGTCGGTGAGTCGGTCGGCGTCGAGCTCGCGGGCCGCGACTTTCGATGTGCGGGCCAAGGTCAGGTGGCGCACTGCAACGGGGGTGCGGTGGGCGTGCGCATCGCGAGCTGGGAAGGTTCGGCGCGCCGGACGATCGACGCGATGATCGCGGCACGGTCGCGTGCAAGGTCGGGTCTCGTTCCCGTCGCGCGCGTCACGGCCGACTCGGGTTCGGCGCCGGCCGGTGCGTCCCTGCCTACTGACGGCGGCGACCCGCTGGACGCGCTGTCGGTGTTGATCGTGAGGGACGCTGGCGACGACGACAAGGACGTTGACGAGGGCGGGGAGGCTGCCGTGCCGGCGCTGGACAGCGCGGGAGATCAGCCCGTGCTCCCACAGTTGCGGGACGACGCGATCGACGCGTGGTTGGCAGCGATTGTCGAGGGCTCAGACGATGCGGTGATCGGCAAGTCGCTGGACGGGCAGGTGGTCAGCTGGAACCAGGGAGCGGAGCGGATCTACGGCTACACGGCCGAGGAGGCGATCGGACGGGCCATCTCGTTCCTGGTTCCGCCTGGTCACGAGGACGAGATCGTGGCGATTCTCACGCGCGTGCGCGCCGGGGAGCGGGTCGCGCATTTCGAGACCATCCGCCGGCGCAAGGACGGAACTGTGATCGACGTATCGATCACAGTGTCGCCGGTCACGAACTCCTCGGGAACCGTGGTTGGCGCATCGGTCATCTGTCGTGACGTCAGCGACCGTAAACAGGTCGACGTGCTCAACGCCTGGTTGGCGGCGATCGTCGGGTCATCGGATGATGCGGTGATCAGCCTTGCGCCGACGGGCACGATTGAGAGTTGGAACCAGGGAGCGGAACGGATCTACGGCTACGCGGCCGAGGATGCGGTCGGGCGGGACATTGCGCTGCTGGTTCCATCGGGTCACGAGGAGGAAATTCCGGCGCTCCTCGCCCGTGTGCGCGCCGGGGAGCGGATCGAACATTTCGAGACCGTCCGCCAGCGCAAGGACGGGGCGTTCATCGATGTGTCGATCACGGTGTCTCCGGTCACAAACCCTTCCGGAACGGCGGTTGGGGTATCCGTGATCGCTCGCGACGTGACCGCCCGCAAACAGGCCGAGGCCGCTTTGCGGGAGGCGGAGGAGCTGTTTCGGCGGGTCTTTGATGAGGCCCCGATCGGGATGGCACTGCTCGATCTCGAGCGCAGGTTCGTGGGGGTCAATGACGCTCTGTGTGGAATCAGCGGCTACTCCCGCGAGCAGCTCGAGGCAACCGACATCGGGGCGATCACCCATCCGGACGACCTCGACACCAGCCAACAGGAGCTGGCCGATCTGCTCGCAGGCCGCGTGGAGGGCTGCCTGTCAGAACAGCGCTTCGTGCACACTGCCCGCGCCCCGGTATGGGTGGCGGTGCACACGACCGTGCTGCGTGACGGCGACGGTCGGCCGCGGCGGCTCGTGGCCCAGATCCAGGACGTCACTGACCGCCGAAGCTCGCAGGAGCGCCTCGTGTACCTCGCTGACCACGATCCGTTGACCGGGTTGCTGAACCGCCGCAGTTTCGAGAGTGCGCTCGACGCCCACCGCGGCCGCACGGCACGCTACGGCGGTGGTGGCGCAGCGATCATGCTCGACCTCGACCATTTCAAATTCATCAACGACACGCTCGGGCATCACGCTGGAGATGAGGCGATCGTCAGGACCGCGCACGTGCTCGCGTCGCGGCTGCGGAAGACCGACGTGCTCGCCCGGCTCGGCGGCGACGAGTTCGCGGTCCTGCTACCAACCGCCGACGCAGCAAAAGCCCGTCTGGTCGCCGATGACCTCCTTGCCGGGCTCCGCGCGGAGGTCGTCGAGCTGGGCCTCCACGCACGGCCGATGACCGCCAGTGCAGGGATCGCACTGTTCGAATCCCCGGACCGTTCAAGCGGCGAGGACGTGCTCGTCAACGCCGATCTGGCGATGTACGATGCCAAGAACGCCGGGCGTGACCGCGCCGAACTCTACGTCTCGGGCGAGCCGAGCAGCTCGCGGATGAAAGGTCGCGTCACCTGGGCCCAACGCATCGGCGCAGCACTCCAACACGACGGGTTCGTGCTCATCACCCAGCCGATCGTGGAGCTCGCGACCGGCGAGACAACCCAACACGAACTGCTCCTGCGAATGCGCGACGAACACGGCAACCAGATCACACCGAGCTCGTTCCTCTACATCGCCGAACGACTCGGGATGGTGCAAGAGATCGACCGGTGGGTCACCACGCAAGCGATCAAGCTCCTCGCCGAACACCGCGACCAAGGACAAGAACTGACGTTCGAGGTCAACCTCTCCGGACTCTCGATCGGCAACCCCGAGCTGCTCGCGCTGATCAGCCGCGAACTGGACCGCACCGGCATCGCACCACACAACCTGATCTTCGAGATCACCGAAACCGCCGCAGTCATCAACATGACCGCAGCCGGCCAATTCATCCGCGACCTCACCAACCTCGGCTGCCGCTTCGCGCTCGACGACTTCGGCGCCGGCTACGGATCCTTCTACTACCTCAAACACCTCCCCTTCGACTTCCTCAAGATCGACGGCGAATTCGTCAAGCACGCCACCACCAGCCAAACCGACCGCCTCCTGATCAAAGCCGCAGTCGACATCGCCACCGGCATGGGCAAACAAACGATCGCCGAATTCATCGGCGACCAAGAAACCGTCACCCTACTCACCAACCTCGGCGTCGACTACGGACAGGGCTACCACCTCGGTCACCCCCACCCCCTCAACCCCATCGCAACCAGGTCGCTCGCGTGATGAGCGCTGCTCACACAAACACCCCTGCTCGCCGTGCACGCGACGGGCAGCCCAAACCTCGGAGGCATCTGATGCCATCCACGCGCCATTGCTGGCGGACCGCCCGCACCCAAGACCTCTCGGCACGCCTGACGACCCCCGGGGCGCAATCCGCCCGCCGTCGCGTCCTCAACATCTCCCAAGCCGGCATGCTCGTCACCGGAGGCGGACTTGCGGTCGGGGACAGAACCACATTTGAGCTCTCGGGCCCGGACTTCACCTCATCGGGTGTCGCCGAGGTGACACGCAGCACCAACGCCGTCACCGGACTCCGGTTCGTCGATCGAGACGGGTCTGCAGACATCCTCATCTCGACCCGAGTCAGCACCGACCTGTTGCATGCCGCGTCCCACATCACCCCCGGCTGCTACCTCGGGTGAGACCCCCCTTACCTACGCCGGCGACGCTCAACGCGCACGGGGTGCGGCCTCGGCGGGATGGCTCCTTCAAAGACCGTGAAGCAGACGCGACCAGCACCAGTCGATCACGACATCCCGAAGCGTCCGATTCCCTGTGTAGGCGGTGATGGGTCCAGCCCGGACCGGACAGGACATGGGTTAGAGAACTCCGTTTCCCTAACCCGTCCGAGCCTCTGACCCCGTGTACGCGCTGGCGGTACTGCTGGGAAATCGACGAGGGCGTCCGTCTGACCGCCGCTCGAGCCGGGCAGTTCGGCGCCCCCGTGGCGTGCCGCGTGCCCCGGCGCTCGTCGCGCTCGGCTGCCTTTGCCTGCTCGCCGCCGGCTGCGGCGCGAGCTCGGCACCGCTCACTCAACGACAGAAGGTCTCGAGCTATGTCACCTACGCCGCCTGCCTGAACAAGCGTGGAGTCCAGGTCGAGCCGGCGCGCACAGGCGGGCTGGTCTGGGAAGCGGCCCCGGGCGTGCCTGGCCCCCGGTCGCCTCAGGCCCTCGCCGCCGAGCGCGACTGCAAAGCGCTGGTGCCCGCGGGCTTCTACCAAACCCCATCGGCAGCCCAGAGCGCGGAGAACTTGACGCTGATGTTGCGCTTGGCCAAATGCATGCGCGCGCACGGCGTCCCGAACTTCCCAGATCCGACCTCAAGAGGCCTGACGTTCAGCCCCTCGAGTGGACTCAACCCCAACTCGCCGGCGTTCCTGGCTGCACAGAAGCGCTGCCAGCGCTACAGCCTGACGATCGGCGGGTCGTGATCGCCGGGAACCAACGCACGCCGAGCTTGCCCCCCGGGCAGGATTCCAGCAAGCAGCGACAGCTCTGGTCGTCCATGACGTCGTTTGCTTTCCCGCGCTTGCGCCGGTGGCGGCCGGTTCCGAGGTGGGTAGTACGTGCGGTGGATCCCGTGTCTGATCTTGGTGGGAGGCGGTCCACCAGCTGGTGGAGTACGTTCGATGCGTGAGCCGAGTCGAACATCTCGCCCGCACGTACTGGTTCGATCTGCTGATCGCGCTGCTGGCGATCGTGGCGATGCTTGACGTGGTGCTCGGACGCGGCTCGTCCGGAGCTCCGACAACGACGCTGTGGTTCTGCCTTCCCGCGCTCGCGATCCTGGTGCTACCCGTGTTCGCGCGGCGATGGTTTCCGTTTGCCGGACCGGCGGCGTACTGGCTTTTGGCCGCGGGAATCTCGTTCGTCGACCCGCTGCTGATCCCGTACCCCGAGTCCCTCTTCCTGATCGGGCTGGCGGCCGCATTCCTGCTCGGGAACCTTCGGGACGTCCGGCGGGCTGGCCTCGGACTGGCGATCGTGGTCGGCGCTGCGGCGACCCTCGTCTACAACATCCCCGGGCACTCGGTCGACCAGCTCGTCTTCATTCCCGTCGACTTCGCCGTCGCCTGGGTTGCAGGCCTTGCCGTCCGCGCGCGGGCCGAGCGGGCCGAGGTGGCGGAGTCACGTGCGACACAGGCCGAGCACGCCGTGTTCGAGGAGCGGGTGCGGATCGCGCGGGAGCTGCATGACGTCGTCGCCCACCACGTGAGCATGATGGGCGTCCAGGCCGGCGCCGCCCGCGTCGTGATCGACCGTGACCGTGTCAAGGCGAAGGAGGCGCTGACCGCGATCGAGGTCTCGAGCCGACAGGCGGTGGGGGAGTTGCACCGCCTGCTCGGATTCCTGCGGCAGGCCGGCGACCAGGACGATCTGGCTCCGCGACCCTGGCCTGAGCCAGCTTCCGCGGCTGGCGGCGAGCATGAGCGAGTCCGAGCTCGCCGTCGCGGTCAGCATCGAAGGCGAGGAACGCTCGTTGCCGCCGATGATCGGCGTGTCGGCGTACCGCATCGTGCAGGAAGCGCTGACCAACACCCTCAAGCACGCGGCGGCGTCGCGCGCCGACGTGCGCGTGCGGTACTGGCCCGACGAGCTCGAGGTCGAGATCATCGACGACGGCCGCGGCGCGACGGCGCTATCAGGGACGAGCCCGGGCGGCCTGGGGTTGATCGGCATGCGCGAGCGTGCCGCCCTGCACGGCGGCCAACTGACGGCGGGGCCGGCATCCGGCGGCGGGTTCGCCGTGCGCGTCAAGCTGCCCACCTCGGACGGTGCGCTGTGAGCATCCGTGTGCTGCTGGCCGATGACCAGGCGATGGTTCGCGCCGGCTTCCGGATGATCCTCGAGTCCGATCCCGAGATCGAGGTTGTCGGCGAGGCGGCGAACGGCGAGCAGGCCACGGCCAGCACCCGGCGCCTGCGGCCCGACATCGTGTTGATGGACATCCAGATGCCCGACGGTGACGGACTCGAGGCCACGCGGCGGATTACCGAAGACGGCGAGCTGCACAGTCGTGTGGTGATCCTCACCACGTTCGAGCGTGACGAGTACGTGTTCGAGGCGCTGCGGTCGGGCGCCAGCGGCTTCCTGCTCAAGAACGCCCCACCCGAGGAGCTCCTGCACGCGGTGCACGTCGTGACTGCCGGCGAGGCTCTGCTCGCCCCGTCGGTCACGCGGCGCATCATCGAGCAGTTCGCACGCCGGCCGGTCAGGCCGGAGCTCGGCACGCGGCTGGACGCCTTGACGCAGCGCGAGCGCGAGGTGCTGACGATGCTGGCGCGCGGTAAGAGCAACGCCGAGCTGGCCGCCGAGCTGTTCGTCACCGAGGGCACGATCAAGACCCACGTCTCCAGCCTGCTCGCGAAGCTCGGGCTCCGTGACCGCGTTCAGGCCGTCGTCCTCGCGTACGAGAGCGGGCTGGTCACGCCCGGCGCGTAGACGCGCCTCTGTCCTTCGACAGAGGCGCGAGCGGCAAAGATCTGCGCTGAGGAGGAGCGCAGACACGCCCTGCGGGCGATGACAGGCGCAGGCGGCGGTCCCAGACTGATCCCCAGGCAACTTGCACCAACCTGAGGAGCAGTGATGACCGCACCACCCTTGTTCACGGCCGTACGGCTGAGCCGGTCACCTCGCTCGGTAGTTGCCGCAGGCCCGGAGAACGCCATCACGCCTGCCGCTCGGGCCTCCGCCAGGACGCAGTGACCGTCTCGGTCGACGAGACGCGGGGCGGCCACCGCTTCGACCTTGCCGTCGCCCGCGACCGCGCGCTAGAGGCCTTCTATCACCCATTCGCCTACGCCGCTGCCACCTCGGACGGTGCGCTGTGAGCATCCGTGTGCTGCTGGCCGATGACCAGGCGATGGTTCGCGCCGGCTTTCGGATGATTCTCGAGTCCGATCCCGAGATCGAGGTTGTCGGCGAGGCGGCGAACGGCGAGCAGGCCACGGCCAGCACCCGGCGCCTGGGGCCCGACATCGTGTTGATGGACATCCAGATGCCCGACGGTGACGGACTCGAGGCCACGCGGCGGATTACCGAAGACGGCGAGCTGCACAGTCGTGTGGTGATCCTCACCACATTCGAGCGTGACGAGTACATGTTCGAGGCGCTGCGGTCGGGCGCCAGCGGCTTCCTGCTCAAGAACGCCCCACCCGAGGAGCTCCTGCACGCGGTGCACGTCGTGACTGCCGGCGAGGCGCTGCTCGCCCCGTCGGTCACGCGGCGCATCATCGAGCAGTTCGCACGCCGGCCGGCCAGGCCGGAGCTCGGCACGCGGCTGGACGCCTTGACGGCGCGCGAGCGCGAGGTGCTGACGATGCTGGCGCACGGTAAGAGCAACGCCGAGCTGGCCGCCGAGCTGTTCGTCAGCGAGGGCACGATCAAGACCCACGTCTCCAGCCTGCTCGCGAAGCTCGGGCTCCGTGACCGCGTTCAGGCCGTCGTCCTCGCGTACGAGAGCGGGCTGGTCACGCCCGGCGCGTAGACGCGCCTCTGTCCTTCGACAGAGGCGCGAGCGGCAAAGATCTGCGCTGAGGAGGAGCGCAGACACGCCCTGCGGGCGATGACAGGCGCAGGCCGGCGGTCCCAGACTGATCCCCAGGCAACTTCCACCAACCTGAGGAGCAGTGATGACCGCACCACACGCCGCACTGAAGAAGCTCGATCCTGCCGGCCGTCGCCGTCGGATCGGAGGGCTGACCGATGGCCCTGTCGAGATCCGCGATCTCTCCAGTAACGGCAAGAAGACCGTCGCAAAACGCTTCGGGCGAGGCCGGATCACCGGCCTCGCCCTGATCGCCGTCCTCACGCTCGCGCTCGGCTACCTCCACTTCGCCGGCAGCAGCTCTACGGCCGTCTCCGTGCCTGCCGGCGCGCATGCAGGCCAGCTGACGCTCAAGAGCTGCACCTACACGACTGAGAACGGCACCTCCGCCGCGGATTGCGGGACGCTCGTCGTGCCCGAGAACCGCCATGATCCGAACTCGCGCCTGATCGCACTTCCGGTCATAGTGATTCGTGCCCATTCGGCCCATCCGGGTGTCCCGATCTTCCGCCTGCAAGGCGGCCCCGGCGTCACCAACATGGTGTTCCCGGACGCGAGCCGTTTCACCGCCAACCACGACGTCGTGCTCGTCGGCTACCGCGGCGTCGACGGCTCCGTCCGGCTCGACTGCCCGGAGGTGAGCTCGGCAATGGAGGACTCGGGTGACCTCCTCAGCGAGCAGTCGTACCGCGCCGTCGCCGCGGCGTACCGGTCGTGCGCCGACCGGCTCCGCAGCGATGGTGTCGATCTCGCCGGCTATTCGATCCCCGAAGAAGTCGACGACCTCGAGGCGGCCCGCCGCGCCCTCGGCTACCACCAGATCGACCTGGTGAGCGAAAGCGCGGGCACCCGGGTCGCGATGATCTATGCCTGGCGCTACCCGAAGAGCATCCATCGCTCGGTGATGATCGGCGTCAATCCACCCGGCAACTTCCTCTGGGACCCAAAGACGACCGGCGAGCAGATTGACCGCTATTCCGCGCTCTGCGCCCAGGCGGCGAGCTGTCGTAGCCGGACGCCGGATCTCGCCGCGTCGGTGAAGTCCGTGTTCGCTCACGTTCCCAGTCACTGGGGGTTGCTGCCGATCGAGAACGGCGACTTCAAAGCCGCCGCGTTCTTCGGCCTGATGAACGAGACCTCCGCCGGCGGCGGCCCGATCGCCGCGCCACTGACGATCAACTCACTCCTCTCCGCCGGCAAGGGCGACGCAAGCGGTGCGTGGTTCCTGTCGCTGATGGCACGGCTCACCTTTCCGAGCTCGTTCGTCTGGGGCGACCTGGCGGCGATCGGCCGCAGCGACGCCACCTACGCGAAGCACTTCTACGCGTCGGGAGCAAACCGTGGATCGCTGATCAGTGCTGCCGGCAACGACCTGATCTGGGCCGGCGGCCTCCTCCTCAACGCCTGGCCGGCGAACCCGGACGAGAACGAGTACACCCACGTGCAAGACTCGAACGTTCCGACGTTGCTGATCGGCGGCAACCTCGACTTCGCAACGCCGCCCGAGAATGCGACCCGCGAGCTCCTGCCTCACCTCGCGAACGGCCGTGAGGTCGTGCTCTCGGACCTCGGCCACTCCGACGACTTCTGGGCCTACGAACCGGCAGCCGGCACCCGTCTGATCAACACCTACCTCGACACCGGCAAGGTCGACACGTCCCTCTACACCCACAACAAGGTCGACTTCAGCCCAAGCTCAAGCCAAGGCGCGCTACGCCGAAGACGTCCTCGGCGCGATGATGGGCTTCGGACTCCTCATGATCCTGTCACTGCTACTGATGTGGCGCCGGGCGCACAAGCGCGGCGGCTTCGGGCGCAAGGCGAGCGCGATGCTGCGCTCCGTCTACCTGCTGGTGCTCGGCCTCGGCGGATGGTTCACCGGCCTGATCATCGTGCTGGTGGCTTTGCCGACAGTGCCCCTCGACAGCGAACTCATGGCTGTTCTCTCCATCGGCACGCCGATCGGCCTCGGCACCTACTGGGCCTGGGTCAACCGCGACCGGCCGGCCAGGGCCACGACGATCGGCATCTGGGTCGCGCTGACGGGCGCCCTCGTCGGCGCGCTGCTGGGGTTCAACGCAACATCCGGGGTCATGGCGGTCATCACCACGATCGTCGGAGCAGCTGCCGGTGCGAACCTCGGCCTGATCGCCCTCGACGTCGCACGAATCGGCGAGCGGCCGGAGACCGTTCCGCCCATCGCCATTCC